>CAYPCQ010000101.1:0-32678 GCA_964409245.1 uncultured Verrucomicrobiota bacterium
GCGAATTCCGCCTGTTTCTGCGCCTGGTTTTCGAGGTGCACCAGGAAGAAGGAGGATTCCCCCCGGAACTGGCATTTGGCCACCAGATCCACCACGTGCCGCTCGCCCTGCTGGGGCAGGCCGAGGATCTCCTGGTTGAGGAACTGGACCGACTTTTTATCGAGGTATTGGGCGGCCTCGGGCAGGAAGGCATCGACGAAATCGCCGAAGAACAGCCGCAGCAGCTCCTTGAACAGCTGGTCATGGTTGACAGGGTCGCCGGGTGACATGAGGCGCAGCATACGCATCAACTGCCGGAATGAAAGCCTGAAGTTGAGGAAACCAGCCTTTGAACGGGCGGCATTGCAGGAATCTGGCAGACGCCGAGGTAACGAGGCGGAGCGGCCGCCTGCCCCAATGGCAAGGCTGGGGACTTGGCGCTCTGCCTCCGCGATGGACTTTCACTCCCAAGGCGGATTCCCCCTCGCCTCCCGGGGAGATGGCCAGGGCGGGGAGGAACGCCCGGGGCGCCAAGCCACTCTCGGGCCGCCCGGCAATCACCATCTTAAACAGCAGACCGATCTGGCGGAGGTTCAATCCCTCGCAGATTTCCCTCGCCAAAGGGTGGGGGCTGGCTAGGATATTCCAACCAATTATGAGAATGCTGCCGCTCCTGCTGTTCTGCCTGGCCGCCAGCCAGGGCCGCCCAACGGTGTTTGCCGCCGCTGATGCCCGGGTGCCCGCCAGCCTCCGCGCGGCGTTCACGGCCCTGGGCGTGGGCGGCCTCGCCGCCGCCGCCGCCGGGGCGGATAGCACCGGGTCGGGCTTCATCGTCCACCCGGACGGCTACATCCTCTCGAACAACCACGTGGTGGAGGGGGCGGCCCGGCTGGAGGTGGTGCTGCACGATGGCGCCATCCATCCCGCCAGGGTGGTGGAGGCCGACAGCTACAAAGACCTGGCCCTGCTCAAGATCGAGGCCAGGGGCCTCGCCGCCGCCCCGCTGGGCAACTCGGACCAGCTGGAGGTGCTGGAAAACGTCATTGCCATAGGGTTCCCGCTCTCGGATCTCATCGGCTCGGCCAGCGCCTCGGCCTCCGAGGGCAAGCTCAACGCGCGGCGGGACAACAAGATCGAGATGCTCCAGATCGACGCCAATGTGAACCCCGGCAACAGCGGCGGGCCGCTGGTCAACGAGCGCGGCGAGGTCATCGGCGTCATCGTATCCAAGCTCGATGCGAAGCTGCTCTTGGAGAAGGCGGACCTGATCCCCGAGCGGATCAACTTTGCCATCCCGCTGCGGGAGGCACGCGGGCTGCTCAAGATACCGTATCCCTACGGCGTGCCGGCGCCCAAGGGGCGGGCCAGGCTCGAGCCGAAAGCCATTTTTAAAGCGATGAAGCCGGCCACCGTCCTCATCCTCAACCATGGCGGAGCCAGGGTGTCCAGCGGGGCGGGGGGCGGGGATCTGGCAGGCAAGGCCCTGGTGATCCCGCTGCCGGGCCTGCCCGCCGGGGCCAAACCGCTCGAGCTGGTGATGGTTCCTGGCCGCAGCGGCGCGCCGCCGGTCTGCATGGGCAAATACGAAGTCACCCAGGGGCAGTATGAGGCGGTGACCGGGCAGAACCCGAGCAAGTTCAAGCAGGGGCCGGATTACCCAGTGGAGCAGGTGACCTGGGAGGAGGCGAAAGAGTTTTGCCGCCGGCTGACGGCGGCCCTGCCGGACGAGCTCAAGGCCAGGCTGGGGTTCAGGCTGCCCACGGATGCGGAGTGGAGCGTGGCGGTGGGGCTGCCGGAGGAGCCTGGGCGCACCCCCAAGGAGAAGGACGGCAAAATCGACAACCTCTTCCCCTGGGGCGCCCAATGGCCGCCGCCCAAAGGGGCGGGTAATTATCGCGACCAGTCCGCCAGGCAAAAATACCCTGGCCGGCCCATCATCGAGGGCTATGACGATGGGTATGCGGAAACGGCGCCGGTGGGCAGTTTCCAGCCGAACCAACATGGGCTATACGATTTGGGGGGCAACGTGTGGGAATGGTGTGAGGATTGGTATGATAACGATAAAGTTTACCGGGTGCTGCGCGGGGCGTCGTGGCGCAACTATGTCCGCGGCATCCTGCTCGCTTCGTGCCGCAGCTACTACGGCCCCGGCAGTCGTTACTACGACGGCGACGGTTTCCGGGTGGTGTTGGGGGCGGGCGGCTCGTCTCCCTAGGCCCTTAGCCCTTAAGCCCTTATCCCTTAACTCTATAACACTAAAAACTTAAAACTGCCGCGAAGCGGCGGCGAATTTTTGGAAAAACCGAGTAACAGCCAGCCGGGCCAGGCGACCACCAGGCGCCCGCCGATCTACACGCTCATAGTGGAGGTGGCCGGCTGGACGCTGGACCGGACGGCGGACATCCCCAAACATGCCCGTTTCACGTTTGGCCAGCGGCTGGATAACCTGTGCCTGGATGCCCTGCAGGACACGGTGAAAGCCATATTCGCCAGCGAGGCGGCGCGGAAGATCGCGAGCCTGAGCGAGCTGATGCTGCGCCTGGAGCAATTGCAGGCGCTGTGGCGGCTGGTATGCGACCGCCGGTGGATCAGCCAGGCGCAGCTGCTGTTCATCTGCGGGAAGCTCGATGAAGCGGGCCGCATGGCCAACGGCTGGCGGCAGCAGCAAACCGGGCGCCGCAGCGGCGCCCAGCCAGGCGCCGCGGCGCCACGCCCATGAACCCGCGCCAGCTCCGGCGGCAAAGCACCCTGGAGGCAGTGGCCTCGGTGGCCAACCTGTTCCAGGCGGCCCGCCAGGCGCGGCGGGGCAAGAGCCGGCGGCCGGATGTGGAGGACTGGGGCCTGCGGCGGGAGCGGGAAATCACGGAGCTGAGAGCGGAGCTGCTGGCGGGCGCCTGGCAGCCCGGGCCGTATCATTTTTTTGAGATCCACGAGCCCAAGCGGCGGCTGATCGCCGCCGCGCCGTTCCGGGACCGGGTGGTGCACCACGCGCTCTGCAACGTGATCCGCCCCGTGCTGGAGCGGCGGTTCATTGCGCGCAGTTTTTCCTGCCAGGCTGGCAAGGGCACCACGGCGGCGCGCGAATGCTGCCGGCAGCTGGCCAGCCGGTGGCGCTATGTGCTCAAGTGCGATGTGCGGAAGTTTTTCCCTAATCTGGACCAGGAAATATTGTTCGGGAAGCTGGCCCGGCGCCTGGAGGATGAGGGCGTGCGGGCGTTGATCCGCCGGATTCTGGCCAGCTACCGCACCGGCCCGGCGGAGCCCTTGCCGATGTTCCCGGGCGAGGATTGGGTGGCGGCCGCAGCCCGCCCGCGCGGGGTGCCCATCGGCAACCTGACCAGCCAGCTTTGGGGGAATTTCTATCTGGATGATCTGGACCATTGGGTTACGGAAACGGAGCGCCATGGCGCCTATTTGCGCTACACGGATGATTTCCTGTTGTTCAGCGATGACAAGGAGCGGTTGTGGGGCTTGCACGACGGCATCCGGCGGCAGCTGGCGGCCGTGCGCTTGAAATTGGCGGAGCCGAAATCGCGGCTGCTGGCGGCCCGGGAAGGCGTGCCATTCTGCGGATTTCTCTTCCGGCCCGGCCGGCGCCCGCGCATCCTGGGCGCGACCAAGCGGCGTTTTGAGCGGCGCCGCTACCGGCTGGCGGCCCGGCCCGCAGCCATCCCGCAGCTCAGCCGGAGCATTTTTGCGTGGTATCAATTTAGCCGGGAAGGGAACAGCGAGGGGCTGCGGCGGGCGTATGCCCGCTGGCCACTGGCGGCCCGGCTGAAGCGGCGGCAGCGGGCAAACCGCCCGGGTGCTGCGCGGGGCGTCGTGGAACAACAATGACCGCGGCAACCTGCTCGCATCGAACCGCAACAACAACAACCCCGGCAATCGTAACAACAACAACGGTTTCCGGGTGGTGTTGGGGGCGGGCGGCTCGTCTCCCAAGGCGGAGCCTTTCGGTGGGATGCGCGGCGGGTCAGGCCTGCCGCGCCGGAGCCAGGCATCCAGCCTAACCGCTGCCCCCGTGCCCGCGGGTTCCAACGGGACAAGACGCGGCGCTGGCCGTGGCCGGTAAGCGCAAGCCGAAAGCCACGGCCGGTTTCGCGTTCGATTCTTGGCAGATCCCTCAAAACCACGGTCTATCCCAGCCGCGCCAGCCATTCAGATCCCCACGGCAAGGCCGGAATCTGCCACCCGGAGGCAAAAGATCATGGATTTGGCTGCTCCCCCGCTTATGCTGGGGGAGTGACCATATTGGAATCCATATTGGCCCAAACCGGGCGTTTCCGGGCGGCGGGGCTGGAATCGCCCCGCCTGGAGGCCGAATTGCTGCTGGCCCACGTGTTGAACCGGCGGCGGCTGGAACTGGTTTTGGATCCGGGAAGAATTTTGTTACCCGCTGAAAGCGAGCTGTTTAGGGGCTATTGCGAACGGCGCCTCTCGCGGGAGCCTTGGCAATACATCGCCGGCGCCACCGATTTTTGTGGTTTGGAATTTGAAGTCAGCCCGGCGGTCCTGATCCCGCGGCCGGAAACTGAAATCCTGGCGGAACTGGGCTGGACCTTCCTGAAAAGCCGGTCCGGGGAGCCGCCTTTGGTCTTGGATTGGGGCACCGGCAGCGGATGCCTGGCCATCACCCTGGCCTGCCAGGTTCCCCAGGCGCAGGTTTACGCGGTGGATATCTCACCGGAGGCCCTGGCGGTGGCCGGGAGGAATGCCGCCCGCCATGGCAAAAACGGCCAGGTGCATTTCTTGGCAGGAGATGGCTTTTCAGCCCTGCCGCGTCCCCTGCGCTTCGACTTGGTGGTGGCCAATCCGCCTTATATCGCTTCGGCGGAAATCCCGGAACTGCAGCCGGAAGTGGGGAGCCACGAACCCCGGCTGGCCTTGGATGGCGGCCCGGATGGTTTGGATTTCTACCGGCGGCTGGCGGAGGAAACCGGCGCTTACCTGGCCCCGGCGGGGCGGCTGCTGATGGAAATCGGCGACGGCCAGGAGGCGGCTATCGCGTCCCTATTCAAGGCCCGTTCCTGGCCCCCTCCAGCCAGCCACCGGGACCACACCCGCCGGATCCGTTGCCTGGCTTTTCAATCAGGTAGCTAACCGTCTCATCATCAGCTATTTACGAATTCAGAATGCTGGCCGTCCAGAATCCGTTCAAAATCATTCTTGACCGGAACGCCCGGCATCTTTAAAAGTGATTCGTCACTCAAACAAACCAAAACAGAAGCTGATGAATATGCGCAAAAAAATCTCAACCGTAATCGGGCTGGCGGTGTTATCCCTGGTAACCTGGGTGCAGGCCGCCCAAGCTCCCGCCAAAATCAAAGTCCTGCTGGTGACCGGAGATGATGTAATGCCATCGCACAATTGGCGGGAAACCTCCCAGGCGACCCGGGAAGTGTTGGAGAATTCAGGCAAGTTTGAGGTGAAATTATGCGAGGATGCGGCCATTCTGGAATCCGCCGCCACCTTGAAGAATTACGATTTGGTTTACCTGGCCATCTACAACGCAAAAACCCCGACCCTCACCGATGGCGCCAAGGAAAACCTGGCGAATTTCGTCAAAAGCGGCCGGGGCTTTGCCGTCGCCCACCTGGCCAGCGCGTCCTTCAAGGAATGGCCGGAGTTCAAGAAATTATGCGGCCGCTACTGGGTCATGGGCAAATCCGGCCACGGGCCCCGGAGCACCTTCGCCGTGAAACTGGTGGACAAGGCCAACCCCATCACCAAGGGCCTGCAGGATTTTGTGACCGATGACGAGCTGTATGCCAAGCTGGAAGGCGATGCCCCGATCGAAGTCCTGGCCACGGCCGATTCCGATTGGAGCAACAAGACGGAACCGCTGGCCTTCACCTTGAAATATGGCTCCGGCCGCGTTTTCCACCAGGCTTTCGGGCATGACCGCAAGGCCATTATTTACGGACCCGTGGCGCAGATCATCGCCCGCGGCTGCGAATGGGCCGCCAAAGGCTCCGTGGAACAATAAGCGGCGCACCGTCAAATTCCATCTCCTGGAAGCATCATATATGGGCAAGATTTATTTGGGCGTAAATATGGAGTTTGTCCGCCACGCGGACAAATCATTCGAGTGGGGCGTGGCCAAAGCCGCCGAGCTGGGTTATGCCTACGTGGAGCCGATGGTTCACTGGGGCCGCGAGCTCCTGAGCGAGGCCGGCTATTTCCACAGCGTTTCCATGCTGGATGATCCCCTGCGCATCAAGCGGGCCTGCGACCAGGCCAAAATCAAGCTCTCCGGCCTTTCCGCCCACACCCCGCTCTGCAAGCCGGAAGTGGGGGTGGAATACCTCAAGCAAGCCATCCGTTTCGCGGCCGAGATCGGCGCCCCGGTGGTGAACACCGACGAAGGCCCCAAACCGTCCTGGACCACGGAGGAGGAGGACCACGTGCTGATGCGCTACACCCTCCAGGAAGCCGCCAAGGTGGCCGAACCGCGCGGCATCCTCCTCGGTTTGGAGCCGCACCAGCAATACAGCAAAAGACCCGCCGGCCTGGACCGCATCCATAAGCTGGTGAAAAGCCCGTCGATCGGAATCAATTTCGACACCGGCAACAGCTACCTTGCGGGTGAAGATCCCTATGCCTGGCTCCAGGGCGTGTTGAAGCGGCTCGTCCATCTGCATGCCAAGGATATCTCCATCGAGCATTCCGAGGCCGAGCGCGGCAAGGTCACCGGCACCCCCGTGGGCTGTGCTTGTGGCGATGGCGTGATCGACTGGAAAAGGGTGATCAAGCTGTGCCAGAAATGCCCGCGCGACATCGTATTCTCCGTGGAGTGCGGCACCGTGGAGCAGGCGGAGCGGTCGGTCGCTTTCCTGAAGCCTTTGCTCAAGTAAGCTTGTGGCCGCTGCCCAATCCCCAAAAACCGCTGCGTCCCGGCGGCAGCCGCTGTCCGCCAAGATCAGCGCAGGATTGGTGATGTACCGCCTCCGGGATCAACGCCTGGAGTTTTTCATCGCGCATCCCGGTGGCCCATTCTTCCGCCACCGGGATGCGGATAGCTGGAGCATCCCCAAGGGCGAGGTGGGTCCCAGCGAGACCCTCCTGGAGGCCGCCATCCGCGAATTCAAGGAGGAAGTCAGCCTCGAGCCCAGGGAGCCGTTCATCGAGCTGGGATCCATCCGCCAGAAAAGCGGCAAACGGGTGTACGCCTGGGCTTTCGAGGGCGATTGGGACAGCTCCCAGCCCATCCGCAGCAACCTCTTCCAATTGGAGTTCCCCCCCGGCTCCGGCCATTTCCGCAGCTTCCCGGAGGTGGATCGGGCCGGTTTCTATGGGCTGAACGAGGCGCGCCGCCTGCTCAAAGCCGCCCAATTCCCGCTCCTGGAGCGGCTGGAAGCCATCCTCCGCGAAAACCGCCCCCCGCCCCCCCCCGCTCCCAGCCAGTCATAGCTACTGCGCCTGGGCTGCGGCTCCTTTCACGGCGGACCTTGCCGCGGGTCATTCAATTGGCCTCCAGCCCATCTAAATCCTCCAGCGAGAACCAGCGGTTCGAGGTCTGCCGGGTGGCGGTTCGCCGAGGGTGATAGGACGCCCCCTCACCCTGGCCATCTCCCCGCCAGCGGGGCGAGGGAATCCACGGCGGGCGGTGCGGGCAGGTTTGCGAATCACTTAGACACACGATTGGTTGGTTCAGGTCCGCATCGGCGGCTACCCGCGTTGGATGGTCGAACCCTTCCGTTGCATGCGCAAACCTGGTGCTGGTAGCCGCCGAGGTAACGAGGCGGATCTGACGCATTGGCCCTGGGCTACAAGGTTTTGCCCCTTCAGGGCGAACCCACACCCCAGCCCTGAATAGGTGGGATAACCCGGCCACCCCTGTCCATTTTTGTGCCCTTGGCGCTCTTTCGTGGCCATTCCCCTCCCTCCGGCAGACCAGGCAAAAACCCCACGCCGGGGAAAGCTGCGCTACGCGCTTCAGGCCGGCGGAAAGGTTCCGTTGTACAGGCTGACCTAAGCGCCAACGCCAACCTTTCCGCACCGACAGCCGCGGACGTTCCCTCCGTTGATGGTTCCAAAAAACGCGCCTTGTTCCCGGCAAAATCAGGGCGGTTTTCTACAGGCCAGACAAAGCCCCTGTGGATGGCTGGCGAAACTGGCCGGACCCCGGGGTGCCGGAGTGCGGGGCCATCGGCTTTGGCCCGCCCGGTAGCGACTGGTTCCGGCGGCGCCCAAGCCCGGCCAAGGCGGACTCGGCGCTCGCGCGGCCCCGGACCCTGCCGCAAAGCCTTGCCCCCATGGCCGGTTCGTGGCAGGCTGGGGGGTATGTTCAACGACTCGGCAGGTAGAATATTTGTATGCGTATATGGACATACAGCCGGTTTGGAGCATCGAGGAATGGGTGCAGGATTAGGCTATGCCAACCCAGGAGATACCAATGATATTTCGGAATTAATGCATTTATTTGATAGAGTTGGCTTGGAAGTAAACGCCTTTGAGAGTTCTATTATTGAAGCGTGGAACCCGGTTGTTTGGAATCAATAAATAGTAATTCTATGAACATTATAATAATAGCTGCAATTGTGTTGTTCATTCTGCTGGCATCTTTTGCCATGCTGGTCATGCGTGGCAGTAGAAGTACCACATTCCAGAAAGCAAGCAGATTGCCTTAAAAGAAAGTAATCCCTCTGAAAGTAATAATCAAAACGGCCTGGGCAACAAGTCTGCCATTCAAAAGAAATATGTAACGGATACAAAAGAATCCCAGAGCGTGAACAACAACCCGGAATTGCTATCCAAAGTTCCGGCTGAGTATATCCAAAATCTCAGCAAACCGAATTTTAGAGTCTCCCCATTGACGATTCCCATATTAAACGCCGATGGAGTGCGCGATCTGTTGGAGTTGTTTAAACAGAATAAAGATAAAAAAACACCCCTTAGAGGTCATGCTGCTGCTGCCTTAGGCTGGATTGGGTGCGACGAAGTAGTGAGTGAGTTTATTAATGTATTGAAAGAGATGTACAATATAGACAGCACCGACAGAGATGAAGTTGATTTTTATAATAGGCTTACTTGTGACATGGGTTTATTGGCAAGAAACAATCAATCGGCGATGGATTATTTAATGAAAGTCTCTGAAGTAAAGCCCATTAGCGCTTGGGAAATCCGTTCCTTTAGCGCCGTTTGCAAAGCCCTTGTCTGCACTGAAAAACCAGAGGCCGAAAGACGGCTTATGGAACTGGCTGACCGAGTTGCTGGAGAAAATGAGAATCCCGGCGTCATTATTGATGAGATATTCAATAAAACCTTACTTAAATAAAAAGGAATTACAAACGTCTCAACGTTAGATGGTGAACGTATCATGGCATATTTTGACCTATGGACAAAAACAGAAGAAGGAATAAAATGGCGTAAATGGGGTGAATCAATTGACGCTATACAACGATCCAAAGTTCAACAGAAGGGAAAAGGGGTCAAACGATAGAAAAGTTCACCCTTGGATTGCCAATTCGCCCTGTGCCCGAGTCCGCAGGCGGGTTTCCGCGCAACCATGGGCGCAAATGGGTATCCGCCCCTTTGGCTTTCCCCAAATGCACCCAGGCGTTAATCTCTTTGATTGAAAAGGTCGTCTTCTTTCTCAACCGGGCCGTCAGGGACAGCTTGGCGGGATCTCTTTTACGGCGGATGGACAATATTGTTTCAATTCAAGCTGGCGGGTCAGGGCCGAATGGCCAAAGTAAGAATAGGGGGCTTGGCCGGCGCCATCGGGGAGAAGCAAACCTCTGCCACCCACAACTGCAGCTTCGCCGGGCCAAACAATCTGGTTGTGGTTTGACCGCCCCAGGCTGATAATGGATTCCTCGATGCGAAGTGGCAGGCATAACCACAGTGGCAGGCAATTCCCGGGTAACGGGGCCGGGCGGAGGTCCGCCTTTTGCAGGCTGCGGTTTTTTTCCAGCGGGCCAAACCTGGCCGCCCGGACGAGCCAGTCCGTCGTTGAGGTTTTGATGAATTCTGAATGAGCATACCTGCTGGCATAGAGGCAATGAATGTTTATGGCGGCGTCGCATTCCTGGATGTCGCCAAGCTCGCCAGGCATCGGGGTCTGGATACGGCGCGGTTTGAGAATCTGCTGATGAAGCAGAAAACGGTCGCGCTGGCGTGCGAAGATGCGGTCAGTTACGGGGTTAATGCCGCGGCGCCGATTGTCGATGGCCTGAGCCCCGCGGAGCAGGGCCGCATTGAAATGCTGGTCACTTGCACCGAATCCGGCATTGATTTTGCCAAGTCCTTGAGCACCTATCTGCACCATCATTTGGGGCTCCACCGGAACTGCCGGCTGTTTGAATTGAAGAATGCCTGCTATTCGGGCGTGGCCGGACTCCAAATGGCGGTGCAGTTCGTCCTCTCGCAAACCTCGCCTGGGGCCAAGGCGCTGGTGGTGGCAACCGACCTTTCGCGGTTGATACTCTCCGAGGACGAGCAATCCAACCTGAAGGGGGATTGGGCGTTCACGGAACCGAGCGGGGGCTCCGGGGCGGTGGCCATGCTGGTCAGTGAGTGCCCTTATGTGTTCGAGGTGGATGTGGGAGCCAACGGATACTACGGCTATGAGGTCATGGATGCCTGCCGGCCTTTCCCGGACGGGGACGCGGGCGATGCCGACCTTTCCCTGCTCTCCTATTTGGATTGTTTGGAGAACGCTTTCCTGGGATACCAGGAGCGGGTGTCCAACGTCGATTATGCTGCGACTTTCAGTTACCTCGCCTTTCACACCCCCTTCGGAGGCATGGTCAAAGGGGCGCACCGGATGATGATGCGCAAGAACACCAAGGCGGCCGCGGCCGCCGTCCAGGCCGATTTCGAGCGCCGGGTGGCGCCGGGCATGATTTACTGCCAGCGGGTGGGGAATATCATGGGCGCCTCGACCGCCCTTTCCCTGGCCAGCACCATCGACCATGGCAGTTTCACCGAGCCCAGGCGCATCGGCTGTTTTTCCTACGGATCGGGCTGCTGCTCGGAATTTTTCAGCGGCATTGTCACCGCCGAAGGCCAGCGCCGTTTGCGCCAGCTGGCCATAGCCAGGCACTTGGACCAGCGCTACGAGCTCAGCCTCGAACAATACGAGGCCATTCTGCGCGGCACGGATGCGGTCCGTTTTGGGATCCGGAACCACCGGCTGGATGCCGGTTTGATGCCGGAAGCGCGCTCCGCGGTGGCTGGCTCGCGGCGTTTATTCCTCAAGGAAATCAAAGATTATCACCGCGAATACGAATGGGTTTCCTAAGCCAGGCATACCAGACCATCCAGGTGGAGGCGCAGCCGCCAGTCTGCACCGTGCGGTTCCATCGCCCCGAGGCCAGGAACACCATCAATGACCAGCTGATCGAGGAGTGCCGCCAAGTGGTGGCAGCGATGGACCCTTCGATCACGATCCTGGTCATTGAGGGGGCTCCTGAGGTGTTTTGTTTTGGGGCGGATTTCCAGCAGATCCACCGCGTTCAGGCTGAAGGAGTGAGGTCCGGGCAGGATCCCGGGCCGCTCTATGACCTCTGGTTGCAGCTGGCCTGCGGCCCGTTCATTTCCGTGGCCCACGTGCGTGGCCAGGCTAACGCGGGCGGGATCGGTTTTGTTGCCGCTTGTGACATCGTTCTGGCTGAAACCGCGGCCGTATTCAGCCTCTCGGAATTGCTTTTTGGCCTTTACCCGGCCTGTGTGCTGCCCTTCCTCGTGCGCCGGATAGGCCTGCAAAAGGCCCATTACATGACCCTGACCACCCAGCCGGTTTCCGCCGATCAGGCGCGCCAATGGGGCCTGGTTGATGCCTGCGAGCCGGACAGCAAGGATTTGCTGCGCCGGCACTTGCTCCGCCTCCGGCGCCTTTCCAAGCCTGCGATTGCCCGCTATAAGGAATATATGGGCCGGCTGGATGATTCGCTGCTGCGGGCGAGGGCGCACGCGCTGGCGGGAAACCGGGAGGTGTTCAGTGATGGCCAGAATCTCAGGCTGATTTCCCGCTATGTCCAAACCGGCCTGTTCCCCTGGGAGGAGGGCGAACGATGAGTGAATCCGTCGTGGAATTGCAGGTGGTCGAGCCGGGCATCCTCTGTGTGCGGATGCAGGACCGGGGCCACGGCAACGCCTTCTCCGATGCCCTGGCCGGCGGCCTGCTCCAGGCTTTTGATGCCATTGCGTCCAATCCCGATGGCAAGGCCGTCATCCTCACCGGGTATGACACCTATTTTGCCACCGGCGGAACCCGCCAGGGATTGCTCAACCTTCACGAGGGTAAAACCAGCTTCGCCGACACCAATCTTTACCGCCTGGCGCTGGATTGCCCCATCCCGGTCATCGCCGCCATGCAGGGGCACGGCATCGGCGGGGGCTTGGTGATGGGGTTGTTCGCCGATCTGATCGTCCTGAGCCGCGAGAGCGTTTACGCCACCAACTTCATGAACTTTGGCTTTACCCCGGGCATGGGGGCGACCTGCATTGTGCCCCTGAAACTGGGGGTGGCACTGGGGAGTGAAATGCTTTTTCTGGCGCGGAACTATCGCGGCGAGGAATTGAAACAAAGGGGGGTTCCCTGGCCGGTTTTGCCGCGCGCGGAGGTCTGGCCACATGCGCTGGAGCTGGCCCGCTCGCTCGCCCAAAAACCGCGGGTGTCGCTGATGGCCTTGAAAGATCTGCTGGCCACCGCTTTGAGGAAACAGCTTCCGCTCACAGTCCAGGATGAATTGGCCATGCACGCCAGGACGTTCCACCAGGAGGTGGTTCGGGACAACATCAACAACCTGTTTGGGGAAGCGCCCTAGCCCTGCGAATGCCTATGTCGTTTCCCGTCCGGCTTTCCGAAATCACGGTCGAGTGGCTCAACCAGGTGTTTGAAGCCAGGGGGTTGCTGGGAGCCCGCCGCATTGTCGGTTTTGATTCCGCGCCCGCCTCTGGCCGGGGCGGCACCTCCGTCGTGTGCGTCCTGACTCTGGCCTATGATCGGGCCGATCCCTCCCTCCCCCGCCAGGTGCTCGCCAAGTTCTCCTCCGAGAGTGAGGCCGTCCGGCAAACCGCGCGGGAGCACCGCTTGTATCAGAGGGAAATCGCTTTCTATGAGCATTATGGCGCGGACCCGGGCATTCCGACTCCCGCCTGTTATGCCACCGTTTTTGACGAGCCTTCCAACACCTGTGTTCTGCTCCTGGAATACATGGAAAACAGCCGGAGCCGGGAGGTGTATGATGGTGATCCCACGGATGTCGAGAAGGCTGTGCGCTGTCTGGCTCCCTTCCACGCCAGGTGGTGGGGGCGGGAGCCGTCCCTGGCGTTCATTGAGAGTGAGCATGGCTTGCCCGCCTTGGAGAAGCGCATGGAAAAGGCCGGCCAGGCGTTTTCCCGCATCAGGGAGGGCGGTTATCGCCCGCTCTTTGGTGAAACCGGCTTTGCCATATTGGAGCTTTGGCTGAGGCATGCCCCGGCCTTGGCCGCTTACTCCAGAAGCCGGCCTATGACGATGTGCCATGGGTCGTTCCACCGCGGACAGTTGCTTTTTCCCAGCCAAGGCGCCGGCTTGCCCTGGATCATTGACTGGCAGAATGTCTCAGTCAATTTCGGGGCCAGCGACCTGGCCCGCATTGTGGTGAGCGGCCTGCTGCCCGGCCAGCGCGAGCAATGCCAGGGCCATCTGATCGCCTTGTATCACGCCTTGCTCCAGGAGCATGGGGTGCGTGATTACCCGGCAGCGCAATTGCTGGACGATTTCAAGCTGGGTATCGTCAGCTTGATCGTCTATCATTCGCAAATCCTTGCCGCTTACCCGGTCGAGGTGATTGCCAAATATTGGAAGGAAAAGGATTCCTTCTGGGACGTGTTGTTTCGCTGGCCGGGGATGGCCGCTGAGGAATCCGATGCTTTGGGTTGGTTAAACTCAATTGTCCGCTCTTTTTCAGCCGGGGATTGAACCGTCTTTCCTTAAAGTGAACCTGCCCATTTCATTATTCAGAACCGTGCTGCGCGGCCATGCACCATGACCTTCCACTCTCCGCCGGCAGCCTGCAGGAATTCCAGCTCCGGCGCCCGGAAGCCTGCTTCACGGGCTGGTTTTACTCTCTTGGTGTCGAGGCCTATGATCTGCTGAAGCCATTCGCCTCCGCCATCCTGCATCCGGATGAAATGCGGTATTTCACGCCCTTGCCCGCCGAACGGCGGCGCATCAGTTTCCTGCTCGGAAGGTTTGCGGCAAAAAGGGCGCTCCGTCCCTGCCTGGAAGGGGTTGAATTTGCCGATATCAACATCGTGCCCGGCATCTTCAAGAATCCGGTGGTGTGCTGTCCCATGCGGGATCCCTGGCAGGTGAGCATCACCCATTCGGATGCGATCGTCAGCGCGATAGCCTTTCCCATGGTTCATCCCATGGCGCTGGATGTCGAGTCGATCAACGCCGAAAAGGTGTCCGCCATGGCCACCCAAATCCAGGATTGCGAGCGCGCTGAAGCGATCCGCTGCGGATTGGATATTCCTTCCGCTTCCACGCTCTTATGGACCGCGAAAGAGGCGCTATCCAAAACGCTCCATACTGGTCTGACCTGTTCGTTCGCTTTGTTCAAGGTGCATGACCTGGCGAGGATCAATGAAGCCGAGCTGAAGGGGCTTTACACGAATTTCACCCAATACAAATTCCATGCCTGGATCCGCAGTGGATGTGTCCTGACCATGGCCCTGCCCAGGAGGACCGAAATCATTTTCGAATCCGGCCAACCCCACCTTCCCACCCCTATTCAGGCGGCGGGCGCCAGCGGAAACGCGATCATAAAACCATGAGAAAAATCGTTTGGATGTTTTCCGGTCAAGGCTCCCAGTACTTCAATATGGGGCGTGACCTCTACGAAGCGGACCCGGTCTTCAGGGAGGTGATGAACCGTTGTGACGAGGTGGCCGGACGAGTTCTGAAAGAGTCCATCCTGTCCATCCTTTACCGCACCGCTTACAAAGACCGGTTCACCGATTTCACGGAGCTGCGTCATACTCATCCTGCCCTGTTCTCCATCCAGTACAGCCTGGCGCAGGCACTGCTGCGCCGGGGCATGAAGCCCGACATCCTGCTGGGCTTCAGTCTGGGCGAGGTGATTGCCGCCGCTGTGGGCGGGGCTTTGCCGCTCGAGGAAGCGCTCGAATCATTGATTGCGCAGGCGCGCTTGTTGTCCTCCCCGGCTGCGCCCGGGGGCATGCTCGCCGTGCTGGAATCTCCGCAGATTTGGGATCCGCAGAATCCCCTCTATTCAGAGTCCTGGATTGCGGCGCGCAATGCGGCCCAGCATTTTGTCCTTTCCGGGGCCTCGGCCGCGATGGATCGGATCGAGCGGGAATTGAAGAACAAGGGAGTTGCGCATCACCGCCTGCCCGTCACGGTTGCCTTCCATACGCCGCTTTTGGAGCGGTTCGAGAGGCCGTTCAAAGAGCTCCTCCAGAACCTGCAGATGAAGGAGCTATGCCTGCCATTGGTTTCCGCCGCTTTTGTGGCGCAGATGACGCGGCTGCCACCGGATTTTTTTTGGGAAGTTGCCCGGCGCCCGGTTTCTTTTCAGGATACCATCGCCTGGCTGGAGCGGAGGGGGGTGGCTGATTATATCGATTTGGGGCCATTTGGAACCATGGCCTCCCTTTTGAAGAGCAGCCTGGATCGGAACTCCGCGTCCCGCGCCTTCACCATTCTGACCCCATTCAACCGCGCGGGGGATGCCCCGCGCCGCCTGGATCAGGTGTTGGTGGAAACTGCCCGGGAGGGGAGCGGTTGAGCGGATCGGCCGCCGGCGGCCCATCTTAGGCTCATGCTCGAGGTTCGAGTCTGGCTGGCTCAGCGCGGTTAAACTTGGCCGAAAACCAGGCTGGAATTGAAGCCGCCGAATCCAAAACCGTTGGAAAGCGCCAAGCCGGCCTGCAGCGGCCTGGCGGTGGATCCCGCAAAGTTGAACCGGTCATCCAGCGGATTTTCCAAATTCAGGTTGGGATGCAGAAAGCCTTCCTTCAGCTGGATGGCGCAGGCAATGAATTCGAGGATTCCGGCAGCAAATATGCAGTGCCCGATGAGCGACTTGGTGGAATTGACGGGGATGCCGCCAGCACCATCGCCAAACACTGCAGCCAGGGCCTCGCATTCCACCTGGTCACCCAGGCTGGAGGAGGAACCGTGGGCATTGATGTAGCCAATATCCGCCGGCTCTACGCACGCCTCTTCCAGGGCCAGCCGAATCGCTTTGATTTCGCCGCTGAGGACCGGGTTGGCCAGAGAATTCCCATCGAGCAACAGGCTGCCGCCCTTGAGTTCGCCCAATAGCTCCGCACCTCGCTGGCGGGCCAGGTCCAAGTTCTCCAAGACCACGCAGCCGCTGCCTTCACCCAGGACAAAGCCTGCGCGATTCCGATCAAAGGGCCGGCAAGCCTGGTGGGGCTGGGTGTGGTAAGGCTCCCCGCAGGCGGCGCCCAGGATGGAAAAAGCCTGGAGTTCGACTTCGGAGAAATCGGGCGACGCTCCGACTACGACACAGGCATCCAAAAGGCCGGTCCGAATCCATTGCCAGCCGTGGTAAAGGGCGGCATTACCGCTGGCCGAGGCTCCGCCCACCGTATAGCCCATGCCATGCAAAGCGAACATCTCGCTCAGGCATCCCACCTGGCTGGTGTCCAGGAAAGATAAGGCATAGGAGGGGTTGATGTATTCCGGTTCCTGGCGGAAGCGGGCGCTGTTTTCATGGATATAACGCTGATGCAGGTTGCTGCCGGCCACGATCAGGCCGATCCGCTCTTCGGCGAGCCGCGTGTTGCGCAAGCCGGATTGGGCCAGCGCCTGGGCGGCCGCGCAAGCGCTTAAGCGCGTTGATTCCGGTGCGCGGTTCAGAATTTTTTTCGACCGCAGGAGGAAATCCGCATCAGCGGAGGGGACCGCCTCCAAGCCTTGCCGCCAGTCGAAGCCGTGAATCTCCGCCCCAATTTTGACCGATATCCCACTGGCAGGAATGTGGCGCAGGAAAGAAATCCCGCAGGCGCCATGGCGCAGCCCGGAGGCGAAGGAACTGAGGTTGTGGCCAATGCTGGCAACGACACCCATGCCGGTCAAGGCCACTCGCTGATGGGCGCCCATGGTGCCGGATTATTCCCCGCGCAAATGCGAGTGGAAGAGATCAACCAGGCCCGCCAGATTCCGCACTCCGTGCAATTCGATGCGCGGGATTTTTAATTTCAGCGCCTCCATGGAGTACATGGCCACCTCAACCCGGTCCACGGAATTGGCGCCCAGTTCAACCAGGCTCTTTTCCAGGCTGATCGCAGCGGGGCAAACCTCAGGCAACACTTTCAGGATGTTGTCCTTTACCACCGCAAAAATAGCGTCTTTGGTCATATCCTGTGGCTCGTTCCCGTGGCTGCGCTCAACTGGTCGGCTTCCGTTTGTCCGAGGCGATAACCAGCAACGAGCCAATTAGAGGCGTGAGCAGCAAGGAGGCGAAGAAGTATCCCCAAAAACCTAGCTTCCGGTTGCTGCCAAGCCACGCAATCACAAAGCTGGCCGCAAAGTAGAGAATGTAGGATAGTAACATGTTAGTTTTGTCGGTGCTTGATGGTTTTCCCAACACTGTTGGTGCAAATGACGTATGCTTCCGGAACTTCCGGGACGATATAGATCCCGTCTTTCATCTGCTCCATGATGATTTTTTTCCCGCAGATGCCGCCCCCCTCGTCAAAACTGTAAACACCTTCGCCCTGCAAACCATCCCATTCGCCAGTGCTCGTAAACATCGTGGCCATCCGGAGCGGGAGTTTGGACTTGGCTCGCTCAGCGGCCTGGGCGAGCAGCATGACCGCCTCATACGCCATGCTCGCATGCATGGTTGGCTGGTTCGTATACCAGCTCTTGAAGGCCGCCCGGAAATCGCGGGCCAGGCGATTGGTGGTGGCGCCGGCTCTTAAATTGAATAGGTTGGCGGCAAAAATATCATTGGCTTTCAGGCCCAAAGCGGGCCAGAGCATATTGGAGTGGATTTCCTCAGTCCCCAATATCGGCTGCGTGACCCCCATTTCCCTCAATTGGTAAATCAAGGCGAAGGTTCGGGCTCGGGAACTCCCGACCAGCGAATCGGCCAGGATGACGAGGTCGAACTTCTGCTTCAGCAACGAGGCGATCAACGGGTAAAAGCTTTGCTCGTTTTCGCTGTAATGGTCCTGGAATACCAGTTCCAGCCTGGACACTTCATTGCTCGCCGCCAATTTCCTGGCGTAAAGCTCGCCCATATCGGCCCGCAAAAGGCTGTCGTAGGTGAGGCCGTAAGTGTTCCGCACGTAAAGAATGGCGGTTTTCTTCCATCCCTGTTTGAGAGCGAAAGAGATCATGGCCCGGCTGATGACCGGATCCTGCGGGATCGTTTGCACCGTGGTCCAGAAACCATATTGAGTGAGCCGGATATCCGCAACCGAGGGGGAGAGGTAGAGCAGGCAGGCGTCCCGATACGTGATGGAGGCGTGGATGGCGGAATCCGGCTCGCTATGGCCAATTACCGCCGACAGGTTGAGGTTTTTGACGATCTGCGCGGTGAGGGTATTGATGTCGCGGAATTTGCTTTCGTCGAAAGCGTGCATCAATATCCGCGTCTTCACCAGGTTGCCATTCATATCCGCAATGGTGATGCCTCCCGAGTTGTTGATCTCCCGCACTGCCAGCTCGGCTCCCTCCACGAAAAAATGGCTGTTGGTGGCCGGCCAGACCAGCGCAATTTCCATCGGGGTGGCAGACTGCTGCGTCAGCTTCTGCCGCTTTCTGCGAGTGTTGTCCCGGAAGTCGTAGGGCGAAAAGACGAAAAAAAGCGCCAAGCCCGCCAACAAGGCTACCCGGCTGAAAGTGATTCGAAAGAGCCAGCGCATAGGACGGGGCGGGAATAAGGGCTTATTTGTCGCTGCCGAGAATGATCGGCAAACCTTGCGGCCCGTTCCCGATGACGATCACCTTTGAATTCGTGGAGGTTGCCAGGGACATGGTTGCTTCGATGCCCTTCCACTTCAAGATGTTGGAATTGAGCGAGGCATTCACCACCTCATTCGCCTCCTTGGTTCCTTTGGCTTCCAACAACTTCCGCTTGGATTCATCTTCCTCCCGCTGGAGGCGGTAAACGTACGCTTCCGCCAGTTGTTCCTCCTCGCGCTTTTTCTGGATGGCCATCCGGATTGGCTCGGGAAACTCGATGTTCCGGATGATCACATCATCGATGGTGACAAATTTTTCGCCGATTTTGGAGAGGGATTGATTGACGATTTTAGCCAGAGTGCCGTTTTCGTTGGCGTAGAGCTCCTGTGTTTCAAGGGTTCCCGCAGTGCTTCGGAGCACCCCTTCAACACTTGGAACCACCACCTTTTGAAGGTAGTCCGGCCCCACTAATTGGTGCAACAAGGCGAGCGCATCGTAATCGGGATGATATTGGATCGAAATATCCAGGTGGAATTGCAGGCCGGTTTTGTCCATGACATCCAACTTATGCTGTTTTTCCTGCACCCGGATATTGTAAACTTGGAGTTTATCCCACGGACAGATGACATGCAGCCCTTCCCCGAAGACTTTGTCCCGCACGGTGCCGCCAAAGAAACGCCGGTATAATACCCCGGCCTCACCCGCTTTGATGGTGATAAAAATATCGGGTCCGAAAAACAAAAGCAGGAAGGAGAAAATCAGCCCCCCAATGATCAGTTCCACCTGGCGCTCTCGCAGAAACTGCCTAATACGTTCCACAACTTCTCCTTCCCCAAGCGGATTGGCGCAACCGCCAGCTGGAGGTCTTCCGTGCCCTGGATGGCTGCGCGCACAATAGTAAAAACAGGCGATTTCTCATGGCTTGACCGTGGCCTGCCAGGCACATCACCCACCTTGGCCACAATCTGTTGGGATATGGCCAGACGATACCGTCCTTCCTGCTCGACAACGCGCCTATTCCGATTTTTTGCCCATCGCTTCCTCGGCGATTTTCCGCCCTTCCTCTTGCAGCTTGTTGTAATGCGCTCTGACCGCCTTGGGGTCGAACGTCAGGAAAGTGCCGCCCGATTCAAAATGCTGGATGAATACCTTGCCCAGCGCGTAGGTGGAAGCTCCCGATAGAATCGAAAGCGTCAGGCCGCCCACGGTAGAGCCAACGATCGGCAGCGATTTCAACAAGCTCCAAGCCGGGCGCGCCAGGAAAACCGTGCCGGTGCATCCGACGAGGGCGGCGATGATGCTTTTCGTGGCTTCTTTGCTGAACTGGACTTTGTAAAGCTTGCTCAGTTGATATAGCATGTTCATCTGCACGCCGGTCACGGCCGCCAGGTCCAGCAGCGGAATCGGCAGAACTCCAACGCCCGCAGAGATGTAAACGTTTTTCCGAACCAGCGCTTCGGCGGCCTGCAGGTTATCGGTCGTGGCTTGAGATGGGATATCCACAATGATGGTTGCTTCGGTTGTGCTCATAATCTGCGTATTCTTTGGATGGTTTTGGTGGTTTGATTAGTTCGGTTTGGATCTGGTTGCTGGAGCCGTCTGGTTTTTTTTCATTCCAGAATCCTCCTTGGTTCGTGGCAGGAGGATTTCAGGTTGGGGCGTGGCGGGGGGCTGCGGCGCGGTTGAATAGTAAGGATCGGGCACCGGGCGGTTGTAGCTCACCACCCCGATCCCGCCATCTTTATGGATTCGCACCACGGTGAAGCCAAAGTAAAATGGGGCTTTCCAGGTGTCCGTGCTCAGCTTGATCGGCTTGGAGCCGGCATTGCCGGCGATGATCTGCCAAAGGCTTTTCCCATCCGGGAGCGGGCTGCAGTCCCACAGATGAAGGTGCCCGCAGAAATAGCCCCGGAACTTGGTCAAGCTGCCGAGGGTCTCCTGGAGTTGCGAAGCCAGTGGATGGGTGTCGGAGTTGAGGATGCTGTTTTCACCTTTCGGATCGAAGGGGAATCCATTGATCCGGATGGGCAAATGCCCGAAGGCGAAAATATGCTTCACCTTCCGATTCGCTTCTGCCTTCCGGGCGTCCTCGGCGATCCAATGATACGGCACCCAGCCGCGCAGGGGTTTGGGGGAATCATTCAAAGTGAACGTGTTGATGATGATGAAATGATTGCCATGGGCATCATCAAACGAATACGTGAATCGGCTGTTATCCCCGGTGAGATGGTCGTCTTTGGCTGCGGTTGCTGAGGGGCCGTTGCCGCCAAATTGGCCGAATCCGCTCCGCTCGATCCATTTCAGCCAGGCGGGATAGGAGTCGGGATTGAAATCCTCCGCGGGTTTGCCATCCTCAAAAACCACTTTCATCATCTCATGGTTTCCGAGGGTGGGAATCAACGGGGCTTTAAGGGCAAATTCGGAGCAGGTTTTGCGATATAGTTTGGTCCAGGCCTCCAACCGGTCGGCGATGGTATGGCCCTTTTCCTGATCTCCATGATCGACCAGGTCGCCTGTCAGGAATATGAAGGAAGGTTTTGGCTTCAGCGCGGCAATATCTTTTAAATTCTGCCGGAACTGAGCTTTGTTGACCGTGCTGGCATCCCCCGGCGCCACCAGTTCCTTGCCTAATTGATTGTCTCCCAATACAACAAAAGTGGACTCAATCTCGCCGGAATTCGACGCCCGGCCTTCCCCCCAAGCGCAGCGTTCCGTCAGGAAGAGGGATAATCCTAATAATAATGCGCGGGTGAAATATGTCATGCTACGCGGTTCTCTCTCGTCACAAGCCTTCTGCTGCTTTACAAGTGATTCCTACCACCCATGTTTTCCACCTGCAAACAAATACTTTGGGGAGCCTCCCGGAAAAACGGGTTTCCCCAGGGGGTTTTCTTGTGTATCTCATTTATTGCGAATGGTATGTGTTTGAAAGTCAGCGGGATTTAGGCCGTTGAAAACTTTTTTGAAGCGGAACCCGTTTTTGCTTGAGCCATCCCGCCCATTAGATTTAATTGTTGCGGCGAGCAATCCTTGGTCGCGCACGGGAACACGAAGTGAACTAAAGCGAGCCGCATGGAATTTTTCAAATTTGTCAGCCGCGAATCCTCTAAAACGCTGCGGGTGATTGTGTTCATGTCGTGCGTGGCAGGCATTTCCAACAGCGCTTTGGTGGCCCTGATCAACGCCGGTGCGGCCGCTGCCAACAACTCCACCACCGCGGCCCGTGATTTTCTGATGTTTCTGGTGGCGCTGGGTCTGCTCGCCTTCACCAGCGTCAATGCCGCCACGCGGGGGCGCGTGCTCATGGAATCCGCCGTCGGCAAGTTGCGCATCCGCATTTTCGACAAGATCCGCCGGTCGGAACTGATGACGATTGAGGCTTTGCGGCAAAATGAAGTGATCGTCAAATTGTCCAGAAACGTCGGGCAAGTCCTCAATTCCACGGACATTCTCGTGGCCGCCTCCCAAACCAGCCTCATGATGCTGGCCTGCTCGCTTTACCTGGCCTGGATTTCCCTGGCAGCTTTTGCCGTGGTCATGACGGGTGTTGCGGCGCTTGGCTACGTTCGTTACCGCCGGGACAAGTCGCAGCGGAACCGTTTTGAAGGCCTGAGCAACCAGGAAGCCCGGCAGGCCACCTTCATCACGCATTTGATGGACGGCTTCAAGGAAACCAAAACCAATGATGCCAGGAGCCAGGCCTTGTTCGACGCCTATATCCGGACCATTGAGGAGACCCGGGAATTGGGCCTGCAGGCGGGGCGCCGGAACATCATCTCCGGTTTCTACCTGCAGATCGGTGTTTACCTGATCCTGCTGTTCACGGTTTTTATCATGCCGCGTTATTTCCCGACGTTTGGGTTGCAAGTGATGGAGATCACGGCGGTGGTCCTGTTCCTGGTGGGGACTTTCCTGGCCATGGTGCAGACCATCCCGGTCTTCGCTCAAACCAACGCGGCGTTGCTGGATATCGAATCCCTCGAACACCAACTGGACCAGGGAATCGAGCAAACTCCCCCGCCCAATCCATCCGTTCAGGCGGAGTTCAACGCGTTCCGGGAGATCGAATTCCGCAACCTGACCTTTTCCTACCCATACCAGGCGGAGGAAAGTGGATTCTCGATCGGGCCGGTTGATTTGTCGATTCCCCGCGGCGCTTTGCTTTTCATCACGGGTGGCAATGGCAGTGGGAAATCGACCTTCCTGAAGTTGCTCGCCGGGCTTTATCGCGCGGATTCCGGGCTGCTGGCGATCGATGGCAAAACCATTGTCCCGGATAATCTTTATTACTACCGGAATCTTTTCTCGGTGATCTTCAACGATTTTCATCTCTTCGATCGCCTATATGGGTGCGAGGGGGTGGATGCCGGGAAGGTGAACAGCCTGATCCGCCTGATGAAACTCGAGGAGAAGGTGGAGTTCAAGGAGGGGCGGTTTTCAACCCTCAACTTGTCCACTGGCCAGCGCAAACGCCTGGCGCTGATTGCCGCCCTGGTCGAGGACAAGCCAATCTGTGTGTTTGATGAATGGGCTGCCGATCAGGACCATCACTTCCGGAAATTTTTCTACGAAGTGATCCTGGCCGATCTGAAGCAAGCGGGCAAAACGGTGATCGCGGTGACCCACGATGATTCGTTCTGGAAGGTTGCGGACCGGGTGGTCAAATTTGAATACGGAAGGCTTTCGGGTTCCGCTGCCGGGGGCCAGCCGTTGGCCGGCTGAATGAAAGAGGTTGCGCACGGCTGCACCTGAAATAGGTTATATCCGCGGAAATATAAAGTTTATGAGCGAGCAAGTCATAGGGGTGGTGGGGGCCGGAGTGATGGGCGCCGGCGTGGCCGAGGATCTGGCCCGGACTGGGCATCTCGTGGTGCTGATTGACCGGCATGAGGAGGCCCTGCGCAAAGCCCGGGAGAACATCACCCAGGCCTTGCGGTTCCAAAGGTTTTTCGCAAATTCAGGAAGCGCTGGCAAACCGTCCGAGATTCTGGCGCGCATCAAAATGGGAACGGATTACTCCGCGTTGTCGGAAGCGGTTTTCGTGATCGAGAATGTCCCGGAGAATTGGGCCATTAAGCGCGAGGTCTATTCGGTCCTGGAGTCCGTTTGTGCCCCCGCCTGTGTTTTCGCGGCCAACACGTCCGCCATCCCGATCACCCGCATTGCTTCGGCCACACGGCGCCCGGCGCAGGTGATTGGCATCCATTTCATGAACCCGGTGCCGCAAAAGAAAGTGGTGGAGGTGATCCGTGGCTTTCATACCAGCGAGGCAACCTTGGAAACCACCCGGGCGCTTTTGCAGCAAATGGGGAAAACCGGGGTGGTGGTGAACGATTCGCCCGGGTTCGTTTCCAATCGGGTTTTGATGCTCACCGTCAACGAGGCGATCTTTTTGCTGCATGAACACGTGGCCAGCGCCGGGGACGTGGACCAGATTTTCAAATCCTGTTTCGGGCACCCCATGGGTCCGCTGGAGACCGCCGATTTGATCGGCCTGGACACCATCCTGCTCTCCCTGGAAGTTTTATATGATAGCTTCAACGATCCCAAATTCCGGCCCTGCCCGCTGCTGAAAAAGATGGTGGATGCCGGGCTGTTGGGGCGGAAGAGCGGAAAAGGCTTTTTCACTTATTGAATCAATCACCTGCCTCAAACCCAGCCTTATGGATCAGACCAATATCAAAGACAAAATCAGAGCCTTCGTGCGGGATAAAACCAAACAGCCCAATTTGGCGGATGACGAAGATTTCTTCCAAAAGGGTTTCGTGAACTCTTTATTCGCCATGCAATTGGTGCTTTTTGTGGAAAAGGAATTCCTGCTGCGGGTTGGTGACGACGATCTGGTGCTCGAGAATTTCAACTCCACCAATGCGATCAGCACTTTGGTGGAGCGCAAACTGGCCGCCGGTGGCGCTGATTCCTAAACCTGGTTAAATAATTATAATGGAACTTGAAACCGCGCAGCTTGCCGCACAGGACGAATTCCGGCTCTTTGTGGACCGCCAGGTGGCCCCCTTTGCCGACGATTTTGATGACCGCGGGCAGGTGCCCGACGAATTGATCACGGCGCTTGGCGCCGGAGGATATTTGGGGGCGAACATCGGCCGCGAGCATGGTGGGCGGGCCATGGATGCGATCACTGGGGGCCTGCTTTGCGAACAAGTCGGGCGCGGCAGTTGTTCGCTGCTCAGCCTGTTGGTCGTGCACGGCATGGTGGCGCATGTGCTGGCCCGGTGGGGCACCGAGGCTCAGCAGAAACAATGGCTGCCTAAACTCGCCTCCGGAGAGATCCTGGCGGCCTTTGCCCTCTCCGAACCGGAGGTGGGGAGCGATGCTGGCAGTGTGAAGACCTCCGCGGTATTGGATCAGGGCTGGTTCACGCTTAATGGCACAAAAAAATGGACCTCTTTCGGTTTGCGGGCGAACCTTTACCTCGTCTTCGCCCGGTGTGGCAGCCGGGTTGCCGCTTTGCTGGTGGAGCGGGAGACGCCGGGTTTATCCGTCTCCCCGGTTTCCACGATGTCCGGATTCAAGGCCGCCCAGATGGCTTGCCTGGAGTTCAAGGATTGCCGCGTGCCCGAGTCCCGGCTGATTGGCCGGGTGGGTTTCGGCTTGTCCCATATCGCCGGCTCCGGCCTGGATTTTGGGCGCCACTGTGTCGGTTGGGGCGGCCTTGGTCTGGCTCAGGCCTGCCTCGATGCTTCCCTGGCTTACGCGGCCAGGCGGGTT
The DNA here is from genome assembly GCA_964409245.1 of uncultured Verrucomicrobiota bacterium. Lineage (GTDB taxonomy): Bacteria > Verrucomicrobiota > Verrucomicrobiia > Limisphaerales > UBA1319 > CAIMWS01. Next base: position 25,610 of record CAYPCQ010000101.1, read on the forward strand.
CAGTTCGGCAAGCCGCTCAAGGAACATCCGCTGATCCAGGAAATGCTGGCGAACATGTTCACCAATATCAAGGCGGCCCGCGCTTTGTGCTGGCAGGAGGCCCGACTGCGCCAGGCTGCCAATCCCCAGATGATTCTCGATGGAGCGGTGGCCAAATACTTCACCTCCCGCATCGCGGTTCAGGCCGCCTCCGACGCGGTGCAGATTCATGGCGCCAACGGATTCAGCCGGGATTATCCGATCCAGCGCTACTATCGCGACGCCAAAGTCCTGGAGGTGATCGAGGGCAGCAGCCAAATCCACCAAATGATGATCGCCCGGAACATCAGCTGACCGCCCGCCGAGAGCCGGCCTTTTCCCGCCAATGTCTTCAAACAGCCCACCAGCCTCCACTGCCGGAATGACTGCCGGACTCGTTCCCCCGCGCAAAGTCAAATGTGTGGTGTGGGATTTGGATCATACGATTTGGGACGGCATTTTGTCGGAGGATAAAGCGGTTGCGCTCAAGCCCGGGGTGCGCGAAGCCATCGAAGTCCTGGATGCCCGCGGGATACTGCATTCAGTAGCCAGCCGCAATAACTTCAAACCCGCCATGGCCCGGCTGCGTGAATTCGGCCTGGCGGATTATTTCATTTTCCCGCAGATCCATTGGAATCCCAAGTCCGGCTCGGTGCGGGCCATTGCCGATCGCATTGGCATCGGGCTGGATACGCTGGCTTTCGTTGACGACCAGCCCTTTGAGCGCGCGGAGGTGGGCGAAACGCTGCCGGAAGTCCTCTGCCTTGATGCGGCCGAGGCGCCTGGCTTGCCGGCGCGGCCGGAAATGCAGCCTTTGTTCATCACTGAAGACTCCCGAAACCGGCGCCAGATGTATCGCGCTGACATCCAGCGCCAGTCCGCCGAGGAGGAATTCAAAGGTGTAAAGGAGGAATTCCTGTCCGGCCTTAATATGCGGTTCCACATCTCGCGTGCGGCCGGAAACGACCTGCAACGGGCAGAGGAATTAACCGTTCGGACCCACCAGCTTAATTCCACTGGATACACCTATTCTTATGAGGAGCTGGAAGCCTTCAGCCACTCGGCTGCGCACCAGCTGCTCATCGCCTCCCTGGAGGACCGGTTCGGGACATACGGCAAAATCGGTCTCGCCCTCATCGCCACCCAGCCGGGGCTTTGGACGATTAAACTCTTATTGATGTCCTGCCGCGTGATCTCCCGGGGAGTCGGCACTGTCTTGTTGAATTTCATCATGAACCGGGCGCGGCAGAACCAGGTCCGGCTCCAGGCTGAGCTGGTGCCCACGGATCGCAACCGGATGATGCATGTCACCTATAAATTCGCCGGCTTCAAGCTGGTTGGGAATTCCGGTGAGGCCCAATTGTTTGAGTCCAATCTGGCAAATATCCAGGATGTTCCCGCCTATTTGCAACTCACCAGCCAATTATAACCTCCTTTCCCGGAGCCCCGCGTGGTATGTCTGACAGCCTTTTAAACCAAACTGAAACCTTCGCGAAGCTGCCACTGGCGCTGAAGGCGGCGCAGGCCAAAGTGGAAGAATTGGAGCTGGCGCGGACCCAGCCGATCGCGGTCATCGGCATGGCCTGCCGTTTTCCGGGAGGCGCTCATTCGCCCGAACAGCTATGGGCTCTGCTCGCTCAAGGCGCTGACCTGATCTCGGATCTGCCCGCCGGCCGCTGGGCTTGGCCGGATTACTTGGATCCTGATCCGGAGGTTCCGGGAAAAATATGTTCCACCCGGGGGGGATTCCTCAGTGGTGATGTTTATGGTTTTGACCCCCATTTTTTCGGCCTGACCCCGGAAGAAGCATTTTCGATGGATCCGCAGCATCGCCTGCTCTTGGAAGTGGCGTGGGAGGCCCTGGAAAATGCCGGGCTTGAGGTGCCGGCTCTCAAAGGAACCAAAACCGGGGTGTTCGCCGGGCTTTCCACTGGCGATTATTCGCGTGCCCTGCTCCATTCCGGGGACTGGAGCCGGCTCGACCCATATTCCATAACCGCCCATGCCGCCCATGCCGGCCCGGGGCGGATCTCCCATCTGCTCGGTCTGGAAGGCCCCAGCCTGGCGGTGGACACAGCGGGTTCCTCGTCCCTGGTGGCGGTGCATCTGGCCTGCCAAAGCCTGCGTTCGGGTGAATCCCGGCTGGCCCTGGCCGGGGGGGTAAACCTCATCCTGTCCCCGGATATCGCCATCGGTTATTCCCGCCTGCAAAGCCTTTCTCCCTCGGGCTGCTGCCAGGTGTTCGATGCCGCGGCGGATGGCCCGGTGCGGGGTGAAGGATGCGGACTCCTGGTCCTTCAAAATTACGCCGACGCGCTGCGGGACGGAAACCCTGTGCTGGCATTGATCCTGGGCAGCGCGGTCAACCAGAATGGCAGCGGCGAAAAATTTGCCGCCCCCAGTCAGCGGATTCAGCAAAACCTCTTCCTCGAGGCGCTCCGGCAGGCCGCGCTGTCCGCTCACGAGGTGCAATACGTGGAAGCCCATGGGGCCGCAACCGGGTTGGCGGATTCAGCCGAAATCCAATCCCTGGCGGGCGTTTATGGCCGCGGGCGAACGGCGCGCAATCCCTTGTGGGTTGGCTCCGTCAAAGCCAGCCTGGGCCACCTGGAGGCCGCTGCCGGCAGTGCGGGATTGATCAAAACCATCCTGCAGCTGGGCCACCGGGCGATTTGCCCCCAGCTCCATTGGCATCGCCCCAATCCCAGCCTCCCCTGGCCGGAGGTGGCCATAAAAATCCCCGCCAGCCTGGCTGATTGGCCCGCCGTTGATTCCGCGCGCACCGCGGCGGTAAGCGCTTTTGGAATCAGCGGCACCAATGCCCATATCATTCTCCGGGAGGCTCCGCCGTCCCCGCCCCGTCCCCTTACGGCACCCATTCAGGCGCCGAATTTGCTGGTCCTTTCGGCCCGCGGCCCGGCTGCCCTGCGGGCCATGGCCTTGGATTACGCCGCCTTTTTGGAGCGAACCTCCCAGGCCGATGGGCCTGGTTTGGGTGACCTCTGCTTTTCTTCCGCCCTCAGCCGGGCCGGCTTGGAGAGCCGCCTCGCGGTTATGGGAAAAACCAGGGATGAATTGCGCGGAAAATTGAATCAATGGGCCGCCGGGCAGGCGAGCCCCGGAGTATGGTCAAGCGTGCCCGGGCGGACTTGGCCGCCGCGCCTGGCGTTTTTATTTACCGGCCAGGGATCCCAATACCGCCAAATGGGAAGGGATCTGTGGGAAAGCCAGCCAGTGTTCCAAACGGTTCTCCGGCAGTGTGATCAAATCCTCAAGCCGCAGATGGAGTTCAGCTTGCTCGATCTGATTTATAATCAGGCCGCTCCCGACGATCAGCTGCACCAGACGCTTCACACCCAGCCGGTGATTTTCGCTTTCGGGTACGCGCTCGCCAAGATGTGGGAATCCTGGGGGGCCGTGCCCGCGGCTGTCCTGGGGCATAGCATCGGCGAGGTTGCCGCGGCTTGTTTTGCCGGGGTGATCGCCTTGGAGGATGCGCTCGGATTGGTGGCCTTGCGCGGCCGGCTCATTCAGCGGGCGACCCAGCCTGGCATGATGGGGGCGATTGTGGCCTCGCCCGAGAGGGTCGCGGCCGCCATCCGGGAATTGGGGGGGCAGGTTTCGATCGCCGCCATCAACGCCCCGGAAAACGTGGTGATCTCCGGCCAGACTGCCGCTGTGAAGCAAATCCTGGAGCACTTCAAAAACCGGGACATCCCTTCCCTGGCGTTGCGGATTTCCCATGCCATCCATTCGCCGTTGATGGATTCCATCCTGGACGAGTATCGTGCCGCGGCGGCTCGCATTTCCTTTTCCCCGCCCAGGATTCCCTTGATCTCGAACCTGACCGGACGTTTGGCCGGCCCGGAAATCACCCGGCCCGATTATTGGTGCAGCCAGTTGCGCCAGACGGTCAATTTCCGCGCCTGCCTGGAAACCTTGCGCGATTCCGGTTGCCAGATCGCTTTGGAAACGGGCTCCACCTCCATCCTCTCGAGTTTGGGCCTGCAGTCCTTGCCGGGGTCAGACCTGCTTTGGCTGCATACCCTGGGGCCGAAAAACTCGCTGTTCAACATGCGGCCGCAGCGGTTGGCCGGCCGCAGTGATTGGGAAACCATTTGGGATACTTTGGGCCAATTATATGCCCGGGGCGCCGATCTCGATTGGCGGCAAATCCATGGCGGATCACCTTGGAGACGGGTTCAGTTGCCCAATTATCCATTCCAAAGACAGAGCTATCGCCTGGAGACTGCCCGTCCTCAGCCGGCCAAAACCGCGGCCGGGCAAATGCCCGATGCCCGGCCCGATGGTTCCCGATCGGGTAATGGCCAGGCGCCATTGTGAGGGCGCCGTTGGCGTATTTGCCTTTCTAACCCATCCCCGCCGGGTTATTATCCAATGGGGGGGCGGTAATGAAGGAACCATAAAGAAAGTCTCTGAGTATGAATGTGCGCGGCAAATTGACGTTAATAGTCTGCCTATCTGCCTTGTCCGGTTTTGGCGTGTGGAAATGGTGGGACCAATCGGTCACCCAAACCGACCTCGCCCAGGACTTGGTGGAGACCGCTGCCACCGGTCCGGCGGAAGCGGCTCCCGAGACAAATGCCACCGCCCTCCCTTTTAATCCCTCTGGCGCGGCGGCGAGCTCCCCGCTGCTCACGGAGGCAAAAACCGAAGTCCCCTCTTTGCCCCCGGCGGGGATTTATCAGCCCAAAGACAATATTGTTGAAATCGAGCTGAGTGAATATGCCGGGTATGCGGGCCTGATCGTAGCCAATGGCGGTTTGGAACCCACGGAGAATTCCGGGTTTTTCAGAAAAGGTGGTTTTAAGGTAAAGATCACCCTCAGTGAAATGGAAAGCCGGCCCGCTTTGAACTCCGGAAAAATCGCCGCGCTGGCTACCACCGTGGATGTCCTGCCCATTTTCGGGCGCCAATTCGAGGCCGTGGTGCCAGCCCAAATCTCGTTCTCGCGCGGCGCTGATGGCGTGGTGGTGCGGCGGGAAATCAAACGCATTAATCATTTAAAGGGCCGGGTGCTCGCGGCCGCCCAGTTCACGGAGGCGGATTTTTTCGTGCGCTTCCTGGCGCGGGAAGCGGGCTTGGGCATTCAAATGCTTCCCAGCCTGAAAGCTCGCCCAAACCCCGACAAGTTGAATCTGGTCTATTGCCAGGATGCCTTCGGGGCGGGTGATCTTTTCCTCCAGGATCTCCAGGACGGAAGCAGCCTGCTGGCCGGTTGCGTGTCTTGGGCCCCGAAAACCGTTGAAATTGCCGCGCAGAGCAAAGGCCAGGCTTATATCCTGGCGGACAGCCTCAACCTGCTGATCATCGCGGATATACTGGCCTTTAACAAAGGTTTTGCCCGGCAGCATCCTGAAAAAGTCACCGTTCTGGTGGCCGGTTTGCTGGAGGGCAATCGCCAGGTGCGGGATGGCCAGAATTCCGGCCTGGATATTATCGCCAAGGCCTTCGGTTGGGATCGGGAAAAAACCAAAGCCGAATTGGCCATGGTCCATTTATCCAACCTGCCCGAAAATCTGGCTTTTTTTTCCGGTTCGATCGAGGCTGCGGGGAATTATTCCGGCATTTATCAAGCGGCGCTGAAGGCTTACGGGAAGGATCTCATAAAGAATCCGGCGGATGGCAGGGAATTCCTGGAACTAACACCCCTGAAGTCCATTGAACAATCCGGTTTGTTCAAAGGCCAAAAAGTGGCCATTGCCCCGATCCGTTCGCAAGGCACCGCGTTGCCGGGCAATCCCTTGCTCAGCAAAGATATTCGCTTTCTGTTTGAGCCCAACACCTTCACCTTGCGGATCAACCTCCCGGATAACCAAAGGAATCTCGAAGTCATCAAGCAATTGCTGCAGGTCAGCCCTGGCTCCAAGGTGCTCCTGCGTGGTCATGTCGATAATACCATGGTCGAGGAGTTCCGGAAAAAAGGCGGCGATAAGTTTGTCAAGCAAACGGGCGAGCGAGCCTTGGACTTGAGCAAACACCGGGCCTTGGAGATCAAACGCCTGCTCATCGAACGCTATGACTTCGACTCGGCGCGCATTGAAACCATTGGCTTGGGCTGGAATGAACCCCTGGGCACCGGCAAGGAGTTGAATCGGCGCGTGGAAGTCCAATGGTTCACCTACTAACAGCGTCTGGCAAAGAAACAGGATTCTTGAGCGTCCGCAGCCGGCCCGGCTTCCGGCGCTGAAGGTCACCGAGGCCGCTTGCGCCACAAGTTTCCACTCCGGCCGCCGATCCAGGCGGCCAGCGGCGGGGTGACGCACGGCAGTGTTTTGGCTGGCGACATCAGCCTGGCCTCCACACTTTGCACCTTTTCATCCATGGTCTGGGAGCCGTTGTGCGGGTTCCCCAATCTGGTGATGGTGGAAATCCTTGGGATTCCCATTTCATGGACCACCCGGTGGCGCCGTTTGGCCGGGGCCATCGCCTCTTCCATTCGCGGATGATCCTTCTTTTAGCCGCGATCCTGGTTTATGGCTTCCGTTGAAGTGATAAGTCGTGTATTACATTATTGCTTTTATGTCAAAATAATACGCGACGGCAAAATCGCGTTTTTGCCGTCGCAAAAGTTTTCAGTTTTTCTTGCACACGTCAAAAACACTATTTAATGGTGGATCTGAAGCGCCGACTTTTGCACCAACACCGGTGCTTTCAGGGGCGGGATCGGGAGTGCAGAGCCTGATGGGGAGCGCCGGGTGACAGGGTAGAAAGAAAAGCGCCGCAGCGGCGGCGCAGTCCAAAACCTGGCGGAGGTCCGGAGGCACCGGTGGCGGAGCGGGCGGGTGTGCGAGTATTGGGGAAGGCTGGCGCAGCACTGCCGGGTTGAAGGCACGGGAAAGGGAAACAATAAAAATGAGACAGAAGTCATTCTTCATGTGGGCGGGATTTGCCGCCATCTGCCTGGCCCTGGCGGCCCAGGCCCAAATGAATACCCAGCCGGGCATCCAAATTGTCCCGGCCCTGGCGCCGCAGGGCACGCCGCAGGCCTGGCTGGATGCCAGCGGCCTGGCGGGTGATCCCGCGTCCG
>CAYPCQ010000102.1:0-32648 GCA_964409245.1 uncultured Verrucomicrobiota bacterium
CATGCCGATACTTTACCACTGTTAGTCTCATCTTGAAAGCGAATTAAAATTAGCAATAATTTTTTGTTTACTTGTTGTTCATGCTGTTTTTGATAACCATAGCACACAACGATGTTAGTGGATTTAAACTCCATTTTGGCCCAGCGCCCGAAGGTCGATTTGTTTCGCCGGAAGCACCGCATTGGTCTGCTCACTTTGCTGTTCACGGATATCGTCGGCTCCACCAAGCTGAAACAGGATCTGGATGATCATAAGGCTATCGAGCTGATCCAATCGCACCACGATCCAGTTCTTTTACCAGCGCGTTTTCGTCGCGGTGATTCGGGCGCGAACCGGTCACGCGCACGGGTTGGCGGCGCGCTGCTGCACGGGGCGGATCAAGTGCCAGTTGAGCCACTTCGTGGACGCGTTCGGATCGAGACTTGCGCTGGTGTTGGCGGCCCGGGTATGCAATAATAAAGTGATGGTCCATTTATCGAAATCGGGTTTGGAGTCGAAGGGCGTTGGCAGCGGCGGCTGGCCGCTCCCTCGATCCCAGCCCGGCCAGGATTGTGTTTCGATCGTGATGAAAAGAACCCTGCCCAGGCCCCCCGGGGGTTGGAAATCCACACCGGGTTTTACCTTGATCGAATTGCTGGTCGTCATTGCCATTATTGCCATTCTGGCGAGCATGCTCCTGCCAGCCTTGAGCCGGGCCAAATTCAAGACCAAGGAAATGAACTGTCTTTCCAATTTCCGCCAGTGGGCCCTCGGCGCCAATCTTTACGCTGCCGATGACCCGCGCGGCCGCCTGCCCATGTTTGGAAACCTGGGCAACAATCCCTGGGATGTAGCCCACCCCATGGTGCCCGGCATGCAGGTTTATGGGCTCACCATCCCCATGTTTTTTTGCCCGGTCCGGCCCAGCGAGTTCCAGGAGGCGAAGGCTTGGTTTCTGCAAAAGAACAAGCGTGATTTATCGAACAACCAGGATCTGCGGCTCTATTACGAGCAACGTTGGACCTTTGGCTTTGCCATTATTCAACACAGCTGGTGGGTGCCCCGGTCCGGGACGCCCGGTTTTCAGGTGATGGGGTCGAGCCAGGCCAACTCCAATAGCGTGATGTCAGGCTGGCCCACGCAGCTCAGCGATCGCCAGGCCACCTTGAGCCCGATTATTACCGATACCCTCTACCTGCCTGACTTCAATACGAATGCCGTCAAGGCCTTTGGCGGGCATCCGGCCAAACCGGGCGATTCCACCTATCAAATCCAGGGAACCGATGCCCGGTCCACCTGCCGGGGTTTCGCCGATGGCCATGCGGATCTCGCCCGCCGGCCCAGGATTATTTGGCGCTATTACGGCAATTTCACCAGTTTCTATTGATCCATCGCCAACGAAGGCCGAACGCGCGGCGGGCATTCTGGCTGCTGGCCTGGATGCCCTGCGGTTGGCCCTTCAGGAGGTTTTAGTCGAAGGGGACCAGCAGGTTGCGCTCCTGGCCAAAAACCGTGTGCCGGGTCCGATAAGCCAGGCAACCTGCCAACCGCGCTTCGCCCTGGCGGGCAAATCGAAGCTCAAGGGGATGGGCCACTACCCTGGCCAACATTATTGGGAAATCTGGGGAATCACCTCTTGTTTAGCCTCCTAAAACATGGTGTCTACCGAGGCAATGCCTCGTCAATTGGGACATCCGCCATCCCCCTGGCAATTTCGCATCCTGGCGCACGCCGCAATGGCTTTTGCCGGGGTGGAATAGACCTGTTGAGCATCCTCTAAACCGATCATCCGCCGGCGGCGTTTGAACAAGAGCGGGGCCAGGGGATGTGCTTTAGCCACAAGGGCAAATGCCCGTGGGTCCGAAACCGCGTCGATCTTGGTGAACTCAACCTCGGTCTGGCGTAATAGATCTGCCAGCAGATTTTGCATCGCAGCCAAGTACGCCTCAAAATCCTCCTCAGAACGTTCTTTAACCTTATCCACTAAACGCTTGCGCAGCAACGCCAACTGATCCCATGGCAGGCTATTCCAGGCCGTGCGTCCAGAAATCAAGCTCCGCCATTCTTGAGCTGTGCGCTGCCAATGGTTCGCACGGGCTTTCACGGACACCAGCTGAAATTCCGGCAAAACCACGGCGGTCAGGAAACCGCCCCGGCAGGCGTTGGTATCAATTCCAAAAACAAGCCCGTTCCGCTTCAGCGGACCGTCCGGAAAGCCCCGGTGGCCGAAAATAACCGGCTTCGCCCCGTGGTAGAGCTCATACCACTCGTGCTCACCGGTGATTTCCTTCAGCATCCGCTCGCCACTCGCGCAGCCACACAAGATCTCGGGCCGCTGCTCCAGCATCGGAACCCCCGGGGCCAAAGCCGCATGCACGACAATCGCTTCCTCTGTTTCCCAAAAGTAGGGCAGCGTGTTCATCCAAGCGAGGGCGCTGGCATATTCTTTTCCGAGTTGCGCGCGAGTGATCTGCTGGGAATACGACAGGAAGTTCCGAATATGCTTGCGCTCGTGGTTGCCCACCAGCACCACCGAACCCGGGCGCGATTGGAAAAAACGAATGACGCCAGGGGAGTCCGGGCCGCGATCCACGGCGTCGCCTACCGAAATGACTTGGTCATCGTCGTTGAATCCAATGCGTTCGAGGAGTTCCTGAAGCTCCTCGAAACATCCATGGATATCCCCGATCACAATCTTGCGTTTCATAGGCTGGCCCGACCAGGCAATGACACCATACCGGCTCTCCGCAAAGCAAGGATGAATCCGCCGGGCAGCACGGCCTTGCCAAGCAATGGCGCCGGAGCCGGGGGCCAGCCCGCAGGGATGGATGTGACCCCTGGGGAACAGCCTGATGGCGCATCAGCCCTCGGGCGGGTGGAGGAGGCAGGCTTCCGGCATGAGTCCTTCCACGTTCAAGCTGCGCAGTTAGTGGGGATGCCCCTGTTCATGGTCTTTTGACTGCTCCGTGGATTTTATGGTCGTGCGTTCGCTCTTGTGGACTAATGGTTTGATGGAATTTTTGACGGTGTCCAATGAATGATTCCGCTGGCCGTTTTTATTCTGGGTTTGTTTGGGAAGGCCTTGATCCAGCTTCGGCTCCCATTTAAGGAACTTCTGCAATGATTCCCTGATCGCGCGCGCCTGGCCAGCCACCAAAATCCCTGCGCCATACTGGCATGGTTTATTTCCTGACGGCTCCTTAGGTTTGCGGGGTTGCATCTGGCAAACCAGCAGCACTTCGCGAATTCTGCGCAGCGATTCCATCCTGCTGGGCAGGCTCAAGTCCACCCTGTTTTGATGCAGGCGCCATTGGAGCTGGGAAATGATCGTCCAGGCCACTATTTTGAGGAACTGCCTGCTTAAAAATGGCCTCCACCTGCCGGATGACGGTGGCAACCGTTGGGGCTTGGCCAGCCTGGATTCGGCCTCGGTGGGCTGGACCATGTCTCATTGCGTGCCTCCCAGTTGGCCTTCCTTCGGAACGACACCACCGGCACGGCTGCGGCCGGGGGCGAGGCTGCCATGGGGTCCAACGCCCGGCCGGGATCCCCGGCGCAGAAGTCAATCGGGCCGGGGAAAGGATTCCCCCGCCAGCAATTCCATTCCATTCCATTCCGCGTTCTGATGGCCGCCCGGATTGATCCGATTTCCCGGCCTGATCATCACTAATCATCATCATCGTCATCGCCGGGAGCCAGGCGCAGCTTCAGGCCGGGAAGGCCTTTGCCATGCGCGCCGGCCCAGAGGCCGGGATAGGGTTCGTTCACGCCTTTGGCGGCGTGCCAGAGGATGCGGTTGAAGGTGTCCTCGTCCGCCTGGTCAACGTCCTCCAGCGGTTGTTCCAGGCTCTTCAAGGCCCAATGGAGTTCCTGGCCCGCCAAGGCCGCCGTGGGTTTGTTCATTTCATCCACGGGGATCTTGTTGGGCAGGCAGGCAAAGGCTGAAAAATCGGGCTGGGACGTGAAACAACCGCTCATCAGCGGGGCCAGGGCGTCCATTTGGTTCATGGGCGGGAGGCCCAGGATCTGCTCCATCGTGTGCAGAACGGAGGTCTGGTTGTAAAAGTGGCTGATCACCTCGCCGCGCCGGGAATAAGGGCTCACCACCAGGCAGGTGGAGCGGTGGCCATCGACATGGTCCCAGCCCGCCTGGGGATCGTCCTCGATGGCGAAGATGCAGGTTTTGGGCCAGAAACGGCTCCGGGAAATGGCCTCCACAATACGGCCCACCGCCAGGTCGTTATCGGCCACCTGGGCATTCGGGGTGGGATAACCCGGGCTGGTGCCCGAGGTGTGGTCGCTGGGCAGGAAGATGATCACCAGGTTGGGAAACGTCCCCTTTTTCTCGCATTCCTTGAATTCCGCCAGGAAGACATCCGCCCGGATCTGGTCGGGGATGCGCAGATTCCAGCCCGGCGAATTGGAGCAGCTATAGCGGCGCAGGTTGTCGATCTGGATGTCGTGGATGAACTTGATTTTTCCGGATTGGGCCAGGTAATCGCCATAAATGTCGGCGAACAGGGCTTTGGCGGGAACAACGGCGGTCTTGGCCATCTCGCCGTAGTTCCGGAAGGAGAGCCCGTGCGCGAGCACATTATCCCAGATGAAGCCCGTGGCGGCAAAGCTGATGGGATCGTCGCCCGCAAACGGGTAGCTGCGGGTGAAGCCGCCGAACGATTTTTCCAGGTAATCGGTCGCATACCCCTCCATGGCCCAGGAGTGGCCATCGGCGGAGAGCACGCCATTGCAGTAATAATTATCGAGGAGCCCGTAGCGTTCCGCCAGGGCGTGCTGGTTGGGCGTCACCTCCCGGCCAAAGACACACAGCGAGCGGGCGCCATTGCCCTGCGGCAGATCGCCGAAGACCTGGTCGTAGGTCCGGTTTTCCTTGATGATATAGACCACATGATCAAACACGGAGGGATCACCGAGCCGCACGGGAACGGGGACTGCCTGGCCGGGCGGAGCCGATTTATCCCAGGCGCGCAGTATTTCCGGCGCCCGGGCCTCGCGCTGGACTTGCTGCGTCCAGGCCGCCAGGCGTTTCGCGGAGGGGAGATCCACCTTGCTGACGGTCCCCAGGTGTTTATGGCTGTTCCAGCCCTCCTTGCCCGGGGTGGGGTTCCGGGAGCCGAAGCCTTTGATGTTGGCGATGAACAGCTGGCTGCCTTGGTTGAGCACCGCCCCGGGATACCAGGCCGCCGGGATGAAGCCCTGGACCCTGGCGGGGGCCGGGCCTTGCACCTCCACGATGGCCACCGCGTTGTTCCCGCCCAGGGCCACGAACAGCCGGGCCCCATCCTGGCTCAGCGCCAGCGCGTTGGGGGCGCTGCCGAACGGCAGCGCGGGATCGGGCCGGACGATGAGCGTCTCCAAGACCCGCTGCTCGGCCAGGTCGATGACGCTGATCGAATCGGAATTGGCGTTGGCCACAAACAACGTTTGCTGGTCGGCGCTGAATTCCAGAGCGCAGGGATGCAACCCGGTGGTGATTTGGGCGGTTTCCCGGCTTTGCTCAAGATCCACCACCGAGACCGTGCCGCTGGCGGCCACGCCGCGTTCGTCCACCAAGGTGCTGGTTCCGGAAGACAAGGCGGATCGTTCACCCTTCCGGGGATGGCGCCCGCCCCAATTCGAGACATAGGCCACCTTGCCGGAGCGGGCCAGCGCCACCTCATAGGGCGCCACCCCCACCGGTATTTCCCGCAGCAATTTTCCCGCCGCCAGGTCCACCACCGCCAGGCTGTTATTCCGGGAAAGGCACACCAGGACCCATGATTCGCCGGTGGCAAGGGCGATCCCGGAGGGGTGGGAATAGCCTTTGCCGCCGGGGCCGGGCAGCCCGATCTTGCGCCCCAGGCTCATCACCCCGGCGGCCGATATCCGGACCTCCCAGAGCACACTTTGGGAGGTGGAGGCATAAAGCCGCGTGCCGTCGCGGGTGAGCGCCAGGCCATGCGTCGAGGGGCCTTCGGCCAGCTTCAGTTCCTGGCGCACCTTCCACGATTCCACATCCAAGGCCAGCAGCCCGCGATTGTCCTTCACATACAGCCAGCGTCCGTTTGGCGAAAGCGCCAGGTCCACCGGCCGGCCGCCGAACTGAACTGATTTCCCGGCGGGATGCAGCAATTGGTGGGTGGGTGTCAGGTGGCCGCCGGACGGCAATGGCCCGACGTTTTGGGCGGCCGGCAGCTGGCTGGCCTGGAGCCAGGCGGTGATTCCCAGCAGCCAGCCCAGCCAGGGGGCATTTTGAACCAGCGGGGCCGTGTTTGCGCGATCAGCTTGCTTCATAAATCAAAACTGAAAGCCTGTGAAAAACCGCTGCCGGTTTTATCACAGGCCCTTTAACCGAGTGGTCAGGCGGATTTGCCGGATCAACTTTTCTTCGCCGCGGGCCTGGCCTCTTCCTGGTAGCGGAAGAACAGGCCAAACAAGGCCATGATCACCAGGGCGCCCAGGGCCGGGATCAGCCAGATTTTGGTCCACTGGCTCATGGGCTTGGACAAGGTGTCGAGCGATTGCACCACCATTTTGCCGCCGGGCTTATACTTGGTCCCCTCCGCCACGTAAGCTTCCACCACCGCGGACGGTTTGGCCGCGGGTCCGCTGGCGGCCGGGAGGCTCACCTCCACCGCTTTGGGATCGGCCGGCTTTTGCGGCGCCGCCGCCAGCTTGTCGTCTGCCCGGGAGATCCAGATCTTCGCGGGGGCGTTGTTGGTGGGCACCAGGTAAACCACCTGCCCCAGGACCGGCTTGCCTTCGGCATCCCATTTGGCGTAATTGCCGGCGCTCCAGGCCTCGGCGCTCAACTGCTGATAATGGTCCGCACCAGCGTTGGGGAAGGTATAGTTCTGCACCACCCAGCCCGAGAGCGAGGCGCCCACGAACATGCCCGCGCCCAAGGTCACAAAGGCGATGAACCCCTGGGCTTTGGCCCGGATGGTGGCGGGCGCCTTCTTGTCCACGTAAATATAGGAGGTCACGAAGAAGAAATCGTAGCAGATGCCATGCAGGAAAATGCCGGCGTAGATGAGGATCGCGCTGAATGGTATGGCCGGATTATCGCCCAGCAGGAACAGGAAATACCGGGCCGACCAGGCAAACATGCCGAACAGCAGCATCCATTTGACCCCCAGCCGGGCAAAGAACCAGGGCATGACCAGCATGAAGAAGATTTCCGAGCCTTGTCCGATCGACATTTTGGCGGGGATATAGGAGAAGGACTGCTCGGCGAGGTAAACCGGCACGAAGCTGAAATAGAACGTCAGCGGCACGCAAATGAGGAAGGCCGCCAGGATGAAGATGGCAAAGGAAGGCTCTTTGAGCAACTGCAGGGCGTCCAGGCCCAGGATGTCCTTGGCGCTGACGGCCTGGCCTTTGGCTTTGGGCGGCGTGTGCGGCAGCAGGAAGCAGTAGAGGCCCATGGCGAGCGACATGCCCGCGCCGATCAGGAACGGCTTGGGAGTGGTGTTGGCGGTCTCACCCAGCAGGAAGCTGATCGTCAGCCCGGCTGCGATCCAGCTGATCGTCCCCATCACCCGGATGCTCGGGAATTCCTTGCCCGGATCCTTCATCTGGTGGAACGAAAGGGAATTGGTGAGGGCCAGCGTGGGCATGTAGCACAGCGTGTGCGCGATGAGCAGCGGATAAAACGTCTCGAAGGTCTTCACCTGCGAGGCCGCATACAGCAGCAGCCCGCCCAGCAAATGCAGCACCCCGAGGATTTTTTCCGTGGCGAAAAACCGGTCCGCCACCATCCCGACGAAGAACGGCGAAATCATGGCCGCCAGGGCCGTGGCATTATAAGCCATGCCGATCTGGGTGGGGGTGAAATGCAGCACTCCCCCCAGGTAGGGCCCCATGGTGACATACCAGGAGCTCCAGATAAAGTACTCCAGAAACATCATCACCGACAACTGCAAGCGAACCGTCGTATTCATTGTTCAAGGTCGTGGATTGTTAATAATTGGGGCGCACCCTAAATCATGGATCCGGCCATGGCAAGCCTTGTTTGGGGGCCGGATGCCAGGCGGCCGCGCGGGGACCGTCGGGACGGCGGCGGGTTTTCCCGGGCCGTGCTGGATTCCGGAGCTTATGGAAAAGGTTTGTTCAACCGCCGCTGTTTGTGGTAGCAAGAACCCGATGGTCAAACGACAAGCGGTTATGCCTGAACCTCCAAGCGGAGCGGTTTTCCCGCTGCGGAAGCCGGCCGGCCTTCCCAAACCGGCCTGCGGGCGGGATTGGATCCGGCTGGGCGGCCTGGCATTGGCCCTGGCGGCCGGCGGCGCAGCGGCGGTGGGCGCTGAGATCCCCAGCCTGCGCCAGGCCCGGCAGCTCCTGGCTCAGGACCAGCCAGCCCAGGCGGAAAACGTGATTTCCCAGCTGCGCCAGCAAAATCCCGGCGATCCCTGGCTCGCCTACGATACGGGCGTGGCGGCTTATGCCGCGCGGGATTTCACCCGGGCGGATCGGATCTGGCAGGAGCTGGCCGGGCGCGAATTGCCCAAATCCCTGCGGGACAAGGTGTGGATGCAGATCGGCAATTCCTCCTTCCGCCTGGGCGAGCAGGTGGAGGGAACCGCGCCGGAAAAGGCCCTGCCGCCGTGGGAGCAAAGCCGGGAAGCCTATCGCGTGGCGCTTTCTTCCCCGGCCAAAGATCCCCTGGCTTTGCACAATCTTAAAGTGGTGGAAACCAGGCTGGCCCACCTGCACTCCCTCCTGGCCCAAAGGCTGGTCAAAGAAGCGCAGAAACAGGCGCTCCGGCCGGCCATCAGCAAGCTCCAGGCCGCGCTGGACCACCAGCGCACTGCGCGCGATCTCGATCCGCAAAACAGCGGATATGCCCGGGAAGTCCGGGCCACCGAAACCCAGCTGGCGGGCAAATTCACCGAAAAAGCCCGCCAGGAGGAGCAGAAGACCGATAAGACCGTGAACAGCCCCAGCACCTCGGAATGGGAGCGGGAACAAGCCATCGAAAACCTGGGGGTGGCGCTGGCGGATTTCCGGGAGGCCCGCCAGCTCGACGCGCACAACGACGAGGCCCGCCAGGGCGAACCGCGCGTGGAGAAAAAGCTCGCCCGGCTGCTCGCCCAGGCCGGGCGCGAACACCAGCAGGAGGCCCAATACCAGGCCTCGTTCGAGCCGGAAAAGGCGGTGGAAAATTACGAAAAAGCCCTCGATAAATTCGGCGAAGCCCTGCAGCACGACCGCGCCAACCGCGAGGCCAGGACGGGGGAGCGGGAGGTCAAGGAAGCCCTCGAGAAGCTGCATTTGAAGGAAGGGGATTTCCTGGCCGACGCCGGCAAAAAGGATGCCCCCCGCCAGCCCGCCCGGGCGGCTGAGGAAATGATGAATGCGCTGGATCATTTCCAGGAGGCCCGCCGGCTGAATCCGGAAAACCCGGAAACCCCGCCCAAAATCGAGGATCTGGAAAAACGCCTGTCGCCGCTGCTCAACCAGCTGGGCAAGCAGGAACAGGCCAAGGCTGAAAAAGCCGAAGGCAAATCAGAGGAGGACGCCGTGGCCCACCTGGAAAAAGCCTCCTCCAGCTTCGACAAATCGCAGCAATTAAAGCCCGGCGACCAGGAATCCAAGCAAGGCCAGGAGCAGGTGCAAAAAGACCTCGCCCGCCTGCGCGAACGCCTGGCCAAGCCCAAGGATTCCCCGCCTGCCAAGCCCTCCCGCCAGCCCTCCAAAGAGGATTCCCTGCGGAATTTCCAATCCCTGCTGGCGGTGGTGAAGGATCCCGAAAGACAGCGCGAATATGAGCAGGACCGCCGGGGGCAGACGCGTAAATACACTCCGGACCAGGACCGGCTCCACAAAAACTGGTAAAACAGCCTCGCCCTGGCCTTCCACTCTGAGCGGAGTGGGAATACGCCTGGGGAGTGAAAGTTCGTCGCGCAAGCCAAGCGCCATGGTGGCGTGATCCGGGCGGCGGATCCGCCGCCTTACCTCGGCGGCTGCCAGCGTTGGGCGCACCTATGCAACGGAGCCTTCCGTCATCCCACCGCGGGTAGCCGCCGCCGTGGGAGGCGGACCTGAACCGTTCCCATATCCACCGGTTCCGTAAAACCCATGATTGCGGCTCCCAGGCAAATTGGACCAGGATTGAAATTCGCCAGCGGCCGATCCGCCTCGTTACCTCGGCGCCTGCCAGCTTCAGGTTTGCCTATGCAACCCGATTAATCACCTGCCTAATCGCGGCAGGGCACGCAATCCTGCTGACACGTCCGGCCGGGGATGTTAAATTAGGGGCACGTTTAACCTGGAAGAATTGAATTTTAAGGACCGCACATGAAATTAATGCAAAAAATCATCGGCCTGGCCATTGGCTGGGTGGCCTTGGGCCTCGGGACACAAATCAAAGCCCAGGACGTCCTGCCGCTCAATGGCGCCTGGAATTTTGCCCTGGACCGGGAGGATAAAGGCATCACCGAACGCTGGTTCGACCGCCAGCTGGCGGACAAGCTGAACCTGCCAGGCTCGCTCCAGGAGCAGGGATTCGGCGACCTGCCCTCGACCAATACGGCATGGACCGGCGACCTGAATGACCGCACTTTTTTTACCGATCCCAAGTATGCCCCCTACCGGGAGGCGGCCAATTTCAAATTCCCTTACTGGCTCACGCCCACGCGGCATTACCGCGGGGCGGCCTGGTACCAGCGGGAGGTGGTGATCCCCGCGGGATGGCGGGGCAAACGCGTGGTCCTGCAGCTGGAGCGCCCCCACTGGCAGACCACGGTATGGGTGGACACCCAGCTGATCAGCACCAACGTGAGCCTGGCCGCGCCCCATGAGTATGAGCTGACCACCCTGATGTCCCCCGGCAAGCACCGGCTGACGATCCGGGTGGACAACCGCTACCTGCTGGGCGTGGGGGCCAATTCCCATTCGGTGTCGGACCACACCCAGGGCAACTGGAACGGCATCGCGGGGCGGCTGTGCCTGGCGGCCAGCGGCCTGGCGTGGATCGACAATGTGCAGGTTTACCCCTCCGTGGCCAAGCGCGCCATCAAGGTGCAGGTGGAGATCCGCAATGCGAATGGCGAGAGCGGCCAGGGGACTGTGACCCTGGCGGTCCAGGGGGTGAACGGGGCCAAATCCGTCCACCTCGCCGCCCGGGAATTCCCGGTGCAGTGGACGGCGGACGGCGGGCGTGGGGAATGGGATTATGAGCTGGGCGCCCAGGCCCCGCTGTGGGACGAGTTCAACCCGGCCTTTTACCGGCTCACCACCACGCTCCAATCCGGCGCGGCCCGGCTCGATGGCCGGCAAACGGCCTTCGGCTTGCGGGAGGTGGGAGTGGCGGGCAGCCAGATCACCATCAACGGCCGTCCCGTGTTCCTGCGGGGGACGCTGGAGTGCTGCATTTTCCCGCTCACCGGTTATCCCCCCACCGACGTGGACAGCTGGAAAAAAGTTTACAAGGCGGCCCAGGCCCACGGCCTGAACCATTTCCGGTTCCATTCCTGGACCCCGCCGGAGGCGGCGCTGGAGGCGGCCGATGAGCTGGGGATCTACTGCTACGTGGAGTGCCCCACCTGGGCCAACCAGGGCGCCACGGTGGGGGATGGCGCGCCGGTGGACCAATGGATCTACCAGGAAGGCGACCGCATCCTGCAGACGCTCGGCAACCACCCGTCCTTCATCCTGATGTCCTACGGCAACGAGCCGGCGGGCCGGAACATGAACCGCTGGCTGGGGGATCTGGTGAATTACTGGAAAGGCCGGGATCCGCGGCGGCTTTACACGTGCGCCGCCGGCTGGCCCCGGCTGCCGGAGAACCAGGTGCACGTCACGCCGGATGCCCGGGCCTTCCCGGTCCATGCCCGGCTGGGGGAGACCAAGGGGGATTATTCGGAGTTCCTCCAGAAACAGAAGGCGCCGGTCCTGAGCCATGAGATCGGCCAGTATTGCGTGTTCCCGAACCTGGACGAAATCCCCAAATACCGGGGCTGGCTGCGGGCGCGGAATTTCGAGATCGTGGGCGATTTCCTGAGCCAGCACGGGCTGCGCTCCCAGGCACGGGATTTCCTGCTCGCCTCGGGCCGCTTCCAGACACTGTTCTACAAGGATGAGATTGAGGCCTGCCTCCGCACGGCGGGATGGGGCGGATTCCAATTGCTGGACCTGCACGATTTCCCCGGCCAGGGAACGGCGCTGGTCGGTGTGCTGGATCCCTTCTGGGAGGGCAAAGGCTATGTGAAACCGTCCGAATACCGCCGTTTCTGCGACGAAACCGTGCCGCTGGCACGGCTGCCCAAGCGCATTTTCACCAGCGACGAAACCGTCACCGCCACGGTGGATGTGGCCCACTTCGGCGCCCGTGATCTGCCCCGGGCCGTCGTTTCCTGGCGTGTCCGGGATGCGCGGAGCGAGTCGTTTGTGGCGTGGGGGAAGTTTGAGCCGCGCGACCTGCCCACCGGCAAACTCTCGCCCCTGGGCGAGGTCCGTTTTCCGCTCACGGCCTATGCCCGGCGCGCCGGGGCGCTGAATCTGGAGGTCCGCTTTGAGGGCGCCCGCTTTGCCAACGATTGGAACCTCTGGGTTTACCCCGCCAAAATGGAGGAAGCCCCCGCGCGCGAGGTGCTCGTGACCAGCCAGGTGCCGGAGGCGCTCACGGCGCTCGAGACCGGCCGGAAGGTGGTTTTGCTGGCGCCGCCCGCCACCGTGGCTGGCCAGACCGTGGGCCGGTTCGACCCGATTTTCTGGAACAAGATGTGGTTCCCCACCCAGCCCCAGCACACCCTCGGCCTGCTGATGGACCCCAAACACCCCGCGCTGGCCCAATTCCCCACCGCCTCCCATAGCGACTGGCAATGGCAGGATCCGCACAACCAAGCCAAGCCGATGGTCCTGGACAGCCTCCCGACCGAGCTGCGGCCCATTGTCCAGGTGATCGATGACTGGAACACCTGCCGCAAGCTGGGCCTCGTCTTCGAGGCCAAGGTGGGCGCCGGCAGCCTGCTGGCCTGCTCCATCGAGCTGGAAAAAGACCTGGCCACCCGGCCCGCGGCCCGCCAGCTGCGCCAGAGCCTCCTGGCCTACGCCGCGGGGAACCGGTTCCAGCCCAAGGCCAGCGTGACGCCCGAAACCGTGCGCGGCCTGTTCCGCGAGCTGACCGCCACGGAAAAATTGGGCGTCCGCGTGGTGCAGGCCGACAGCCAGGCCCAAGGCTTCCCCCCGGCCCAGGCCATTGACGGCGATCCCGCCACCCTCTGGCATACCGCCTGGGACGACGGTGCGCCCAATTTCCCCCATGAACTCGTGCTGGGCTGGGACCAATCGGCCACGCTCAAAGGCGTGCGTTTGACACCCCGCCAGGATAAGAACCCCAACGGCATGATCAAAGATTACACGATCCACTTGAGCCCCGATGGCGCCAACTGGGGGGAGCCCGTGGCCAAAGGCGCACTGCGGGCGGCCGCCGGCCCGCACAATCTCAATTTTTCCGTGCCAAAGCCGGCCCGGTTCCTCAAGCTGACGGCGGTTTCATCCTTCGATGCCAGCAAGCCGTATGCGTCGCTGGCCGAAATCGAGTTCCTGGTGGAGAACGGGAACAAGTAACCGGCAGCCCAGGCGCGCGCCCGGTTGGGAAGGGATGAGCATAGTTGGAATCTGCGAAAGTGTGGTATGATCACGAATCGATGGCTGAAAATCCTGTTGGCGATGTGGTGGCTGGGGGCGCAGGCTGCCAGCCAGGCTGAGGAACCGCCCAAAGTTTTGTATTGGTACCCGCCGGTCTCGACCAATTACACTAAAGCCAAAGTGGTTTTGTTTGCCCAGGGTATCCGGGTTCAATATGTCACGGTGGAGGAGATCGCGCTGCTGCCGGCCGGTTCCAGCCTCTTCGTGATCGACCGGGACGAGGAGGACACGCTGGAGGTGATTCCGCAGATCGACGGCTTGATGCTGCGCGGCGGCAATTGCGCGCTGCTGTTATCCAAGCGCGCCGCCCTGCTGGACAAGTTCAACGACCAGACCGGGATGCGCTGGAATTTCATGATTGACCGGAAATTCTACAATGTGGACCTCAGGGCCTATAATGGCCAGGCGCTGTGCCCGGCCTGGAGCAAGCTGGTGGTGGGTTTCGGCGAAAACGAGCCGACCAGCTGCATCTATAACGCGATCATCCCGCGGGATGAAAAACAGGCGTCGGCGCGGATGATCGATGAGCCAACGGGGCTCTCCCATGTCACCGCGATCCGGCAGGAGGTGGGCCCGGGTTTCTTGACGGTCCTGTGCCTGCCCCTGGCCAAGGATCTCTGTTTCCTGGATCGTTACATAGAGAACCTCGACAACCAGGCCGCCCTGGCGCGCCTGGCCCAATACGTATTCAACCGGGGTGCCTCCGAAGCCGCCCCCAAGCCGGCGCCCAAACCTTTGCCCGCACCCGCCAAAACCCCCGGCCTGGCCGCGCTGGCGGCGGAATTGAACCAGGAAATCGACCGTTTGAAGCAAATGGTGGCGGAAAGCCAGCTGGCTGAGCTGCGGCGGATCGCCGGCGAATTGCGCGCCCGGGCGGAAAAGGAATAGGCCCGGGCGGCGCAGGCCGGGCGGGCAGGCCATTTCCACCCGCCCGCGACCCGATGAAACTGTAACCGCGCTGGGATTCCGCCCGTCTAAATTGGTGGAAGCAAAGGAAATCTTATGACTATGAAATGGATCAATACTGTGGTGCTGGGAGTGCTGGCGGGATCGATGTTGTCCGCCGCCGCCCAGGAGGCACCGGAACGCGGCCGGCCGATGGGCGGCCCGCCCCAGGATCGGCCAGTGGTTCGTCCGATGGTTGAACTGCGCCAAAAACTCGAGCAAATGCGGCAGAAATTGCGCGCCTTGGAAGCCGCCCAGCAAATGGACGATGCCGCCGTGCTGAAGAAGGAAATCGCTGAACTGGAGCGCCAGGCCCGTCCACAGGCCCGTCCGCAAGTCCAGGTTCAGCCCCGGCAGGATCCCGAGGAACGTATTCGTATGCTCAAACAGGAGATCAAGGAATTGCGCAAAAAAGGTTCCGGCGGGAAACGGGGCGAGTTCGGCTCCGCCAGGCGCAATCGGGATAGACAGCAGCCTGGAATGCAGCAGCCCGGAATGCAGCAGCCTGGCAATCCGGAAGAGCGGGAACGGCGGCTGCACCATCTGCGGATCGCCATTGATAATTTGCGTGCCGCCGGGATGAATCCCGCCGCCGACCGCCTCCAGCAAATGATTGGGAATATGAGGCAAGGCGGACAGTCACCGATGGGGCAGCCTGCGGATTCCGGCCTGCGGCGTGGTCCGGGACCAGGCGCCGGACCCGGCCAGGGCATGAACCCCATGTGGGGCATGGTCAAGGAGCGCATGGAACAGCTGCAGGCGCAGATCCAGGAGTTGCAGCAAAATCTGAAGGCGCTCCGCCAACGCCTGGATCAACCGCAACGGGATGGCGGCGTAAAATATTAGAGGGACCAAAACGATCCGCAGGCATTGGGAGGCATCGCGGATCAAACGGAAAATAACGCTTCGGCAATCCCCGGTGGCCAGTCCGCCGGGTTTTTTGTTGCCCGGTACAGGCCGGTGGCAACCAGGATCAGGCCCGGTCCTGGATCATTTCGCGGCGGCTGCCGCTGAGCAGCTGCTCCACGAAATTGGTGGAATAGACGCCGCGGCGGAAATTGGGATCCTGCAGGATGAGCTGCTCGAATTGGATGGTGGTTTTGATGCCGGTGATCATGAACTCGCCCAAGGCCCGGCTCATGCGGTCCATGGCTTCCCGGCGGTCCTTGCCATAAGTCACCAGCTTGCCGATCATGGAATCGTAATGGGGCGGGATGACATAGCCGGCATAGGCATGGCTGTCCACCCGCACCCCGCCGCCCCCCGGCTGGTAATACATCTCGATGCGCCCGGGGCTGGGCCGGAATCCGTCGCAGGGATCCTCGGCGTTGATCCGGCATTCGATGGCGTGGCCCTTGAATTGGACGTCCCCCTGGGAAATCTTCAGCGGCTCGCCATGGGCGATCAGGATCTGCTGGCGGACCAGGTCGATGCCGGTGACCTCCTCAGTGATGGCGTGCTCCACCTGGATGCGCTTGTTCATCTCGAGGAAATAAAAACCGCCCTTTTCATCGACGATGAATTCCACCGTGCCGGCATTGGTATAGTTCGCCTCTTCGGCGATGCGGATGGCGGCCTTCCCCATTTGTTTGCGGAGGGCCTTGAACCGCATCTCGATCAGCGGCGAGGGGGTTTCCTCCACCACTTTCTGGTTGCGCCGCTGCACGGAGCAATCCCGCTCGCCCAGGTGGATGAGGTTCCCCTTGTTGTCCCCCAGGATCTGGAATTCGATGTGGTGTGAATTCTCGATGAATTTCTCAATATAGACGCCGGCGTTGCCAAACGATTTTTCCGCTTCCGTACGGGCGGAGTGGTAGCCTTTGAGCAGGGAGATGTCGTTGTGGGCCACCCGCATGCCGCGCCCGCCGCCGCCGGCGATGGCCTTGATCATCACGGGATAGCCTACCCGCTTGGCAATGGCCAGGGCATCCGGCTCATTATCCACCACGCCATCCGAGCCGGGGGGCGTGGGCACTCCGGCCCTTTTGGCGAGCACGCGGCTGACCGCCTTGTTTTCCATGGCGTTCATCGCCCGCGAGCTCGGGCCGATGAAGCGGATGTTGCAATTCTCGCAAACGTCGGCGAAATGGGGGTTTTCGGCCAAAAATCCGTAGCCCGGGTGGATGGCATCCACATCCGTCAACTCGGCCGCGCTGATGATGCGCTCGATGCGCAAATAGCTCTCTGCGCTGGGGCCTTTGCCGATGCAGATGGCCTCATCGGCCAGCTGGACATGCATGGAGTTGGCGTCCACATCGGAATAAACCGCCACGGTCCGGATATTGAGATCCTTGCAGGCGCGAATGATGCGGACCGCAATTTCCCCGCGGTTGGCAACCAGTATCTTCTCGAACATGGATTAAAAAAAGGATCGGCTATTGGGGGCGATTGGGGGAAGTTAAAGCGGCCGGATCTTGTATAACGGTTGCCCATATTCCACCGGCTGGCTGTTTTGGGACAACACCTGGGTGATCACCCCCGAGGTCTCGGCCTTGATCTCGTTCATCACTTTCATGGCCTCGATGATGCACACCACGGTATCGGGCGTGATCTGGGTTCCCACGTCCACATAAGGAGCGGCCTCCGGAGATGGAGCTCGATAGAAAGTCCCGACCATGGGTGATTTGATCTCCTGCTCGTTGGAAACCACCACTGCCGGGCTGGCCGCCACCGCCGCCGGGGCCGCCGCCAAGGTCATCGGCGCTGGAGCCGCGTAGGAAATCGAGGGAACATCATCCGAACCCGTGCCATTGGTATTGCGACGCAGCTTGATTTTGAAATCATCACGCTCCAGCTCAAACTCCGAGATGGCATTTTTCTTCATCAAGTCGATGATGGCTTTGATGTCTTTAATATCCACAGCGCTCTCCTGATGCTTTGCCTTCCACCAAATTCATGTATTTAAAAAAAAGCAGTGGCACAAAAATCGGGCACTGCTTGACCGCAACCGTTATATAATGCTCAGGATAGTAAAGGGAGGGGGATTGGGCGTCAAGCATTGAAAATTCCGGCCCGGCCAAAAGTGTTCAAAAAAGCCGGATTATTGACGGAAAACGATAATCACGATTTATTGATTAACGATATAGCTGCCTGGAGTCCTAAAAGATACGAATTTGGCCCAAAACCTGAGATTACCCCCTTGCACACTGCTGCCATCAAAGACCGATGGCGGAATTCTTCCCTGGCGTGGACATTCGATAAATGGATCTCAATGGCGGGCATGTCCACCGCTGCGATGGCGTCACGGATGGCTATGCTGGTATGCGTGTAAGCCGCCGCATTAATCACCAACACTTGGAACTTACCTCGGGCGTTTTGAATCCACGTAACCAAGTCTCCTTCAGAGTTCGATTGGCGAAATTCGACTGTCACGCCCGCCAAAACCGCCTGGTCTTTGACTCTCGCTTCGATGTCTTTTAAAGTGTGAGATCCGTAAACGCTTGGCTCTCTCAGGCCCAATAAATTCAAATTCGGGCCGTTAATGAAGAGGATTTTATTCATATAACGTTAACTTTGATTAGTTGCATCAACCTCTGATTGGCGCTCCAAACTGGCCGCACCCAGCGTTGCCCCCAGCAAGGTAAACGCGGGCCAGGCGATGGCCGGGATATAAAGCCCAAACTCAACGACGCTCTGACACACCCAACCGAAAAGTCCCAACCACGCCGCCTGCCAGAGGGCTTCAGTATTGGCTTTAAGTTTACGATAAAGCGTGGCCATAGCCGCAAATATGAAGCTTAGGTAGGAGAAAAAACCCACTAAACCGGAATCCGTGAATTGTTCCAGGTAATCATTATGAACCAACCGTGCCATCTCGGATTCAGGGGCTTTGATTTTCTGGTAAGGAACGGAGAAGGTTCCCGGCCCCGTCCCGAGCATGGGATTCGCCAAACCGGTCACCCATGCCGCCCGCCAATAATCCATGCGGGCACCGACACTGGTGGCCCCTTTCTGAAAGTAACCGGAATATTTAACGATAAAGCCGCTCAAACCACCAACCAGCATTAAAACACTGAGTCCCCACCTCAATTTTTTATCGGGCAGGAGACGGTGGATCAACAAGCACAGCAGGATAATAACGATCAACCAACCAGCTTTGGAGCCAGACCAATAAAGACAAGCCAGGGAACAGTAAGCGAACAAACCCACCAACACTTCACTCAATATTTTCGGCAGTTGAAGCGTCAACCGCCAAATGGCAACCAGCGCTGCCGGAACCAATAAAAGGATCACTCCCGCCAGTGCATTGGGATAAACCAAAGTGGAAAAAACGCGCTGTTTTTGAATCCTTTGCAGCAATTCTGGAGGCAAAGACTGCCAGTTGGGCTGTTCGTAGATGAACCGCTGAAGCGCCTCCAAGCCACCGTAATGCTGGTTGAACCCGCGCCAAAAAACGAGGGTCAAACCCAGAATGACGCCCGGCCAGATCCATAGGAATTCATCCGGCTTTCGCAATCCCAGGCGAGCCAGCAGGCAACAGGCACAACAAACCGAAAAATGCAGCATCGTGTTACGGGTAAGATTAACGTTAACCGTCTCAATTGAAGCGATAAACTGCCAGAAAAACCAGATTCCCAATGGTAAAAAGACCCATTTCCCACGGCCAAGATCGAACTTCTTGATCAGCAGCAAGCCCAGGATTGCCAACGGGATAAACAGATAAAATGATCGATACATCGACCAAGGTTCAAAAAAACGTTCAGCCAGGTCGGGGGCGGCATTTTCCGGTTGGGAAAAAGTGGCATTTTGTGTCAATTTGAGCAGTGGATTACCCTGCCAATCAGCGCTTTGGGCCACCAAATGATCCAAAATCACGGGATTGCCGAATTTAACCAAAGCCAGACCCAGGAATAATCCCCAGAGCAAGGCAAACAGCTTCGCCAAAGGAAACTTGGTTTGGATGACCTTACTCATCGGGAAAGCAAATGTTCACAGCTGCAGCTTTAAGAAGCTGACCTCCAAGGCCAGGGCTTCCTGGACGTTGGACTCCAAAGTACGCTGCAGATCCTCGATCACGCCCAGGTTTTCCATGGCTTGCTCCGGATTGATCCGGGCAGCGACTGCCTGGGTGGCGCCGGCCAAACCAGCCAGGCAGAGCTGATCCACCGGCAGGGCTTGGGTTGCCACCCAGACATCGCGCAACCAAGCCTGGATGCCGGCGATCAGTTCGGTGCGCTGGCGGCGGTATTCGGCTTCGATCGCGGCGGCCAGCTCAGTTTCCCATTTATCACGGAGCTTGGAATCCACGTCAGCGTAGCGTTCCAAGGGGGAGCGCTGGGTGAGATTGGTGTCGATCTCCGCCTTGAGGGCATTGAGCTTGGCTGCCAAACTGCCCAGCCAGCGATAACGATCCAGCAAGGTTTTACCCTGCGCTTTGACGAGTTCGCTGAAGGTTTTGAGCCATTCCAAGTGCTGAGCCGCCACCCGAAACCCCGCCTCGCCGCTGAAATTAAGCCGCAGGCAGCGCGACGTCACCGTTTCCAAAACGCGGCCCGGCTCACAAGTGAGGAGGATCAAAACCGAACGGGCGGGGGGCTCCTCCAAAGTTTTCAGGAAGGCATTGGCCGCCTGCGTATTCAAGCGGTCCGCGGCCACGATCACCATGACCTTGTATTCGGCCTCCATCGGCTTGAGGTTGATGGTTTGCATCAAGTCCCGGATCTGATCGATGGTGATCGCGCGCGACTTGGATTCGGGCCGGATCCACTGGACATCCGGATGGTTTTCGTGGCCAATGCGCTGGCAATTCAGGCAGCGGTCACAGCAATCCAAGGCCATGCCGCCGCCCCGGCGGGGCGGTTGGGCACAATTGAGGGTCTGGGCCAGGGTCTGGGCCATGGCTTCCAGCACCCCGGGATCGGACCCGGTGAAAAGATAACCGTGGGCCAGGCGGCCTTTTTCCAGGCTGCGCTGGAGCAGTTGGACAATATGTTGCTGATCTGAAAACGCGGCGAACGACACGGCAAGAGCCTATCGGGAGTTCCCCCGCAGCACAAAGAAATTTTCCAGCCCGCACACGGCGCGGAGGGAGCCGCCAGGCAGGGGGGATCAGGCTTTCCCGGGGGGATGGTCCGGACGCTGGTATTGCTCGATCCAAGGCCGGGCGGCAGCCGGGAGGTGCAACTCCAAGCAGCGGCTGGTGGCCTGGAGAGGCAGCAGCAGTCGTTCAAAGCGCCAGAAACGCTTGACGGTGAGGCCGCCCACTTTGTCCCAGGGGATCAGCAGTGGCTGGTGCCCCAGGCGAAAAAGCCACATCGGCGCCAGGTAGATCCCGCCAGGGGAAAAGGTCACGTTCAGACAGCCCGAATAATGCATCCCCCAGCCGCATTTCATGCCGCAGCCCCGGACGTCATGCCCCGAGGGGCGCCGGTCGGCCGGGTGCAGGCGGGCCAGTTTGCGCCAGCCCGTCAGCAGGGAAATCAAATACACCAAGGCGAGCCAATAAACCACGACCCCGGCCACCAACAGCGGAATGTAAGCCGCGGACAGATTGCCGGCCAGGATGATTCGCGCGGAGGCATCCATGCGCTATTCGTAGTGCAAAGCATCGATCGGATCCAGCTGGGCGGCTTTGCGCGCGGGGTAAAAGCCGAAGAAAATGCCGATCGCGCCGCTGAAGAGGAAAGAGATCACGATGGAATCCATGGAAATCAGCGTGGCCCAGCCCATTTTCGAGGAGACCAGGGCGGATCCCCCCATGCCCAGGAATATGCCCAGGATTCCCCCCACCAAGCTCAAAGCGATGGCCTCGATCAGGAACTGCAGCAATATATCCCGGCTGCGGGCGCCCACCGCGAGGCGGATGCCGATTTCCCGGGTGCGCTCGGTCACGCTCACCAGCATGATGTTCATGATGCCGATGCCACCCACCAGCAAGGATACGCTGGCAATGGATCCCAGGAGCAGGGTCATGACCCGCGAGGCCTCGGTAGCCGTTTGGGTGATTTCCTGCTGGGTGCGGACGAGGAAATCGTCATCCTTGCCCGGCTCGATCTTGTGCCGCTGGCGGAGCAGATCGGTGATTTGCTGCTGCACCTCGGTCACCGCCTCGGAGGAGATGGATTTGATCTGGAAGGAGCGGAACGTGGTGACGCCGCTCAGCCGCTTCATGGCGCTGGTGTAAGGCACCAGGACGATGTCATCCTGATCCTGCCCCATCATGGACATGCCTTTGGAGGAAAGGAGGCCGGTGACCACAAAGGGCGCATTCTTGATGCGGATGATCTGCCCCACCGGGTCGCCCTCGCCAAACAAGGTCGTGGCGGTGGTTTTGCCGATCACCGCCACTTTGTTCGCGCCGCGCACATCCTGCTCAGTGAAAATGGCTCCGCTGGCGATCGGCCAGGAGCGCACCTCAGGGTATTCATCGCCCACGCCGAGGATCGAGGAGTTGATATTCTGGCTGCCCACGGCAATCTGGGCGGCGGTGCGCACTTCGGGACTGCTCGCCGCGAGGCCGCTGACCTCCCGCCGGATCGATTCGTAATCCTCCTTGGTCAGCGTGGGCATGCTGCCGAAGCCCATGGCGAAGCCGCCCCGGGAGAAATTGCCGGACATGACCAGGATGACATTCTGCCCCAAGCTGGCGATTTGGGCTTCGACCTGGGCTTTGGCGCCGTTGCCGATGCTGACCATGGCGATCACCGCCCCCACCCCGATGATGATGCCGAGCATGGTCAGCAGGGTGCGCAAAGTATTGCGCCGCAGGGCGCGGATGGACATCCTGAGGGTGGCGAAAATGATCATGGGGCGAGTTGGATGGCTTGTTGTTCGGCGCGCAGTTTCCCGAGCTCATCCGCGGCATCCAGCCGGTTGCCCACGGTCAGATCGCCCACTATACGCCCATCGCGCATGACGACATTGCGCATGGTGTAACGGGCGATATCCAGTTCGTGCGTCACCATGACCACCGTCATGCCCTGGCGATTGAGCTTCTGGAAAATGCCCATGATTTCGATGCTGGTATGGCTGTCGAGGTTGCCGGTGGGCTCGTCGGCCAGGAGCAATTTCGGCTCGTTGACCAGCGAGCGCGCGATGGCCACCCGCTGCTGCTGGCCGCCGGAAAGCTGGTTGGGATGGTGATCCGCGCGGTCGCTCAGGCCCACCATTTCCAAGGCTTTGAGCCCCCGCTCGCGCTGCTCGCGGCTGGACATGCCATCCCGGTTGTAAAGCATGGGCAGCTCCACATTCTCCAGGGCGGAGGTGCGGGAGAGCAGGTTGAATCCCTGGAACACGAAGCCGATCTTTTGGTTGCGCAGCAAGGCCAGCTCATCGCGGTTGAGGTCGTTCACATCCACCCCGTCGAGCAGGTAGCGCCCGCTGGTGGGCCGGTCCAGGCAGCCGATGATGTTCATCATGGTGGATTTGCCCGAACCGCTGGCGCCCATGATGGCCAGGAATTCGCCGGGCTTCACCGTCAGCGACACCCCGCGCACGGCGTGGACATCCACTTCACCCGTGTGGTAGGTTTTGCTCATCTCGTCCAGCCGGATGACTGGATGGCCGTTTGCTTCCGCTTTCATCCTGGGATTGAGGTTTTAGCGAGGCCGCATGCCGCCGCCAGGCGGCCCGCCAAACGGGGATCCGCCCGGCCCCGGAGGCCGCATGCCCGCCGAGGTCAGCGGCGTATTCACACCGATGATGATTTCATCGTTTTCCTTCAAGCCTTCCAGGATCTCGGTGAAGGAGCCGTCGCTGATCCCGGTTTTGATGGTCACCGGCTTGGGCACCGGCTTGCCGCTCTCATCCTTGGCCAGGATATAAACTGTCTTGGTGGAGGGATCGCCGCCGCCGCGGTTGCCGCGGCCCGCGCCACCCCCGCCCCCACCCCCGCCGCTTTCCCGCATGCGCTGGCGGAACGCGTCGCGCTGTTCCGGCGTCATGCTCTCCATCCGGCGCCGCCGCTCCTCAGCATCCGGACGATCCGCGCCGCCAGCTCCCGCATTGGCGTCCGCCTTGGCCACCTGGACGGCGTTGCTGCCGCCTCCCTTGCCCGCCGGCGCTCCCGCCCCGGCGGCGGTTTTGGCGCCGGGCGCATTCGTGCTGATGATGGGCCGGAACCGCAGGGCCGCATTGGGCATTTTCAGAACCTCGTCCCGCTTGGCGGTGACGATGGTGGCGTTAGCCGTCATGCCGGGGCGCAGTTTCAAGTCGTTGTTGGCCACTTCGATGATGGTGTCGTAGGTCACCACGTTCTGGTTCGTGGTGGGGGCGAAGCGCACCTGCTGCACCCGGCCCCGGAACTGGCGGCCCATAAAGGCGTCCACCAGGAAAGACACCTCCTGGTCCACCTCCACCCCGCCCACGTCGGCTTCGGAAACCATGAGATCGATCTGCATCTTGCGCAGGTCATTGGCGATCAGGAATAGCGTAGGGGTATTGAAACTGGCGGCCACAGTCTGGCCCACATCCACGTTGCGGGCGATCACCACGCCGCTGACCGGGGCGAAGATTGTCGTGCGCTCCACATCCACCTGGGCCCGCTTCAGGGACGCCTCGCGCATTTTCACCACGGCTTCCGCCTGGTGCAGATCGGCCATGGCCTTCTCATATTCCGAGACGGAAATCAGCTCGTTTTTGCGCAAATCATCGGCGCGCTTGGCGTTGACCGCCGCCAGTTCGGCCCCGGCCTTGGAATTCGCCAGTTCAGCCTCCGCCTGGGTCACATTCAGCTGGGGCGTGGACGAATCGATCTGCGCGATGATTTCGCCTTCCTTCACCAGGGAATTGAAATCGACCTTGATCTCCTTGATGATGCCGGAAATCTGGCTGCCCACCTGGACGCATTTGACGGCGTTCAACTGGCCGTTGGCAGTCACCGATTGGACCACGGTGCCCCGCGAGATGACGCCGGTTCGGTAGCTGGTCTCAGGTTCTTTAGGCTTTTGGAAATAAACCACCACGCCCCAGACGCCGCCGCCTAACAAGAGCAACAGGATGAACCATCCCAGCCAATTCGTTCGCTTTTTGCCTGCCATAATAAATTACGTGGTCCTCATTATAGTTTGGGTTTCCCGATCCGCTAGGAAAATCAAAGGGCGCGTCCGGCGCGCTTTTCCCATCCACCAACCCGGGATGCTCTGGCCGCCACCACAACGTGCGCCACTGCCATCCCCCCGAACAACCCTAACGACCTGAAAACCCGTCTCCCGGTTACAAAAATCACCATTCAGCTGCCGGATTACACCGCGAACCGCCCGGTTTGGCCAGCCACCCGGGCATCCGAAGGCAGCCGCCAGCCAGCCCGCCAGGCCCCTGGACGGTGGGTAAAAATCCGCTGTCGTTTTGCCAAACGGCGGAATAGGCTGGTCACTTATGAACAAACTTTGGCGTTTATTCCCATTCGGGGGATTTTGGCTGGCCTGGCTGGCCGCCGCTGCGCTCGCCCACGCGGTGGAAGAATCCCGTCCGCCCTTTATCATCCCTGTGCTGGTGGTTGGCTACTACCCCACCAATCAGGATCGCATCGACCTCCAGGTGACCGGCGACTGGGGCGCCCCGGTGGACGCCACGCTCGCCAAAACCCGGCGCCTGACCCGCGAGGTCCAGGCCGCCTTGGAGGAGGGCTCGCGTTATCATGGTTACCGGGACACCAACGCCCGGCCCAGCCTCCAATACCGGGTATTGAACACCATCGAACTATTCAAACCGCTCCCGGTGTGGGAAAAACCGGGCCACCGCACCCCCATGACGGATTATAACGCCATCCTGCGCGAAATCGGCATCCAGGACTGGGTGGAAAACCAGGGCGTCCGCGAAGTGTGGATCTGGGGTTACCACGGCGGCAAGGTGGACCTGTGGGAATCCAACATGGCCGGCCCCTTCGGGGACGTCAGCAACAGCGACCGCGACCCCGCCGACCTGCCGGCCTTGAAGCACACTTACACTGTTTACCACTATAATTACCAGCGGGGCGCTTCCGAGGCGGTGGAGGACCACCTGCACCAGATCGAGGCGGTGTTGAACTTCATCGACGGCCGGGACCGGACGCCATCCTCCCGCTGGCGGGAATTATTGTTCTGGGGCAAATTCGTGGGCAGCGACCACACGCACAAAATCGTGAAACCGGGCTGCGGTTGGGCGCACTATCCCCCCAACGCCGGGCGGGATTACGATTGGGCCAATCCGCGCGCCGTCGAAACCGACATCGAGGATTGGCGGCCGGATGGATCGGGCAAAAAAATCCTCCTGGATAGCCGGCGCTGGAACGGGAACAGCCTCCAGTGGTTCATATATTGGATGCAGAACCTGCCGGGCGAAAACCACGGCCTGAGCAGCGAAGGGCACAAACTGCGCAACTGGTGGAGCTTTTTCGGCGCCTTCGACCGGGCGCGGCAAAACCAGCACACGCTCCTGGAATAAACCGGACGATGGGTGGGCGATCCATCCCGTCGCATAGGCAAACCGGTGGTGGGCAGCCGCCGGCGTGAGGCGCACGCAAGGAATCTGGAAAGGCGGCCGGCCGGATGGCTGAAGCGGCAGGTGATGGGGCCGCAGACCGTTGGGATTCAGGATGCCAATCCTCGGCCAATCCCATCGGAATACCCCTCATTTCATGGGTTTTTTCTTGCCCCGGGCAGCCATTAAAGGCAGGCTTTTTCGTGCAAGTTTGGTGACTCCACCAGCTGGCTCTGCCTTGATCCCCAGCTTTCAGGGATGCGGGTGAAGACCCCGGCAGCCGGAAAACGAGGAGGTTGACCAAGCCAGTATAGTCACCAATGTCACAATCCTTTCAGTGCCCGGGCATAGCCGTCATTGAGGTGGGATCCCGGGATGCCACCAGCAAAATCGCGGGCTTGGACGTCCTCGATCGCCTGGTCATTTCATTCCATCGGGCCGGGTTCGAGCGGATCGTCCTGGTGGCGCCCAGCCCACCGTTGCTGCCCCGCACGATGGCCTTGGGCATCCAGGTGGAGAGCGCCGCGCAATACCCCGCCGTTCCAAAGCCCGTGGTGGCCGCCACCGGTGATGTGCTGGCGGTGGCGGATGACCTCCGCCGGGTGCGGGAGAGCGGGGGCCGCTTGATAGCCAGCGACGGTGAGAAGCTGCCTTTGGGCGTTATCCATCGGCTTTCCGCCGGCTGGCAGGCGGACCTGGATCAAGCCCCGGCGGTCATGGCCTGCGGCCCGGCGGCGCGCGTGATCGACCGCGAGTCGGCCCGCCGGGCGGATCGGATTTACTGGGCGTCCTTGACGAGCCATTCGGACGGCCTGGTGGATCGCTATTTCAACCGGCCTGCCGGGCGCCTTCTTTCACGGTGGTTGGTGCATACTTCCGTGACTCCCAATCAAGTATCGATGGTGGCCACGCTGGCCGGGTTGGTCGCGGCGGCGCTGTTTGCCATGGGCGGGGCCGGGACCGCGCTGGCCGGAGCGCTGGTTTTGCAGCTTTCCGCCATCGTCGATTGTGTGGACGGGGATGTGGCCCGCGCTCTTTTCAAGCAATCCCCGCTGGGCAAATGGCTGGACATTGTGGGCGACCAGGTGGTGCATATCGGGGTGTTTCTCGGATTGGGCATCGGGCTGTCGCGCTCCGGATCGGCCGCGCCGGTGGCCGTCCTGGGCATGGTGGCGGCGGTGGGGGTGGTCCTTTCGTTTGCCGTGATCCTGCAAACCCTGTTGCGTCCGGCGCTGCGCGGCCAAAACCGGCTGCAGAAGCTCATTGATGCCACCACCAACCGCGATTTCTCGGTCCTCCTCATTTTGTTCGCAGCCGCCGGCTTGCTGGACTGGTTCCTATGGCTGGCGGCGATCGGATCTCATGTTTTCTGGATCCTGGCTTTGGCGCTGCAGATTCAAGAACGCCGGAACCTTCGCGGCCATGCCCCGCTTCATTAAAGCTTTGGTTTGGCTGCTCGGGGCTGGCCTGGCCGGCGGTTTGGTTTGGCTGTCCGGTCCGGCTCAGATCTGGGCTTTGGTGCGATCTCTGGGGCCATGGGCGCCCATCCTGCTGCTGCCCTATGGGCTGGTTTATGTGCTGGACACCCTTGGCTGGCGCCTGGCTTTCGGCCAGGCCTGGCCACCCGGGCTGGCCTGGTCCCGGCTGATCCGCATCCGCTGGGCGGGGGAGGCGGTGAACAACCTGGTGCCATCCGGCTACCTGGGCGGCGAAGGGGTCAAGGCTTACTTGCTGCACCGGGCGGGAGTGCCGGGCGTGACCGCGGCCGCCAGCGTGGTCGTCAGCAAAACCATCCAGATTCTGGCCCAGGTGTTGTTTATCGGGCTGGCTGCCAGCCTGGGAGCCATGCACCTGCCCAGCGGTTCGCCGGTGAGCCGGGCGATGTGGTGCACCGCGGGCGCGGCTTTGGGCCTGCTGGGGCTCCTCCTGGGGGTGCAATACTGGGGCCTGTTCCGCGTGCTGGGCCGCCTGGCGGCCTGGTGGCGGCCCCTGCGCCCCTGGCTGGCCCGTTACGAGGCCAGGCTGCGCCAGGTGGATGCCTCGGTGGGCGCCTTCTATCGGCGCGAGCCCCGTGCCTTCGCGCTCAGCGCCACCGCCTATTTCCTGGGCTGGCTGGGGGATACCGTGGAGATCTGGGTGGTGGGCGCCTGGCTTGGCTGGGGAATCCCCTGGACGCAGGCAGTCGTGATCGAGGCCTTCATCGGGGTCGCCAAAGCCTTGGGGACCTTTGTGCCGGCCTCGCTCGGCGTGCAGGAATCCGGCGTGGTTCTGCTTTTCCGGGCCTTCGGATTGACCTCCAGCGAGGCTTTGGCCTACGCTCTGATCCGCCGGGCGCGTGAGCTGGTTTACGCGCTCGTGGGCCTCGGTTTGCTCTGGATGGAAGAGCACAGCTTCCGGCGGCTCAAATTCCGGATTCGGGAAAACCAGATGCCATCACCATGAATGCGTATATCTATGCGGCCGGCCGGGGACAGCGGCTCGGCGCGGCTTATCAAAACCTGGCCAAGATCCTGCTGGAGATCGGAGGGCGCAGCCTCCTGGAGTGGCATGTGATCCGGTTGCGCGAGGCGGGGATCAGCGAGGTCCGGCTCATCATCGGCTACCAGGCGGATGGAATTTGCCGGGCGCTGGCGGCCTTGGAAAGCCGGCACGCCATCAAGATCCTGCCCATCCTCAACCCGGATTTCAGCGAGGGGAGCGTGATCAGCATGCATGCTTCCCTGCCCTGGTTGCGGCGGGAATCCCAGCCCGCCTTGCTCATGGATGGCGATGTCCTTTACCCCGCGGAATTCCTGTTGCGCCTCATCCATTCGCCGCACCGCACCGCCCTCCTGATCGATCGCCAGTTTTCCACCACCGACGACGACCCGGTGCTGGTGCCCGTGCGCGACGGCCGGCCGTTCGATTTCCGCAAGCGTTGGACGGGGCAGGCAGGCCTGGTCGGCGAATCCATCGGCTTCTTCAAGGTGGACCCGGCGGACCTGCCCGCCCTCGAACACGCCACTCTCCGGCGGGCCACCGGCGAGCGGCGGCAAGAATCTTACGACGAAATAATCCGCGACCTGGTGCTGGCGGGGCATTTTGGCTTTGAGGATGTCTCGGGCATGGCCTGGACTGAGTTGGATTTCCCGGGCGATGTGGAGTATGCGCTCAACACCGTGCTGCCTTGCCTGAATGCAGCCTGCCCGGGGCCATGAACAGCCGGCCCATAAGCCTGGAGCAGATCCGGCGGTTCGCTTTGGGCTGCCTCGCGGTGAGCGCTTTGGCGGCCCTGGCTTTTTTGGCGGGCCGGCGGGTTTCCGCGATCCGCGGGCTGGCGGGCGGCGCCGGCTTCATGGCCGGGCTGATCGGCGGCGGTGTCTCCGCCTGGTTCGCCGTTCGCGCCCGGGATCCCCGGCTGCTCCGGGCAGCGCTTTTCGCAGGCGGGCTGCTCGCTTTTTGGGCCTGGGTGGCTTGGAAAATGTTGCCCGGTTGATCCTGGGCCAGGCGCCGCCACTGTGAGCTTCCACCCCGGCTCTTGATCAGAGGTGGTTGGCGTGCCGCCAGCGGGTGGCCAGCACCGCCCCCCCGGTCAGGGCCAGCACGGTGAAGATGGAGAACAGGGCATCCCAGCCGTAAAGCTGCGAGACCGTGCCCACGAGGAATGCGCTGATCAACTGGCCGATGGAGCTGATCCCGTTGATAAAGCCGG
Organism: uncultured Verrucomicrobiota bacterium; assembly: GCA_964409245.1. Classification (GTDB taxonomy): domain Bacteria; phylum Verrucomicrobiota; class Verrucomicrobiia; order Limisphaerales; family UBA1319; genus CAIMWS01. The sequence goes on from CAYPCQ010000102.1 coordinate 29,663, forward strand.
AAGTCTTGCCGACTCCCCACCGCTTGCCGATGTCCTGCGCGGCCGCGCCTTGGAGGATGGAGTCGGGACCATAGTTCATGATGCCGATCAGGGCGATGCCGGAAGCGACCCCCCAGGGTCCGTGAGCTGAAAGCCAGGGATGCACCCAGCAGGCGAGCGCCAATCCCCACATCATCATGGCCGCCACCGGGAGCCGCCGTGACTGCATGAGCTTATCGGATGCATACCCCCCCAGGAGGGCGCCGCCGAAGCCCGCCAGCTCAAAGATGGCCGAGGTATATCCCGCCGCACGCTCCTGGTAGCCGAGCCGCTGCGTCAAATACAGCGGCAGCCAGAACAGGAACGAATAACGCGTGATCTTGCAGAACATGGCGCCCATCGCCGCCGTCCAGACCTCCCAATCGCCCAGCATGCGCAGATAAATCCTCACGGTCTGGCGATCGATGATCCTGCCGGAGGTTGCGGTTCGTGAACCGGTTGCCAGGGTGGCCTCGTCGGGATCGACGATCTCCGGCAGGTGGGCATCGGCCGGCCGGTTGCGGGCCAGCCAGGCGAACAGGCCGGTGATGCCCAGCAGGGTGATGGCCGGAATCCATAGGCCCCGCTGCCATCCCCACCTGGGGAAAAGCCAGGGGCTGGTCACGGTAAAGGTTGCAAAAACGGTGCCTGCAAATCCGCCAACCACATAATTCGTGGTCCACCAGGCCATCACCACGCCGCGTTCAGCGGGGCGGAACCAGGCCGCCATCGTCTTGACCAGCCCCGGCCAGCCGGTCGATTGCCCAATCCCATTCAAGCAGGCCGCCAGGGTCATCAGCAAGAGCGAGGAAACCCACCCCAGAAGCAGGTTGGACCCCACCGCCACGAGCAAGCCCATCAGGATGATCGCCCGGCTGCCAAAGCGGTCCGCCAGCGTCCCGAACAAGAATTGGCCCACCGCATAAAAGAGGCTGTAGCCGAACACCACGTCGGCCAGTTGCAGGTTGGACAAAGAGAGGTCGTTCGCCATCAAAGGCATCACCACGCTGAGATTCTTGCGGCACAGGTAGAATCCAGCGTAAACCAGCCAGGTGATGGCAAAGATCCGGCGGCGCCAAAGCTTTTGCGCCGGGCTTATCCTGGCTGTATCGGTTGTTACGGTTGCTTCCATGCTCTTTTTTGGGCCGGGCGAGTTTACTGGGCGGCGACTTAAAGACCACGAATTATTTCGCTTCTGATGGAAATGGCTGCCACTGCTAAAAAGCGCCGGTTTTTGTCCGTGTTTGCGTGGATCGGGAATCGTCTCTTGATCTCCTCGTGAGCCGGAAGGCATATCGGCCTTCAAGGCTGTGGCGAGGCGCGCCCGATCAGCGGCCGCAGTGTATTTTCCCCCCGGCATGGGCGGGCGGGCGGAGATTCGGGGCCGCGAACGAATCCTTCAAATGGCTTGGAAATGAATAGCGAACGGCGGTATAACATCCAAATACCATATGAAACATAATTCACCGTTAAATCGCCGCCGTTTTCTGCAACGCACCGCGGCCATCGCCGGCGCGGCGGCGGGAGCCCAATACCTTGCCATGCCCGCCCTGCTGGGGGAGGGATCGCCCAACTCGAAGCTGGGCGTCGCCGTCATCGCGGCTGACGGCATGGGCGGCTATAGCTTCGACTGCGCGATGCGGGAGCGGTTTGTGGCGGTGTGCGATGTGGACGACAACAAGCTCGCCCGCAAGCTCAAGGAATTCAGCGATAAAAACAAGACCCAGCCGCCGCCCAAGGCCTATTACGATTACCGCAAGATGCTCGAGGAGTGCCAGAAGGACATCGACGTAGTCCTCGTCGCCACGCCCGACCACCACCACGCCCCGGCGGCCATCCGGGCCATCCACCTGGGCAAGGCGGTCTTCTCCCAAAAGCCGCTGGCCCATAATATCTACGAGTGCTACGCCCTCGCCAAGGCCGCCCGGGAAAAGAAAGTTTTGACGCAGATGGGCAACCAGGGGCATTGCAGCGATACGATCCGCCGGGCCTGCGAATACCTCTGGGCCGGCGCCATCGGTGAAGTCACTGAAACTCATTCGCTGCTGGGGCGGGATTTCGGCGGCAACGGCGGCCGGCCGGCCAGCAAACCGGTTCCCGCCGGATTGCACTGGGACGAATGGCTCGGCCCCGCGCCCTATCGCGATTACCATGACAACCTCCACACCTTCAGCTGGCGGAATTGGCGCCACTTCGGCACCGGCACCATTGGAGACATGGCCTGCCACAACCTGGACGCCCTCTTCTGGGCCCTCAAGATCGGCGCCGCCAAACGCTTCACGGTGGAATGCCTCCAGACCAAGGGCGGCAGCGAGGAGATGTACCCCCAGAGCAATGTCGTGCGCTACGAAATCCCCGCCCGGGCCGGCTTGGGACCGGTGAAAGTCCATGTGTATGACAACGCCAATCTGCGGCCGGAGATCATGAAGGACGCCGAGCGGAAGTACGAGGTCAAGTTCAGCGAAGACACCCTTTTTGTCGGGGAAAAAGGCCTCTTCCGCACCGGCGGCACCTGTGGCTCCCTGGGCTTCCTTCCTGAGGAGCGCCGCCAAGATGTTCCCGAGCCTGCGAAAGTGCTGCCGCGCGCCCATGGCGGCCCCATCGAAGACCTTTTCTACGCCTGCAAGAATGGCACCGTCCCCTGCTCGAATTTCCCCGACGCCTCCGCTCCGCTGACCGCGTTTGCGCTCACCGGCCACCTGGCCCAGTTCGCCGGCGTGGGCCGGAAGCTCGAATGGGACGTGGAGCAGATGAAATGCACCAATCTGCCCGAAATCAACCGCTTCGTGCGGCGCGAATACCGGTCCGGATGGGAAGTTTAACGGGTGGGCGTTAAAGCCCCCTGGAGACGATCAGATTACCCCACCCATCCGCAGCCTGGATGGGTGGGTAATGCATCCGCGCCTTGGACCGCTTCGGTCAAGTCCTGGTTTAAATTTGTCACTTTTTTCTCGGTGTTTCCCTGTCG
>CAYPCQ010000103.1:0-32597 GCA_964409245.1 uncultured Verrucomicrobiota bacterium
TGTCTTCGACGGTGAATTACGTCTATGATGGGCGGCGGGTGATCCAGGAGCGGGATGGAAATAACACGCCCACAGTTAGTTACACTCGGGGCTCCGATTTGAGCGAAGGACTGGAAGGGGCGGGAGGGATCGGCGGGCTTTTGGCTCGAAGCCACGGTTACAGCGGCGGAAGCTGGAGTACGCACAATTATTACCATGCGGATGGAGGCGGGAACATCACCTACATCATGAATTCCAGTCAAACGGTGGCCGCCACGTACAAGTATGATCCGTTTGGCACTACGCTCGCCCAATCAGGCACGCTGGCCAACGCCAACGCCTATCGCTTCTCCAGCAAGGAATTCCATTCGGCGTCGAGTCTCTATTATTATGGTTTCCGGTTTTACGATCCGAATTTGCAGCGGTGGCTGAATAGAGACCCACTAGGAGAGGGCGGCGGGGTAAACTTATACCAATTCGTTGATAATAATTCGATAAGTTTGGTTGATGCTTGGGGCTTGATCTGTGGCATTGCTGACGATACGGAGGACGAGTTCGATCAACGGCTAGACATGGTCGGACGCGGGGGATTATTCGGCGCATACGTTTACAACAAGAAAATGCGCCGTTGGAATCGGGACCAGGCGGAGCGAGCCAAGTGCGAAATTAAACAATTTGCTAAAGATGTCGCCAAAGAAACGGCCCACCAGGCTATGGTTATTGCCGCTACGGAAGGCGTGGGACAATTACTCAAACAAATAGCCAACCTAACCAAGCTCATTAAGTCCGCTTTAGGTCCTCCATCTGAGGCCGTGGCATCCTTTGCTCAATCAAATTCTTCTAAACTATTTTCAAATGCCGCAAAGACAGGAGCAGATGACCTCGCGAAGCTTGGGCGTTTAGGAAATCAAGCAAAACTCCGAGAACTCGCGACCGACCCTAGTGTGTCATCTGCCGACCGTGGGTGGATACGCCAAGAGATGAACTCGATTGAGCGAGGGGCAGAGGTCGAACATCCGCGTTCCACCAGGCAAGAACCTCGCCCATCGTCGTGGCTTTGAAGCCAAGAAGGACTACGGATACGAACACAGCGATTTGCAGGACATTGACCTGCACAAATTGCAGCACAACCACGAAGGATATTGATGAGTTGGACACCGAACGAAAAAGAAATCGAAGCTATCTTGTCCTTGGAAGCCTCGAAGCGATACGAGCACTGGATAAAGAAAGTCGCGGACCAGGAAGAAGTCTGGAGTCTGTGGCAAGAAGGCGGTTGGGCTTTGGTTGGAGACGATACGGGACGCCAGTTTGTTCCGGTCTGGCCGCATTCCAGATATGCTGCGTTGTGTGCGGAGGGAGCATGGGCGGGTTACCAGCCAAAGGCGATCGCTCTTGAGCCTTGGCTCGACCGCTGGATACCAGGGATGGAGCGGGACCAGCGGTTTGTTGCTGTTTTCCCAACGCCGAAAGACACGGGAGTGCCGATTGAGCCAAGGCGACTTGAAAAGGATTTACGCCAGGAACTGAGGAACTACGAATAAGCCAGATAATAGGGACGGGCTATAGTATGGCGTGTTATTGTGTTTAACATTTACTTCCAAACTCGTGACAATTGCCCCATGCCACGCCCATTGCGCGTGGAATATCACGGGACCATTATGGATGAGGAACCACCCCAACCCCACGTCGGCATCGTCCGCGCCGTTCAATCAGCCATCGCCAACAGCTCTTAACCAGGAATATGCACTAAAAACTATGCTAATGCCTGACCCATTAGCTACCCTATTCGCCACAGCAGACCATTATCAGACTTTTTAATACAGGACAAGCGGCTCAAGCTACCTTGGATGGGATAATTCCTTTTTGGGATCCGTTCGGCGACAACGGCGGTTACGACAGATGCGATAAGACCCTGGCTTTTAGCCGCTTTGAAGGATCACTTTCCCGTGATCTTTTTCTTGCGGCAAATATTCCGAACCTGTAACTGGCGAAAGGGCTCTGCTTGCCTCGCGGGATTGGCCACCGGCTAATGGCGGGATGACGAAATCCTGCGCGCCGCCTGGCAAATCGACCGGGTGTTTGAGCCACACCTTTCCCAAGACAAAACCACAGCCAGGCGGCCACCCAGCCGCTGGCCGTGAGCCGTGCCAAAGGCTGGGAACAGCCCGGATAAAAAATTTAGAGCGCCTTGATGGATTCATCCATGGCCGCGTAAAGCTGGTCCATGGTGGCATCCGTTTCATCGCCCATGTTGGAGATGCGGAAGGTGGTCCCCTTGATCTTGCCGTAGCCCCCGTCGATCAGGAATCCCCGGTCCTTCACCAGTTTCTGGAACTTGGGCACATCGATCACGCGTCCGCCCGCCCGCGCGCCGTTGCTCACGCAGGTGAGGCTCACCGATTCAAAGCCGGGTTCCGGGAACAGGCCGAAGCCATGTTTGGCGGCCCAATCGCGGGTTTTTTTGGCCAGCCGCAAGTGCCGCGCGAAGCGGGCTTCGAGGCCCTCGTTGAAAATATCCTCCAGCTTGGACTCCAGCGCGTAAACGTGCCCGATGGTGGGGGTGCTGGGGGTCATGCTGCCCTCGGAGTTTTTCTGGAACTCGATGAAATCAAAATAATAGCCGCGGTCCGCCTGTTTGGCGGCCTTCGCCAGGGCCGCGGGGGAGCAGGCAAACAGCGCCATGCCGGGCGGCAGCGCAAAGGCCTTCTGGCTGCCGGTCAGCAGCACATCCAGGCCGAGCTCGTCGAAAGGCAGCTTGATCGCGCTGAACGAGCTGACCGAATCCACGATGAACATCACGTCCGGGTATTTTTTCTTGAGCGCCGCCAGCTCGCCAATGGGGCTCATCACCCCGGTGCTGGTTTCGTTATGGATCAGCGTCAGGGCGTCGAACTGGCCCGTGGCCAGTTTGGCGTCCAAAGCCTCCGGCCGGATGGGCGAACCCCAATCCATCTGCAGCGCTTCCGCCGCCTTGCCGCAGCGCCGGGACACATCCAGCCACTTGTCGGAAAACGCCCCGTTCATGCAGCAGAGCACCTTTTTGGCCACCAGGTTGCGCAAGGCTCCCTCCATCACGCCCCAGGCGGAGGAGGTGCTCAGGAACACCTGCTGCCTGGTGTGGAAAAGCGCCTGTAATTTCGGCTGGATTCTCGCGTAAAGATCCTTAAACCCCTGTCCCCGGTGCCCCATCATGGGCGATCGGAAAGCCTGGAAAGTTTTCTCGCTGACCTCAACGGGTCCCGGTATATGTAATTTTACATGTGCCATAAATCGGTCCCGGGCATCATTCCATGTCCCCCGGCAAAGGCAAGCTGAATGACAGCCGAATGGCGGGCCGGCGGCGCCCTTTCGCCCTTTCCGCGGCTGACGATTCGGATTGCGCGCCGCCGCCGGTTTTAGTATGTGGGAACCGATGAAACATTTCTTTTCCGCAGGGTCCAGGCGGCAGCCGCCGTTTGGCCGGAGTCTGCAGGCCGCCGCCATCCTCTGCCTGGGGATCGCCGGCCTGGTGGGGGCGCCGCTCCCGAAGCCTTTTGGCCCAATCCCCAGCCCGGGCCAGCTCGCCTGGCATAACCTCGAGTTCTACGGCTTCGTCCATTTCACGGTCAATACGTTCACCGACAAGGAATGGGGCTATGGCGATGAATCGGAAAACAGTTTCAACCCCACGGATTTCAGCGCCGATCAAATCGCCCGCACGTTCCAGGAAGCCGGCCTGAAGGCCCTGATCCTGACCTGCAAACACCACGATGGCTTCTGCCTCTGGCCCTCGCAATTCACCAAACATTCCGTGAAAAACAGCTCCTGGAAAGAGGGCCAGGGCGATGTGGTCCGCGAGTTTTCCGAGGCCTGCCGGCGGCACGGGCTCCAGTTCGGCGTTTACCTTTCGCCGTGGGACCGCAACCACGCTGAGTATGGCCGCCCCGCTTACGTGGACTATTACCGGCAGCAATTGCGCGAGTTGCTCACCCAGTATGGGACGATCTCGGAGCTCTGGTGCGACGGGGCCAACGGCGGCGATGGCTTCTATGGCGGCGCCCGCGAAACGCGCAAGATCGATGCCTCCAAATATTACGACTGGAAAAACACCTGGGCGCTCGCCTTTCAGCTGCAGCCCAAGCTCGTGGTGTTCAGCGACGCCGGCCCCCAGATCCGCTGGGTTGGCAATGAAAGCGGTGAAGCCGGGGATCCCTGCTGGGCCACCTACACCCCGCACGGGCTGAAAGGGGCCGAGCCGGCCCCCGGCCTGACCGAATACCGGGAAGGATTCCACGGCCATCGCGACGGCCAATTCTGGATGCCCGCCGAAGTCGATGTTTCCATACGCCCGGGCTGGTTCTACCACGCCGCCGAGGATGCCCGGGTCCGCACCCCGGAAAATTTGCTGAAGCTATACTTCCAATCCGTCGGACGCGGGGCCTCGCTCCTGCTGAACGTGCCGCCCGACCGCCGCGGCCGGATTCATGAAAACGACGTGGCCGCGCTCCGCGGTTTCAAACAGCGGCTGGACGCCATTTTTACCGACAACCTCGCGGCTGGCGCCCAGGCCGTCCCCACCAATGTCCGCGGCCAGGACCGCCAATTCTCAGCGGATAATGTGCTGGACCAGGATCGTGATACTTTTTGGAGCACGGAGGACGGCATCACCACCCCGGCGCTCGAGCTGCGCCTGGCCCGGGAAACCACCTTCAACGTGCTGAGCCTCCGTGAATACCTGCCCCTGGGCCAGCGGGTTGACGAGTGGGCTGTTGACCGCTGGGGAAACGGGCAGTGGATCGAGTTCGCCCGCGGCCAGGCCATCGGCAGCCGCCGCCTCTGGCGCGGCGAAAACCAAACCACTGACCGGGTCCGACTCCGCGTGGTGAAAGCGCCCGTCTGCCCCGCGATAGCTGAATTTTCCCTCCACTTCGATCCGAAATAAACGGCCTGGCCAGCGCCGGGCTGGCTCAAGGCTGGTCCGGCGCGGCTGAGCGGGACCGGTGGCCGCGGGAGGAGCTTAAGGGATGCTCACCTTGAAGAACCGGGCGGCGGAGTTGGGGGACACGTTCATTTCCTGGGGGCCGCCTTGGGGGGTGGCCGGGAAGGTTTGCAGCACCTCCCAGGCGGCTGCCTCGCCGGCGTCCCGGCTCAGCAGGGTGGAGCCCAGCCTGGGCAAGGCATAGAAGCTCAGCTTCAAAACCAGCGGCTGCCGGCTTACGCACTCCCATTGCAGCTGGGTCGGCCCCAGCCAGGGCGAAGCCGCCGTGACGTATTCCTGGTAGTTGGACGAACCATCCCCATCGGGATCGCCGCCGGGGCCATTCGCTCCGCCCGTGTAAAACGGATCGAGGCCGTAGGTTATTTCCCAAACATCCGGCAAACCGTCCCCATCGGAATCCACCCAGCCCGGGCTGGGCGTGCCGGCGAACCAATTGATCGGATCGCCCCCGAGGATGGTTTCGCTGGCCCGGCAAACCGAAAGGCCGGACCCGGCCGCCACGATCGGCCAGGGGAGCTGGCTGGCCAGTTGGACCTCATCCATAAGGAGGCCCGGAACGCCGCGGGCCATGGCTGCCAACTCCAAATCCGGGTCCACCGGTTTATACAGGCCCAGCTGGCCCTGGCCCGCGGCCAGGAGGCCCCGCCAGGGCCCCACAATGCCCAGCGCCGCATTCAGGTGGTATTTGAGCCGGAAAGCGGTGAGCTTGCCCGGTTCCGCGAGCGGATCGAAACCGGCCACCAAAAGGAAGCCCCCGGCCGGCACGGTGGTCCCGGCGGGGAATTCAAACTCGACCACGCCGCGCAGCCGCCAGGCCCGGCCGGTATCGACCGGATCGCTCAGGGCGCACGGCGCATCGGATAAGTTGCGCAGCTCGATAAAGGCGTCCGCGGAATTGCTGGCGGCGGTTTGGCACAGGATTTCGCTCAGGATCACCGGCCCGAGGCGGGGGCCGGAGTTGGGGCGGCCGGGCGTCAGGCGCTGCTCGGCGGCGAAGTCAAGGCGGCCGTCGCTGTTCACGTGCAGGCCGAAGCTCACCCCCGCCTCGGCGGCGGCGAAGGCGCAGCCATGGGCGTAGCCGGTCAGCGCGCCGGAGGGGTTCGCGGAAAACAGATAGGCCGCGTCACCCAGGGCGTCGAAGCTGAAGCCCACGGGGTGGTTCTTGCCGAACTGCGATTTGCCGAAGGCCAGCCAGCCGTTGGGGGCGATGAAGGTTCCCTCCGGGATGCGGTATTTGGCCGGGGTGCGGTATTCGTCGGTGAGATACCACCCGGAGAGGTCCACGGGGCGGTCGTTGGGATTGTAAAGCTCGATCATGTCCTCGAGCGGCGCGTGGGCATGGGAGAGCACCTCGGTCACCAGCACCGGTGGGATTTCCGCCGGGGCGGGATCCGGGATCCCGGGCGAGCCGCCCACCTGCGTGCTTAAACGCCAGGGGCCGGGCGCGTTGGTGGTGCCTTCCTCGATGGGCACCAGGGAAAAGCCGAAGCCATCGGCCAGCGGCGCCCATGAATCGTCGCTCGTGAGGTCCGCCACCGGCTCGCCCAGGGGGCCGGTCAAAAGCAGCCGGTTATGGTTGTTGCCCAGGCTGCCCTGGAATTCGCCGGCCACGCAGTCCACCAGGGGATGGCGGGCCTGGAATGCCAGGCGGTTGTTCACCACCACCACCCGCTGGCCCGGGAGCAGGCTGGTCACCCCGTTGGTGGCGCTGAAGGTGAATTGGATGGCGCCCGCAAGGGTGAAGCCCGGCAGGCTCAACGCCTGCGGGCCATGGTTTTTCAGCTCGACGAATTCGAAATCGGAGGGGCTGTTGGTGCCGCCTGGATCCGGGTGCGCGGGGTGGAACATGATCTCGCTCAGGGCCAGGGTGGGAGTGGCCACCACATAAGTTTCCGCCACGGGGCTGGACCACGGGGTGGAGGAGGAGGTTGGGGGGCCGCCCACCTGCTTTTTGGTGGTGTCGTAGGCGCGGGCCACCACCCGGGCATTGCTTTGGATGGTGATCGGGCCGCTGTAACGGGTGGCGTAGGCCGCAATCGCCCCCTGGCTGGCGCGGGGATCCTGGCCATCGGTGGTGTAATAGAGAGTGGCGTTGGTGGGGCCGCGCAGGGTGATCACCAGCCCCGGCTGGATCGGACCTCCGGGGGTGCTGATCACGGGCGGCTGGGTCAATTGCTTGTCGATGAAATCGATGCGGTTGGAGACCCAGTTTTTCATCAGGTTCACCTCCGCCTGGTAGGAGCCGCCCCGGAGCGCTATGCGCCACTTGGCGTATTCCCTGGGCTGCGCCAGGCGGACCTCGTTGGCGAAGCGGTCGATCTGCCCGTGCAGGCTGGCCAGGGAGAAATGGGTGCGGCGCAGATCCTGCCAGTGGTCCACCCATTTCTGCCAGAAATCCTTGTCCGTGAACAGGCGCGTCCACCAGGGCTGGCTGAAGAACGGCCCGGTGGACCAGATCCGGGGGTTGGCGTCCCGGCCATCGGTGCTGCCCAGGGCGCGGTCGAAGTCCCAGTGCGGGCCATAAACAATCCGGCCGTTCCGGGGCTTGTGGAAGTAGGTGCTCAAGGCCAGCGTGTCCACGTTGCCGCTCAATACCTCCAGCACGTGGAAATCGATCCACGAATCCACGTCGATATACGCCGGGTAGCCCACGCTGGGATCGCGCCAATTCACGCTGTAGAGCGCCTTGTTGAAAGCGTTGTAATAATCCCGGATGTAGGTTTGCTGGGGCCGCCGTTGCGCCATTTTGATTTCCGCCTCCTTGGGGTCCACGTAAACCATGCTCGCGCCGCCCGCGGACAATCCGGAATCCCCCGGGTCGAGCCGGTCGATCTTCAGGATGTAGCCGCCGGTCACCTGGGGCGGCACGGTGTCGGTGGGCTGGAGCTTGTCGATGGCCACGCGGCCGGCGCCGATTTTGATTTTCTCCTCCAGCACGTAGATGCCGCTGTAAGTGTTGGTGGCCACGGCCTGGCTCGTGCTGCCCTGCGCCAGGTAAACTTCCACGAACCGGGTCCGCGGCGAATACCGGCCCAGGTCGCGGCTCAGCTGGTGGATGAACGGGTTGTGGATCAGCACCGGCTCGTACTGGTTGGGCGCATACAGCACCCAGTCCGCGTCCGCCGGCAGGCCCAGCAAGGCCCGGTCCTGGTCCAGGTTGAACTCGTCCCGGCATTCGAGCTTGAAGCTGGCCTTGGGCAGGCCGGAGGTGCTGGAGCCGCGCATCTGGAGGCCGGCGCGGGTCATCAGGACCGGCGGATTGGTCAGGCTGGTGCGCCCGTTCACCGGCTCGAAGCAGGCCACCGAAGCCAGCGTGTAGGTGCTGCCGGAGATGGTTCCTTTGCCCAGCGTGTGGATGACCATGACCGGCAGATCCGATTTGAAGCCCAGGAGGTTGGTGTGGAGCAGCAGGTAGGCCTCGCTCCGGGGCGGCCCGGGTAGGAGGCCCTCGCCAAAGGCCCGGGCCCGGACCTGGGCGGAGTTGGTGATCACCAGCGGCTTCAGATAAAGCGGCGAGGAATTGGTGGGCAGGGAGCCATCCAGCGTATAGCGGATCCACACCTGGGGCGCCACGGTGGAAAGGACCAGCTCCAGGCGGTTGGTGAATGTGCCGCCGGCCTGCGAGAAATGCACCGCCGGCCCGAAACCGGCCCCGGTGGCCGCGTTCAAGGCGCCCGGGGTGGGCTTCACGAAGTAGCCGAGGTTGGTGGCGCCCGGCGCCTGGCCGTAGGATACATCCGCCAGCTGGCGCGGGTAGAGGGGCGCGAATTCGGTGACGACATTGGTTGCCGGATTGAGCAGCGCCAGGTATTCCCCGTCGATGCCGAGCTTGAAATTGGCGTGCAGCCGGCCGGCCGCGTTGGTCTTGTTCTTTTCCGAGGCGTAAACCAGCAGGAAACCCCGCCCCGGGATCGATACGTCCGGGAACCGCCATTTGGCTGGCTGGGCGGGATCATCCGTGAGGAACCACCCGCCGATGGCCGCCGGGGTGTCCGCCTCGTTGGCCAGTTCGATCCAATCCGAATAATCCCCATCCTCGTCCTTCAGGGTCTGCCGGTTTTCGGCCATGAACTCGGATAGGAACACCCGCGTGGGCAGGGCGTTGGTGTCGAGGGTGTAGCTCCAGCTGGCGCCGGAAAACGCCAGCCCGTTGGTCTCCGCCGCGGTGATGCCGTGGTCCGGGCGCCAGCCCATCGCCACCAGCCCGCTGGCCGGCTGCGGAAAGGTGAACAGGAAGCGGTCCGGGGTCAACTGCAGCACGTTGGTGGCGCCCGCCCCGTTCACCAGCAGGTCCGCCGCCTCCACGCCCGCCACCGCTTCGGTGAACAGCACCTCCACCGCATACAGGGAATCCAGCCGGGCTTCCGGCGCGGGAATGACGAGCGCCACGCCCGGCGGTGGGGGGGTCGCTCCCGCCGGATTGCTGTCCGCCTGTGCGGCCGGGAGGGTTAGTAAAACCAGCCACCCCGCCACCCCGGCGGCCCAATGATTGCCAAGCTTGCGCGCCATGTTTTGATTGCCGCGCAAGTGTTTGGAAAATCATCCCCCCTGTCCAGCCCGGATTGCGGCCGGTTTTTTTGCGCCGCGTGGATCAACGGTCCCGGAAAGCGGGGAGCTGCCTGAGTATCTGCAAGGCCTGGCTGTATAAAAAGTTGTCGATGGCCTCGGCGAGGGCTTGGAAGCGCTCGCCGCTGGCCGCCTGGAGGAGATCCTTGTTGGCGGTAAAAACCTCGCTTGCCTCGAAGCGGCCGGCCTCCAAATACCCCGCCAGCTCCTGGCCAACGGAGGCGAGCCGGGCGGGATCGATGGGGGTTGGGGCCGGCGGCGCCTCCCGGGGGAATTTCGCCTCGAGCTGTGTGAACAAGGAATGCATGCAGGTTTCCAGTTCCTGCTGGTGCGGGGCGATCAAATCCGCCGGCAGCTGGCCCCGGCAGGCGGCTTCCAGCGCGGCGGCGGCCGCTTGCACCGGCTTGGCGCCGAGGGTGCCAGCCAGGCTTTTGAGGCTGTGGGCCAGGCGCCCGGCGGTGGCTGGATCCCCCGCCGCCAGGGCGTCCCGGATCTGGGCTGGCACCGGCTTTTGTTTTTCGGCAAACTTCTGCAATAACGACCAATAAAAATCGGCATCCTGCATGACCCGTGACAACCCCAGCTGGACATCCAGGCCCTCAATGTCGCCGGGCAGGCGGCCGGCTCTGGCCGCCGGCGCGGCGGGCGCTTCCGCAGGGGGGCCTGCGCCCCGGCCCGGCCGGGGCCGGATCCAGCGGGCCAGCTTGGCCCAGAGCTCCCGCGGATTGACCGGCTTGGCGAGGTGGTCGCTCATGCCGGCTGCCAGGCAGCTGGCGCGGTCAGCCTGCAGGGTGTTGGCGGTCATCGCCACGATGGGCAGCCCGGCGCAGCCGGGCAGCGCCCGTATGGCCCGCGTGGCGGTGAGGCCATCCATGACCGGCATCTGCATGTCCATGAGGACGATGTCGTAGGCGTTTTGCCGGACCTTCGCCAGCGCGATCGCCCCATCGGCCGCGAGGTCCACCAGAATTCCGGCCCCCTGCAGCAATTTGATGGCTACTTCCTGGTTGAATTCATTGTCCTCCACCAGCAGCGCACGGGCGCCGGCCAGGGCAGCCGGATCGGGAAGCGGCGGGCCGGCCTGGACCCCCACCGGCTGGGTGGCGAGGGCCTTCACCACGGCGTTGAACAGGTGCGAGGGGCAGAGCGGCTTCCGGAGCACCTCGGTGATCCCGGCCGGTGCGGCGGAGCGGAGCGCCGCTTCCCAGCCATCGGCCGCGGCCATGAGCAGCAACCGCGGTGGCGGCGCCGGCCGCCGGAGCTGCTGGATTTCCCGGGCCGTATCGAGGCCGCTCAGGCCCGGCATGTCCCAGTCCAGGAAAACCAGGTCGCAGGGCTGGCCGGCCGCCGCCGCCTGGGCGAGTTCCGCCACGGCGGCGGCGCCGGAGGCGGCGGTGGTGGCCCGGAACGACATGCCGCGCAGCAGGTCGCCGATGGCCTCGCGGGCGGCCGGGTTGTCATCCGCCACCAGTATGCGCCGGCCGCGCAGGCCGGGGGCGGGCAGCCGGTGCTCCGGCAGGTCCGGGGCGTGGTCCAGGCCGGCCTCGAACCAGAAGGTGGAGCCTGCGCCCAGGGTGCTTTCCATCCCCACCGTCCCGCCCATGAGTTCTGCGAGCCGCTTCGATATGGCCAGGCCGAGCCCGGTGCCGCCGTAGTTGCGGGTCACCGAGCTGTCCGCCTGCTGGAAGCTCTGGAACAGGCGCTGGCGCTGCTCCGCCGGGATGCCAATGCCGGTGTCGCTCACCGCGAAGCGCAGCCGGGACTGCCCGCCGCTGCGCTCCAGCTCCGCCACCCGGATGATGATTTCGCCGCGCTGGGTGAACTTGACCGCATTGTTGGCGTAGTTGAGGAGCACCTGGCCCAGGCACAGCGGATTCCCCACCAGGCGCCGGGGCACTTCAGGGCCGAGGTGGATGATCAGCTCGAGGCCCTTGGCGGCGGCGCGCTCGGCCACCAGGGCGGCCATGTCCTCCACCATCTTTTCCAGGTCGAACTCGATGTGCTCGATGGCCAGCAGGCCGGAGTCGATGCGGGAAAAATCGAGGCGGTCGTGGAGCAGGCCCATCAGGTGCTGGCTGGAGGCTTGGATTTTCATCGGGTAATCGCGCTGCTGCGGGGCTGATTCGGTTTTCAGCACCAGGTGGGTCATGCCGGCCACCGCGTTCATGGGGGTGCGGATCTCGTGGCCCATGCTGGCCAGGAAATTCGCCTTCGTTTGGGCCGCTTCCTCGGCCAGCGTGCGGACCCGCGCCGCGGGCATTGCCCGGGGTGGCCCGCTGCAACCGGAGAATATGGATTATCAGGATCATTCCGACCTCCCGCTTGTTCGCAAAATCCCCAGCCCGCGTCGAGCATAAAACGGGGATTGGGCGGGGAGCGGGTGGCCCCAGCGGCCGCTGATCAAGGCCGGTCTTGGTGATTTATTGCCTCCAGGAGCCTGGCTGTTTTGCCCCTGTAGCGCCGCCTGGCTTCCGCCGGAACTCCTTGTCCTCGCGCCCCAGGGCGGATTAGAAAGGGGGCATGGAATTATCCAGCCGTGAACGAGTCTTGATGGCCTTGAATCACCAGCGCCCGGACCGGACGCCCCGCGATTTCTGGGCGGAGGAAGCCGCCTGGGTCCGGCTGCAGAGCCACCTGGGCTGCCCGGATCGCGAGCTCATCCTGCAGCGCCTGGGCATCGATGTCCGCCACCTGCGGGCCGGGGAGCCTCCGCCGCGGGAGGTGGCGCCGGGGATGTTCCAGAATTCCTGGGGCGAGCGCTTCATTCAGCAGCCTACCCCCTGGGGGGCCGTCCGCGAGGATCTGCCCGGGGCCTTGAGCCAGGCGTGCCGCTTGGAGGAGCTGGAGGCCTTCCCCTGGCCAAGCCCGGACCAGGTGGATTATGAGCCGCTGCGCCGGCAGGCCCAGGCCCACGCCGGCTGCGCCCTGCTCTACGGCTTTGCCGATGTCTGGCAGCGGCCGGCCCTGGTGCGCGGCTGGGAAGGCCTGTTTGTGGATATGGTGGAGCGCCCCGCCTGGGTGCATTACCTCTGCGGCAAGTTCACCGAATACTACCTGGAGGATTACACCCGGGCGGCGGAAGCCACCGGGGGCCGCATCGATCTGTTCCTGCTGATCAGCGACCTCGGCAGCCAGCGCGGGCCGCTCATTTCCCGCGCCATGTTCCACGAGTTTGTGGCCCCGCCGCTCAAGGCCATGATCGACCGCATCCACCAGCTCGGCGCGCGGGTCTTGTACCATAGCTGCGGCGCCATCTTTCCCCTGATCCCGGATCTGCTCGCGCTGGGCGTGGATGTGCTGGATCCCATCCAGCCGGTCGGGCCCGGGATGGCGCCGGAAAACCTGCGGCAGCATTTCGGCGGCCGGCTCGGCTTCCATGGGGGCATCGACATGCAGCACCTGCTGCCTGGCGCCTCCCCGGCGGTGGTCCAGGCCGAGGCGCGCCGCTACTGCGAAGTGCTGGGGCACGCGGGCGGCTATATCCTGGGCCCGGCCCACCTGTTCCAGCCGGATGTGCCGCCGGATAACATCCTGGCCGTTTACCAGCTGGCCCCCTGATCCCAGAACCGATGCCGGCGGCTGCTCAACGGCCGGCCGGAGCCTGGCGGATCACCACCGGTTTGGCGGCATCCGGCGGCATCGGCGCGGGCTGGCCCGGCTTGGGCAGGGTGGCTTCCACGACCTCGCCCTGCCGGAGGTCGAACTCGAAGACCTCGCCCGTTTTCCGGGCGGGCACGCGATTCCATTGGGGGGCGCGCCCGCCGAAATTGTCCTGCAGGCGGACCGTGCCGTCCTGGCCGGCCTCGATGCGGAGCCACACCGTGGCGTGGTTTTCCCGCCGGGCGGAGACGCGGTGGCCGCCTTCGGCGCGCAGGCTGGCAAACGCGGCCTGGCCCCAGCGCCAGGGGGTGGCGGGGAACAGGCGGATGAGGGCGCCCTCCCGCCGGCCGGGCGTGGGGCTCCAGCTCTGGAGCAGCATTTCCTGGACTGCCTGGGCGGCGAGGAAATTGCCTTCGAGCGTGAAGGGGCGGTAGGTCATGGCGGAAAAACCGCTGCGGGTCTGGTCCCCGTTGGCGTGGAAGCCGTTGCGCAGGATGAAGGCCCGCACGTACACATCCAGGTGCCGGAGGGCCGCTTCCGCCTGGCCCACGCGGGCCCGGAGGCAGCTCATCCAGGAATAGCTGTAGCCGCACCACAGGCTGGTCCCCAGTTTGTCCCACTGGGCCAGGGAGGCAGCGATCCGCTGGCGGTCGCCCGCGCCGCCCTCGGCCGTGGTGAGGTTGAAGGGATACAGGCCGATCAGGTTGGAGAGGTGGCGATGGCTGAACGACAGGGCCGTTTTGGCATCCAGGAGCAGCGTGCCCTGGGGATCGGCATGGAAATCGCCCAGGCCGGCGGCGGTTTGGGCCCAGCTTTTGGCCTCCTCCGGCTGGCCGCAGGCCTCGGCCATTTCGGCGAGGGCGAGGAAGAGCATTTTCAGGCTGGCGAGGTCGTAGTTGCTGTTGGGCTCGAGCCAGGCGCGGCCCGAGTTGTCGAAGGCCTCCGGCGAGGTGGAGAGCGGCAGCAGGAGCCGGCCATCCGGGCCGGGCTTGAGCAACGCGCGCAGGCACTGGCCGATCTCCCGGCACCAGGGGTAGGCGCGGGTGCGGAGGAAGGCGCCGTCCCCGGTGTAGCGCCAGTGCAGGTAGAAGAGGTGGGCATTCCAGGCGCCCATGGTGGGGGACAGGCTGTATTGGCCCCAGCCGCCGAGCGGCTGGCCGGCCAGGGACATCACCCCGGGCACGGCCGCGCCGTCCGTTTCATAAAAATCGCGGGCGAATTCCCGGAAGGTGGGCAGGAGTTTCCAGAGGTATTCCAGGAAGCTGCGGCCTTCGTCGAAGTGGCCCGCGGCCTGGTAGGCGATGTAGGTCATCTGGGTGTTCAGGTCGTTGTGGTAATCCCCCTTCCACGGGGGCAGCCCGCCGGAATCGGCGGTCCACACCCCCTGCAGCGGCATGGGCGGCGCGTGGAGCCGGGAGGCGGCCCCGTAGAAATATTGCACGAGGCAATAATGCTGCTGGATGGGCAGCTCGGGGATGGTGACGGAGGATTGGCTCCAAAAGCCGCTCCACCATTGCGCATGGGCGCTGCGCATGGCTTCAAACCCGCTGTCCAAGGCCCGGGTGCAGCGTTCCCGGGCCAGGCTGAGCGGATCCGGGCCATCCTGGGTGGAGGTGACCGCCAGGGCGGCCACGGTATGGTCCCCTGCCACCCGCCACTCCACGCACACGGCATACCGCAAGCCATCGGCGGCCTCCTGCACATACCATTTGGCGCGGCCCTGCCCGCCGGTTTTGGCCTCCGGATAGCCCAGGCGGTCCACGGATCCCCCGCTGCTGGGGCCGGCCTCGGCGCCCCGCTGCCGGCGGAACACATCCAGGGGGCTGAGCAGGTTGAAGGCGGCCGGCGCGGGGCCGGGGATGCGCATCAGGGCCACCGGCTCCGCGGCGCTGAAGAACGCCTCCAGCCGGGAGCCGCCCGCCAGCTGGGCCCAGCCTTCGGCGGTGGCCAGGTTCAGCTCGAAATCCCGCACCGCCTGGCCCGGCGCCAGCGCGATTTCCAGGCGCCCGGCCGGCAGCTTGGTGGGGCTGACCCCGTTGTAGGGGGAATCGAGGAGGTTGTTGATTTCCCCGAATTTCTGCTCCCGGGCCAATTGCTGGATGAGCCGGTAATTGCGTTTTTTCCACCACCGGGGCTCCACCGCCGGGCGTTCGTCCCACAGATCCCCGCGGTCCAGGGACAAGCGCACCGTGGAGCCTTCACCCCACAGCAGCCCGCCCATCAGCCCGTTGCCCAGCGGCACGGCTTCGTCCCAGGTGGTGATGGGTGCGGCGAGGCGCAGGTTCAGCTCCGGCCCCGGCCAGCGGGAAGCCTGGTCCGCGGCCAGCGGGTCCAGCCCCAGGCCCAGCAATCCGGGCAGGAGCAGGAGCCACTTCCATGAGTTTTGCGGGCGCCCCCGGGCGCCCCAGCCAGCGTGGGCTTGGGATTTCATCATAGCTTTATCCATTCGATATTGTGTAACGCAAACGAAGGTAACAGGAACCGCCGCTCCCCGGCGATTAATTTTTCCCGCCCGTGGCGGAGCCTGCCATCTGGAGGAAAAGACGGCCGGCCCTTCCGCGGCGCCGCTCAATCCCCGGTTGCAATACGCCGGGGAAGGGGTATCAATTACCTGAAGCGGGATGACGCCCTGGCCGGCCTGGGCCGGCCTGGGGAATGGGCATTCCGGCGCCGAAACCAACAAACCGAAGTGAGCTTGCATGAAACGTCGATCATTCATCAAAATCGTGGGCGGCACCGCCGGCAGCTGCGTGCTGGGGGTTGATCCCGTCCTGGCCAAGGCCGATGCCTCCGCCGAGGCCAAAACCACCGGCCAGGGTTCCCTCCCCCGGCGGGTATTGGGCCGCACCGGGGAAAAGATATCGATCATCGGGTTCCCGGGGCTCTCCCTCATGCACTACAAGCAGGACGAGTGCGATCGGGGCGTGAAAAAGGTGTTCGACATGGGGCTGAATTACTTCGACGTGGCGCCGGCCTACAACAATGGCGACTGCGAAATCAAGCTGGGGGTGGCGCTCCAGCAATTGCCGCGCGACCAATACTTCCTTTCCTGCAAAACCAAGATGCGGGACAAGGATGGGGCGCGCCAGGAGCTGGAACGTTCGCTGCAGCGGCTCAAAACCGATCATTTCGACCTCTACCAGATGCACCACATGGTGTCCGCGGACCAGGTGAAGCAAGCTTTCGGGAAGGACGGCGCGATGGAGACCTTCCTGAAAGCCCGGGAAGCGGGCAAAATCCGGTTCATCGGCCTTTCGGCGCACACCACGCGGGCAGCCTTGGCGGCCTTGAAAGCCTTTAATTTTGACACCATCATGTTCCCGCTGAACTTTGGGGAGTATTACCGCCATGGCTTCGGGAAGGAGGTGCTGGAGCTGGCCAAGGAAAAAGGGACCGCCGCCATTGCCATCAAGCCCATGAGCTACGGGGCCTGGCCCGCGGGCGTCAAACGCACCCGGGAATGGTGGTACCGCTCCCCGGAAACCGTGGAGGAAATCGGCGCGGTGCTGCGGTTTACGCTTTCCTTGGAGGGGGTGGTGGCGGGCATTCCCCCCTCGTTCCTGGATCTGACCGAAAAGGCCATCCAAGCCGCCTATGATTACCGGCCAATTACCGAACCGGAAAAGGAAAAGCTCAAGGAGCGGGCGGCCTCTTTCCTATCCATTTTCCGCCGCGAGGAGGAGCAGTTGGCCCTGGACGACCGGCACCATCCTTATCCGCATCACCCGTGCGACGCCTACCCCTGCCTGCACGCCTGATCCCGCATTCGCCTGGCCGGTTATAAACTGTTTTCCGGAGGGGATTCGGTGGCTGCTGCCGGTTCGTTTTGGCCGATCAGCACCACGAACTCCCCCTTGGCGGGGCGTTTTTTCAGTTGCTCGAGGAGCTGCGGGGGGGTGCCCCGCAGCCATTCCTCAAACTTTTTCGTCAATTCCCGGGCCAGCACCACCGGGCGGGCGGGCGCCAGGTCCGTCAGTTCCGTGAGCAATTTCTCGATCCGGTAGGGGGATTCGTAGAGCACCACGGTGCCCGGAGTGCCCAAAAGGTTCTCCAGCATCCGCCGCCGCTGGCCGGATTTATGCGGAAGAAAGCCGGTGAAGTGGAATTCATCCGTATCCAGGCCGCTGCCGGTCAAAGCCGCGACCAAGGCGCAGGGGCCGGGCACCACTTCCACCCGGAAACCACCCCGGATGGCGGCCTGGACCACGCGCAGGCCCGGATCGCTGATCCCGGGGCTGCCGGCATCGCTCACGAGGGCGACTTTTTCGGCCCGCGCCAGGCGCTCCAGGATTTCCTCGCTCCGTCTGGCTTCGTTAAAGCGGAAATAGCTCATCAACGGCTTCTGGATGCCGAAATGGGCCAGCAATTGGCCGGTGCGGCGGGTGTCCTCGGCCGCGATGAGGTCGCATTCCTTCAGAGTGCGGATGGCGCGGAAGGTGATATCCTCCAGGTTGCCCAGGGGGGTGGCAACCAGGTAAAGCGTGGCCGGCGTCAATGGCGGACGGTTTTCCATGAACCGGATTCAACCAGAAACATCCCCGGCCACCCACCAAAAAATAAATCATTCTTGGCAGGGCTGGCTGGTTCTGGTTAGCTGGGCGCGACCGATGAGAAAAATCTGGCTGAAAGGTGTCTTGACGCTCCCTTTTTGCGCTGTTTGTTTAACGAGCGCGAGGGGTGCGGAGCCCATTTTGGAGGGTGAATCGCTCTCCCCCGCCAGCCCGTTTGAATTCGATTTCCAAAACCAGACCATGGTGGCCACCAACGGGGCCATGGTCACCTACCGGGACGAGGATGGCGCCGAGACCGTCCTGAGCGCCAATTTCATCAGCTTCAGCCAGACCAAGGGGGACGCCATCGCGGACGGGTCCGTGACCCTGCGCCAGGACAAGCTGGTGTGGATGAGCGACCATTTGGAATACAATTTCTTCAGCCGCCGCATCCAGGGCGCCCAATTCCGGGTGGGAACCACCCCCTATTACGCCACGGGCATCAACCTGAATGTGGATAAAAGCAACCAGGTTTACGTGGCCTCCAACGGGTATCTCACGGCGGATGACGTGGCCAGCCCGTTCCTCAAAATCCGGGCCAAAAAGCTGCGGCTGATCCCGGGCAAAGCCATCCAGGCGCACAATGCGGTGCTGTACATGGGCCGGATTCCCATCATGTATTTCCCGTATTACTCCCGCTCCCTGGGGCCGCACCAGAGCTATCTGCGCCTGGCGCCCGGCTACCGCAGCCTGTATGGCCCGTATATCCTCAGCCAATACCAATGGCGGATCGATGAGCATTTTGGCCTGGGGATGGAGGTCGATTACCGGCAGAAGCGCGGCTTGGGCTTCGGGCCGCAGGTGCGGTATGATTTCGAGCACCTGGGCCAGGGCCAGGTGAAGTTCTATTACGCCCACGACGACAAACCGGGAATCGATCCGCAAGGGCAGCCGATCGATCCGGCCCGCCACCGGATCAGCTTCGATCACCAGGCCCTCATCCGCACCAATCTGACCTTCAAGGTGGCCATCCACGAGCAAGCGGATCCCTACATGATCCGGGACTTTTTCGAGTCGGAATACCGCAAGGATGTCCAGCCCAAGTCGTTCGTGGAAATCAGCCAGTTCTGGCGGAATTTCGGGCTGAATGTCTTCGCCCAGCCCCGGGTGAACACTTTCTATGAGACGGTGGAACGGCTGCCGGAGGTCAAGCTGACCGGGGTGCGCCAAAAGCTGGGCGCCTCCCCCTTCTATTACGACAGCGAATCCTCCCTGGGCTATTACCGCCACGAGTATGCCGATAATTACACGAACAGCTTCGATGCTTTCCGCGCGGACACCTACCAGCAGCTGCTGTTCCACCAGACCTACGGCGGCTGGCTGAACGTGACGCCAAGGGTGGGCGGCCGCTTCACGCACTACAGCCAGACGGACAGCCGCAATTACACCCTGGATGAGCAGGACCGCTGGGTGTTCAACACCGGGGCCGAGTTTTCCACCAAGTTCACCCGCACCTGGAAAGGCGTGAAAAACCGGTTCTGGGATGTCGATGGCTTGCGGCACATCGTGGAGCCTTCAGCCAATTACGTTTTCGTGCCTGAGCCTGATAAACGGCCGCCGGATCTGCCCCAGTTCGACAGCCTGCTGAACAGCTACCGGCTGCTGCCCATCGATTACCCGGACTTCAATTCCATCGATTCCATCGATGCCCGGAACGTCATGCGGCTGGGCTTGCGCAACGCCTTGCAAACCAAGCGCGAGGACGAAGTGGATTCATTCGTCAATTGGGCGTTATACACCGACTGGCGCCTCGAGCGGCAGCCGGGCCAGACCACTTTTTCGGATTTTTACTCCGACCTCGATTTCAAGCCCCGCAAATGGCTGATCCTGACCTCGGAAACCCGGTTCGACCTGCCCCATTCGGACCTGAAAGAGGCGAACCATTTCCTGACCCTGCAGCCCAACCATACCTGGAGCTGGTCGATCGGCCATCGTTTCCTGCAGGATGATCCGGCCCTGGGATCGGATTATACCCTGGGCAACAACCTGATCATCAACCGCGTCTATTACCGGTTCAACGAAAACTGGGCGGCCCGCGCTTCCCAGCACTACGAGGCCCGCGACGGCAAGCTCGAGGAACAGTATTATACCCTCTACCGGGATCTGCGCAGCTGGACCGCCGCCCTCACCTTCCGCTGGCGCGACAACCGCGTGGGCGCGGACGATTTCACGGTCGGCGTCACTTTCTCGCTGAAAGCCTTCCCGATTTACAGCCTGGATTCGGACCGCGAAAATCCGTCCCTCCTGCTCGGGTATTAACGGGTCGCGGTTATCAATGAATTTGCCTATTCGTGGAATGCCGGGGGGCGAAATCCATGGCCGATCCCTGGCTTTGTGTGTTTTACAGAATGTAATTACTTGTTGATATCTGGATGCATTGTGTAAAATTGCTTGGTGGTAAAAAATCATGCCGTTGAATTGCTGAACCTCGCCCGGAAGCATGGATTGCTCCGCCCCCGCGATCTGCAATCGGCGGGAATCCCGCGGGTCTATCTGAAACTGCTCGTGGAGCGGGGCGGGTTGTTGAAGACCGGACGCGGACTCTACGTTTGTGCCAGCTCAGAACTCACCGAGAACCACTCGCTGGCCGAGGCGGCGAAGCTGGTTCCCAAGGGCGTTATCTGCCTGCTGTCCGCGTTGCGGTTCCACGATCTCACGACCGAAAACCCCGCCGAAGTCTGGATTGCGGTTCCCCGGGGAGCAAGATCGCCCAAGTCCAGCACTCCCGCTCTGCATGTTGCCCGGTTTTCCGAACCGATGATGACGGCGGGTGTTGAACTGCATGTCATTCAGGGAGTGTGCGTGCCTGTTTACTCTGTGGCCAAGACCATCGCCGATTGTTTTCGTTTCCGCAACCGCATCGGTATCCCGATCGCCATCGAAGCCTTGCGGGATGCGTGGCAAAACCAGCGGACCACCGCCGATGAACTCTGGCGCTGCGCCGGGATTTGTCGCGTGCTCAATGTCATGCGTCCCTATTTCGATTATCTTCAATAAAACCCCAATGAATTTTCCTGGAAGATGCGCAGCATGAATCCACCCCGCTGGTTCCTGATTCCAGCTCCACCCCGGATAATCCCGGGGCGGAAGAAAGCCGGACACTGCTTTTGCCAAAGGGATTTGCGAATGAAGCAAGCTGGCTGCCCCAGGTTTTGCGTAGCGCCGAGGATGGAATTGGGTCATAATCGTTTCAATTGGTCTCATTAACCCAATCTCCATGAAAAATGGGATTTGTGGTTCTCCAATGCCAGATCGATCCGGCTGATGGATTTTTCTTTGGAACGTAATTCCTTACTTTAGAAGCTCAAATTCATCAATCGTGGGGGCATCGTTAGCGTCCAAGATATTGAGTCGCACCACCTGCGCGGTCACGGGTGCAAATCGTTTTTTGAAATTCGGACCCGCAGTGGTTCCGGTGAAAATCGTTTTCCAATTGCCGCCCTCCTTATATTGCACCTCGAATTTTTCGATACGGGGTGGGGCACCACTCCACTCATGGATCACCACGCCGGAAAAGGTCGAAGGTTTTGGCAATTCCAATTCAAGCCAAACCTGCCTTGTGCCATTATCGGTTGCCCAGCGCGTTTCCAAGTCGCCATCCACTGCATTGTTCGGACCATAACCAGGGTCATTGTGAAAGACATTGGAGGCGCGGGCCTTTGCTCCAACAGCCAGCGAAACACCCCTGACCATGTCGTCGTCCGCCTGCAAGGTTTGCTTAGCCACATCGATTTCCACCAAGGAGGGTGCGCGCCAGAGGCGGTTCTTGGTTTCTCCATTTTCTGAAACATAGGATGCAGCAAGCATCCCTCCGTCGGGAGAGAATTGGATCGCACTAATGGGGCCTTCAGTAGAAAAAGTGGCTAGTTCCTGCCTCGTTGCCAGATGCCAGAGCTTTACCTTCCGATCATGTCCTCCTGTGGCAAAGGTCTGCCCGTCCGGCGAAAAAGCAATTGCTGGAAGGGCCTGCAAATGCCCACGAAACACTGCCTGCAATTTCCCAGATGGTAACAACCAGAGTCTGGCGGCATTTCCTTCATCACTTGCGGCAAGGAATTTCCCATCGGGCGAAAATGCTAAACCATTGCACCAAACACACTTATGCAATATTTCGCGCAAACCATCAACCTCCCAAAGCCAGACTTGGTTTGGCGGCTCATTAGCGGTCGCTAACATTTTGCCATTCGGTGAGAATACAATGGAGTAAACTCTTTTTGAATCGATGGTGCGCAACAGCTTTGGCTCCGCTTCAAGACTCCATAACGCAAGCTGGTCGCCGGCCGTGGATACGGCCAATAGGTTTGCATCCTTTGAAAGCGCGATGGCCAAAATGGCATTGGTGTGCGCCTTCCAAGCACGCTGACGCTGGCTCGTGCCTAAATCCCAAATTTCGATCATGCCATTGGTGCGTCCAACTGCTGCAATAGGGCCAGACCCAGCGATCGCAATTGGCCTATCCCGATAATCAGTTGCCTCGGATTCCATAAGAACCTCTGAAACGACCTTGGAATCCAGACGAAATATTTTGAGTCCTTTATCAGCATACGTGACCAACCTCTGACTCTCGGGAGTGAAACCAACCAACATGCCGCGACCACTCAGGGTATCTTCCGCAGGGCGGGTTTCAGGGGACCAAAACTTGAGTTTGCCATCATTGCCCGCCGTAGCAAATTGCCGCCCATTGGGCGAAATTGCTAAAGCACGTATCTCCCCCTGATGTCCTCTTAATCGCGCCCTGACTTCACACGTGTCTGCATTCCAGACCACGACTGAACCATCACTGCTGGCAGTTATAAAAGTCCGGCCAGCAGGTTCGACGGCTATCGCGGTGATTGCGGCTGTATGTGGACGTTCGGTCCTTTCCATCTGGCCCGTGGCTGCATCCCAAACCACCAACTTGCCGTCATACATGCCGGTTAGCAGGTGCTTGCCGTCCATTGACCAGGCCACTGCGCTAGTCACCTGCCGTTCAAAATGAAAATTCTCCACGGGTTCAAGCGAAGGTAATTTCCAGACCCGGAAAACGCATTGAAACGCTGTTGGTTGTTTAGATATATCAACGGAGGCCACGAGGAAGCGCCCGTCCGGTGAAAATGCGAGGGTGTTACCAATCCAATACTGATTGGGGACGCGACCAGGACACGTTCCTATTACCTTCCAAGTCTCGGCATCCCACACCTGGTAACCATTGGTAGTGGCGGCAGCAAACCATCGGCCATCCGGTGAGAAGCGAACCGGCCCCGTAAAATTAGTGAAAGAACGACTTTCGCTCCAAGTGTTGGTATTCCATAACATCACGCCCAGTTGCCACCGAGAACTCGCCGCCAATAAAGGTTGGCGAGGGGAAAATGCAATCGTAGCAGCATTAAAAGGCAGATTGGTGATAACGTCATTAGACGCAGTGTCACGAATGGTAATTTGACCACCGTGACCTTTTCCACTGTCGCTAACCAATATTCTTCCATCGGGCGAATAAACCATATCCCACGTTTCCCCTACTTCAATCGAAGATTTCTCGTCACTTTGGCATTGCTGCCAGAGGTATCGCCATTCAAAGCCGCGTAAATCATCTTCCCCACGCGCTGGAATTTGGCGTTTCATCAACTCGATGGCGCGGCCAAGGTGATTCTCTGCCAGCGCGGTATAAGCCCCGTTCACTTCAGAGGCATACAAATTACGGCGTGTGTCCTGGCGGGCTGTTTCGGCCCTTAGGCGCGCCATTTCCGCCCGGGAACTTTCAGTCCGGGCTTTGCGTGATTGCATGAAGGCAACAACCGCCAATACCAGGAAAATAATTACCAAACTGGCGGCGATCCCTGTGGCACGCATAATGCCCCGCCGATAGGCTGCGTGCTCCCGGGCGGCCAATTCCGCTTGTTGCCTCGCTAATTCAGCTCGCCTCTCAGGAAAACCTCGCAATCGGCTGGCTAATTCACCGGTTCCGGCAAAGCGTTGTTGGGGATTCCCTGCAAAACATCGCTTCAAATCTTCGCGCAACAGTGGATCTGTAATCCGGTCAGCCCAGTCCATAGTCACGGGAATCGTGAAATCGCCCGCAATCAATTGGTAAAGCACCACCCCCAGGGAATAAATATCCGACTGAATCGAAGCTGGTTGCCCCGCCAAAAGTTCCGGTGCCATATAAAGCTGGGTGCCGGTTTGCGAAGAGGAACCAGAACCGATTAAAGTTTCGGTAAAACCAGCCCGGGTTACTCCCGCCAGGTATTCTTCCGAAAGCACCTGGCCTATCCCGAAATCGGTTAATTTTGCAGCGACTGCCCCAACCAATTCTTGCCGATCGCCACTCACCAAAATATTCGCCGGTTTAACATCCCGGTGGACCACTCCGGCATCATGCGCCGCCTGTAAACCATCCGCTATTTGTGCAATAATCTCCAACTGGGCTTCCAGGGGCACTTTAGCCACACCTCCTTGCGTCTCGCACCAACTCCGCAAATCCTGCCCTGCCACATAATCCATCTCCACATAGAACGGCGGTTCGTCAAAATTGACCTCCCGCAAACTGACTATGTGGGGGTGGTCGCCAATCCGCTCCTTGATCAGCCGAAAGAGCGTCATCTCCCGCTTCAAACTCCGCACCCGGTCGGCCTGGAAGCAGAATTTGAACACCCGCCGCTCTTTCATCGTTTGATGCCGCCCCAGCCACACCTCCCCAAAACCTCCCTCCCCCAGTTTGGACTCCAAAATCCATCTGGTATTTGGCACAGCCTGTCCAATGGCCGGACGCCAGCCTAATACCGGCTCTTCTTCTGCCCGCACCTGCCGTTGCGCTTTTTCAGAACTGGTTGGTGGGCTGAGGGTAACATGACCAACCTCCCGCACCTCGCAAATCTCCACTGCCCCTTCGATTCCCTTCAGCAAATAAGCGCCATGGTTCAACCATTCCAACGGCCCCAAACCGGGCAGATCTTCTCCTTTTAAGACCATCCGGGCGCTGTCAAAAACTCCACGGCTCAATAAAACCTGACCACCCTTGGCCAGCGACATGATCCTGGAACTGGAATCCAAATGAGAACCATATAAATGCGCCTCTCCACCCACAGCCTCTTGAATCACCACTTCACCCAGGTGTATGCCAATACGATCCTGAATGGCTACCGGTGACTCCCATGGATAGCCCCTGAGTTTGGCCTGCAAAAGCAAAGCAAAGGTGACGGCTGCCGAAGGGGTGGTGAAAGAAATCAGAAAACTATCCCCGGCGGTGTCAATTTCCTTGGCTCCGACAAATTCCCGCAAGATATCCCGAACCAGTTGGTGGTGCTGATGGGTGATCCGGGCTCCAACTTTCTCGCCCAATTGCTGTTTTAAGGCGGTGGAGCCGACTATGTCGGTAAATAGCAGGGTTAGAAATCCTGTATGCTCCTTTGCGGTTGGCCTGGTGCTGCTGTTAATTGGCTCCGGATTCATGATTTACCGCTCAGTTGTTTTGCTCGTCATCCATTGAGCATCATGAATTTACCAAAACGGACACCCCAAGAAAGGATAAAAATGGTGCGTTTGGGCGGTCGTGATTAGCCGCAGGCCAACTTTGCCGCCAATTGGTGGCTTTTCACCCATCTCCATGAAAACCGGGATTTGCGGTTTTCCAAGGCCAGATCGTCAGACTGGTTCTCTGGCAGCCGTTCTTTCCAGCAAAAAAACTCAGAATCGAGCGGTCGAATCGCCGGTTATCAACGCTGCGGGATCGCAAAGCTGACCGGCTGCGTTTTGCCTCCTACGGCTTCTTTTCTTCGTTTACCCATTGGCCGGCAACGCATTGCCAATGGCCATTCCGCATCACCCACGTATCAGTGAAGCGATCCACCTCATCAATTTTTTCTCCTTTATGCTCGCCCTTGATCACCAAACGGCCAATGGCTACCGCCGCGCTACCATAAACGTTGACTTTGAGGTCATCGATTTTCGCGGAAGAGAACTTTAAGTCTCCCGATTTCATTTTTGAAATATAATAATCCTTATTGCGTAATTCGCCTTTTTCTCCAGTTTCAGTATATTCATCCGCCAGTATCTCGTTCAATACCTTTATATCCGCATTAACCATGGCTTTATAATATTGATTTTCCATTTCAATTATTTCTTGTTTCTGTGAGGCGGTTTCAACCTTCTTCATGGTGAGCACAAAACAAGCCAACCATGATTTCCCGTCATCCATAGAGATATCACTTATTTGGGTAATGACTTCTCCATCAGATGAGAAGGTATAAGTGTCTTTATGCTTATTTACCTTGCCTTTGGCGTCAGTCGTCGTACCTATTAATGTCCAGGTGTTTCCGGCTAAGGTTGTAACCCCAATATCATTGCCGCCCGAAGCGGAATAACCATGGGCAGGATAGGTCTTTGTCACGGGATCATACCACTGAATGAGGACACCCTGGTCAAACTGACTGCCGGCGAAGCCCCTGTCTTCCCATTTACTCTCTAAATATAAATCTTTCAGAATCATGCGGGAGGTCATTTTGCCGACGAATTTGCCGCTAGGCCCTAACGGGGTGGCATTGTTTGTTCCCTCATATTTCCACTCGCCAACAAACATGGCTAACTTTTTCTGTTCTGGCCCGGGTTTCTGGCCTTCCGATGTTTGAGCTTGGACGACCGGGGTAGAAATTAGGAAAATCCACAATAGGGCTGCAGTGGCGAGTTTGATCGAACGTTTATGATTGGTTCGCATAGATGGATAAGGTGTTTTTTGGTTTAGCTGGTCATTCCCGCCAGGCACCAACGTCAGTCCGACAGTTATAGGCGGCAAATTGATAATCGCCAAGGAGGGTTTTCGCGTCAAGGCATTTGTCGGTTATTGGCGGTGCAAGGGCTGAATGTCTACCAGGTTCACCGCACCGCCTGCCGTAAAAGTTATCCAATCAAAATTACCGAAAGGCGGTAAACGCGTGGTCTGTCTGGCTCCTTCACGGCATCAAAACTCCATCTGGCCAAGAATGAAAGTGTTAGCATGGTTTTTCACTTTGAAGGACGCGATCCAGGGTTTCCTTCAATTCCTCAAAATCGTACGGTTTGCTCAAAAATGCCTGGGGCTGTTCCCCATGGCCGCCTGCCATGGCCCGGCCCTCATTGTAACCGCTGGACAGGATTATTGGCGTGCCCGGTGAAATTTGGCGAATCGCCGATATAGTCTCCCAGCCGTCCATGCGCGGCATCGTCAAATCACTCAACACGCAGATGATTTCCCCCTGGTGCTGCTTGAAAAGTTCCATCGCTTCCACCCCGTCTTTTGCCGCATAGACGCCATACCCAAACATCTTTAGTGCACGGGCAACCACGGAGCGCAGGCTGTTGTCGTCCTCCGCCAGGAGGATGGTTCCCCCTTTCGCCGCTTTCACCGCGGGAACTGGCCGAGTCGGTTTAGCGGGAATAGCTTTCACCGATAACGGCAAAAACACCCGAAATACGCTCCACCCACCAAGCTGGCTCTCCACGGCGGCGAAGCCATGGTGCCATCGCACAATGCCCAGGACTACCGGCAAGCCAAGCCCCCGGCCGGTGAACTTGGTGGAGAAAAATGGATCAAAAACCTGATCGATGTCTTGCGGGGGAATCCCGCAGCCATTGTCAGCCACCTCCAGGCAGGCGTAGGCGCTGGCGGTGGCCTGGCTATCGACCGGAAACCGGTGAGCCACAGCGATATCCGCCTGGGCCATGGTTGTCACGGCCAGCTGGATCGTGCCGCCCCGATCTGCGCAAGCCTCATAGGCGTTGGTGATGAGGTTGATCAATATCTGCTTGATCTGGCTGGCGCTGGAATCGATCACCGGGCCAGCGCTGGGAAAGCTCGTCCGCAACTGCACGCCGTGGGGCAGCAGTTTCTGGAGGTGGGGCAGGTTTTGCTGACAAGTTTGTGCAAGATCAAGAGGCTGCAACTCAATGGGGATTTGGCCAAGGTAGGTGAGCATCAACGTGCTGACTTTAGCCGCTTCGCGAACGGACGCCAAGGCATCCTGCAAGGCTGCTATTGGCCGGAGGTCACCGGCCGGGTCGTGCATGGCCAAATCGAGGCACAGCGTGGCCGCTCCCAGTTGGTTATTGAAATGGTGGGCGATAGCCCCCGCCATGCGGTTGAGGCTTTCAGCCTTTTGGAGCTGGCTGGCCTGGGCCTGCAGTTGTTCCTTTTCCGCCTCAATCCGCTTGCGCTCGGTGAGATCCCGGATGATCGCCCACATGCCGGCCGGTTTTTGGTGGTCGTCATTGATCAGCCAGGTTCTCAGGAGGATGGGGAAAATGGTCCCGTCTTTCCGGATGTATTCCTTCTCATATTCGTCGGAATACCCCCGCGGCAAAATCTGGTGGCGCACAATCTCCTCCTCCAGCGGATGCCACTTTTCGGGTGTCAATTGCCGGTAGGTGAGCTGCTGGAGCTCCGCTTGCGCATACCCCACCATAGCCTTGTACGCCGGATTGGCATCCACGATTATCCCCTGCATATCGGTATGGACTATGCCGTCCTGGCTGGATTCGAACAGATCCCGGTAATTTTTTTCCGCCCGCTTCCGTTCGGTGACATCCCTGGCTGAGGCATAAAGGTATTGCTGCTGATCCAGGGTAACCCCCCGCGCGCTGATCTCGACGCTGAGGAGGCGGCCATCCCGGGTGCGGTGCCGGGTTTCAAAAAGGCCCGGGCGGGCGATCCTTTCCTGGATTTTGGCCCGCAATTGCCCGGCCGTCCACTGGGCATCCCAATCCCACACCTTGAGGTCTGATAAATCTTCCCGGCGGTAACCCAGCATCCGGCAAAAAGCATCATTGGCTTCCACCACTTTGCCTTCCTGATCCAGGACATGGATGCCATCACTGGCTGTTTGAAGCAGCACTTGGTAGCGATACGCCTGGGTGGCCGCCAGTTGTTCAGCCGCCTTGATTTTGGTGACGTTCGTGTGGGAGACGATCACCGTGCCGGTTTTTCCCTGCAAGGGCAACACCCGCATGGCAAACCAGCGCTGTTCGCCACTTGGGGAATGGCAGGGGTATTCCACAAGGTTGAACCCAGGCCGTTGTCCCTGCTGCACCTGGCGGATGCCCTCGAACGCCTCCTCCGCCAGCGCCGTGCTGCCCCGCTCCTCCGCGGCAGGCACAAAATAACTGGCACCCACGCCCCAAGCACGCTCATCCCCCCCGCCGTTTTCCTGAGCGAAACGCCGCCAAGCCGCATTGACAGCCTGGATCACACCATCGGCCCCCACCACCGCCAGGTGAGTGTCTGTGGAGTTGAATACCCGCTCATTGAAATCGGTTTGCTCGGCCAGCGCCGCCTCCACCCGCTTCCGTTCTGTGATATCGGTATGGGCCGCCAGGATGACCCTGCCAAACTGGGCATGGTCGAAAAGGGAGGCATTGGCGTGGCACCAGAATGGCGAGCCATCCTTCCTGCGGTTTTCCACCTCCCCGTGCCAATGGCCGGTGGCTTGGAGCCTCTCCCGGATGGCCGCTTTGGTTTCGGCAGCCGTCCGGGTTGTGGGAGCATTGACCTGGTCAGCGTGCATCCCCACCATTTCCCCGGCCTCATAGCCGAACATCCGCTCAAAGATGGGATTGGCCCACTTGATAAGCAAATCATCCAGGCCAATGATATAGATCCCTTCGGAAAGGTTTTCGAGCAGCGTGGCCTGCAGCCGCATGGTGGCACTCACTCGTTCGCGCTCGGTGACGTCCCGGTTGATGCCGATCATCCGCACCGGGGCGCCGCTGGCGTCCTGCTCGATGACCGACGCCGCATGGATATGACGCAGGGAGCCATCCGGGTGGACCACCCGGAATTCATGATCATAGGGGATGCCCCGGTGGCAGGCTTCCTTAAAGAGGGCCTCGGCTTGCTCCAAATCATCAGGATGAACGCGGGCGCGCCAAAAGGCATAGTCCCGGCCTGCCTGGTGTTCTGTTTCCGGCTGGCCATACCATTCACGCAGGCGGTCATCCCACTCCAGTCGGCCGCCGCTGAAATCCCAGCTCCAGGTGCCGCAGCTCCCGGCTTCCGAAGCGAGCCTGAGATATTCCAACGTTTCCCGGACCTTCCTTTCGGCCAGGTTCCGCTCGGTGACGTCCTTCACTATGCCATGCCAGAGAATATCCCCACCCGGTTCCAGCACCGGCTGGCCATGAAGGTGCAGCCAGCGAGTTTCGCCGTTGACCACATAGCGGCCTTCCCATTCAAAGATCGACCGGGCTCCATCGCCAGCTTGGGTGGCTTCAACCAGGCTGGCGCGATCTTCCGGGTGCAGGCAGGCATAGGCGGCTTCAGCATCCTGGAGCGCAGCTTCAGCCTGGCAGCCCAGCATTTCGGCCGCCCGCTGGCTCAGGTAGCCAAAGCGCGGAATTTTATCCTTGCGGGTGCGCCACGTATAAACTCCCACCGGGATCCGGTGGACGAGATCCTCGTATTGTTTCCGGCTCTCCCGCAGCGCCTGCTCGGCTTGGTGGCGGCTGGAGATGTCGTGGATGAGCGCGAACATCACCCGCTGCCCTTGCCAGTGGTAGGGGCCGCCGACAATTTCGACCGGGAACACGGTGCCGTCTTTTCGGCGATGGTAACGCATGGGAATAAAGATGGTGCCATCCTGGCTGGCTTGATCTGTCGCGGCAGATGATGACTCCGGCTCCGCTGTGAATTCGTGGATCGTCATGCCCGCCACGATTTCCTCGCGGCGGTAGCCATAAAGATGCGCAAAGGCCTCATTTACATCGAGCAGGCGCAGGGTCACCAAGTCGAAGATGCAAATGGCATAAATTTCGTTCTCGAAGATGACCCGGTATTTTTCCTCGCTCTGCCGCAGCGCCTCCTCCGCCTCCTTGCGGGTCGTGATATCCTGAAAGATCGAGGCAAAACATCCCTCCCCGGCCGGGGTGGCCGAGACCGACAACCACTTCTTCAGCCCGGGCAGAAACACTTCGAATTTCTCCGGCTTTCCCGTAACCGTTACTCGTCCGTAAACCTTGAACAACTCAGCATTGGTTTCCGCAATGCGGGGTATCACTTCGGTTACTTTTTTTCCCACCACCTCGCGCAAGCCCGTCAATTTTTCAAAGGCGGGATTTATCTTGAGGTAAAGGAAGTCCACGGGTTGCTTTTGCGCGTCGAAGATCATCTGGCAATACGCAAAGCCGTCCCCCATGTCATTGAGCAATAACCGATAACGCTGGTCAATCTCGCGCAACGCCGCCTCGACCCGTTTCCTTTCGGTAACATCCTGCATGATGGCTTGCACCGCCCGGGGCAGGCCTTGGAAATCCTTCACCAGCGTGCCCGACAATTCAGCGTAGGCCACCGTGCCATCGCGGCGGGGGATGGCGCATCCGAACGGGGTGGCGAAACCTTGCCGCAGGATGTTCTGGATCGCCACCTGCACATAAGCCCGCTGCGCTGGCTGGACCAGATCGGCGAGCAAACCGCCCACCAGATCCCGGGCCTCCTGGCGGCCAGCCAGAGTGGCCGCCACTTGGTTCGCCAACCTGATCCGGCCGCCCTCATCAGTCAGGAACACGGCATGCGGGGAACCCTCCAGCATGGTGCGGTAGCGCTCCTCGCTTTGCTTTAATTCCCTGGCCAGCTGCCGCGCCCGGCCGAGCGAGCTGAGCAGGAGAAAGGTCAAAGCCGCCAGAAACAGGCTGAGGCTGCCCCCGCCGAACCCCACCAGCCAGACCTTGCTGTAATCCACGGCGCCCGCCTGGCTGCCAGTCCGGGTGAAGCACAAGGTCCAGGGGCGGCCAGCCAGGACAATCCGGCTTTGCTGTGCGCCAAACAACGCGCCTGCGGCCTGGCTGGGTTGTTCGCTGCGCGCGGCCTGGCTGTCGTAAAGCCGGGTTTCGGAGGAAGCCTGATCACCATCGAAGATCTCCAAACGGATGCGCTTCTGGCTTGGCTGGCCCCAGCTGCCCAGGATGCCGCCCAGGAGATCATTCATCCGATAGGGGCTGTAGGCCCAGCCGAGGATGGCCGCGCGCCGCTGGGGGAGGGTTTCAGAAGGCAGATCCCGCCGGTAGACCGGCACATACATCAAAGTCCCGGCCTGGACTTCCTGGCCGGTTTCTTGCACCAAAGTGACTTTTCCGGAGAGGGCGGCCGTATTCTCATCCCGCGCCCGTTCCATGGCCTCTCTCCGCACCGGTTCATTGAACATGTCATAGCCAAAGGCGCGGAGGTTGCGGTTGGTGAAAGGCTCCAGATAGACGATGGAAGAATACAACTCCCGGTCTCCCTTGGGGAGGACGTCGTAATTCGGAAACCCCCCGGCACGGATTTCCTGGAGATGTTGGGCCAGCTGGGAGCGGGGGATCAGCAGGGAAAACCCGATGCCCTGAATGCCGGGGAGCTGGGTTTCCAGTTGCTGGTTCTCGGTAAAAAAGCGCCATGCCTGGCGGTTGACTCCAACGGAATGAGCGAGAAAGGCGGCCCCGCTGCGGAGGATTTGTTCGTGCGCCCGGAAACGCTCCACAATCTTGCTGCGGATTTCGGCGCAGGCAAAATTGAAGTCCTCCTTTTCGGCATTATCGACAGCGTATTTTGTGGAACGGGCCACCAGGCCGGTGGCCAGCAAACCGGCCAGCAGGACTGCTCCCGCTGCCCAAAACCGCAGGCGGTTGGAAGTCTTGGAAATTCCCGCAACCTCATCACTGATGGTTTGCATGATGCAACATCTCCTATAATCCGAAATGAATACTGATGAAGTGACCAAATTAGGAGTCTCACTGGGACTCTCTGACGGCCAATCACCTGACGGCCAATCACCTGACGGCCAATCACCTGACGGCCAATCACCTGACGGCCAATCACCTGACGGCCAATCACCTGACGGCCAATCACCTGACGGCCAATCACCTGACGGCCAATCACCTGACGGCCAATCACCTGACGGCCAATCACCTGACGGCCAATCACCTGACGGCCAATCACCTGACGGCCA
>CAYPCQ010000104.1:0-32586 GCA_964409245.1 uncultured Verrucomicrobiota bacterium
CTGGGTTCATGCACGCCAAACCGCCGATTATGGTCCAACCCATTATCGACAGCTTCCTTAGTATACTTTAGCTGTTTTTCTTGATTCTGCTAAAAACCAGCGCTTGATTTCCCTAAATTCCCGCCGCATTCCGAACGGCTGATGATAGTCGCAATGCCCAACCAAGCTACTATACAGCATAAGCATTACAAACCCCTGCGCGGCGCGCAATAAAATATTGAAAAAGAATATTCCGCAAGTCGTTGCAGGACAGGGACTACAAGAAAATCCATGGCTTACAGACAAACGTCAGAAACGGCTTACATTCAACGTAAGCCGCGGCTTACAAATCAAGCTTTGATTGAAAACCTGCTGGTAAAAGAGGCATTCCTTGAAAATTAAATTCAGACTAACCTCTAAATACTAACCGCTTTCCAGCCGACTTTTGCCATTGGGAGGCGTTGGAGCACACGGAATCATCGTGATGATTTCGTGCATGGCCTGGAGCATCAGTTTGAAAAACCGATGCGCATTCCAAGCATGACGGTCGAACTTCGCAAACGAATGGAAATACTGCGTCCTGGCAGATCCATTAAAGAACTGTGTTTTGAGGTAATGCGCTGAGCTTCTCCGGCGTTGTGAAATCGATGGAACCGGATTGAGATCCCTTGCCCTGCTTGGCAACCATCAAGGACTTGCGAGGGAGCTGGCGCAAGATATCAGCCCGGCACTGCTGATCTGTAAAACAGGAAATCACCTCAGGCGTGGGATGGGGTTTGGATAGCCGAATTGTTCGAGGCGCTTGGCGAGCTTCTTGAGGTCCGTTTGGTGGACGGCAATCCGCAGCCCTTCCACCTTGAGGACGACCTCCCGCAGGATCGGGTCCGACGCCAGGAGGCGGCGGATTTCCTCATCGGCGCCGATCTTGAAGACGACCATATCCGGCTCGGTGATCAGCGGCGAAAGGCGGGACAGGGTTTTCTGGAAAAGCTGCTCCCAAATCGCCGGCGGCGCGGCCGAAACCACGCGGCGGAACAACTGGATGCGCTTCTCGATGTCTTCGCGGGAACGGCAGCCAGCCAGCCAGGACTTGGAGGTCAGGCGGTATCGCCCCGGGGCTAATTTCTCGAAGAACTGGCCGAGCGCCAGCTCGGTGAGCGCGTCGGCATTCCGGCAGGTCGCGAGCAGCCGGGCTTCGTCGAGGATGATCGCACACTGGGTTGAGGGTCCGCTGGACACATCAAAGGTGTTCCGCCGGCCGAACACATATTCACCGAGCGGGGTCAGGCGCACGAAGCCAAGCCCGTCATAGGGTGTGAGATAGGCCTTTTTGGGGAGGTGGAACACCGTGTTACCCGGCGGGCCATAGATGATTTCCAATAACCCGAAGGCGGCCAGGAGGAAGGCATAGCCCTTGAGCAACGGCTCGCTCACCAGCTCGAATTCGTTTTGCTGGCCGACCTGGACCTGCGTTGACCAGGCGTTCGCATGCTCGATGGCACTGGCGCGCAAATATACCAGGTCCGGGCCGAAGAGGCTGGGCACATTTTCCCGCAGCAGGTGATAGCGGCGGAGGTTATCCCAGGACACCCATTTCCCCGCCGGCAGCTCCGCAAAGAACGCGGCAAGTTTCTTTATGGCAGGCGCGCTGCACTGGTACCAGCGGTTGTGGCTGTTGGCCAGATGATCCAGCAGCTCCTCAAGCAGGAATTGGGCGCTGGCCAGCACTTTGCCGCACAATTCCCGCACGGGTTGGGCGTTGTCCGGCTGGGCCAGGAGGTTTTCCCGCTCTTTATTGCCCACGGCTGCGATTCCGCCCGCAAGCAGCCGGGTGCGCAGCAGGGCCAGGCTGCTGTCCCCGGGATTTTCAAAGAATTCCGGCCCCCCGGTCAGCTGGTGGATCAACTTGAGCGACGGCATGGCCACCTGTTCGGATTTGGTGCGTTTCAGGTTCCCCTGCGCGATGAATTCGGCGGTCAGCCGCAGGTCGGCCACGGCTTTTTGGGCGCACGAAAAGCGGCTCTGTGCGGTGTCCGGCGCGGTGTCCAATGGCTGCAGCTCGTAATCCGGCGGCGGCGGCAGCAGGCCCTGGAAGATTTTCCGGATCACAGCGGGCAACACCAGGACAAAGTTTTCCTTTTTTTGATTCGGCTTCCCGGAGTAAATCCAGTGATCGGCGGAGCTCTTCAGGAGCAGCAGGAAACCATGCTCCGGCGGCAGCAGAAAGGGTTCGTAATGAATCCGCTGGGCGTCCGGATTCGCCGTGGCGATCAGCCGGCCGAGGGCCTTCTCCAAGGCGGCGAGGTTCACCCGCCTCTCCCAGGTGGCGGCCAGGATCACCTCCCGGGTTCCCGCCGGCAGCGTTTCCAGGAACTGGCGCGCCAGCGGTGGTTTCCGGAGCACCGCCAGCAGCAGATCTATTAGATAAGCCTTCTTGAAGGTTTTCTCCCTGGCTGAACTCTTTCCGGGTTCCGGCTGTGGCAGCACCTCCGGGCAGGATTTCGCCAGTTCCGCAAGGCTGGTGTCATAGAGCCATTTATAAAACGGCGCCGGATACAGTTTGAGCAGCACGTCCTCCAGGGGCGCGTTCATCAGCTTCTCGATCTCATAAGACATGGCCATGGCGAATACTTATCCGAGAATGTCGTCCACATCCGACTCCGTGAGGGATTTCAAGGCGGCCCCGTCGCTGGCGATCACCGCGTCGAACAGCTTTCGCTTGCGCTCCTGCAATTGCACAATCTTTTCTTCGACCGAGTCGCGCACGATGAGCTTGTAAGTGAAGACCGTCCGGTCCTGGCCGATGCGGTGCGCGCGGTCAGCGGCCTGGGTTTCGGCGGCGAGGTTCCACCAGGGGTCGAAAATGAACACGGTGTCGGCGGCCGTAAGATTCAGGCCCAGGCCGCCGGTTTTCAGCGTCATCAGGAACACCTTGATGTCGTCGCGGGTTTGGAACTGCCGGACCAGGGTTTCGCGGTTGCCAGTGGCGCCCGTCATGGTGAGATGGCCGATTCCCCGCTGCTCGAAATCGGCGGACAGCAATTCGACGGCGGCGAGGAAATTGGTGAAGACCAGAACCTTATGCCCGTTGAGCACGGCATCCTGGACGCTCTCGACGAGCATTTCGCGCTTGGGGGAGGCAATGGCGCCTTCGCTTTTTTCCTCTGGAATGGTGGCCAGCTGCCGCAGCTCCAGGAGCGCCTCCAGGATGAAGAACCGGCTGGCGTGCATGCCGTCCTCGGCAATCCGCCGCTTGATGGTGTGGTAGTAGAACTGGCGGCGCGTATCATAGAGCCGCCGCTGTTCGGCGCTCATATCCACATAGAGCGTCTGCTCGATCTTCTCGGGGAGTTCCTTGAACACATCGCGCTTGAGCCGCCGGAGGATGAACGGGTAGATCTTCCGGCGCAATTCCCGCGCCGCTTCCTTGTCGTCATGCTGGTGGATCGGGACGGCATAATGGCGGTTGAACTCGCCTTCGGAGCCGAACATGGAGGGATTGAGGAACCGGAAGAGGGAGAACAGCTCTCCCAGGTGGTTCTCGATGGGGGTGCCGCTGAGGGCCAGACGGTGCTGGGCGTGGAGCAGCAGCACGGCCTTGAAGGTCTGCGTGCCGCTGTTTTTGATCGCCTGGGATTCATCCAGGATCACGTAATAAAACTGCCGCTCCAGGAACTGCTCGATGCTGCCGCGCAGCGTCCCATAGGTCGTCAGCACGAGGTGGCCCCGCATGGCCGCCTCCAGGTCGCGGTTCGCGCCATGGAAAACGCTGCTGCGCAAGGCGGGGCAAAACCGCTCGATTTCGCGCTGCCAGTTGAAAAGCAGGCTGCGGGGCATGACGAGCAGTGAGGGCCGGGCCTCAGCCGGGTAGAGGCGCGCCAGCAAGGCGATGGTCTGCACGGTCTTCCCCAGCCCCATGTCATCGGCCAAGCAGCCGCCCAGGCGGTGGGTGTGGAGATAATCGAGCCACTTCAGCCCGTCCATCTGGTAGGGGCGCAAATCCCCGGCGATCGGCGGGGCCGGCAATTCCTTTCCCGCCAGGCTGTTGAACCCGAGGAACACCTGCCGCGCCTCGGAGAATTGCGCTTCGGAGGTGTTCCGATCAATGAGTTCCTCAACCAGCGGGAGGTCGAAGAACGACACCCGGACGCCCGCTTTGTGCTGGTGGAACAAACGGGCCAGTTTCGCCAGGTAGCCGGTGTCCATCACGGCGTGGGTGCCGTCGCTCAGGGTGACATACGAGTGCTTCTGGTGCTGCGCCAGCACCTCCATCAAGGAAAAATCCTGGCCGTCGATTTCCAGGCTGGCGGCGCCCTCCAGGAAATCCAGGCCAAAGCCCATGGCCAGCTTCAGTTTGGGGATCACCGGCTTGATCCGGTAGGCCTGGAGATTCTCGGCCCCCAGCAGGACGAAGCGCCGCGCCAGGTCGCTCAGCTCCCGCGCCAGGAAGCGGTCCGCCAAATCCCGGCCCACAATGAATCCGTGCTCGTCGGAATAGAGCAAAGCCTCGGCGCTGCCGCCCAATTCTTTCTGGTGGCGGTTCAAAGTGCGCGTCAATCCCTGGCGTGCCTCGGCCAGGGAGGTGTGAACCACCTCGCGCACGACGATCATTTTCTCCGCCTCATTGACGATGGCCACGCGGGTGAGGTCGTATTTGCGGGTGAACTCGGCCGGGAAACCCGGCAGCGTGTGGAGCAGGCTGAAACGCAGATCGCCGGATTCGTCCACGTTCTGAAACAGGATGGCGGGCTGGGCGGGCAACGGTTCGCCGTCCCTCATGGCATAACCTTCGAGGCGGACCGCCACGCCCGTGAAGTGGGAAAACAGCAAGGACAAGCAGCGTTCCAGCATCGTCTCGGGGAAAGCGCTCGCGAACAGCGTGAGCCGGCGGAAGTTCTCCCCCACCGGCGGCGTTTCGTAGATCTGGCGCCCCACCAGGACATGGGTTTCGTTGATGAACTGGAACTCGCCGGCCTGGGCCAGGATTTCCCCATCACGATCCAACAGCAGCCGGCCGGCCAGCCATGGGGGGGTTTTGGCGCGGTCGGCGGTGAGTTCGAGCACGATGCGCACGTTGCCGGGAACGAAAGCCAGCGGCTGGAGATCCTCCCCCACCAGCGCGGCGCCGTTGCGCAGGGGCCAGAGCAAGTGGTCGTGGTGATGCAGGTAGATCCGGTCCG
This sequence comes from uncultured Verrucomicrobiota bacterium, assembly GCA_964409245.1. Lineage (GTDB taxonomy): Bacteria > Verrucomicrobiota > Verrucomicrobiia > Limisphaerales > UBA1319 > CAIMWS01. Next base: position 5,160 of record CAYPCQ010000104.1, read on the forward strand.
CGCTGCTCTCCCACCCCACCAGATCCTGCTGGCGGCGCTGGATCAAGGCCATGGCTTTAAGCAGATCCCGCAGGGCGCCACGGGTCGCGCGGTAGTCGATGTCCTGCGGCCGGCCCTGGCCATCGACGATCTGCAGGAAAGCGCCGCCGCCGTCGAAGCGCAATTGCGCCTCAACGTCGCTGGCCGGGCCTTCGTCCGTCACCGCCCGCTCGTCCGCGCGCTGGAGCGCAGCAAACAGATCCGGCTCCTTTTCCACGGCAACCTCAGGCGGCATACGGAGATCTTTCGCGCAAACACATCCCGGAACCCTGCCATGTTTTGGCCGGCGTTTTCAACCCCCAAAAAAGGCCGGAGCCAGGACCTTGAAATCCAGCCACGTTTTGAGCGTTGACAGCCATTGCCGCCTGAAACAATGTCGGCACCGGAGAACTAGATTTGAATGAAAAACATGCAAACCCGCGGCCCATGCGGCTTCACGCTGATCGAACTGCTGGTGGTGATTGCGATCATCGCCATTTTGGCATCCCTGATGCTGCCTGCGTTGTCCCACGCCAAAATGAATTCCCAGGCGATCGCCTGCGCGAATAACGTCCGGCAATTGAACGTGGCCTGGATGGTTTACGCCGACGACCACCAGGGTTCGCTGGTTAATAATTCCAGCACGGCGGACACCCGCTCCTACCGCCAGAGCTGGGTCAACAATGTCCAGGACTGGGGAACCAGCGAGGAAAATACCAATACCGCCTATGTTGTAAGCGGGAAACTGGCTTCTTATGTGAACAACAACCTGGGGGTATACAAGTGCCCCGCCGATAAATCGCTGGCGGAAAATGGCCCCCGGCTGCGCAGCATTTCCATGAATTCCCTGGTGGGCGATCCTTTGATCAATCCCAACCGTTTCAATCCCACCTGGCTGCAATTCATGAAAATCACCCAGTTTCCCCGCCCGGTCGATTTCTATGTTTTCATTGAGGAGCATCCGGACACCATCAACGACGGGTATTTCATGAACGTTTGGGATGATCTCAAATGGGGCAATCTGCCCGCCTCCTACCACAATGGCGCCGTCAACATGGCGTGGGCCGATGGGCATTTGGACCGCCATCGCTGGCTTCCCAATACGGTCCGCCCCGCGGCCAAAGGCGGCGCCGGAGGCGGCTTTGTGCCGGCGCCGGAGACGGATTACCTGTGGCTCCGGGACCGCACGAGCATCAAGCTCAATTAGGCCGCTGGTTCGGTGGCACGTAGCCCCGGTGCCAGTAAATGCCCCAGAGGCTCTCCAGGCGCACGCTCTCCACGTGGCTGTCGGCGAATACCCCATTGATGGATCCGGGAAGCGTCGCCCCGGGAGCCATGGCTTTGGGGATGGCGTTTGGCCGGGTGCCGTGGCGGGCGATGCAAAAACGGCCCATCATCGAGCCGCCGCCAATCCCGCCCACCATCAGGTTGCGGGCCGGCTGATCCGAGGCCACCGGCCAGCCGTCCGCCCAGTCGCAATCGGCGAAAATCACATGTTTGACCGGCTTATCAAAATCCGACTCCCGGGAAAAATGCATTTTGGCATCGCCATATCCCAGATCCCCCTCGGCTGAATACATCCAGCCGTTCATGCCGTAGCTGCTTTCAAAACCGGTGTTCCATTGCACGGGGGTGGTCAGGGGGCCGTACCAAGCCGCCAGTGCCGTGCCGGACTGCTCCGAGGTGGGGGTCCGGCCGGGAGGCACCGGGGCGGTGGGGCACAGCCGTATCTTGTCTGAGGGCACACTGTTGGCCCGCAGCACCGCCATCCAAAAGTGCTTGGGATCGTAGGCCACCGGAAAAGTTTTGCCGGTGTCATTGCAATACATTTTGAAGCCCAGGCCCATCTGTTTGAGGTTGTTGCGGCACACCGCGTCCTGTCCCTTGAGCTTGGCCCGGCTCAAAGTGGGCAAAAGCATGCTGGCCAGGATCGCGATGATCGCAATCACCACCAATAATTCGATCAGGGTGAAGCCCTTCCCCGTTGGAATGCGGACTCTCGCCACCCGCGAAAACGCGCTCATTGAATTCATATTGCTTTATCGTTTTTCCACCGTTCCCCGTTTGCCCCCCAACCTTGCTTGTGGATTATGGGGCTAATATACCGGACTTCCGTCCGGATCGAAAGTCATTTCGGATTCGAAGGGAAAAATCGGTTTCCGGCTGGCAAACATCCGGCGGATGGGAATGCCATCACCGAGCCCTCACCCAATAAACCGCGATCCTTTCCCCCCCGCTGCTGGCACTTCGGCCGCCACCTGCGTGCCTGGCCAATGAACATGTCCGTTGCCTGCGCAAACCTAAACCTGGTAGCCGCCGAGGTAACGAGGCGGATCAGCCGCGAGCGATTTCCAAACCAGGCCTAATCCGCCCCACTGCCCCAGCTGGGCCGCCAGATAATTTTCCGCCTCCTTTCTGCTTTTAATGAAAGACAATGTTAATGCATTAAGACACTTAAGTTCTCCTCCCTTCTTATCATTCTTACCTTCTTGTGTGTGTTCGGCAGCTGTTCGCGAGCTGTTCGCGAGCTGTTCGGTTACCTGTTCGCCCCTCTGCCTGCCAGCTTTGTTAATGATTGCGATCAAGCGGCTTCGGACACCGCCGACCTGTTCGATTTGCGGTTCGGTTTTCATCAGTCTCAGCAGCCGCTCGATTTTTGAGGCATTCCTCCCGATCCGCTCCGCCAGGCGATCACGACTGGTGGTCCGGTGGCCCGGTTGGAGGGTGATTTCCTGCCCCTGGAATATCATCCGCGGGCCGTTACTGGAGTGGTTGGCCAGCAGCAGGAGCGTGGCCCACAGGTGGAACCAGCCCGAATCCTCCAGGAGCTGCCGGCCCAGTTTGATCCAGCCTTGTTTCACTGCTGTCTTGCTTGTTGTTGGTGCATGTTGTTGTGATTCGGAAGGCCTCCCTCTGCGGAAGCATCCCGGCGGGCACGGTTATCCGCATCCGCCACGGTGCAGCATGAGCCAAGGGGGTGGAACCGCCTAATCTTCCTTGGACTGGGTGGACTCTATTGCAAGAAATTGACGGGCGCTCACCATGCCGCGGTGTTGGCTGAAGGTTGGAGGATTCATTCGGCGGATGGAATTGAAAGATCACCTTTTCCGCTGCGGACCATCCGGCCCCGGGATAGCTTGCCACCCACCATCCCATGGGTTAAAGAAATCGCATGCAAATTCGAATGTCCAGTTTGTGCCTTTTGTTGTCAGCCTGGTTGCTGCCGGGGTGCGGCTCCAAAGAACCATCCTCCAATGATCCGGGGCAAACCATCCCTGGCTCCCGCCAGAAGCCGGCCGGCAGCAAGGGCATCATCGGCCTTTCAGTGCTGACCCTCACCAATCCGTTTTTTAAGGAGATTGGCGATTGCCTGGCCGCCGAAGCCGGAAAGCATGGCTACCAGGTGGTAACCGTGAGCGGCGAGTTCGACGTCGCCAGGCAGCAAAACCAGGTCAAAGATTTTATCGTCAAAAAGGCGGTGGCGATCGTGTTGACACCGTGTGATTCCAAAGCCATCGGCCCCGCCATCGAGGAAGCCAATGCCGCCGGCATCCCCGTATTCACCGCCGACATCGCCTGCCTGGCTCCCAAGGCCAAGGTGGTCTCGCATATCGCCACGGATAATTACGGCGGAGGCAAGGAAGCCGCGCAAGCCGTCATTGAAGCGCTGGGTACCTCCGGCGGCAAAGTGGCCATTCTCCATCACAAATTGGTCGAATCCTGCCTGCTGCGCGTCCAGGGATTCCGGGAGGTGATTGACCGCTACAACACCAACCGGACCACCGGGAAAATCGACATTGTGACCGAACTGCCCGGGGGAGGCTCCAAGGACCAATCGTTCAAAACCACTGAGGATCTCCTGCAAGCTCACCCCGACCTGGCCGGCATTTTTGCCATCAATGATCCCAGCGCGCTGGGGGCCCGGGCCGCTTTGGAAAAAGCCGGCAAGACCGGCATCAAACTCGTCGGATTCGATGGCCAGCCTGAAGGCCGCCAGGCGATCAAGGATGGCAAAATCTACGCCGATCCGGTGCAATTCCCTGATCGGATCGGCGTCGAAACCATGCGCTTGATTGTCAAGCATTTCGCCGGGGAAACTGTTCCCGCCCAACTATTGATCCCCACGGGCTTATACCGGAAAGCGGACGCCGACAAAGATCCGGCTCTGAGCAAGTAAGGGCATGGTATTCCGGCCGCAAGGGCTGCCACCGCATGGGCCGGACGAGACGGGTAAGGAACCAAGCCGTTGGCAGCCCAATCGCAAACCTCCGGTCTTTAACCGGGCAACACCACCGGCCGTTCTGGACCTTTTGCGGCTATTGGCGGGGTGTTGGGGGCGCGATGGCGGCCGAAGCCTCGGCGGCGGCCGAAGCCTTTAACGCCCCCACCTTGGGGAGCAATACCCCAGGGAAATAAAACGAATTCCGGGCTTTATAAGGCCACCATTCAAAGTGGCTCAACTCATTGACTGGCACGAAAAACCCGGCAACCAAAGTTTCCCCTTGTTTTTCAAAATCCACCCAATTGGGCCGCCGGCAGAAAAACTTGCCGCCCTGCTTGTCCACCGCACAAACCTGGCAAGCCCCCCGGGTCCAAGAGCCGCTGCGATCAAAAGCCACCGAGCACTGTTTGTCTTTATTCGAGGCCGTGCTGTCCATCCAATTGATTTTGGGTGGATTTCCCGGCTCCAACGTATAACCAACAAAACCTTCTTTGACGGTGCGGATTTTCAGCCTGGCATCCCCAAAGGCAGCCACTGAGCCTTCCTGGGGATCCATCCGGACAGGTTGTTGATCCGGCCCGTATTGGTTGACCCGCAACCAAATATCCAACTGGTCGGGCAAGCGGGAGCCGCTGCGCCCAATTTTAAGCAGGTTGCCTTCGGCGCGCAAAGTGAGCCCGTCATTCACCGTTAAAACCCGCTTTCCCACGGTGTCGAAGACACGGATTTCCACCACATCAAACCGGGTTTCGCCCGTGTCCAAATAAAGGTGAATTTGATCACGATCTGCCTTGAACTCCTGCTTTTCCGGTTTTTTCTTCAGACTTTCCACCGCCATGCGCTGGCCACGGCCATTTTCCACACGGATATCTCCGTCCGCCTCATTTCGGGCCACGGCCGCGATCTTATACGTGCTGGCGCCCAATTGGTATTCGAGGCTGCTGTTGGCCATGGGTGCGTCCTCATAAAAGCGGCGTGGGTCCACCTTGGTCTGCGCAGTGGAGGCAGTGGGCATGGGTGCTTTTTGAGCCCACGCAACGCCCGGCCTTGAGCTGGCCACCATCATCAATCCCGCTCCCAAAAGCCAGGCCAACCGAAAAACTCTAATAAAGCTGTCCTTTTTTGTCATGGTGATTGAGGGTAGCGCGGGCGGGGCTTTTTGGCCAGTCCTTTGCGGCAGCTTGACCCGCCAGTCCGGATGGGCACGATTCAGGCTTGACCCTTGGGGGATTGAACCTAGCATACCTGCCCGACTGAGGATGAGTTAATGAATGCGATTCTGGCCCTCGAAGATGGCACCCTGTTTCATGGCAAAGCTTTTGGCGCTCGCGCCACGGCTTGCGGTGAGGTTTGTTTCAATACCTCCATGACGGGCTATCAGGAAATCCTGACTGATCCATCCTACAAAGGCCAGATCGTGACCATGACCTATCCCTTGATTGGCAACTATGGAGTCAACCATCAAGATGTCGAATCCTGGAAACCGCATGTGGCGGGCTTTGTCATCCGCGAGTTGTCCCCGATTGTAAGCAACTGGCGCGCAGACTGCTCGTTGGAAGAATACCTCGTCCAAAACGGCATTCCTGGCATCCAGGGAATCGATACGCGGGCACTCACCAAGAAACTGAGGGTGCGCGGAGCCATGAATGGGCTGATTTCCACCGAGGAAATCAGCGATCAAGAGGCCATCCAGCGAGCCGCTCAATGGCCTGGCTTGCTGGGCGTGGACTACGTCAAGGAGGTCACGCATCCGCAAGCATTCGCCTGGGATCCAGGCGACCAGCAAAGTGCCCGTTTTAATTTGATTTATGGCAAAGCGGACACCGATCCCCGGCAGGTTCGAGATCCGCTGCCCCAGGCAGACATCCCCATCGTGGCCTACGATTTTGGCATCAAATACAACATTTTACGCGGCCTGCGGCAGGAGGGCTTCAAGGTTCAGGTGTTGCCAGCCACCACGTCCGCAACCGATGCTTTGAAATACAAGCCTGCGGGAGTCTTCCTTTCCAATGGACCGGGAGATCCCTCCGCGCTGGATTATGCCGTGAATGCCGTTTCCGAATTGTTGAAAACTGGCATTCCCATTTTTGGCATTTGCCTCGGGCATCAAATTCTGGGCCAGGCTTTCGGGGGGAAAACGTTCAAACTTAAATTCGGGCACCGCGGCGGCAACCAACCCGTGAAGGATCTGGAAACAGGCAAAGTGGAGATCACCTCCCAGAATCATGGGTTTGCGGTGGATCCGGCTTCGCTGCCCTCCGAGGTGGCCGTCAATCGCATCAATTTGAATGATCGGACCGTGGAAGGAATGCGCCACAAAAAGAAGCCGGTCTTCTGTGTGCAATACCATCCGGAGGCTTCCCCGGGTCCTCATGATTCAAGCCCGCTTTTTGGCGAATTTTGCCGCATGATCAAAAAAGCAGGCTCTTAAGACGTGATCATGCTGCCATGGGGACGGAAAGGATTGGAACGTGGGGGTTTACGCCAGCCAGGGAGCCAAACTCCGGTTCCAATCAGTTCAGGACAAATGACTAATAGCCACGGTTTTGCACAACCTGATTCATCCCGGCTTGGGATTCGGATGAATAGTTGCGGTTTAGTCCATAATTGCATTTGACTTGAGATTTTGGGTAAGGATAATGGCGGTAGATATATCCAGTGTATGGCCAAACTTATCGTGCTTAGTGAGGGCTTGACGGGACGCAGTATTGAACTGAAGTCCGAACGCACCACCATTGGGCGGGTGGAGGACAACATGTTCCAAATCGCGGAACCGTCGGTTTCGAGCCATCACTGCGAAGTGTATCTTAAGGATAACACCTTCGTAGTAAAGGATTTAGGGTCAACGAACGGGACCTACATCGAAGGCAGCCAGGTAACCGAAAGCCCCTTGAAACCCGGGCAGACTCTGCGCCTGGGGCAAGTGGAACTGCGCTTGGACGATGGCACCACTCCCCCCGCCCCATCTCCCAAGAAAGCCTTGGACCACAACCAGGCAGTCGGGATCAAATTAAACGACCTGTCTTCTGGTCCAAAACCGGTGAATCCGGAAACGGACAAGATTTTCAAGAAAAAGAGTAATAAGATAAATCAATACTTCATCGCCGCAGGTGTGATTCTGGCCTTGGTGGTGGTTGGATTGATCGTCAAAGCCATGCTGGGCAGCTAGCCAGCATCTTCAAACTGCTTGAAAATCAGCCGTTTATGCCAGGCAATAACATAAACGGCTGAACGGGGTGCTCAACAACCTTCTTCCTTGAGCCAGCGAGCCAAGTCCATAGCCGAATAGGTTATGATGATGTCCGCCCCGGCCCGGCGCATGGCAATCATGGTTTCCATCGTCAAGGCGCGTTCATTGATCCAGCCTTGTGCGGCGGCAGCCTTGATCATGGAATACTCCGCGCTGACGGCATAGGCGGCCGTGGGATACCCGAAGGTGGATTTCACCCGGTAAATCAGGTCCAGGTAAGCCAAAGCTGGTTTCACCATGACGATGTCCGCGCCTTCCTGTATATCCATGGCGGTTTCCCGCAAAGCTTCTTCAGCGTTGGGAGGGTTCATCTGGTAGCTGCGGCGGTCGCCGAATTGGGGCGCCGATTCAGCCGCTTCGCGAAAAGGCCCATAATAGGCGGACGCAAATTTTGCCGCATAGGACATGATGGGCGCCTCGGTGAATCCGGCTTCATCCAACCGTTTCCGGATGGCGGTGATCCGGCCATCCATCATGTCGCTGGGAGCGATGATATCGGCGCCCGCCTCGGCGAAGGCCAGCGCTGACCGGGCCAGCAAATCCAAGGTCGGATCATTCTCGATGACCGCCTTGTGATCGGAAACTTGGCGCACCAGACCACAATGCCCATGGCTCATGTATTCGCAGAGGCACACATCCGTGATCACCAATAATTCGGGGAGCTCCTTTTTCAGCAGCCTTACCACTTCCGGAATTATGCCTTTGGCGGAATAAGCCTCGCTGGCCTGGGCATCCTTTTGGGCCGGGATGCCGAAAAGCAAAACCGCCGGCACCCCCAGCGCGCAAGCATTGGCGGCCTCGGTTAATAATTCATCCGGAGATAACTGGAACACGCCAGGCATGGAATTGACCGGGGTGCGGATCTTTTTCCCGGGCCTGGCAAACAGCGGCAGAACCAATTGCTGAACGCTTAATCGGGTTTCACACACCAACCGCCTTAGCGCGGGGGTTTGCCGCAAGCGCCGCATCCGGGTTGCCGGAAATGATTCAGAGCAATAAATCTTCATGGCCCAAAACTAAACATGGTGGAGGGCAGTGACAATGCGCAAAATACGCCCTAAAAGGAGGCGCCTCAGACTCCAAGCAACCGTGCAAATCAGAATCCGCCGGGCACTCCGTATTATGGGTTTTTGGCGGCTTTGCGCTGCAAATCCCTCAACGGTTTATACCCCACCAAAATGATTCTCTCTTTTTGGATCAATTGGCGAAAATCGGGATCGTGCGTGAAAAGTTCAAATTCCTGGGAGCGCACCGACCAGGAACCAGTGATCGCTTTCATCTCCTCAGTCGGTTGGCCGGCATGGATGTAAAGCTCCGTCACCCCGGGCTTGAGCTGCCTGACCACGCCCATCCAAAAACCTTTCACATCGCGCGCCTCACCGGCTAATTCTTCGTAGATGAAATGATCAGGAAACACAATGCCCTGGGCGGCGATTTGCGCCCGGGTCTTGGGGAATCCCATTTTTTCAAACAACTCCTGGGAAGCCATGCGCAGCGGCAAATTAAACTCAACGGCCAGCTTCACATAACCCTCCAGGTAGCGTGGATCCAATTGCATCGTGCCCATATGGGAGTCCAAATGGGTCAGGTCTATGCCCGCCTTCAAGGCTTTCTGGATTTGCGCGCGGCCCTCAATCACCGCTTCTTCGGGCTTGGCATGGCTGTAAACCTGCTCCACCGATTTCCATAGGCAACCCTCGGCATCCACCAAACCAGCCACTTGGTCTTTGGCGGCCACGGGTCCCCAGCGGTATTTCCCCCATTCGCTCGTATGGCACAGATGCACCCCAAAATCTTTTTCGGGGTGCTGGCGCGCGAACTCGGCCATTTCATTGAACCAGGGGCAAGGCACCATGATGGTGGTGGTGGTCATCATCCCCTTTACCAAGGCTTCTTGAGTGGCCAGGTTGGCGGTATGGCACATGCCGGAATCATCCCCATTGACAATCAACAGGCGATCCGTGGCCTTATACCCCAGGCGTTCTGCCAGGGAATCCCCGGCTCCCAGGCACTGGTCACTCAGAGTGGCGGATAAAATCATACTTAAGGCGATTGCGCTCGTAGCTTTCATATCCCTGAAAAATAGCGGCTGGCACCGCAATTACAAATCGAATCACTACTGGCTGATTACGGGGTTGCGGCGGGGGGCACGGTCAGGTGAAAAATCCGCACAAACACCTGCAAATTGCGCGGACAGAGGGTGCTCCCGACGGGTTCCGCCTTGAACGCCACGGGGAATCAATGGGTCATGATATAAAAAAGGATGTTGATGATGAGGGGGTAGGCTTTTTTCTCGGAAAACTCGTGAAAATAATATTCGTCATCCCCCTCCCTTTCCCAACCGTCCCCGTTGTCGGTGTTGTGACAGGCCAGAACCATGATCCGATCCTGGTCATCCATGAGGGCGCGGATATGCACTTCACGGCACTCCTCACCGTCGTGATATTCCCAAGTGATATGAGGGGGGTATTGGCTCCGGATTCCCGTGTTCACGTTGGGGATTTGCAGCTCGTTCTTGGAGCATTTCAGATCGATGACGCAGTGGAAAACAGGGTGATCCATCGGCAGATCCTTGAAATCCCGATTGGGAAATACCCGCTTCATCTGGCGCTGGAATCCCTGCCACTGCACCTCCCCCCAGAAGTCATCCGCCATCAGGACGCCGCCGTTATCAAGGTAACGCCGCAAGACGGCCACTTCCTCGTCCTCCAGGAGCAAACGGCCAGGCTCCACCATGTAAATGAACGGATACCGGGGCAGATCCTTATCGGTGAGGTTCAAAACCCGCCCATCCGGATTGACCTTCATGGAGGTCATTTGATGCAAGCGGAAGGCCAGATTCAGATCGCTCTCAGGAAAGTCGGTCCACCAAGGCGCGGATGATCGGGAACCATTTTGGGTACGCCCGCAGCGAACCCGGACAAAGGTGAAAGCATCGCGGTCGAACCCTGGTTCATTAGTCCAGCTGGGAAAGGCATCCCGCTCATTCACTGCTTCCCGGGCGGTGCGGCAAGTCTCATAAACTGAATTGCGCCAGCGGCCGCCGCCCCAACCACCCCCACCCCAACGCTGGGCGGTGGCGATTCCGGCGGCGAGGATGAAAAAGGCCGCCATGACCTGGTATCGATGACTGGGCTGCATTCCTTATTGATCATCAAGTTAGGAGCATTTTGGCCCTTGGCAAGGGAATCCGGAAATGGCTGCAACCTGGAAGGAAGCCTGGCAACCTAATCAGCCGCCCCACCCCCACCCGAAAAATGGAAAAAAGTAGCCAAGGCGGCCATGGATGATTACCTTTGCCAGCGTTCGCTGGAGAAGGAGCCGGTATCATTTTTGGGGAAGGGTGAGTTGCGTCTCTCTCCAACCGGCGCTGGAGCGCGGCCACGGCCTGGCGGATATTCATAGAATAATGAACATGACGGATTTTATCGCAAAGCTGAAATTCAACTCGGACGGGCTGCTGCCTGCCATTATCCAGGATCACCAAAACGGCCGGGTGCTGATGCTGGCTTGGATGAACCGCGAATCCCTGGAACGGACCATTGCCGAAGGGAAAACTGTCTTTTGGAGCCGTTCCCGGAATAAGTTCTGGGTTAAAGGGGAAACCAGCGGCCATTTCCAGGTGGTCAAGGAACTTGCCTACGACTGCGATGGGGACTGCCTGCTGATTCAAGTGGAACAGACCGGGCCTGCCTGCCATGAAGGTTACCGGTCTTGTTTCTTTCGCCGGATCAGCAGGGATGGCCAGTCAGAAGAAATCACGGAGACCAAGCTGGCGGATCCAGCGCAAATCTACGGCCGCAAGTGATGGAAGAATTGGTGGCTTTTAATTACCGGGATTATGGCCTGTATTGCGCGATCCTGATCGTGTCGCGCAGCATGGATTTCCTAAGCACCTGGATTGCCACCCCCAACCTGCTCCTGGAAGCCAATCCCATCGCCAAAAAACTCGGCTGGAAATGGGGCATTTTAATCAACCTGGTCCTTTGTTTTGGTTTTGCAGCATGGCCCCTGCCCGCCATCGTCATCGCCACCACCAGCGCCTTGGTGGCGGCCCGCAATTTTCAATCCGCCTGGGTCATGCATACCTTGGGCGAGCATGGTTACCGGGAGTGGATCATCGAGCGCCTGGATCACACGCCGCCCGGCCTTTACGTGTTCTGCCTGCTCGCCCAGGGAGCTTTAATCGGGGGGGTGGGTGGCATCCTGATGGCCTGCAGCAAATGGCAGCTGGCGCCTTTCGCCATCGGCTTGGGAATCCTCACCTACGCCCTGGCCGTGGTGTTATACAGCCTGCTGGCCTGGTGGCGCGCCAGGCGCAAACTAAGACCCAATTTTTAACCCCCTCCGCCTATGATTTACCCGACTCAGGAAGAATTCACTAAACTGGCCCGCCAAGGAAACGTCATCCCCGTCATCCGCCGGATCCTGGCCGATTTTGAAACTCCATTGTCAGTCTATCAAAAGCTCCGGGGCCAGGGTGAATCGTTCCTTTTCGAATCCGTGGAAGGTGGCGAACATCTGGGGCGTTTTTCCTTTGTGGGCTGCCGGCCGCGGGCCATCATCCGCCAGCAAGGCCAGCATGTGGAAGTGGTGAGCGGCGGCCGGGCGCTGGAGCAATATGAAATCACCGGGCAACCCGGACTGCCCGGCGCCTTGGGCGTGCAGGATGGTTTGGAAGTGGTGGAGCGATACCTTCAGCGTTTTAAACCGGTCAGTCTCCCGGGCCTGCCCAGGTTCACCGGCGGGGCGGTCGGCTTCATCGGTTACGAGTTCATCCACGATGTTGAACCCGTGGTCCCCCGGCCTCCCAAGGACGAACTGGCCACACCGGTCATGTATTTCCTGATTGCCGACCGTTTGCTGATTTTTGACCGGGTGGCCCAAACCTTGACGATCCTGGTCAATGCCCTGATCGAACGGAATGGCGATCCGGCCAGGGCTTATGAGGCGGCTGTCGCGGAAATCCGCAAGCTGTCGGAATTATTGGAGCAACCGATCCAGCACCGGGCGGTCAGCCTCCCCACCGAAACTCCGCCGCTGCCCTTTGAATCGAACCAGGCCAAGGAAACCTTCCTGGCCAACGTGCAGCGGGCTAAAAAATACATCACCTCAGGCGACATCATCCAGGTGGTGGGCTCCCAGCGTTTCTCCACCCCGGTGCGGGCCACCCCCCTGGAAGTTTACCGGGCGGCCCGGACCATTAATCCTTCCCCTTACATGTTCCTGCTGGAGCTGGACGGATTCTCGCTGGTGGGCGCCTCCCCCGAAATTCACGTGCGCTGTGAAGAGGGAACCGTGGAGATCCGCCCCATCGCCGGCACCCGGGCCCGGGGCAAATCAGAGGAGGAGGATGCTGCTTTGGAAAAGGAATTGCTGGCCGATCCCAAGGAGCGGGCCGAACACGTCATGCTGGTGGACCTCGCCCGCAACGACCTGGGCCGGGTTTGCGATTTCGGCTCAGTGGCCGTGAAGGATCTGATGATCATTGAGCGTTACAGCCATGTGATGCACATTGTTTCCCAGGTCCAGGGGAAATTAAGCGCGGACAAATCCCTCTATGACTTGATGCGCGCAACCTTCCCGGCGGGCACCCTCACTGGCGCCCCCAAAATCCGGGCGATGCAAATCATCTCGGAATTGGAGCAAACCCAGCGGGGGCCGTACGGAGGCTGTGTGGGCTATTTCTCTTTCAACGGCAACCTCGACTGCTGCATCACCATCCGCACCACCCTGCTCAAAGATGGCAAGGCATTCGTGCAGGCGGGCGGCGGCTGGGTGAATGATTCGGATCCGGAAGCCGAGTTCCAGGAAACCGTGAACAAAGCGAAGGCGATGCTTAAAGCCGTGGCCTTGGCGGAGGGATTTATCCGGGTTTAATGCAGTACTTCTTTGAACATTTTGCCGTTGCAGTATCGGCCATTTCGGGGGTGCTCGCGGGCAAAGGCAAACGGGTGGATCTGTTCGGCGTGGTGGTGCTGGCTTTGGTTACCGCGCTGGGCGGAGGGACCATCCGCGATCTGGCTTTGGGCAGCCGCCCGGTATTCTGGATCAAGGATCCCACCTACATTTACACCGGCGCCGGTTTTGCGCTGCTGGCTTTCTTTGTGAGCCACCTGCGGGAATTGCCCAACCGCCTGCTGCTGATCGCCGACGCCTTCGGCCTGGCACTGTTCACCCAGATTGGATTGGAGAAATCGCTCGCCATGGACGCCACCCAGCCGATCGCCATCGTGCTGGGGGTGGTCACCGGCGTGGCCGGAGGCATGATCCGCGATATTTTGGTGGGCGAGATACCGCTGGTATTTCAGCAGGAAATTTATCTCTACGCCACCGCGGCCTTGATTGGTGCGGCGCTGTATGTGGCGCTGGAGTGGTTTATCCCTGCCCCAACCACCAACCGCTTGATCGGCATCGCCAGCATCCTGGTTTTGCGGCTGGCAGCCATCCAATGGAAGCTGACGCTGCCGATTTTGGAGGAAGACACCCCGCCCTCGATCCCCCCCAAGGATTGACCTCCGGGAGCGGTGTCAAGCCCATCCCGCCGGCAGCTTGCTTTCAGGAGCTGAGCCAGGAAAAATGATCGTTGCGGAGGTGCCAGAGGGTGGCTTTGTCATCCCCATAATCATCCGCCTCCAACTCATCCACCACCATCCAATATTTGTGCCCCTGCTCATCCTGGTTCGTTTGGTGGAGGAATACCAACTGCGCGCTGTGGGCAAACTGCCGCCAGGCCAGGATCGCCGCGATGGCCCATTGCCCGTTTTTGCGATTCAAGCGCACATCCCAGGTGCAGAGACGTTCCACAAATTCCACCGATTGATCCAAGCCTTTCAAATAGTTCACGAACACATTGTGTTCGCGCACATCCTCCAGCACCTGGTCGGAAACGGGAGTGGCCATCAACTGCATCAAATCCCTGGCGGCCTTCAGCCGGAGGCTGCGCAAGATGGTGGTTTGGGCAATCGGCCCGGCGAGCCATTTGAGCTGATGCGGCAATTGCTCCATGATGAAGGTGGTGCCGGTGGCCAGGATAATTTGCTCCTGTTGCTCGTGAGCCAGGGTATCCCAATCCGGCACCTTGCGGGCCACATAAGCCTTGAGCAGGTGCCAAAGATCGGCAAATAAAATCAAGCGCTCATGCAGCTGGCTTTGCACCAAAGGCAGCAAGCTCTTGAGGTGGGGATAGATCCGCCAGACATCCTTGATCTGCGAATCCCGAAACAAGTAAACCTCCGGCGTGGAAAGGATTTCGTCGGCGGTGTGGCCATCAATCGTCAGCCGCGAAGTCCCGGTGGCCATTTCAAAAAGCGCCACCCCAAAAGAAAAGAGATCGGAGGCTTCCGTAGGCGGCACACCAGTCGCCAAATTGGAGGCGTCGATCATGACCTCCGCGTGATCCGGGGTGGCGGCATAACCAAAATTCTCGATGTCCTCCCGGTGCTTGGGATTGAACCAGGCGCCCAAATCCACAAACTTCACCATCCGATTCTTCAGCCGCAGCACGTTTTCCGGCTTGAAATCGATCAGGATGATCCCGTGCTTGTGGAAAAGATGCACAATGGACAAGGCCTCATACCATATGCGTTTATATTCCTCCAACCATTCGCCTTCAAAGCCAGTTTGCAGGGCATTCTGGCAGAAAGATTTCAAGTCCTGCCCGTCCAGGAACTCCATGGCGATCCAGGAGAATTTCCGTTCGTAATCGATTTGCCCGCCATGGAAAGCCGGCACAAAGGGTTTTAATTCATCGATCCTCAACAGGTAATCGAAGTTGGCCATTTCCAGCATATAGCTCACATAGGGGCCGTAGCTGAATTCATCCTCTTTCCCGCAATCCAGATCGAACAACTTGACCACCAAGTTGGGATCCCCGGTTAAATAAAGGCCGGTTTCATTGTTTTGGGCTAAAACGGGGCCAAGCTTGACGGTCCCGATCACTGGCACTTCGAATGACCAGTCCGTGAATTTGCCTTTGGCAGGAACGGGAAGTTTCATGGCGTCATCATTTGGTTCGCGCCGCCCGGGCAAACCCTCTGCGCCTGGGGATCGGAGATTCTTCGCGTCCCATCCCAAGGGAGGCAATTCTGGCAAATCGGCTGATGGTCACAGCCTTTTTCTGCCTCTAAAAAAACAATTTGTCAATGGCGGCACGGCGTTTTTTGACACCCGCCGAGGGCCGGACTAGGATGGCGCCCAATGAATGCCAAGATACGCGTTGGTCAAACCGGGGAAATTCGTTTCAAAGTGGAGGCCCAGCATGTGATTGATTTCGATGGCATGCCGCCCGTGCTCGCCACTCCCCGGCTGGTCCAATTCCTGGAGCAAGCCGGAAGGGAGGCGCTGAAACCTTGCCTGAGCCCGGAGGAAAGCTCCGTCGGCGTGGATATCGAGTTGCAGCATCTGGCCCCCACGCCGCTGGGGGCACTGGTGACCTGCAAGGCCCGAGTCATTCATGTGGATGAGCGGGCCATTCAATTCCAAATTGAGGCCGCTGATGAAATGGAAGTCATCGCCCGGGGACTCCACAAGCGCGCCGTTGTGAACATCCTTCGCTTCGCCAAACGGGTTCAGAGAAAAGCCTCGAAACCCGCCTGAAAAGCGCTTTTTGTGGCGTTAGACACCAGATAGTTGGCCGGGCCGCAAAAGGTTGCGGCCGCGCCGCGGCCTGCAGATTTGCTGGCTTTGATAAACGACCGGACGGGCTTCCGACCGCCTCCGCCGCGAATCAACCAAACGGCTCAACCGGCAAACTCAAACCGGACATCGCTCAGGCGGCGGGCTAATTCGCCCAAGACCTGATCCTCCTCCGGCTGATCTTTTGCGATAAAAGTGACGCTGAAGCGCAAAAATGCTCCCGCATCATCCCAGGGCACAGTGGAGACCAACTTCTCCGTGATGAGCCATTGCGACACTTCCTCGGCATTCTTGAAGGCGAGCTGGTCGCCATTCTTTTTAATGGCTCCCACCGGAGCCGCCACATATAGGAAAAACGAACCCTTGGGTTTGGCGGCATTGAAGCCTAGCGACTTTAGGGTTTGCACCAGGCTATCCATGCGCCGGGAGTATTTGGCGGCGATTTTTTCCGTGATTTCCGGATGATCGTAACAGTAAGCGGCGGCGTGCTGGATGGCCAGGAATTGACCGGAATCGGTGTTGTCTTTCACATCGCCGTAAGCGCGGACGAGCAATTCGTTGCCCGCCACAAATCCGCACCGCCAGCCGGTCATATTGAAGCTCTTGCTGGTGGAATGAAGCTCCACCCCCACCTCCTTGGCTCCTGGGGTGGCCAGGAAGCTGAGCGGCTTGCCCTCGAACACCAGCGCCGCATAAGCGGCATCGTGGATGACCACCAACCGGTGCTTCCGGGCAAAATCCACGACCTGGCTGAAAAACTCTGCCGTGGCGCTGGCTCCGGTCGGATTGTTGGGGTAATTCAAAACCATCACTTTGGCCCGCCCAAGCACCTCTTGGGGAATGGCCCCCAGGTCAGGCAGAAAATTATGCTGCGGCCGCAGCGGCAGGTTGAAAACGCGGCCTCCCAGATATTTGGAATGCGTCCCAAATACCGGGTAACCCGGGGTGGTCATGATCACATAGTCATCCGGATTAATCAACGCGGCTGGAATGATCGACAAAGCCGCTTTGCTGCCGATGGAATGTATGACTTCGGTTTCCGGATTGATGCCTTGGACGCCACATACCCGATCCAAATACCGGGCGGCGGCGTGCTTCAACTGTTCATCCCCGTTATCCGCATAGCCGCGGTTTTGTGGTTTGAGCGCCTCCTGGTGCAGTTGCTGGACCACTTCTGGAAAAGCCATTTCATCCGGTTCGCCCACGCCCATATCGATCAGGGCCACTCCGGGATTCGCGGCCAGGGCAGCGCGTTTGGCCCGTTTGATTTTCTCAAATTTATAGATGGCGGTGGATTTGCCATACTGGTTGCCGCCGATGCGCTCCGCGAACAGGTTTTGGATATACGATTCAGACATATTAGGGATCAGGACTCCTCCGACCGGTTTTCGGACGGTTTCGTTTTATGGAATTTCTCAAAGTGTTTCTGCAAATCCGCATTCAAAGGCTGCGCGGCAGGCATCCGCACCACCCGCAGGGGCGACGGCTTGGCCGCCTGGGGAGTGGCTTCCGGGGTTTCTTCCGGGATTTCCTCGACTTCCTCATGCATCTCGAGCCGCTTGCGGGCTTTTTCAGCGGCGGAAGTTTCGCCGTATTCCTCCACCACCCGCTTCAGGAGCGCCACTGTCTTGTCCGTTTTGCCCAGCTTGGTGTATAAGTTGCAAAGGTGGATCGCGGCCCATCCCCACTGCTCCGACTGCAGTTTCTGCTTGAGCAGTTCCTCATATTCCAAGGCGGCAGCCAGGAAATTGCCCAAGTCCTTTTCGTAAATCTCCGCGATCCGCAGCGCCACGTGCTGCTCCTTGGGGTTTTTCTGCAGGTAATCCCGCATCAGCTGGATGGCTTCCAGGTGATTTCCATTGGCCCATATTTCCTCGGCTTTTTCGTAATCCGTATCCTTGATGGTTTCCCCCTCATCATGGAACAGCAACCGGCCAAAACGCTGGGCTACCAGGTGCGAAAAATCATGCCCGAGCAACAGCCCCAAACCGACCACCGACACAAAAAAAGCGCCACCGAACATGACAATCGTGGAAAATTTGGCGCTTTGGGGAGCCCGGACGGCCCCCGGAGTGGCGGCGCTGCCAACGCGATCCTCCTCATCCTTTTCGTAGGTGGGCTTCATGAAATGGTTGTAGTGCTGGTAGAAGCCGTAGCCAAAAAAACAGGCCACGCTTAACAGCACCCCATACAAGACTAGTTTTACCGTCCGGTTCATGAGCCAGATTCAATACCTTAGTTAAGCAATTCCTTCGCAAAGGAAAAGGACAAAGTATGGAACCGCTCCCTGGCCCACGTAAAACACCGATTTCCCAGCCTGCTGGGGACCAGGAATGGCATTTCTTTAGGGCGTTATTTCTTTCCTGTTTCCAGGATTTGCCTTAAACATTAACACCGCAATGAAACCAAGCCCCCTTCAGCCATCAGATCGGCAGTTGATCCGCCGCAGTTTCCTCAAAATCAGCGCCCTCGGCTGCCTGTGCATCCCCAGCTTCCTGGCCAGTGCCCGCCAACCCAAGTCCCCGGAACTCTCCAGCAGCTTGCCCGATTACCTCACCCCCATCGATCAGTTTAATGAATTTGACCGGGAAAAACCGCCGGTGCGCCAATTGTCCGAGGAGCGTTTGCGGGCCTGCGGCCTGCATCGGGATACCTGGCAATTGGAAGTCGCCGCCGAACCGGGCGGTGATTCCCAGATCGGCAAACCGCTGACCAAGGCGCTGGGCGGCGCCTTCAATTGGCAGCGCTTAATGGGCCTTGCGGACCAGCACGCCGCCCGTTTTTTGCATGTCCTCACCTGCACCAACATGCCCGATCCCATTGGCATGGGCCTGTGGGAAGGGGTTCCCCTGCGCGACGTGCTTTGGCTGGCCAAACCGTCCGCGAACATACGCCGCATTCAGTATTGGGGATGGCACCATGAGGATCCCAAACAAAAATTCGTCAGCTCATTGCCGATCGCACGGGTTTTGGAAGATCCCCCGGGGGAATTGCCGGTCATCCTTTGCTACAAATTGAATGGCCAATGGCTGGCCCCCAAGAACGGCGGCCCCGTCCGCCTGATCGTTCCGGGCGCCTATGGCAACAAATCGGTGAAATGGCTCCAGCACGTTCACTTCAGCAGCGGCTGCCAAGCCATCGATACTTATGCCCAATGGAAAAACGATGTCGAAAGCCCCCTGAAAACCCAGGCACGATTTTTGAAACTGCCGAAGAAAATACCCGCTGGAACCGGCTTGCCGATCCTGGGCCTGGCCCAAGTTGGCATGTCCGGCCTGCTCAAAGTCCAATATTTCATCCAGCCAGCAGGCATCCCAAGCGATCCGCAGGATCCTTACTGGACCAAGCCGGATTGGCGGGATGCGCAAATCGAACCGGCGCCCACCCAATGGGGTGGTGGCCTGCCGGAAGGCAAACTGCCAGACGTTCCTCTCCAATTCCACCCTCAAGGCCACCCCAAGCAATGGCCTTTGAAACATGGGATCGCTTTTTGGCAGGCTTCCGCAAGTTTTCCAACCGCCGGCACTTATCGGATCGGCTGCCGGGCCATCGATGCCAACGGGATCGCCCAGCCCCTGCCAAGGCCATTCGCCCGGTCAGGCGATAACTCCATCCACCTGGCCAGCGTAACGGTTGGTTAGGGACGCGGTGGGAATGCCTAATTGAATTCGCCGGTTTTACTGCCCGGATTGCACCAGAGTTTGCCCGGTTTACGGTCCAATTCCTGATTGAAAGTCTCGAATTTGATGAACTCAACCTGCCCGCCGCCGCCCATGATCACCGCCCCTTTGATATGGCGCCGCCCCACGCCGCAGGCATTGTTCGGTTCATTGCTGGCATCGTTGTAGGCGCCGTTGAATCCCCACATTTTCACATACAGGCTTTCGTCCGGCTCCCACATCAGGTAGGCGATCGACTTGAATTGGTTCATTTTATACGTTTTGGGGGCGATCGCCCCATAGCCGCAGACCGCCCCATTCATCGTGTAGGTGCAAAGTTTATTATCCCTTTGCTTCCAATAGGCGGTATTGGTGGCATCCGAGGGGCACCGGTAAACCTTGAAAGTTTTGGTGTAATTCCACCACAGGCCACCTTGGTAAGACACGGCCGGATTGGTGGAATTGAGTTGCGGTGGCAGATTGTTCACCGGGGCATAAAGCCAGCCAGAATAGGCGTTGCCCCAGTTGGGATAGGCCATGGAGTCAGCATGATCATTGGCATACATGGTCATGGCCAGGGCCAGTTGTTTGTTGTTGTTGACGCAATAGGTTCGCTGGCTTTTCTCCTTGGCCTTGGACAGGGCCGGCAAAAGCATGCTGGCCAGGATGGCGATGATGGCGATCACCACCAATAATTCAATCAGCGTAAAAGCCCGAAGCCCGCACTGGCTTCGCACGTTCCATTTTTTCATATCTGCAATCTGGTATAAGTCTTCACTTCAATATACTCAATCCCAATATATTTGGAAAGCCGGGATTCACGAGCGCTCACCCGGCGGGCGGAGCAGTTTAAATATGGTCGCCGAGGCAGGGAATGGCCTCGGTGGGAACCACCAGTTCCGGCGCCAGCGGAGCGGAATCGGCAGTCAAAATCCGATACTCACGGATTTGGAACGAAACCGGCTGGTCATCGGCCAGGCCCAGCTGGGAATACTCCTCCTTGGTCAGGCGGGCGCGGACGATCAGGCCGGACGGCAGCTCCAACTCCAGCCGCAGCATGATGCCCAGGAAAAAGGTGTGGCGGATGGTGGCCTGATACCGGTATTGCGATAAATCCGGCGATACCTGCACCGCATAGGGGCGGAAACCGATGCGAATCCGGCTTCCATTGGCCTGCCCCGGGGCAGGAAACGCCAATTCCCGATCCCGGGCCATCCCGTCCTCGACGGTCAGTTCCAAAATATTAATCACGCCGATGAACCGGGCCACGAATTCGTTGGCAGGCTGGTCATAAATCTCCCGCGGGCGGCCGATTTGCTCCAGGTGGCCTTTGGAAAAAATCACGATCCGGCTGGCCACTTCCATGGCCTCTTCCTGGTCGTGGGTGACAAACAGCGTGGTCACGTTCAGATCGCGGTGCAGTTTTACCAACCACTCGCGCAAGTCCTGGCGGATCCGGGCATCCACCGCGCCAAAAGGCTCATCCAAAAGCAAAACGCTCGGGCTGGGCGCCAGCGCCCGGGCGATGGCGACCCGCTGGCGCTGGCCGCCGGATAGCTGGTGAGGGTAACGGTTTTCCAATCCATTCAGTTCAAATAATTGCACCAGTTCGCCGACCCGGGATTGGACCTGTTCCTTTGGCCAGCCTTTGATTTTCGCACCGAAGGCTATATTCTTGAACACCGACATGTGTTTGAATAAGGCGTAATTCTGGAATACAAATCCGATTTTCCGTTTTTGCACCGGCAGGTCGTTGACGCGCTGGTTGCGGATGTAAATATCGCCGTCCTCAGGGACTTCCAAGCCGGCGATCAGGCGCAAAACGGTGGTTTTGCCGCACCCGCTGGGCCCCAGCAAGGCAACCAATTCGCCCTCGTTGACGGTGAATGAAATACCGCGCACGGCGGTTTCAATCCCGAAGCCTTTCGCCACGTTCTTGAGTTCGATGCTCATGCGGATCGGCCAGCGGGCGCCGGCCAGGGCCGATCATAATCAGCGAGCGCGAGCCGGCACGTCCCAGGTGCTAAAACTTATGGGAGAATCATCCCACAGGACGCCAGCCAGGGCAATGCCGAAACCACCCTGAGGCACCCATGGGTCCGGCCAGCCAGCCAGGTGGCAGCTTTGCCCCCCGCCCCCCCGCCCCCGCCGTTTTTCCAGAATTGACAGGAATCGGCCCAAACGATAGCATCCTTTGGCAAATTGAGGAATGTGCCCCGGAGTTGCCCTTCGGGGCCTTTTTATGCCGATTGGATTAAAAACGGATATGGCAACAACAATTCTGGTAGGCGCCCAGTGGGGCGACGAAGGCAAAGGCAAAATCATCGATGTGCTCACCGAGCAGGCCGAAGTGGTGGTGCGCACACAAGGTGGCAATAACGCCGGACACACGGTTTTTGTGGGCGCGCAGAAGTATGTGCTCCACCTGATCCCTTCCGGTATTTTGCGGACTGGCAAAACCTGCATCATCGGCAACGGGGTGGTGATCGATCCTGTTTCACTGGTGCAGGAGATCGATGGCCTGGTAAAAATCGGCATCCAAATCGAAGGCCAATTGCTGGTCAGCGAAACCGCCCACGTGGTGTTCCCCTTCCACCGCATTTTGGACGAACAGCGGGAAATCCTCAAGGGCAAGAACAAAATCGGCACCACCAAGCGGGGCATCGGCCCCGCCTACGGCGATAAAGCGGCCCGCACCGGCCTGCGCATGGCCGATCTC
This sequence comes from uncultured Verrucomicrobiota bacterium, assembly GCA_964409245.1. Lineage (GTDB taxonomy): Bacteria > Verrucomicrobiota > Verrucomicrobiia > Limisphaerales > UBA1319 > CAIMWS01. Next base: position 27,665 of record CAYPCQ010000104.1, read on the forward strand.
GTGAATCCCACCCGGTTTCGGGAGCTGTTTTCCGTCCGGATCAAGGAGCAAAACGAAGTGCTCAAGGCGCTGGGGGCCGGGCCCATGGATTTCGACAAGATCCACAGCGAATACCGGGCGGCGGGCGACCGGCTCAAGCCGTATGTCACCAACACCGTGGTCAAGCTCCACGAAGCCCTGCAGCGCAAAGCCAGCATTTTGTTTGAAGGCGCCCAAGGCACCTTCCTGGATATCGATCATGGCACTTACCCGTATGTGACCTCCTCCAATACCACCGCCGGTGGCGCTTGCACCGGATCCGGCATGCCCCCCAACCGCATCGACCTGGTGGTGGGCGTGGTCAAAGCTTATACCACGCGGGTCGGGGAAGGCCCGCTGCCGACGGAAAACAATTTCATCGCCGATCTCCTGCACGGCATGGGCCGGGAATTCGGCGCCACCACCGGCCGCCCACGCCGTTGCGGTTGGTACGATTCCGTGGCCACCCGCCACGCAACCATGGTCAATGGCATCGATCACCTGGCGGTGACCAACCTCGACGGTTTGGACACTTTGGAAACCATCAAAGTGGCGGTGGCCTATAAAGTCGGCAACGAACGCCTGGAATACATCCCCAACGATGTGGCTTTGCTGGCTCAGTGCGAGCCTATTTACGAGGAGTTCCCGGGCTGGCAATCGCCCACCACCCAGGCCCGGCAGTGGGAGGAATTGCCCGCCCGGGCGCAGACGTATTTGGAAGCCATTGCCCGGTTCACCGGCGCCAAACTTAAAATCGTTTCGGTCGGCCCTTCGCGCGAACAAACCTTTTTCCTGTGAGCGAAGCCCCCGCCCAGCTCAGTGCGGAGGCAAAAAACACTCTGCCCGCACATGTCGCCATCATCATGGATGGCAATGGGCGGTGGGCCAAACAGCGGCATCTGCCCCGCGTTGAAGGGCACCGCCAGGGCGTGGAATCGGTGCGGACCGTGATCCGCACCGCCGGGGAAATCGGGATAAAATACCTCACGCTTTACGCTTTTTCAGCGGAAAATTGGAACCGTCCCAAAGATGAGGTCGATGCCCTCATGCAATACCTCGCCCGGTATTTAAAAACCGAGGTCCACGAGCTGAACCGCAGCAAAGTCCGCCTGGAGGCCATCGGGCAAATTTACCGCCTGCCGGAATACGTCCAGCAGCAGCTGGAGAAAACCAAAGCCGCCCTGGCCCATAACAACGGCCTTACCTTGATCCTGGCCTTAAGTTATGGCGGCCGCATCGAGATCGTCGAAGCGGCCCGCAAAATCGCTGAAAAAGTGCGCCAAGGCTTGATCGAGCCGGGCGAAATCACCCCGGAGTTATTCGCCCAGCATCTATATACCGGGCACTGGCCCGATCCTGACCTGCTGATCCGCACCAGCGGCGAGCTGCGCGTAAGCAACTTCCTGCTCTGGCAGATTTCCTATGCGGAATTTGTGGTTGTGCCCACCCTCTGGCCGGAATTCCGCAAGCCGCAATTCCTGGCCGCCATCGAGGAATACGCGCAGCGCCACCGCCGGTTTGGCGGGCTTTAATTCTTCTCCGGCACTAAATCGACGATCCCCAGGTCGATGTATTGGCCGCCATCGGTTTGATGGCAATGGATCGCCACCGCGTTTTTGCCCGGTTTCAAGGCGGCCCGCCGCCCGATCGGCACCAGTTCATATTCCGTGGTATAGCCGGAAACCCGGGCGGCTTGCTGGCCGTTGAGGTAAATCTGGGCGTCTTCATCATGGAACACGTTGAGCGTCAATTCATGGTATTTTCCCTCGGGAATATCCAACTCCCCCCGCAGCCAGATGTCCGGCGTGTTCCACACGGTATTCACCCTGGCATTGGGGGTGACCGCGGTGCCAAAACCGCCCGGCCCCTTCGGCCAGGAAGAGTCATCGAAATCGGTGCGGAACCAGGCATCCGATGGTTTTTGCGTGGTATAATGCCAGGTGATGGAACAGGGCTTGATCACCTCCACGGTTTTGGGCGGAGGCGGCAGCGGCGCCCACGGGCCATTGGCCTGGGTCCGGTCTTTGCCGGCCCATTTTTTCCAGGTCTGCTGGTCATACAGCATCTTGATGAAAATACCGCCAATCACCGGCCGCGAATGCATGAGGGCGGCATCCGGTTGGTCGGTATAATAAAGATCGGTCAACCCCACCCGCCGGGTGGCTTGATTGAAGAAGCGATACACCGGCTCGGTGATGGCGTCGAAGTCCGCCTGGTCGCCCGTCAGGCAGGCCGTCCAAAAGGCCCAATCGGTCTTGCTCCAAAAAGCCATCCGCTGTTTGCCGCCCACACTGGCCCGCTGTTTCCGGCCATCCAGCGGCAGCCCGTAGGCATCCAGGCTGCGGCGGTAAAAGGCCATTTCCTTGCGGATCACCTCATCCGGGAAGAGGTTCAAACCCAGGATTTTATCCCATACCAGGTTGTATTTGGAACTCCAGGTATTGGGCTGGTCGAAGGCCAGGCGGAAATGGTCGCCATCATCGGCTTGCCTGGCCCATCCCGAGGCGAATTCCCGGGCCATTTCAAAGTATTTCCTGCCTGAAGCCTCGTCCCCGCGCATGGCGGCCAGTTTGCCGTAGGCACCCAGGGCGCAAATGGCCTTGGCCGCCAGGTTGGCATTGTGCGCGAGGTGCCCGGCAAAGTCGTCCGTGCACAATTGGTTCTCCGGATCCCGGCCGAAAGCTTGCAGATACTCAGCCCACTTGGTCAGCGTGGCCCAGTATTTGCCGGCGAAATTGGCGTTGCCCTCCACCTGGGCCACCGCCGCCACCATCAGCAGCATATTGCCGGTTTCCTCCACGGGCATGCCCCCGTTGCTCTTGGTGCCGCCATACACCTGCCCATTGGCTTGGGGCCAGGCGCCGACGTCATGCGGCGCGTTGGGCCACGTCCAACCGGGCGAGCTCGCATATTCCAGCACCGGGATCAGCATGGCCTTGGAAAGCGAGGGGCTGATCAGCAAAGGCAGCGGCGCCTGCGGGTAGAAAACGTCCACCGTCCCCATGCATCCATTGCTCGTGTTCTCCTTGCAGAAATACAGCGGCTGGCCCTGGTCATCCACCACCACCTTGCTGGCCGCCAGCGATTGCCGGTAGGCCAACGCGCAGATCCACGCATACTTCGGGCCGCCCGCTTGCTCCAAATCAGCCACCAGTTCCTGGTCGAACTGCGCGCAACGCCGGCGCAGGGAATCGTATTCGGCCGCCGACTGCATCAGCAGATCCGCGATGTCGGCGCCGTCTTTTTTCCAGTAGGCCTTGAGATTCTTGCGGAAATACTGGACCGAATAGACATCGTCGTAGGCCAGCATCAGCCAGCGTTTCACCGGCTGCCTGGAAACCTGGCCCAAGTCAAACGTCACCGATAATACCGGCGCCTGGACTGCCTCCACGGCTTCCCGGCAGATGGTGTTGGGAACCTCCGCGCCCCAAGCCTGGCGGGCGGCCTCCGCCGGGGCGATCAAGACCCGGCCTTTCTGCGACTCGGGCACCGCCACATAGCCGTAACCCCAGTTGATCCGCACCCCATCCCCCTTTTGGCGCAACACCGGCTGATCCGCCGACCCCACTTTCAACGCCTGGATGCTGGCGATCTTCTCGTGGCTCCACACCACCTTTTCCGTGCGCGCATTGTGGACTGCCAGCTCGGCGGTGTTGTCATAATAAAGCTGCACCGCGTGGGCCTGCCCATCGAGCGATTCCACCTCCCAGGCCAGGTAAGTGATCGGCCGCGAAAACACCATCAGATCCTCCGGCAGCAACGGGGTCATAAAGGACAATTTCACCCGCACCCCGGAACCCTCAAAAGCGTAAGTCACCGTTGTGGGCAGGATTTGCAGGCCCGTTTGCTCCAGCGCCGGCACCTCCTTCGGCTCGTTGCCCATGATCCGCCGCACCACGCCGTCGATCCGCACCAAGCCGGTCAGCCGGTTCGGCGCCTCGGTCCAATGCACCGTCGCGGCGTCGGTCAGTTTGTCCGCGGGCGACCAGATGCTGAAATAGGGATCCACCGCCACCAGGGGCACCGAAGGCGCACGGAGTGTTGTGGGATTGCTCCCGGCCAGCAAGGTGCCCGCAGCCAGGCACAGGATTGCCGCCAAGCCAGGTATTCTAAGGTTGCTTTTGTTCATATCTTCAGGGGAACGATTAAAATCCGTTGCCGGTCGAAAAGCCACAAAAAAAGCCCCCCCTCTTCGTTCCGTGTATTCAGTGTATTCCGTGGTTTATCTTTCCGGGAATTTAACCACGGATCACACGGATCACACGGAAAAGGGGAAATCTGGAATCTCAAATCTCAAATTCAAATTTGGGTTTGGGTGGCAAGTAGTTTCGCCAAGGCCTGCTGGAGAAAGTGGAGAAGCAACGCGGGCCAAACCACCTGGGGCAGGAGTGGCAGGAAAGCCAGGCGGCGAAAGCCGAACGGCTGGTCCAGGCGGTATTGGAGCCGAGGGTTTGGACCGAGGCGGACTTGGCCGGGGGGCACCAAACAGATCCGTTGAAGTTGGAAATCGCCATGCAAACAGGAAAGGAAAGCCCGGTGGCTATTCCATGGATCGCGCAGCCATTGCCGATGGGCAGCGCCAATACTTTGCGGAACCGATTGCACGGCATGGTCTGATCCCTTTTTTCGGGTATTACCATTGCTGCGGGCTATGAGTTGCTTGTTGAAATAAATGGCACGACCTGCCATACGGTCGATTACGGTTATGACGCCTCTTTCCGGCTGGCGGAAGGCACTATTGGCAACTCGTTTTACGGATTAAATCCATCTTGCCAACCCGACTCCGGAGGAGCAGATTAATTTCAAAGCCAATGGCGCAGTGCGCATGAACACGGTGAAAACATCCGACCCGGTGATCTGGCTGGCATCGATCCAGTCGGCGGTTGCGGGAGCGAACCAGTTGC
>CAYPCQ010000105.1:0-32193 GCA_964409245.1 uncultured Verrucomicrobiota bacterium
TTGCCGACCGGGAAACACTGAGAAAAAAGTGACAAATTTAAACCAGGACTTGACCACGGGATACGGCTTCCGTTTGAAAATTGCAGTTATGATGTGGTCCTATTTGTGGATGCCTTGCACCACGCCGACGATCCCAAACGGCTGTTGTGCGAAGGTGGACGCGTGGCCCGGACGCATATCGTTATTAAAGATCACACCCGTGATGGGTGGTTCGCCGAACCAATCCTGCGTTTTATGGATCGCGTGGGGAATGCCCGGCATGGTGTTTCGCTGCCCAACATCTTTTGGCCGCGGGTCCAATGGAAGGAGACTTTCAAACAACTCCGGATGCCCGTTGAGTTTTGGGAATCGAATCTGGAACTTTACCCATTTTGGGCCAATTGGCTGTTTGGCCGGTCACTCCATTTTATCGCGCGGACCAAAATTTCCCAGTAATCAGCGTTCCGCCTGGCAGCGCAGTGCAATCAGCCCAAAGAACGTAAATGGATCGACGATTTCAATGGGCAGATCCGCATGTTTCTTTTTAAGGATGTCAGATAAATCGGCATACCACTGGGGGGATTTCAGGATGCTGCGGGCCCAGAGGAAACCCGTTTGGCCACTTTTTTGACGGGCTTGCGACGCGATAAATTCCGCCGCTTTTTCCACCGAATCGGGCAAATCCTTTTCGGGACAAGTTGGGATTCCGGCATGAAGGCTGGGGGCTCGCTCAAAATGGGTGCCGATGCCCTCCGGGCTGATTGGCTGGTATGCAGAAAACTCCAAATCAGTGGCCGCGCCACCAGCTCCATCGAGCATAAAACCGGTGATGGTCATATCCCAGCGGGCAAAGTATTTTTGGCAATGCGTGATCCAGGCGGCCAAACCGGGCGGCAGTCCGGAATCCGGCCGGATGGTCAAACTCCGCACATTCAAATAGCCCGCACCCGAATCGCCAGTGATGAAAAAGTCATTGGTTGTGGCATGGGTGTACGCGTAAACCAAGGCTTGGGGGGCGCGATCAGCCAGGTTGGGGTTGAATGCCCAGCCGAGGGGGACTTTGCCCCGGGAGGGATTCTGGAAATGGCTGGGCACGGCGCGGTAAAGCCATGATGGGGCGTCGTAATCCCCAACATAATGACTTACAAAGAACCTGGGCGCCACCTGGCTGGTTGCGGATACATAGCCTTTATTCCGCCAGGCAGCCTGGTTGGGCCTGGCATTTGGCTGCGAATAGCGGGCGGCCAGCGGATAATGCATGAAAAAAGAGGCGTTGGCGATCGCCGCCAATCCGGCAGCGTCCGCCTCCATATAGCCGTTAAATTGCGAGATCAGGCGGCCAAACTCCCATTCGGTCGGAACGCCATCGTGTTTGCCAGGAGGAGACGAATGGGAGGTGTATTTGTAGGGCCAGGGTGTGAATCCGCCGACTTTTATGATTTGGCCCCTGGCCTGAGCGCATAAGGTGGACATGACCTCCTTGAAGGCGCGATAATCGGCGCCTATAGGCTGGAGGGGATCGTCGGTGGGAGTTTCATCTGCCCAAGTAGACAAATCGAAAAAAAACGCACGCCGGGCGATGAAATAATCATGGTTGGAAAGGGTGTGCATGTCTGGAGCGCACCGGGTTGGATGCTGCAGCCAAAAGCTGTCGATATAATAAGCAACCAGAGTGGGATCGCATTTGCCCAGGAACCGTTTCAAGGCCCACCGATAGGCATCGATTTTGGCGCTGCCGCTGGATGATTCAGCGCTGTCGGGAAGGAGTCCCCGGCCAGTGAACTTAGAGGTTCCATCCAGGTTGAGCAACCATTGGCCAACCGGGATTTTCAACTTTTCAACCAGCAGTTGGTAGAGTGAACCGGGAGTCCGGTCATAACGAACCGGTAAAAGATCTTCGCAGCCGGCGGCAGTGGAGGCCAGATTGGCTGTAGCTGGAACCGCAGGATCATAAACTGCGAGACCGCGAAAAACCGGGCGGAAGCGTGAAACCACTGCTTCCAGGCTGGCAAGGTTTTGCACTTCGGTGGATTTCAGCCAGCCATCCTCCTTGCAGGCCCAATCCAGCCAAAATTGATCGGTTTCAACACCAAAATCCCGGCAGTAAAGGAAATATAGCTGGGGAGAATGGCGATTGGCCAGCCCCTGCAAGGCCGCCAGCAGATGCATATGATCCCACAGGCGGATGGCGTTTGCGGCCTGCCGCAGATCCAACTGGTTCAAGGGGCGGGCATCGTTCAGATAAATGGTTTTAGGACCGGCGGATTCCGCCGCCGGACCAGCCCCGGCAGCAAAGAGGAGAAGAGTCCCGAAGGCAAGGTGGCGCAAGTTCATAAGCAATAAGGTGAAAGGGTCAGGCCGGCGGATCGTCCTGCATCGCATCCAAGTCGATCAGGATTTCACGCGGTTCGGCTCCCTTGCCGGGGCCGACAATACCCCGGTTTTCAAGTTCGTCCATGATGCGGGCCGCGCGGGTGTAACCCAAACGCAGCCTGCGTTGCATAAGCGAAACACTGGCTTTCTGCTCGCTGCGGATGACTTCGATGCACTGCTGGATCAGACTTTCGTCCTCATCACACCCGCTTTCCCCGTCAAAATCGCCAGATGGCTTGGACAATTGCTGGTGAATCTCCATTTCGTAGCTGGGTTTCCCCTGGCGCGTGATATGCTCCACGATTTGCTGGATTTCCTGGTCGGTGATCAGCGCTCCTTGGGCTCGGATCAATTTGGATGATCCGGGGGGCAGGTAAAGCATGTCGCCTTTGCCCAGCAGTTTGTCCGCCCCCATGGCGTCGAGAATGGTCCGGGAATCCACCCTGGCCGCCACCTGGAAAGCGATACGGGCCGGAATATTGGCTTTGATGACGCCGGTGATCACATCCACGCTGGGACGCTGAGTGGCGACGATGCAATGAATTCCGGCCGCCCGCGCCATTTGGGTGATCCGGGCGATGGCCATTTCCACATCCGCCGGTGCCACTAACATGAGGTCGGCCAGTTCATCGATCACTACCACGATGTAACTCAGCTTATCGGGAATCACGATATCCTCATCCTGCGCCACCACCATTTCCTCGTCCAATTCCACAGCGAAGCCATCGGAAGCCGGTTCGATCCGTTCCTTCTTGGCCGTCAATGGCAATTCGGTCTGGTTTGAAGGGGGTGGAACCTTGCGCTGGCGCTCGTTAAAGGATTTGATATTGCGCACGCCAACGCGGGCAAAGATCTGGTATCGCTTTTCCATTTCATTGACCACCCAACGCAGGGCCAGGATCACTTTTTTCGGGTCAGTGACCACCGGCACCACCAAGTGGGGCAGGGAATTGTAGAGCTGAAGTTCCACCACTTTGGGATCGATCATGACAAAACGCATTTGGTCCGGCGGAAAGCGGTAGAGCAGCGAGGCGATGATGGAATTGATGCACACCGATTTGCCGGAACCAGTGCTGCCGGCGATCAGCAAATGGGGCATTTCCGCCAGGTCGGCGATCATCGGTTGCCCGTATACGTCCTTGCCCAACGCGAGGGGGATTTTCGCTTTGGTGGCCTGCCATTCCGGGGATTCCAGCAAATCCCGCATGATCACTTTGGTCTTGATGGCATTAGGCACTTCGACACCCACGGAACTTTTGCCGGGGATGGGGGCCAGAATGCTGACATTTTCGGCTTTCAAGGCGGCCGCAAGGTTGTTGCCCAAGGCGGCGATTTTCTCCAGGCGCACCCCGGGAGCCGGATGCAGTTCGTACCGGGTAATGGTGGGTCCCTTGGTGATGTCGCCAAGGGCCACTTCGATATCGAACTGGGACAGGGTATTTTGCATGAGCCGGGCATTGGCCATCAACTCTTCCTTCGACTCCGTGGGCTTGATCGTGAGATCCGGTAAATGCAGCAAATCGAGATTGGGAACCTGGTAATTACCAATGACGGGGGTGGAGGCGACGGCCAGCGGCTTGGGTTTTTTTGGAACCAGTTTGGATCTGGCCGGGTTGGGTAAAGCTGGCATGGCATCCCCATCCGATGGTTCGAGGTTAGCCGCCCCATCTTTTCCGGTGGGAGGTTTAGTCTTGGGAGCTTTGCCTAATATTTCCTCCGCCGAGGCCACCGGTATTTCCTGCGCGTGGATGACATCTCCTTCAGCGCCCTCTAACTGCGATTCGGCAGGGGGGGCTGGCTCAGGCATGGGGCGCGGCGCCGAAAAAATAGATTTTCCAGCGGGGGTTTGGGATGGGGAAGCCTGCGGCACGCTCAAATCCCGCACCCTGGGTTCTGGGACTGGCTTCAGATCGGCGCCCAACTCCACCCGGTCTCCCGGGAGGTGGGGCTGCGCCGCCGAGGTTGCCGGTGCGGCTTCGGATTTGCCCTCGCTTTCGAGACCGGCGCGCTCCATTTCCTTTTGTAGCTTCTTGGCCTGCTTGGCCAGTTCGCGGGCTCGACGTTCAAGCGCTTTTTCATCCATCGGCCCTTCCTCCTCAGTCAAGGATTGGATGCGTTTGCGCTCCCGCCAGGCGTGGATCCATTCGGCAACTTGGACGTTAGTAAGGCCCAGCAGGCTCATCAGGTAACCAGTCGTAAAAACAATCGTGGCCCCCACTTTCCCGAAATAGCCAAACAAATACTGGTTGAGGATCAGACCGATGATACCTCCGGAGCTGGGGCTATTGAGGTTGTGCTTTACAATCCCGCCCAACATGCGGTCGAGGCTGGCTGAATATAAGTCGAAGCCTCCGCTGGCAGATAAAAGCAGGCCAATTACCCACAGCCAGCGGTGAGGGAAGTAAGACATCACCGGGAACAGCAAACCAAGTCCAAAACCTAAAACCAGAATTGGCAGAGCGAAGGCCGAAGCACCCATGATCCAGAACAGAATGTTGGCGAGAATCGCGCCCACCGGTCCGATCCAATTATGCGTATGTTCATTGGCGGGCACCCGGTTGGTGTCCAGATCATACCGGTCAAAGGTGAACATCGAAACCAGCAATAACAGCGACACCCCAATCAGAGCGATGCCGATGAGATCGTTGATGCCTCGCGCACCAGGGGATCTAAAATTTTCCTTACGCGCCACGTCCGGCAGACTAAGGCAAGCAGCTAAAATGACAAGTCAGTTGATTTGCAGCTTGATTGGCCGATTTTACCATCCATGATCAGCATGGATCGTGTCACAATGGGAAAACTGCGTGAATTATGAAAATCAATTTATTGCTGATCGCCATTTGCTCCCTGGCTTTGAAACCCATCCCGGCTGGGGCCGCTGATAACCAACTGACTCCCCAGGAAAAAGCGGAAGGTTGGAAAATGCTCTTCGATGGCAAAACCACAACCGGTTGGCGGGGGTTCAAAAAAACGGCGTTCCCCGCTCAAGGCTGGGTGGTGGAAGATGGATGGTTAAAGAAAGCTGCCAGGGCGCGCGGAGGTGACATAATCAGCCTGGATCAGTTCAGTGAGTTTGAACTGCAATGGGAATGGCGCATACCTCCGAAAGCCAACAACGGGATAAAGTATTTCATTACGGAAGAGCGTGCCACGGCCATTGGGCACGAATACCAGATGATTGACGATGCGACCGTGAAGGAGGGGAAGGGCAAAACGGCCTCATTTTATGATGTGCTGCCCCCCAAGGACCACAAACCAATCAAGTTCGCACCTGAATTCAATCAATCACGGGTAATGGTTAAAGGCAATCATGTGGAACATTGGTTGAATGGGGAGTTAGTTCTGGAATACGAACTTGGCAGCCCGGAAGTTCTTGGCGCGTTAGCCAAAAGCAAGTTCAAAGGGGTGGAAGGATTTGGCACCCGCATCAAAGGGCATATCTTGTTGACCGATCACAACGATGAAGCGTCGTTCAGGAACGTGAAAATCCGCTCCCTGGCCGGCCAATAAACGTTTGCAGGCCATGACATATTAAATATTGGGTAATCCATCGGAGCCGAATCGTTCGTGTCTAACTTCAAATCTCCCGAAGGCAATGGAAACCAGTACAACCAAAGTATTCTTGGGAATTTTGTCGGGTTGCCTGCTGGCAGGCACGGTGACCCCACAAAACACGGTTCAAGGATTTAACTTTTCGGTTTATCCCACAAATCTTTCCTACCTGGCGTCCGATTCCACCAATTTGTGCACGGTCAGTTTTCGCAACCTTTTGCAAACCAACCTGGTGGTTGAACCCGACCCGGCAGGCGGACCCAACCTGGCCACCAACCGGGTGATCATTTCGAACTTCACCAACGTTGGGGTCACTGTGTCGGGCGCTGGTTTAGGGTCCATGAGTCTGTTTAACGACGGGATCCAGCCGGATGCCATGGGCAACGATTCGGTTTTTTCTGGCTGGCTGATAACTCCTGCGGTTACAGAAACGAAAAGAATCATCGCCCAGTTCACTGTCATGGGGACCAACTTGAATTATGTGAATGAATACGGCGAGCCGGAACCACGCTGGGTCACCAATACCAGCGAGGCAGCCTTTTTTGTGGTCCCACGGCCCTCCAATGACAGCTACAGCCGGGCAGCCAAGGTGCCCAGTGGGGGAGCGTTGATCCTGGCTACGAACAATTTCGCGTCGATGGAAGCCGGCGAACCGCTCCACATGAGCGTAAAAGCCTGTGCCGCCTCGGTTTGGTGGAATTGGTCATTAGGTGTTTCGACGAACGTATTGATCGATACCGCCGGCACGGCCTTTCAGCCCATCCTGGCGGTCTATACCGGATTGGGCTTGAACAAGCTGGTGCCAGTGGCATCGGCTGCCTTCAGCCCCAGCGGCTACATGAAACCAGCGGTGGCGTTTTTTGCGGAGGCAGGTGTGACCTACCACGTGGTGGTGGCTGGCATGACTCCCAGCGATGCCGGTTCCATCCGTATTCGTTTTGCCCCGGGGGCGGTTTACGATGCCTCCGGCCCCGTAGTCAAAATCAACAGCCCGGTTAATAATTCTTTATTCACCACCAATCTGGTTGAGTTTTCCGGCACGGCCACAGAGTTGCGCGCGGGTGAATCCGGTGTCCAGCAGGTCTTTCTGCGCGTCAACGACCAAGCCCCTGTGCTGGCGGATGGCACCACCAATTGGCATGGATGGCTGACGCTGCCCCCGGGCACCAATTTTATCCAGGCTTTCGGGATCGATTACGTGGGGAATGGTGGTCCAATCCAGGCGGTCCGCGTCCTTTATATAAATCCCACCAATGATGATTTTGCGAGTCCCATCGAGCTGGCAGGCCTGGCGGGTGGCGACCTCGCGATGAATGAGCGCGCCACGCGGGAGCCTGGAGAACCCTTGCACGCCGGAAATGATGGGGGCCGCTCGATTTGGTATTCCTGGCGGGCACCGGCCAATGGGACATTGTTTTTAACCACCACCAATTCGGATTTCGACACCTTGCTGGGTCTTTATACGGGAGAATCCGTAGGCCAGCTTCATGAAGTGGCGGCCAATGATGATGCCTTTGAGAATAGCCGGTTCAGTGAGCTTTCCGCAGAGGTCCAATCCAACCGGTGGTATCATATCGCCGTGGATGGTTACGGAGGCGCCTGCGGAAAAGTCCGGCTCCAATTTGAGTTCATCGCCGGCCTGCATCCCCAGGTTTACCTGGTGAGCCTGCCGCCTTGTTCGGGTGGCATTGTGAAACCAGCCACAGGATCTTATCCGGCAAATACCGTTCTTGAAATAACCGCAGTGCCTGACCCTGATTTTGTTTTTGATCATTGGCAGGGATCGTATATCTCCACGAACAATCCGTTGCGCGTGCTGGTAACCAATAATCTGGAGTTCAGCGCCAGTTTCCGGTTCACTAATTACACTGAAACCTTTGAATCCGGAGCCTGGGGCCCTTTGGATTGGGCCAACCAAGGTGATGCCGCTTGGTTCGTTCAGCCTTTGAGTGCCGGCGGGGGCAAATGGGCTGTGCAAGCGGGGCATATCACCAACAACCAATCAAGTGAGTTGCAACTTAATGCCCGCTGCCTGGCGGGGATGGCCTTTTTTGATTACCGGGTCAGCGCGGAAGACGGGTTTGATTTCCTGGAGTTTTTTCTGAATGGGACTTCAGTGGCGAAGTATACCGGGGAAACCGGCTGGCAAACCTGCCGCTTTGAGGTGCCTGCGGGCCTGAACACTTTTCGTTGGCGCTATGTAAAAGATGGCAATTTCAGTTATGGATTGGATACCGCATTCCTGGATAATCTGGCGTTGCCTCAAGGCCGCCTGGAACCGAGTTTGGAGATCAGGGCAGGGGACAATCAAATGCTTAAACTGACCATCCGCGGCCGCCTGGAGCAGATTTATAATGTCCAAAGCTCCGGCAATCTGCTGGATTGGGCTACTGAAGCCGCCAAACCGGCGGTGGGAGGTCAGTTTGAATTAACCGTGCCGGTTGCCCAGGGCAATCCGGCCAGGTACTTCAGGGCAATCATACCATGAAACTCATTGGCATCACAGGCGGTATTGGCATGGGCAAGTCCACGGCGGCTCAATTCTTGCGATCCTGGGGCATTTCGGTCATAGAAACCGATGTTCAAGCGCGTGACCTGGTCGAACCTGGCCAGCCCGCTTTGTTGGAGATCCAGCGCGTCTTTGGGCCGGAGGTGATCGGTCCTGATGGCCGGTTGCTGCGCCGGGAACTCGGGGCGCGCGTTTTTGCGGATGCCCAGGCACGGCAGGTTTTGGAATCCATTTTACACCCCCGCATCCGCGCGGCTTGGGAAACCCAAACGGCGCGCTGGCGAAAACAGGGATGTGCCTGCGCCGCCGTGGATATTCCCCTGCTTTACGAAACCAAAGCCGAGTCACATTTCAACCTGACCATTTGCGTGGCATGCCAGCCAGCCAGCCAGCACCAACGCTTGCTGGAACGTGGGTGGACAGAACTGGAAATTGAGCAGCGGGTGAAGGCCCAACTTCCCATCGACCAGAAAATGGCCAGGGCAAATTATGTGGTTTGGACCGAATCCAGCCTGGAAGCGCATGCCGAGCAGCTGCGGCATGTTTTACACCAGGAAGAGGTGAAACTTCCCCGTTCGGCGGGCCGGAAGCATTGAAGCCGCTAGTCCTCAGGCTGGATCAAATTGGCTGGTATGATGAGTCGCTGGCTGGTGCCAAAGCCTTCAACCTGGCACGCCTGATCCAGGCTGGGCTGGCGGTGCCCAAGGGTTTTTGCATAACCACCGAAGCATACCGCAGATTCCTCCATTTTTGTCCCGCAGTGGATCGGCTGATCGTGCAGATGGATCAGCTGGAAGCGGGCAAACGCATCGAAATCATGCGACTGGCCGGTGAAATCCGCCAACGCCTTGGCGGCACCAACATTCCGTCCGTGGTGGACCAGGCCTGCCAGGCAGCCTGGAAAAAGCTGGGGACCACCGGCCGGGTGGCGGTGCGTTCAAGCGCCACCACCGAGGATCTGCCGCAGGCTTCTTTTGCCGGCCAATACGAATCGCAACTGGATGTCCAGGATCTGGCCGGACTCCGGGCCGGCATCATGGCGTGCTGGATTTCCTTATTCAGCGAGCGGGCGGTGCTGTATCGGGTGCGGCAGCGGGTGGCCCACCGCCAGGGGCTGATGGCGGTGATCGTGCAGGAGATGGTGGCTGCCGATTGTTCCGGCGTTCTATTCACCGTGGATCCTGTGGCTGGCGCCAAGCATCGGCTGGTAATCGAGGCCTGCCCTGGCCTGGGGGAGAGCTTGGTTTCCGGGCGGGTGAATCCGGATCGCATCATTCTCGACCGGGAATCCTTGCAGGTAGTGGAGCAACAACTGGGATCCCAAATGGCAGAACCGGGGGATCGGCAGGGGCTGGAGGCGGCCGGCTTGCAGCGGTTGGCGGAAGAGGCCCTGAAGGCCGAGCGGGCCTGGGGGGCGCCCCTCGATATGGAATGGGCCTTGGCCCGGGGGCAGCTTTTCTGGCTGCAGGCCCGGCCCATAACCACGCCCGCACCCGCCACCCCTGAAGATCGCATTGTGTGGAGCAATGTGAATGTGGGGGAGGTGTTCCCCGATGTGATGACGCCAATGAGCTGGTCCGTTCTTCGCCAATCCATCAGCCTCCTTTTCCGGCCCCTCTTGAAGCGGTTTGGCATAAACCTCGCGAAGGAACCGTGGCTGGGCTTGGTCGCGGGCCGGGTCTATGCCAACGTGAGCGTTTTTGCCCGCATCTTGCGGCGTTTGCCGGCTCCCAAAAGGCTGGATTTGACCAAGGCTTTTGGCGGAACGCTGAACCGGGAAGTGGAAGCCGCGCTGGGCGAGGACATGGCTTCCCGGCGGGCCGGTTGGGGGCAAAAACTGCTGGCGGCTTTACGTTTGGCAGGCTTGTTCCTGGGCCTGGCCGCGCATTTGGGGAGGCGCCGGGCCGACGCATGCCTCAAGCGGCTGCGGCGTGCGATGGACCCGATCGTGAATTTGAACTTCAGCGCCTTGCCGGAGGATGAGCTGTTGCCGGCGGTTATCCGTGGCGGGCGGATTTTTGGCCGGGGCAATCCGGTTTATTTTGCGGCGGCAGCTTTGGGTTTTTCCAGTTTCCTGGCGCAGCTAACGAAACGCTGGTTGCAGGATGAGCAGGGAGACCTCGCCAACCAGTTGCTTTCCGGCACAGGCGCCATGGCATCGGCGGAAGCAGCCCTGGACTTGTACCGCCTGGCGGACTGGGTGCTGGAGCATCCCATAGTGGCCAAAGCTATGCACTTGGATGAAAATTTCGATACGGTTCGCGAGCGCCTGGAGCGGATTGAGACTGGCCGGCAATTCCTGAAACAATGGGATCAATTCATGCGCCAGCATGGGCACCATACCCGCGGGGAGATTGATGTTTTCAATGCCCGCTGGTTCGAGCAGCCCAACCTGGTTTGCGGATGGCTGCGGAATTACATCAGCAGCTTCGGCGCCAATGATTTCCTCGAGACCCAAAAGCGGCGTGAGCAAGCCCGCAACCAGTTGCTGGCAGGTTGCCGGGAACGGCTGGCGGGATCCTTCAAGCGAATGGCCTTTGATTTGATCCTGCGGAAAGCGCGGGAGGGGCTCGCCTTCCGGGAGAATTTAAAGAGCGAAGCGGTGCGGTGGGTTGCCGCCATGCGCCTGGCGTTGCAGGAGCTGGGAAAACGCTGGGAGCGGAGCGGATTGCTCAAAAACCGGGAAGACATCTTCTTCCTCAAACTGGAGGAAATCGAGCCGGTGCGCATACGCCTGGAGGGGCTCGATATCAAAGCCCTGGTGGCGGCGCGACGGGCCGACTATGAAAGCAATCTTCAACTATCACCTCCGCCGGTAGTGGTGGGACATTACCGCCCGCATCCTGCGCCTCCGATGGAAAGTTTACCGGGCTGGGAATTGAAGGGGCTGGCGGTGAGCCCGGGTGTGGCCACCGGGCCGGCGCGCGTGATTCTGCGCGGGGACACGGTTTCCGAAGTGTTGCCTGGGGAGATTCTGGTGGCGCCCTATACGGATCCCGGATGGACACCCCATTTCCTGACCGCCTCGGGGATCGTCATGGATCTGGGTGGCCTGCTGAGCCACGGCAGCATTGTTGCCCGGGAATATGGCATTCCGGCAGTGGTCAACGTGGGACACGGCACCAAGTGGATCCAAACCGGACAGACTGTCCAGGTGGATGGCGTGCGGGGAACGGTTATTATTTTCCCTTTAAAAGATTAGGGCAGCCAAACTACCGGCTTTGGCGGACCGGCGCCGTCCAACGAATCGCCTGGTTCACCAGCGCGCGGAAGTTGGGATTCTCATAGGCCAGGTGATCGTGCCCCAGTTGGATGGTGACCACCTTGGAGTTTTCATATTTATGCACCCAGGCGACGGTTTTACTGCTGGTAGGTTCGGTGGTGGTCAGCAAGGGGGTCATGTCCGGCGATACGGTGAAACCGCCGTAAGTTTCATCGTGGATCTGGAAATCCTGCAGGCCGCGGATTACCGGATGCCTCACCCTGGCCACCTGGACTTTGAAATCCACATCATGCTTATAAGTGGAGGCCGGTTGCTGAACCCCATTCAGGGAATAAGGATTGAGATGGTATTTGCCGCCGATGATTTTGGCATATTCGTCCCAGGCTTGATAAGAACCCAGGCAGTGGTGCATGGCCACCAAACCCTTGCCCGATTTAAGCAGGTTCACGAAGTTGGTTTTGGCTTCGTCGGTGATATTTTGCCACATGTCGTATAGCACCACCACGTCATATTTAGCAGCAGCTTCAGGCTTGAACCAGTCGTGGGCTTTCGGGTGGGAGACGGGTTCAAAGGTGATCTGGTGGTTATCCTTGAAAACCTGGTAAAAAGCGTTGGTTTCAAAATCGTGGCCGCCGGAGACCACCAAGACCCGGATTTTGGCGGCAGCGGAAACGGCTTCCGCAGCGTTTGGTGAGTGCGATTGCGCACCCATCCACAAAACCATTGCCAAGCCCAGCCAGCGGAGCATATTGTCCTTCATAACCTATAAATATCTGCGGTTTAAGAAAAATTTGCTCCAGGAACGAGGCGCACAGAAAAAGGTATCACCGATCCAATCCCCGCCTGTTTAACCTCGTACACACGGCATCGCGCTTCCTCCAGCGAAAGCTTTGAGGCCAGACGGTTCGGCGATTACAGCATTTCTCCATACTTCCGTCGTTCCTGGAGCGAAAGCCTAATTTGTCAAAATTAACGACTACCGATTTCACATCCCGCTGAACCACAACCCTCATCGGAACTGCTTAATTCTGGATCACACGGGAGCTTATGTCAATAGGCGGAATCGGTTGCCGGCCGTTTTAGCATGGGTGCCAAGTTGGTTTGTTAAGGGCTGGCAATCAACACTTTGGCGACGGCATCCTGATGAGGGATTGAAAAAGGCCCTTATGATCCCTAAGATGCGCCGCTCATTAACTTGGATACTGAATTATGAGTCAAATATCGAATCTGCAAAAGGCCCGGGCCAATTACCAACCGAAACTGCCGGCGGTGTTCGCCAGGAACGGCATCGCCATTAAAGCCCAGGATGGCGAGGCAACCACCTCCATCGCCGATCAAGGCCAGATCAAGGAGATGTTTCCCCATACTTATGGGCTGCCATTGGTCAGCTTTGCTGGCGATGCCGGGAAAACGCACCCAGTCCTGAAAGTGGGCGTCATTCTCTCTGGCGGTCAGGCCCCGGGAGGCCACAACGTGATTGCCGGCCTGTTCGATGGTTTGAAAGCCGCCAATCCGGGCAGCACGTTGTTTGGTTTCCTCGGCGGGCCCAGCGGGTTGATCGAGAACAAATTCCAGATACTGGAAGCGGGCACAATCGATGCGTTCCGAAATACGGGCGGCTTCGACATCATCGGCTCGGGGCGGACCAAGCTGGAAACAACGGAGCAATTCGACCGGGTGGCGGCCAATTGCCAGCAGCATGGAATCGGCGTCCTGGTGATCATTGGCGGCGATGATTCCAACACCAACGCCTGCCTCCTGGCGGAGTATTTCCTGAAAAAGCAGGTCAAGGTGCAGGTGATCGGCTGCCCGAAAACCATTGATGGCGATCTGAAAAACGAGCAGATTGAAACTTCCTTCGGCTTCGACACCGCCACCATGGTTTACAGTGAACTCATCGGGAATATCGAAAGGGATGCCAATTCGGCAAAGAAATACTGGCATTTCATCAAGCTCATGGGGCGCTCGGCCTCCCATATCGCGCTGGAATGCGCCCTGCAAACCCAGCCCAATGTGACCTTGATTTCCGAAGAAGTGGCCGCCAAGAAACAAACCTTAAAACAGATCGTCGAGCAGGTGGCAGCGGTGGTCTGTGAGCGCGCCGCCGCGAAGCGCAATTTTGGTGTGGTCTTAATCCCGGAAGGGTTGATTGAGTTTGTTCCCGAGATGAAGGCCTTGATCTCGGAACTCAATGACCTGCTGGCCAGGAACGATGCCCATTTCAAGAGCCTGCCAACCACGGACGAGCAACTCCAATTTGTCAGTTCCAAACTGAGCGCAGCGTCGTCCCAGGTATTCAACTCCATGCCGCATACCATTCAGATCCAGCTGCTGATGGACCGTGATCCCCATGGCAACGTGCAGGTGTCCCGCATCGAGACCGAGCGGTTGCTGATCGACATGGTCCAGGATTTGTTGGGTGAATGGAAAAGCGCCGGCACCTACCAGGGGAAATTCAGCGCCCAGAACCATTTCTTCGGCTACGAAGGACGCTGCGCTGCGCCCTCTAATTTCGACGCCGACTACGGCTACAGCCTGGGCTATACCGCCAGCGCCCTGATCCTCTCCGGCAGGACGGGATACATGGCGGCCGTGCGGCACCTGTCCAAACCGGCGGCGCAATGGGAAGCCGGCGGGGTTCCGCTGACCATGATGATGAACGTGGAACGGCGCCACGGGAAAAGCGTTCCCGTGATCAAGAAAGCGTTGGTGGAACTCGACGGCAAGCCGTTCCAAAACTTTGCCAGCCAGCGGGATCAATGGGCGAAGAACACCGAGTACGTTTACCCGGGACCGATCCAATATTTCGGCCCGGCCGAGGTGTGCGATCCGCCCACGCGCACACTCTCCTTGGAGCGGTCCTGATCGCTTTCGGAAGCTGTCCAACACCCAAGACCTGGCGGGGCGCTCATTCGGTTGAGCGCCCTCTTTGGATTGCTGAATTGCGGTGCGGCAGCCAGCAGGGGATGACTGTCTCATTGAGCAAGTCACCATGCCCCGTGCCGCCCTTGGGCATCGCTGCACTTTACCCCTGGAAAATCGCGCTAAATCGTGTTTTATCGTGCTTTTCGGCGCCAAACGGAAACCTGGGGCAGAAGCAGAAGTTAAATGCAGAAGGCACGCTTGGGAGCCAACCGGGGGGTAAAACGCCCGGATGTGGAATTAGGTGGAACTGGGTGGAAGAAGGTGAGCCTTCCCGAAGCAAAGCGGAAAGAGCAAAAGAGCAGGGAGCGGGGAGGGGAGGGCGGAGGACAGCGGGCGGCTGTTTCATATGGTTGTTTTCCTGGTGCAGTCCGCGTGGGCGTTGACGCGGAGCGGATTCACATCCGCCGGGTTGAATATGGCGCAAATTGTTGATGGGGGCCAATCTTCAGTGGACTCGGTGGACTCCATTGAGGAAAATTGCAGAGCTTTGCCGGGCCGCCTCGCCTCCGTGAACCCCAAAGTGACTCCGCCTGGCTGCCCAGCCAGGTGTTGTCCCGCTGGCGGGGCTTCCCTCGCCCTTAGAAAACCATCCTGTAGTTGGCTGTTGAGCATTCCTTTTTGGCACCGGAATTCGGTGGGATGAAATTTCTGAGCAGGTTGACTAAAATCGGGCGACCATGGCTGGAATCCGACTCAGCCGCCAACTCAAGCGTTGAATGATGCCGGACGCGAAATAACCAGAATCAGGTGGGTCGGGGATTGAAAGAAATGACCAATATGCCAGATTTAACCGTTACCGTTCGTTGGCAGGCGGACCTGGGGTTTGCTTGCGCCTATCCAAATCGAAAGCACCCTGCTTACCAATCACAGGCTTTTTAGGTTCCCACGGGATGAAGTGTGAGCGGCAGATCCGCCTCGTTACCTCGGCGGCTACCCACCGCAGGTTTGCTTATGCAACGGAGCCTTGCGCCATCCCACTGCGGGTAGCCGCCGGCATGTGGTGGCGGACCTGGACCAGGCGTGGGCCGCTATGGTCCGAAAATTCGGGAATCAGGCGGGGAACAGGGGACCGGATTTCAAATTGCGTGTGGCTGGTAATCAGGCTTAATGGGTTGATGGCAGGTGTCCGTTCCAATCAAACCATAGCTGCGAGCCTGGTTTTTGCCGTTTTCCTGTGGGGAGGCAATAACACGGGCGTCAAGTATCTGGTCAAAAGCTGGTCGCCCGTGTGGGTGGGCTGCACCCGGTTTTTGGCCGCGGGGGCGCTTTTGTCTTTCCTTTTGCACCAGACCCGGTGGGCGGTGGCGCCGGCTGCCTTGACGCCGGCCATCCGGCGTCAACTATGGTTCCGCACCTCGCTCAGCCTGGCGGTTTATATCATGGTATTCAACACGGCTTTAAGCTACACCTCCGCTTCCCATGTGGCCTTATACCTGGGCGCCTCACCGATATGGGCGCTTTTGTTGGAGGGGGATTTTTCCCGGGACTGGAAGACGGTGCGGCGGTATTTGAGCGCCCTGCTGGCGCTGGTGGGGGTGGTGATCCTGTTTTGGCCCACTTTGCGGCAACAAAACGCCGCCTGGCCGGGGGAAATCCTGGGCCTGGCCGGCAGTTTCCTGTGGGCTTTCCACGGGCGCCAATGCCGCGCCCTGGGGATGGCATTGACCGGCAGCGAGATCACCTGCCAGACCATGTGGCGGGCGGGGCTATGGCTTTTGCCGCTGACGCTCGTGGATATCGCCCTGCATCCTCCCGTCTGGCGAGCCGATTTGGTTTTGGTGCAGGGCTATTGCGTGGTGGCCGGCGGCGCGGTGGCCTTCGCCCTATGGAACCATGCGCTGCGCCACTGGCCCACGAGCCAGGTTTACTTGTTCAACAACCTGATTCCGCTCAGCACCATGAGCTGGGCGGCGGTGTGCCTGGGGGAGCAGGCAACCCCGACTTATTTTGTGGCGATGGTGTTGATTGTGGGGGCGGTGATCTTGTCCCAAACCAACTTGCCGCGGTTGCTGGAAACGGTAAAGTGGCCGCCTGAGTGACAGGATTCCCCCGAATCGGGCAGCCGGGGAGGGGACAATGGAATACACAAAAAATGGATGTGACCAATCTCGATACCGTTCCGGCCTTCATCACCAAAGATGGGTCGGAGATCCGTGAACTGCTGGCGCCGCGCAATTCAGTGATCCGCCGCCAGAGCCTGGCCGAAGCCCGCCTGCCAGGCGGGGGCAGCACCCAGGAGCATTACCATCCCGTCACGGAGGAGATTTATTACATCACCCATGGCCAGGGTCGGATGCGCGTGGGCGAGGAGGTGCGGGAGGTGCGGCCCGGGACCGCCATTGCCATTCCACCGGGACAGCGCCACAAGCTCTGGAATACCGGATCCGAAGTGATGCGTTTGCTGTGCTGCTGCACGCCCGCTTACGAACACGAGGACACCATCATCACTGAAGCCGAAGCCGCTGGCTGATGGGGCGCGAGCCCCGAATTCCCTCCCTATGACTGAAAGCCTGACCAAACCGAGGGAACGATTGCCAGACTGGCTGCGCAATCGCCTGCCTGTATCGGAAGCTTACGCCGCCACCCGGCGGCTGTTAGGCTCCCTGCATCTGAACACCGTTTGCGAAAGCGCCAAATGCCCCAACCACTGGGAGTGCTGGCAGAAAGGCACCGCCACCTTCATGATCGCCGGTGATCGCTGCACTCGCGCTTGCGGGTTTTGCGCGGTGCACACCGCCAAGCCGCTTCCCCTGGATGCCGAAGAACCGAGGCGGGTAGCGCAGGCGGTGCAGCGGCTGAAACTGCGGCATGTGGTGATCACCAGCGTGGCCCGCGACGATTTGCCGGATGGCGGAGCCGGGCATTTCCGGCAAACGATCGAGGCCGTTCGCCAATTGAATCCGCAGGCCGCCATCGAGGTGCTTGTGCCGGATTTCAACGACCAGGATGAAGCGCTGGAAACGGTGATTTCCGCCCGCCCCCAGGTGTTCAACCACAACCTGGAGACGGTGCGCCGCCTGACTCCCGTGGTCCGGTCCCGGGCCACTTATGACCGTTCCTTAAGCGTGCTGCGCAATGTCAAAGCCCGAGCCGGAAACCGGTTTTACACCAAATCCGGCATCATGGTTGGCCTGGGGGAAACGGAGGCGGAGGTGATCCAGGCGCTCCGGGATTTGCGCTCGGTGGAGTGCGATATCCTGACCTTGGGTCAATATTTGCAGCCCACGCCGGCCAATCTGCCGGTGGCGGCTTTCATTCCGCCGGAGAAGTTTTCGGAATATTACCGGATTGCCCGTGACCTTGGCTTTGTCCATGTGGCCTCAGCGCCAAAAGTCCGCAGTTCCTATCATGCGGAAGACTTCCAAGCGGCCGGCAGCCAATAAAACCAACCGCTTGAGGGGGCCGCCCCATTCAATGGCCGCCGGTTTTCATTTCCCGGACGGTTTGGCGGCTGGCGCGCATTTCACTGAAAGCTTCGAGCAGGCCGGCGACCAGCAAGTTGCGCTGGGCGGGCCAGGGTGATTGGGCGGTGCGGAAATAGTCTTCGATCCAGCCGGCCAGCCGGCTGAAGTGATGCTGGGCGGGAGGGGGCGGGCGGTATAGCTGGGTGGACAAGGTTTTCCCGGCGCTGGTCCGGAGGGCGAGGTTGAAATCTGCCACCACTCCATCCAACACGAGCATCATGGACTGCAGCCCATCGGCGTGCCGGAGCAGCCAGCCACGCGGTTGCCTGGCCAGCTTCGGCACCAGGCCCAGCCCCACCAAATCCTGGGTCCGCCCATCCCGGACCGGATCGCCTTGGGGGGAATCCGAGCGGGAAATGGCTGAGGCGAGCAACGGCCAGGACCAAGTGCCTGGCTGAACGGTTTGCCACATGTCTGCTCCGTCAAGGAATTGCACCTGGCGGACACCGCATTCGCCACCGTCCCGTTTTTCCAGAAAGGGGAACAGC
Source organism: uncultured Verrucomicrobiota bacterium (assembly GCA_964409245.1). Taxonomy (GTDB): domain Bacteria; phylum Verrucomicrobiota; class Verrucomicrobiia; order Limisphaerales; family UBA1319; genus CAIMWS01. The sequence continues at coordinate 18,514 of CAYPCQ010000105.1, forward strand.
CCTTCCAAACCATCCAGTTCAGCCTGCGGGAACGGCCCCTGGACAACGATGAGCGCCTCTTTGATCCCGGCTCCTGGCGGGAAATCCAATTCAGGCAGGCGCCAGGTGGCGGTGGTGGCAGTGCCCGCCAAAAGCTGTAGGTTCCGGGCGTCGGCAAGATCCATCCATCGCCTGGCTTCAGACAACGAATGGTCCAGTGAGCCATGGATAAAGAGCGGAGTATGGGCGGGGGCATGGGCCAGCAACGGCTCCATCCACGGGGCGGTGCTCCAGTTGGTTGAATCCCTGGGTATGACCACGATGCCATCGGCATGGGTGGCGAGGGCGTTGAGATCCTTTTCAAACGCCAAACCGCAATCCTTGACCCGCAAATTGAGTTCGGTGGTGGAGGCCTCCGGAGGCAGCCAAAGGGTGATCTGGCAGCCATCCAGGCGCTGGAAAGAGCCGTCGCGCGGGTATCCGATCAGGAAACGATCCAACAATTGCTGGGCGGGACTGCCCAGGGTCAAGTCATCCGCCAGAAAGGCGAGGTTTTTCAGGGTGCGCATGGTCAGGATCTCCAGAAGGCGGAAGATTCAAAAGGCTGGTAGGCGATTTTCAATTCCGGTGTTGCCAGCTTCAACTGGCCGCGATACAGCGATTCCACCGCGAACAGGGTCATGCCTGAAGTCAGCAACGTGCGTTCGATGGGATACGGTGTCTGACCCGTGAGGATCATGTTTTCCGCGTGGTGGAATTGGGGGTTGAAGAAATCGGCCAACGTCGCGGCCCGGGGCGGCATGGGCAGGTGCATCTGGCAGGAAATAACCTGGCGGTCATTGGACAACATCCCCGCGTAGTTGAAGTCCTGCACCAGGCCATTGAGCAGGAACAAGGTGGTCCGGAAACCATCGTGGTGTTCGATGATATAAGCGATGAAGCCGGAGCTGTTTTCCTGCAGCCAGGCCAGGTCGGGCGCCGAAAAAGTGAAGCCCGGCCTGGGTTTGCAGGTGTGGCTGCGGGCGAGGGCCGCGAAGAGCAGTTGCCGGGTGGTGTGCTCGCCGGCCACCCATTCGCATACTTTGGCCCCTTGGATGGCATGCACCGATTTGACGCCGGCCTCGCCGCCCCGGCGGCGCTCGGACATGCACTGGGCCGTTTCCAAGCCGTGGATATCATAGGAATCGATGCCGCCGTAGCAGACACAAACGCTTTCCACCAGCGGCGCATTCAGCGGCATTTCAACCGACGGGATGCGCCAGGTAACCGGCAGGGAGGAGCCGGCCATGAACGGGAATCCCAGCCGCTTCGAATCCCCAACCATTTCCAAGCACTCAGGCCAGGAAGTGGATAGGTGCTTGTCGCTGAAAATGGGGACTGACCGATGGCTCCCTTCAAAGACTTTGACCACCTCCTTGAAGAAACGGTGGCGGGGATAGAGGGTCTGCCCTTTTTCGTTGCGAGGATAGCGGCCATGCTCCCCGATGATCAACACGCCATCCACCGCCAATTGGGATCCGCCCAGGGTGAGCGCCTCGGCGATAGTGGGATAGAGGCGGACCCCATGGCGCTGGCTTCGCTCGCGCGCCAAATCGTTCGCGGGGAATTGATCCACATAAAGACCGGCCAGCTCCAAGGGCGGCCGATGGTGCCGCCCTTCCCAGCCGTAACCTTCCAGGCAGCGGTCGATAAAGTGCTGGGCATGGGAATATTGCCACACCTCGGTGGCGATCAGGGCGATTTTCCGGCGCTGATTGGTGGACTGGGCTGGCTGGGCTGCAAGGCCGGGAACCGGGCCGGGCAGACCCGCCAATACCGGGATGGAGATGGCCAATTGCCCGGCGGCAGAAAGGAATTTCCGGCGGGTCAGGCGCGGCATTTCCGGGGAGCGGTCATCCCGGTCCCCGGCTGGATTTGGCGGCGGCATTTTCATGGGGTTTTATGGATGGTGAAGGATTGCGAGGTAGCGGCCGTGGTTATGAGCTTTGAGGGGGTGCGGTTTCCGTTTTGCGCCAGCCGAGCCACAGGCAGGCAAACGCCAGCAGCGGAAGCCAGCCGGCGAGGCCCAGGCCCAGGTTGAAAGATCCGGTTTGATCCACCAGGCGGCCGAAGTATTTCTGGACGGGGGAAAAGCCCCAGGCGGCAATGCCGGCAATGCCGGTAATCTTCCCTTGGTGCCGGGCGGAAATGTCCTGAGATAAGGCGTGGTAAACGGGAAACACCCCCAGCGCCCCGGCGCCCACCAGGAGCAGGATCGCCAGCAGAAACCATCCCGGTGGCGACAGGGCGGCGACGGTGGTCAGCGCGGTCAGGATGGCAAAGATGAAAAACACTGACAGGCGGGCTTTGAGCAAAGACGGGCCTCGCTGCGCCAGCCAGACCGCCAAGGCGCCCGCCCCCAGGCAGCCGACATCCGAGGCGATGTAGAATAGGGAGTTGAAATATAGCGCACTGGCTTCGGCATAACCGCGGCCCTCCATGAGGAACTTGGGGAGCCAGGCGCGCAGGATTTGCCAGCAGGTATTGATGCAGGCGACCATGAGGAGGACGATCAACATCCGGCGGCTGAGGACCGCCCGCCACAGGCCGGGATTCTTGAGGCCGGCCGAGGCAGGCGCAGTTGGGTGCGTGCTACCAGTTTGGAGATCGTTTTTGCCAACCAAAAAGAACCAGGCGGCTATCCATGCGATCCCAAACAAGCCGATCGCCTGGAAGCTGAATCGCCAGCTGCCGATTTCATCAGTCATCAGCACCCGCATGATCAGCGGGGTGATGACGGCTCCGAGGGAAGTGCCGCTTTGGAGAATGCCGTTCCCCAAGGCGCGATCCGATGGGGTGAGCAAAAGCTGGGTGGTCTTGATGGCGCACGGCCAATGGCCCGCCTCAAAAAATCCCAGGAACGTGCGGCAAACCAGGAGCCCGGGATAATCATGAACCAGCCCGGTGGCAAAACCGGTGGCGGACCACAAAAACAGGACCGCAGGATATACCCAGCGCAAGGGCCAGCGATCAGCCACGAAACCGAACAAAAGCGAACCCGCGGCAAAGGCCCAGCCAAAGGCCATCTCCAGGTTTCCGTATTGCTCCTGCCGGAGCTGGAACTGGCTCGTGATGCGGACCGACGCATTCGCCAGCGTCTGCCGGTCCATGTAATTGATCATCGAAGCGAACAGGAGCAGGCCGCAGATCCACCATTTCCAGGAGGCCGGGTGGGCCGGGGGCGATGGGCTCAGCCGTTCCATGATTCGCCGTCCCAGCGGTGGACGCGCTCGAGGAAATCCACCACGCCGCTGGAATAGACGCGGAACAGCGATTCGCCTTTTTCAGCCGTGGCCCATTGCGGGGAGCCGATGTGCCCGGAGGCGGTGCGGTCTTTGGTGATCCAGCCGCGCTCGGCCGGGCCAAAGCCGGGCGCCTGCTCCACCGTGGACAGGGACTTTAAATCGCCCACCAAATGGGGAGCCAGGCGCAAGACCATGGAGGTTTCCCATTCGCAGGCGTGCCCCATTTGACTTTGCTGAAAGGAGTGGCCGGGCGTGAGGAGGGGATCCCCTAGCTGCCAGTAAGTAACCGTGAGCAGCAGGAGATCCCGCCGGTCCCGGTGCCGCTGGCGCAGCTCGAAAATGGCCTGCCGGCTGGGCACCTCATTGCCGCCGTGGCCGTTGAGGAAAACCAGGCGGCGGAAGCCGTGCTGGATGAAATTCCCCAGCAAACCACCGAGCAGGTCCAGGTAGGCGCGGGGTGGGGCGGACAGGGTGCCGGGGAAATCCAGATGATGATCGGAATTCCCCAGCCACATCAGGGGCGCAAACAACACCCGGCCGGCCAGCTGTTCGCCGGCCCGGGCCACGATTTCACCCAGCAGCATGCTGTCCGTGAAGACGGGCAGGTGGTGTCCGTGCTGTTCCAGCGATGCGATCGGGAAAACGACCGGAGTGTTTTTATCCAGCGCCTGGATCGCCGGCCAGCCGCAGTGGGCGAGTTGCATCGGTTCGGCCCCAAGGGGTTCAAGATTGGAGCGCCTGGCTTTCCTGGAGGCAGCGCTTGACCTCGCCGGCCGATTTATCGGATGCCAGATACCGTCGCTTGAGTTCCGCCAGTTTGCCCAGTTTGGCCTCGTCCGGGGCCTGGCTGGTTTCCGAATAATCAATGGTGCGATAGCCCGCCTTGGGGCCGGAGCGTGATTCATAGCGCCCCAGGCCCAGCTTGGCGCCATCCACCAACATCGCGGGAGCCCGGTAATTTTTCACCTGGTCCGGCAAGCCCTCGGTTACATGATCGAAAACCACGCTGTCCAGGGCGATGGGATCGGTGCCGAGCAGGAGGCAGTTTGGCGAGCGGCCGCCAAAGCTCTTCCAGCCCACCGGGGGATCACCACCCCAATTCCAGCCCGCCAGGATGCCGTCGCAAACGATCAGCCGGGTCTTGGCGCCCACGTGGGGATTGAGCCAGATATCAATGGCTGGGTTCGTCTGGTTGCTGTAGAGGGCCTGGTTTTTTTGAGCGTGCTCGGAGGAATGGAAATTCTGGCAGCTGGCGATCGTGCCGAAATTGTTTTTCAAGGCCCCGGTGACGCCGCCGCTTTCGTGGCGCTTCATGATCGGCAGGTTGATGAAATGCTCCGCGGTAACCAGCTGGTCGGGCAGCCGGTGATCGGCGGGGCCATTTTTCATGTTATTGAGGGCTGGGTCGCGCAGGGAAACCACCGCATCTTTATGGTTGTTTTGCCAGGTGAAGCCATCGCCGCCGGGGGTGAAAGAGGAGCGATAGAGCGCCACCTTGGGGAAAAGGGCATGGATTTTATTGGCCACGCGGTTGGGCATCACGCGCGGGGTGCGGGGATCGCCGGCGGACCAGGTGGGATCGCCCACGCCAATCAGCTCCTGCGGGACGTTGATGCGCACCAGGGCTTGGATGACGGCGATGATCGGTTCGGCGATCGAGTCGGTGTCGTTATAATGCGCGTCCCATTGGATGCGGTTCCAATCGCCGCCCCACAGGGCATAAGTAGTGGTGAAATTGGTTTTGATGAAAACCCGTTCGCCCGGGCGATAGGGTATGAGCTTGCGCAGGGCGGTGGCCGGATCCTTTTCCTGGGTGAGGTCGCACAAGGCCATATCCAGCATGCGCTGCACCCGCCATTGGCTCACGAAATTGCCGTAATACGAATCCTGCACCTTCGCATGGAAATCGTAATTGACCACGTCATAGACGCTGGCCAGCGGATCGTGCACGCGGACGATGCGATGGGCCCAGGGGGTGGAATTGGCAGCCGCCCGTGGCTGGAGGATGGGGCCAACCGCAGTGAGGACAACGGCGCTTTTCAGGAAGTCACGTCGGGTCATCGGCATAAGGATAAATCCCTTTCAATTTCGTTTTTGTTGCAAACGCGAATCTCATTCCAGATCACCTGATCAAGGTGATGGAGTGACCAGACCCGTATCCTGGAAAGAAAGGGCCTGGGGATCAAGGCGAAATCCGATTATTAAATTGCCTGCAGCGCTTGGGATTCTGCGAGGCAATGTTTGACATCGGCGGCCGATTTATCGCCCTCGAGGTACCACTCCTTGAGTTCGGCCAGCTGGCGCATTTTCCCTGCCTCCACCGCCGGGGCGGTTTCCAGGTAATCGATGGTGCGGTAGCCTGCTTTGGGGCCGGAGCGGGATTCATAGTGGCCCAGGCCCATTTTGGCGCCGTCCACCAACATGGCCGGGGACCGGTAATTTTTCACTTTCTCCGGCAAGCCCTCGGTGACCTGGTCGAAAATCACGCTGTCCATGGCGACGGGATCGGTGCCCACCAGCAGGCAATTGGGCGAGCGGCTGCTGAAGGTTTTCCAGCCCGTCGGCGGGTTGCCGCCCCAATCCCAGCCAGCCAGGATGCCATCGGCCACGATCAGCCGGGTTTTGGCGCCCACATGCGGGTTGAGCCAGATATCAACGGCCGGGTTCAGCTTGTCGCTGTATAGAGCCTCGTTTTTTTGAGCGTGCTCCGAGGAATGGAAATTCTGGCAGCTGGCAATGGTCCCGAAATTGTTTTTCAAGGCTCCGGTGACGCCGCCGCCCGCGTTGCGTTTCATGACGGGCAGGTTGATGAAATGATGGGCCAAAATCAGCTGATCCGGCAGCCGGTGATCCGCCGGGCCACCCGCGGCATTATTCAGGGCGGGATCGCGCAAAGTCACCACCGCATCCCGGTGGTTGTTCTTCCAGGTGAATCCATCGCCACCCGGGATCAGTGAGGAACGGTAAAGCACCACTCCGGGAAAGGCCGCGTGGATTTTGCGGGCAACCCGGTTGGGCATCAGGCGCGGAATGCGGGGATTGCCCGCGGACCAGGTGGGATCGCCCACCCCGATCAATTCCTGGGGGATATTAATGCGCACAAGGGCTTGGATGACGGCCATGATGGGCTCAGCGATGGAGTCAGTGTCGTTATAATGCGCATCCCACTGGATGCGGTCCCAATCCCCGCCCCACAGGCCGAAGGTGGTGGTGAAGTTGGTTTTGATGAAAACCCGCTCACCCGGCTGGTAGGGGATGAGCTTGCGCAGGGCGGCGGCTGGATCCTTTTCCTGGGTGAGGCCGCACAGGGCCAGATCGAGCAACCGCTGCACTCTTCGCGGGTTCACAAAGTTGCCGTAATAGGTATCCCGCACCCCGGCTTGGAACTCAAAATTAACCACGTCAAACGCACTGGCCAGAGGATCATGCGCGCGCACAATCCGGTGTTCCCAAGGAATGGAACTCGTTGCCGCCCGCAGCTGAAGGCCGGGGCCAAAGGCGGTGAGGGCAGCGGCGTTTCTTAGGAATTCACGGCGAGTCATGGGAATACGCAACCTTCTTTCTCAGTCTGATTAATATTTCTAAACACGTTTATCATTCCAGATCATCCGATCTGGATCGCAACACAAGCGAGGCCAGGATAATGCACAAAGCGGTTCCGATCAAGTTGAGGCCCGGTTTAATCAAGGCGCCCGAAGCCACAAGGGGCGAAGCCGGGAGCCGATTGGAGGCAAGGCCCCGCCGGTGATTTTGCGGGCAGAGCTGGCGGAGGCTTTTGCTCAATCCGGCGGTTTCGGTGTGAGGCGCTGCACCAGGTCCGCCGCCTTGTTTTCAAACGACGGCTGCCACTCGGGAGCCAGCAGGCAATCGCAGTCCTCCTGCGCATAACCTGGATTGAGCGCTTGTTCGGTGGTGGGGGCATAGAACAGGTAGCCATTGGCATAGCCAGCCACGAAGGTGGCCGGGTGGGAGGATCGCTTTTTGAGGTTAAGGCCGATCTGCACGGTGAGTTCGCCGGGGAATGTCACCAGCACAAAGCTGCCGATTCTCAACCCCATGACTTCCGCATCCACCGTCTTTTGGCCGGCCGCGATATTGCGGGCCTGGTGCATTTGCAGCAAGGCCAGGTTGGCTTGGAGGCGGGTCAATTCCTCCATGATGTGGATGTTGTGGATATACTGCTCGAGGTTTTGCCGGTTTTGGATATCGAGCTGGATCCAGTCCTGCCGCCCGGCTTGCTGGTCGCGGAGGTATTCATGCGCGTAACCAGACGGGAAATCGCCCGCCAGCCGGTATTTCAAATAAAGCGGGATGAAGGTTTCGAGATTCAGGCTGGCGCCGGCCAGGGACTGCAGGAGCCGCGTTTGCTCCGTCTGCAGGGCGGCGATGCGCGGCCGGTGGTCGGCCCTGGGCAGAGCGAGGGTTTCGTTCAGGAGCTGCAGGCCCGCCCCGGCCTTGACCGGGATCGCCCGGGCCGCTTTCAGGACGCTTAATCCCAGCAGGTTGCCCAGGGTTTCCGCATTGCGGGGCAGGTTCACCTCCTTGTAAAGAACCGGGTTGATATCCCCCGCGCAGCCCTGCAAAAACAACGCGAGGCAGCCGCCCGGCTGGTTTTCCTCAATAACCCTGGAAGCGAAGCCCGAGATGTCCGCCGTATTGCCGCCACCGGGAATGCCCTGGATGGGGTGGCACGCGAAATTGTAAACCACCGCCAGCGTGGATCCGTCCAGCCGATCCAGCCGCAGAATCCCAATTTCCGGATCGACCGGACCCAGGCCGGCGATCTCCGCGCCAGGCGGCAGGGAATAAGCGTGGCGGACATCGGTTTCCCCGCCTTTTTTCAGCCTGAGCCGGCGGTTTTCCATGATCCGGTTTTCAAAGCCCTTCCCGGCGCCCGCCAGAACCTCCACCCTGGTTTGCCAGGCTTGCTTGACCGCCTGCACGGTTTTTTGCCCGATATCATCGCCCACGGCGCCGTGGCAGTGGGTGGCGCTGATGAGCACGTTCCGGGGGGCGATCCCCAGTTCTTTCTCCAGTTGGCCGCGCACATCCGCCAGATAATCCTGCCGGATGGAGCCAAGGCCGGATATGGCCACGGCATCCACGGCGATGATCACGGCGGTTTGCGTGCCGTCCGTCACCACCAAGGCGCGGGCATAAAGTGGATCACCGGGCGTTTTCGCCGCGGGGCTGGAAATATCGGCTTTGGCGGTCCCGGCCCGCAAGCGGCGGATTGCCGGAGTCTCGCCGCCAGATTTTGCCGGGCCAGCCATGGTCAGGGCCAGCAGGAGGATGCTCAGCCAGTGTTGGAATCGCATGGCAGCAGTGTGCTTGCCCTCGGTGGGATTGGCAAGGCACGACGCGCACGACGGAGCGGCCTTTTCCAGGCGCCTGCCGCCGATGTTTCGGGACCGGATGGATGCCGGGTCAGGGTTCCGGGGGGGTGCTGTCGGCGGCTTCGAAAAAGGCCACAATATTTTCCCAGGGAACCTCCGGGCCCAGGACATGCGCGGGAGCGAGGATGAGGCCGCCGCCCCGGCCCGCAGTCCGGATGCGCGTGCGCACCTCCTCCCGGACCTGGTCCGGGGTGCCAAAAGGCATGGTGCGCTGAACGCTGACCGTGCCCCAGAAGGATAGCTGCCGGCCGTATTTTTGCTTGATCTGCGCTGGATCCATGCACTCGGGCTGGATGGGGTTCAGGATGTCGATGCCGATCTCGATCAGCTCCGGGATGACCGGTTCCACATTGCCATCCGAATGGTAAAAGACCGCGCAAGCGGGGTTGGCGGACTTGATGGCGCGGACCGTGGCGGCCAGGTGCGGTTTTAAGAATTCGCGCCAGGTGTCGATTTTCATCAAGAGACCGCGCTGGCCTGCCACATCATCGCCAGTGATGAGGATGTCCACCCCCGCCCGGGCGAATTGGGCGGCGGCATGCTGCTGGTAGGCGGCCGTGCGCTCGAACAGGTAGTGGGCGATTTCCGGCGCCTGGCGCAGGTCCATCATCATGTCTTCCAGGCCCCGGATGTACCAGGAGCGCTCGAAGACTGAACCCGCATAGGCCGCCACGGCCAGGCCCTGGCGGTGGAGGGCCGCCACTTGATCGGCCAAGCCTTCATACCGGTAGGGCAGGTCCAGGTCCGGCCAGGGGTATTGCCGGATGCGATCCAGCTCGTCCACGCCGCGCAGCGGGGATTCGATGTGGGCAAAATGGTGGAAGCTGCCGGTGCGCCACCACACCCCCCATTCATCCACCTGCCGGCTGGCGAGGGCGGCTTCCGCCTGCTCCCCGAGCCAGCCGGCGAAACGGGATTCAGGCAGCCGGGAAGGCTGGAAATCGACGTGGGTGATGTCCATCTGGAAATAATCCCGGGGTATGCGGGGGGCACAACGCTCCGCCAGCAATTGGGCCACCGCGGGGGTGTAGCCAATGGCTTCCTCGTATAACAGCCGGGGAACCCGGTCGGTGGCCTGGTGAGCCAGGGCCGCCAATACTCTTTCGCGCGCGGTCATAATGCAATCCAGCCGGCCTGCCCAATGCGGGCGTGGATCCAGGCGGCCGCCGATGCTGCCTGCCTGCCAGCCGCGGGATGGGCCCGGCCTGCGCGGATTACCATAATGGTTTGAGCCGCTTGGGAAAGCGGAATCCAGCCCGGCAGCGAACAATCTTGCCTGCGGGGGCAAAAATGCAGAGGATGCCCGGCTATGGATGCCCGCGAGGCAATGGTTGCCTTGAACATGATCGACCATGTGGGGCCAGTGCGTGTCCGGCAATTGCTGGAGGCGTTTGGCGACCCACCCGCGATCCTTTCCGCCCCGAAAAACCGGCTGCTGAAGGTCCACGGCATCGGCGAAGACACGGCGGAGTCCATCAGCCAGTGGCAGCAGAACGTGGATTTGGACGCCGAATTGAAACGCATCGCGGATTATGGCTGCCACGTGTTGGTTCAGAGTGACGAAGCCTATCCCTCGCTGCTGAAGCAGATCTACGATCCGCCGGTCGTGCTTTACGTCAAAGGCGAGCTGCTGGCGCGGGATAAGAACTCCATCGCCATCGTCGGCTCCCGGCTCACAACCCCCTACGGCATCGAGGCCGCGCGGAAGCTTTCTTTTCAGCTGACCTATGCCGGGGTTACGGTGGTGAGCGGCGGTGCCCGGGGCATCGACACCGCGGCCCACCAGGGGGCCTTGCTCCAGAAAGGGCGCACGGTGGCGGTGCTGGGCAACGGCATCAATGTGGTGTTCCCCTCGGAGAACCGGGAATTGTTTGAGCGCATCGCCGGCCAGGGGGCGGTCATCACCCAGTTCCCATTCAACCGCAAGGCGGACCGGCAATCCTTTCCCATCCGCAACCGCATCGTGGCCGGGATGACCCTGGGGACGGTGGTGGTGGAGGCCAACCTCACCAGCGGCGCCCTGATCACCGCCAACATGGCGGTGGAATACGGGCGCCAGGTGTTCGCGGTTCCGGGCCGGATCGACTCGCCCCGCAGCAAGGGCTGCCACGATCTGATCAAGCACGGCGCCAAGCTGTGCGAAGGCGCGGACGACATCCTCAGCGAATTCGAATACCTGTTCCCGGTCTCCAACCGGCCCGAGTCCGCCGAAGCCGCCGGCTTGGGCTCGATGACTTTGTCCGAAAACGAGCAGCGGGTGTGGGACGTGGTGACCCAGGAGGAGCGCAGCATCGACGAGGTGATCCGCCAGAGCGGCCTGGCCGCCTCCAGCGTCGCGGTGGCGCTGTTTGGGCTGGAGATGAAGCGCCTGGTCCGGCAGATCCCGGGGAAGATGTTTGTCCGCAATTCGTGAAGCGTGCTTTTTGACCCGGAACCGATCCTGAAGCCATGAACGCGCAACCCCCAGGCCTGCTGCCCACGCAGGCGAATCCGGATGTGGTGATGATGATCTGCACCGCGGGCCACGTGGACCACGGCAAAACCGCCCTGGTCCAATGCCTGACCGGCTGCCTCACCGACAGCCTCAAGGAGGAGCAGGAGCGGGGCATGACCATCGAGCTGGGCTTCGCCCCCTGCTACCTGCGGAACAACCTCTGCGTGGGGATTGTGGATGTGCCGGGCCACGAAAAACTGGTCAAGACCATGGTGGCCGGCGTCTCCGGCATCGGCCTGGCGATGCTGGTGATCGCGGCGGATGACGGCATCATGCCCCAGACGATCGAGCATCTGCAGATCCTGGAATTGCTCGGCGTTCAGCGGGGATTGGTGGCGCTGACAAAAATCGACCTGGTCTCCGGGGAACTGCAGCGGCAGCGGGTGGAAGAAATCCGCGCTTTGACCCGGAACACCTTTTTGCGGGAGGCGCCCGTTTGCCCGGTCTCCTCCCGCACGTTTGAGGGGTATGGGCAGCTCTTCGACACTCTCGTGGCCCAAATCACCAGCGCCCCCGCCCGGGAGCAGGCCGGGCTGTTCCGGATGCCCATCGAGGAGGTGTTTGTCTTGTCAGGGCAGGGGACCATCCTCACCGGCATCCCCACCTCCGGCAGCATCCAGGTGGGCGCCCAGGTGGAGTTGGTCCCCGGTGGCCAGACCGGGCGGATCCGCGGCATCCAGCGCTTTATGCGGGACGCCCCCCAGGGGGGCAGCGGGCAATGCCTGGCGTTGAACGTGCCCGAGTTCAACAAACATCCTCCCGTGCGCGGCCAGCTGCTGTGCGTGCCGGGCTGCCTGGAGCCGGCCGCCTGCCTGCACGTCCGGCTCAAGCTGGTGCCGGGCCTGAAAAAACCGCTTCAGAACGCCGAGGAAATCAAGCTCCACTGCGGCACCCTGGAGGAATACGGCAAGCTTTATCTGCTGGAAGGGGATGACTCGGGATCGCGGCCGCAGGCGCTGGTGACCCTGGTCCTTAACCAACCGTCACCGGTGGCCGCCTGGGACCATTTCATTTTGCGGCGCCCCTCCCCCCCGGAAACGGTGGCGGGCGGGGTGGTCCTGGCCATCACCCGGGAGGCGCAAAGGCCGCGCAAGGCGGTGATGCTGCCGCGGTTGCTGGCCCAGGAGGAGTTTTTCCGGGGGGTGGAGGTGCGCAGCCCCGGCGGCCTCCGGCGGCAGGTGGAGTGGTGGCTGCTGCGGGAGCAGCGCACCGGCGCCACCGCCCGCCAGCTTTCCTGCGCCTTGCTGTGGCCCCTGGACCAGGTGCAGGCCGCCCTGGAAACGCTCGTGAGCGGGCAGCAGGCCAGCCGGCTGGCGGAGGATTTGTTCATCCACGCGGAGGCCTATCTTCAGTGCCGGCGGGAGGTGGAATCCCGCATCGCAGCGGCCGCCCAAAAAGACGCCTCCTTGAGCCTGGCCCTGGCGGATTTGAAAAAGGATTTTAATTGGCCGGCCCCCTTATGGGCGCGCATCGAGCGGGAACTGGAGGAGGCCCGGCAGATCACGCGGCGCGGCGACAAGGTGCTGCTTTCCAATGCCATCGCCCGGCTGGGGGAGGAGGACCGCGCCTTGCTGGAGCGGATTCTGGCCACCTACGAAACCAGCGGCTATCATTCGCCCCGGCCGGAGGAATTGCCGGATTTGTTGAAGGCTCCCATGCCCCGCATCCAGCGCCTGCTGGACCTGCTTTATCACGAACGCAAGCTGGTCCGTCTTTCTGCGCTTGTGGTTTTGAGTTTCGCCCATTATAAAAATGCCCAGGATCTGGTTGTGAAAGTGATCAACGAAAAAGGTGTCCTGGATTCCGCGAATTTCAAAGGCATGCTCGATACCACGCGCAAATACGCGCTGGCCATCCTGGATTTCATGGATGCCAGGCGCATCACCGTGCGGCGGGATAACGACCGCCACCTGCTCACCGGCTACCAGAAAAGCCTGCTCCAGTGAACGAGCCACGCTACTTGAAAATACTCGCTTCCGGCCTCGCCGCCGTGGCCCTGGCGTTGCTCGTGGCGGGCGCCTGCCGCTCCTACACCCTGCACCCGGATCCCGATCTGCAGGTGGATCTGCCGCCCGTGTCCGAGCCGGTGTTCATCGACCCCTCAAAGCCGGTGCCGCCCAAAGCCCCGCCGCCGCCGCCCATGCCCGCCGAGGTGGCCATGAGCGATATTCAGATCCTGGAAAACACCACTTTCACCGGCGTGGTCCGGAAAGAAAACCAGCTCTACTACAACTATAACCCGCTGGTGAAACGCGGCAAACGTGGCTGCCCAACCTGAAAATGACCCCTTTGCAGTCATGGCGACTGCCTGGCCAGTTAAACTGAAGCGATGAAACGCCGTTCCGCATTAATCCTGTCCGCCATCCTTTTGCATAGTTCCTGGGGGCCGGAATTGAAATGGCTTTGCAACCCGGTCCTGAGCTGCCATTCCTGCGCTCTCTCGTGGTTTGCCTGCCCCATCGGTGTCCTGGTGCATTATTCCAGCTACGGCCTGTTCCCCTATTTCGCCCTGGGAACCATCCTTCTG
>CAYPCQ010000106.1:0-32095 GCA_964409245.1 uncultured Verrucomicrobiota bacterium
GCGATGAAAAGCGAAGCTGACCAGTTCGACAGCCCGTGGAAAGAGGCGCTGGAGAAATACCTGCGGCCCCTGCTGGAATTCTGTTTCCCCAGCATCGCGGACGCCATCGACTGGCGCACCAATCCGGAGTTTTTGGACCAGGAATTGCAGGAAGTGGTGCGCGATGCCGCCTTGGGGAAACAGCGGGTGGACAAACTGATCAAGGTCCAGCTGCTGGACGGCAGCCAGGGCTGGTTGCTGATCCATGTGGAAGTGCAGCACCGGCCGGACAAAAACCTGCCTTTGCGGCTCTACCAATACCACCGGCGCCTCAACGATTACCACGGGGAGAACGTGCTGACCCTGGCCATCCTGGCCGATGGCGATCCCGGCTGGCGCCCGGACTTTTACGAACGGCAGATATTCGGCTGCCGGGTGCGGTTTGACTTCCCCATCTGCAAGCTGTTAGATTTGACTGAGCGGGCGAAGGCGGAGGCGGCGAAGGGAGTGCCATCGGCCGTCATTGTGCTGGCCAACTGGCTGGCGCAGCAGACCCAGCGGAAGATGACGGAGCGGTTTGATCGCAAATGGGATCTGACGCGGCGACTTTACGACTTGGGATTGAAAAAGCCGGAGATCTGGGAGCTGTATCGGCTGATTGACTGGCTGATGCGGCTGCCGGAAGAGCTGGAAAAAGATTTCAAGCAGCGGATGTTTGACTACGAGAGGAGCAAAGCAATGCCTTCAGAGAGCCGTAACCTGCATTGATTTCGTGGTATTCCAGCAAGCCATTGGCGGCTGAGGTTTATCCAGGCCTTTTGGATGGCCCTGATTACTTCCGCATAAAAAGCAGCGGCGGTGTTATGCCCTGAAACACCTGGCACAACACCGCCGGCCTGTGAGGAAAGGTTTCGCCCTGATTTGTTTTTTCAGCTTCCTTTTTCGGTGGATTCGCCGATCTTCACCCAGCCTTGGATGCCTTTGGCATAATGCTTCACATTTTTATAGCCCAGGTTTTGCGCCGCCAAAGCGGCCGCCCGGTAGGCGCCGCAATGCTCATTGCCGCAATAGGCCACCACCAGGGCGTTTTTATCGGCAGGAAGTTTTTTCGTCAGCTCCTCCTTGACCGCCGCGAAGTTCAGCGCGCTCGGGATGTGCCCTTTCTGCCAGCTATCGGTCCCGTTGACATCCAGCAGCACCACCTTCTGGGACTTGACCGCCTGTTTCAGATCGGCGGTGGATATTTCCGAGAACTGGGTGTCTGCCACCGCCGTCAAGGTTCCCAGCGCCAACAACAAACTAAGAATAGTATTTTTCATAGTGATTATTAATTTATCTTACTTGTTGGCTTTGTCAAATGCCTCCCGGAAAACAGCTCCCCGCCAGACTTTAGGAAGGCTGTCGAAGCGCCAATGGGCGGTTGGGATTGGGGGTGCCGGAGGCCTCCGCGGAAGCGCCTGGTTTCCGACCTGGCATGGCGGAGGGCTGGGGCTGGCCTGCGGCTGCTTTCAGCCCGCGAGCATTTTTTCGGCTGCCACGCGGGGATTCGGAGCGCCACAGATGGGCCGGCCGATCACCAGCCAGGTGGCTCCCGCCTGCAAAGCTTCCTGGGGGGATAACGTGCGCCGCTGGTCATGCACGGCATCACCCGGCCCGCGGATGCCCGGCGTAACCAACTGCACCTGGCCGGGCAGGAGCTGCCGCAGGCCCGCCACTTCCAAAGGTGAACACACCAGGCCACGCAATCCGGCTTGCACCGCCAGTTGAGCCAACCGCTCCACCTGCTGGCCGGGGTTGGCTTCGATCCCCACCTCGTGCAAGGCAGCCTGGTCCATGCTCGTCAGCACGGTGACTCCCAGCACCAGCGGGGCCTCCCCCCCCTTTTTCCCGGCCGTTTCCTGCGCCGCCTGTTCGGCGGCAGCGAGCATGGCTCTGCCCCCGCTGGCGTGAACCGTCAGCATCTGAACATCCAGCCGCACCGCGGCGGCCACCGCCTTGGCCACGGTATTGGGGATGTCATGGAACTTCAGGTCCAGGAACACCATCGCCCCGGTGGCCCGGATGCGCCGGACGATGTCCGGCCCGGCCGCCACGAACAGTTCCTTGCCCACTTTAAAGCCGCCCACCACCGGCGCCAGCTGCTCCACCAGCCGCATGGCGTCTTCGGGCTGGGGCACATCCAAAGCCACTAAAATCGGGTTTTGCTTCATGGTAAAATCTCCCCGGCCGTCGCGGCTAAGGCGCCAGTTGCATGTCCCGGATCATCACGCTCATATGCGGGTATCGCTTCTCGGGATCCCGCTCCAGGCACTTGAAGATGACCTTTTCCATGGGCACCGACAGCTCCGGCACGTATTCCCGCAAGCTGGGCAGATCCTGGCTGTGATCCAGCTGCTTGCGCATGACCTCCTCTTCGGTGTCGCCAGTGAACGGCCGGCGGCGCGCCAGCAGCTCGTAGGCCGTCACGCCGTAGGCGAAAATATCGGCCCGGTGGTCGCTCTCCCGGTGCAGCAGCAGCTCCGGCGCCATGTAGGCCGGGGTGCCGCCATACCGCCCCAGTTTGGCGGGCTTGGGCGGCTTGGGCAGGGAAAGGTCGAAATCCACC
Organism: uncultured Verrucomicrobiota bacterium; assembly: GCA_964409245.1. Taxonomy (GTDB): domain Bacteria; phylum Verrucomicrobiota; class Verrucomicrobiia; order Limisphaerales; family UBA1319; genus CAIMWS01. The sequence goes on from CAYPCQ010000106.1 coordinate 2,585, forward strand.
AGCCGGAGCTGGCCGTTGCGCGAAATCATGATGTTTTCCGGCTTGTAATCCAGATGCATGAAGCCGCTGTCATGCACATGCTCCAGGGCGATGGCCATATCCATGAGGATGTCCCACACCTTTTCCACCAGCAGCAGGTCATTCCGGGCCAGCAGTTCGCGCATATTGGAGCCTTCCACATACTCCATCTGCAGGTAATACCGGCCGTTGATCTTGCCATGGTCAAAATAGCCGATCACCCGGTCGTGGTTGTGGATCCGCGAGAGGATCTCGCAGCCGCGCAGGAATCGGCGCTTGGCGAGGAAATTGTATTTCAGGCGGTTGTGCATGATGCGCACCGCGTAATGCTCCTCTTTCTGGTTGGTCGCCAGCCACAGATCCGCCATGCCTCCGCTATTGATCAATTCGTGCAAACGAAACGGCCCGAAGGTCCGGGACTCCAAACCTCCTGCTTCCGCTTTCGATCCCCATCCAAATAGCGACATACTTGCTTCCGCCGATTGATCAACCCGCTTGATTCCAGATTATCAACCAATGCTAATTACCATGCTGGCGGTTGGGAGAAAATAAAAAAACTCCGGCCGGCGGCGGTCCTCCTCACCAATTCTTCCACGAGGAACAGTCATCCCTGGGCTGTATTCCTCGATTTGGAATGTAAATAGCTGCGCCACAGTGTTTTGTGCAATCACCGATGCGAACCCTGCGCCACGCCGAAAGGAGACTGCACCGCGCGAGCGGCCAAGGCTTGGCACAAAAAGGCCCGGTTCAGCAATGCCAGTCGGCGTGCCGGCGGCGGTAATCGCCCGGGGTGAGCCCGGTATAGCGCTGGAAAACCTTGCCGAAATAGCTTTGATCGGTGAACCCGCATTCGGCGGCGATCTCGGCGAAGCTATGGGTGGTGCGGACGATGAGCTGGCGGGCCTGGTCGATCCGGTATTGGCCCAGCAGCTGGGTGAAGGTTTGGCCGAGTTTGGCTTTGAGCAGGTGCGAGAAATGGCTGCCCGACAACCCGGCGGTGCGGGCCACCACGTCCCGGTCCAATTCCTCCCCCACATGCTCCCGCATGTAGGCCATGGCCTTGCCGAGCAAGACGGTGTTGGGGTATTGGCGGTGGTCGCGGATGGCGTCCATCTGCCGCTCGAGCATGTTGGTGAGCCAGTGGCAGAGGTCTTTTTCCTCGTTCAGGGCCGCCAGCTCGGTGATGGAGTGGAAATTGGCTCCGAGCAGCTCCGAAGGCTCCGCCCCCGCTTCCACTGCGGCGCGGCAAAGCATGACCACGAGCTCCAGGATCACACTTTTCAGCAAATCCTTGCGCTGGCTGCCAAAATGGTAAATCCCCACCAGGACGCGGTTGAGGATTTCCCGCGCCACCTTGCGCTCGCCGCGCTTCACGGCCGCCAGCAAAGCTGCCTCCTCCCGCAGGTAGATTTCCCGGATGCTGTCGTAGCCGTTGGATTTGAGCAGGTGGATGGCCTTGGCGCGATCGGTTTCGCGGTCCAAGGCGAGGCGCCGCAACTCCAGCAGGGCGGAGTTGGTCAGGTTATGCTCCTCCGCCAGCAACCGCAGGGTGGTGCAGGCTTCCCGGATGCGTTCGGAGGTGAATTCCCGGTGCAGATGATCCTTGTCCAAGGGCACACCCAAGGCCACCAACCCGCCGTAAACACGGCTGTTGGTCATCAAGGGAACCGCCCAGACGGCGCATTCACCCGGGCAGCTAGTCACACTGGGTTCCCCCCACCGCAGCGCTTCAAAAACAGCCCGCCGCCGGATTTCGGCGCATTGAGGCAGGCAGCCCGTGGGCTGGCAGGATGGTTTGCCATGGCAGAGCGCGCCCTGGGCGTCCACGCATACCAGGGTGGCCCGGCAGCGCCGCCAGTATTCCTGGGCCAGGAGGCTGAATTCCTGGTCGCCAATCACGGTTTTTGATCCTTTTGCCAGGCTTCCCAATAGCTGGCGCGGAAGACGGCCGCGGCTTGCGGATCCCGCCGGCAGGCGTCCCAATCCAGCTCCGGCCGGCCGGCGGGCAGGCGGCGCTGCGACTGGGCGGTCTGGTTCTTTTGGGCCAGCTCCTGAAAAGCCAGCCCCCAAGCCTTGGATTTGCCATCCACAGTCAACAGCCCGGTCAACTGGCTGACGTCCCCCGCCTGGGGATGGTCGAAAAAGCCCCAGTTCAGCCAGCCATCGGCCATGGCCCGCGTGGTTTCCACCACCTGCCGGCACCAGCGGGCTTGGTCCGCCTCGGTTGCGGGGGGGTGTTTGCCGTTATCGATGGTCAATTGACCGCCACCCTGCCAGCCGAATTCCGCCACCACCACCGGTTTGCCAGGCCGGGCCACCTCCCGCAAGACGCTTTCCAGATAGGCCAGGTTGCGGCCTTCGGCTTCGGCGGAGCCATACTCATAAAAACCGCTTGCCAGCGGGTAGAAATGAATTTCCAGGAAGTCCAGGAATGCCGCCTGCCGGGATGGCCGGAACGCGGAGTAATGCTGGAGGCCCGGCAACAGCGCCGGCACGCTCCATTGGATATAACCGATCGTGGCCATGGCCTCCGCATCGGCGGCTTTGATGGCGGCCACCTGCCGCCTGGCCCATTGGTCAGCCAGATCTTCCCGAAAATCCTGGTAATCGTCCAGTTCCCTGGTCTTGACCGCTTTCGCTGCGATGGGGATGGGGATGGAACCCCACTGCCGGGTGGGGGCTTGGGGACCCCACCTCTCCGCCAGGCGATCCGTGGTGGCGTATTTTTTTTGCAGCCAACCGTTCCAGCGGATTTTCATGGCCGGGCTGTCCCACCCCACCTCCGGCTCGTTCAACAGGTCGTAGGCGAAGATGGCAGTCCGCCCCCGGAAACGGCCGGCCAGCATCCGCCAGAACTCCTCCCTGGCCTGGAGCAATTTCTCCTCGGCGAACATGTCCCCGCGCACCCAAGCCGGGATGCCTTCCCAGTGATCCGGTCCGGTCGGATGCACATACACGCCCACTTCCTCTGCCAGGTTCAATAACGACTCCAGTTTGGCCACTGCATCCTCGTTGAGCCGGCCGGGTTCCGGGTAGAAAGAGCCAAACGTGGTGAATACCCGCACACAGTTGCCGCCCAAATCCTTGAGCCGCCGCAAATCCTTGCGGGTGGCCTCCGCATCCCATTGTTTCCAAACTTGGGGCGCCCAGCCGGTGCCCGGGCGGTAATAGGTAACTCCGAACGGCACAAAGGGCTTCCCGGCGGCATCGACAAAACCGCGCCCATCCTGGGCCACCCGGATGCGGGGCAGGGAACCACCATCGCCAGCATCCGCCAGGATCAACAGGCCGCAAAAAAACAGCATTTTCGGAATCAACCAGTGCGCAAAGGCCGTCGCTTTCATGGTCTGAGTATGGTCCAGCCGCGGCCAAAGCTAAAGCACTTTCCAAGGGCAGGGCTGACCCCGCATATCCAACTCCAGGCGTGCGCATTGCAGAACTAAGAGATCCGGCATCCCATGGCGTGCACCCGGCTCAGGGCGATACCTGGAGGCGCTCCTCGTTCACCTCCTTTTTCATCAGGATGCCGTCGATCTTATACGGTTTGAGCATGAAATGAGTGGCGGTGGATACCACGCCCTGGATGGTGGCCAGCTTCTCGGAAACGAACATGGCCACATCCCGCAGGTTTTTCCCTTCCACGATCACCAGCAGGTCGTAGGATCCGGACATCAAGTAGCACGACCGAACCTCGCGGTATTTGGCCACCCGCTCGGCCAGGCGATCAAAACCGCCCTCCCGCTCGGGAGTGATCTTGACTTCGATGACGGCGCGGACCCACTCCATCCCCAGTTTTTCCTCGTTCAAGATGGTGCGCTGGCCAAGGATGATCTGGTCCCGCTCATAAGCGCTGACCTTGGCGACGACGTCGGCCTCAGTGAGATTCAGCATGGCGGCCATTTGGGCGGGGCGAAGCGCGGCATTTTCCGACAGTAACTTTAATAACGGTTCCATGCCGCCATTAAACAGGAATGCGGCTTTCCCGCACAGTTTTTTTTGCTGGTTGAAACCGGGCGGCAAAGAGTGCGGAGCGGCGGGGCAATCCCAATAGCCTCCCGCCCACAAATCCAAATTTCAGGCTCGCCTTGCCCAGCCGCAATCTTAAACCATGAACCGATGGATTTTTGGGAACAACTATGGGGGCGCCAGGAACCAATCCTGGCCCTGGCGCCAATGCAGGACGTCACCGATCTGCCATTCTTGCGAATGATCAGCCGCTATGGCGGCGCGGATCTCTATTTCACTGAATACTTCCGTGTTTATGCCGGATCGCGCCTGGATAAAAACATCCTGGTGTCGGTGACCCAAAACCCCACCCAACGGCCCATCATCGCGCAACTGATCGGGGATTTGGTGCCGGACTTGGTGCGCTCCGCCCGGGAACTCCAAGCCTATCCCATTGCCGCGGTGGATTTGAACCTGGGCTGCCCCGCGCCAGTGGTTTACCGCAAAAATGCCGGCGGCGGCCTTTTGCGCAAGCCGGGAACCGTGGATGCCCTTCTCGGCCACCTCCGGGAGGCCATTCCCGGCCGGTTTTCCGTCAAAACCCGGCTCGGCTTCGCCTCCGAGGAGGAATTCGACCAACTGCTGCCGATTTTCGCCAGGCACGGCTTGGATTTGCTGACCGTCCACGGGCGAACCGTAAAGGGCGGTTACCAAAGCAGCGTACGCTGCGACTTGATCGCGCGGGCGGCTGCCACCATGAAATGCCCCGTCCTGGCCAACGGAGATATCACCTCAGCGGCCAAAGCACGTGAAGTGCTGGCCCAGACTGGCGCCCGCGGCTTGATGATTGGCCGGTCCGCCCTGGCCAATCCGTGGATTTTCAATCAGATCCGCCTGGAACTGGGCAGCCAGCCCATTCCCCGCATTACCGGGACGGAACTCCAAGCCTACCTGCACGATTTATATGAGGCGGTGGGGCCGCCGCGCATGCGGCCTCGGGTTCACATCGAAAAAATGAAAAAGTATTTGAATTTCGTGGCCCCCTACTGGGAGCCCAGCGGCCAATTCTTATACCACGCCCGGCGCATGACTACCGAAGCGCAATTCATGGAACTCTGCGCCCGTTTTTTTGCAATACTATAGCCGCGCCGTTTAGTGTAATTCCACATAAACGGCTGAAACCCGCGCAGTCCAGTCCCTGAGGCCGTATCAGGCTTTGATTTCGATCACGGAATTGAGCGTTCCGTGTTCGTTCCAAACCTGTTCGGGGGCCTGCGGATCAGTCTTCCAATCGCCATCCACGACGAATTTATATTGGTAGCGTCCCGGAGCCAGGCTGACTGTGGTTTCCCATTTTCCGGCTTCCCGCGATTTCATCGGCGTGGCGCTGGAGGACCAACTATTGAACTCACCGCTGAGGAAAACGGATTTGGCAGCCGGATCAACCAGGACAAAGGCAGCTTTGACCTTGAGCGGCGCCGGTTGGGCAGCCGCGGAGGGCGCGGCAGCCGGAGCGGGATCCGATGCCTTTTGCGGCGGGACCGGGGTGGCTGCCGCGACGGTCTTTATCTTTGATGTTTTTGGCTGCGACGCGGGCGCGATTGCGGGCGCGATTGCGGGCGCCTGAGGCGGGGTCACGGACTGCCCGGAGGCTTTCCGGGTATCGGCCTTGGCGGCCGCCACCTCGCTGGTGGGAGCGGTTTTGCCAGCATTCTTGGTCCCGGTTTCGGGAGCTGTTTGACTGTTCGTTTTCTTGATCGACTTCTTAGCCATCGGTATTCCTGATTTTGTTTTCAATTCCAATGATTGGCTGCCAAGCAATAGGGGCGTGCCAAAAGCATACTGCCCATGAGAATCCCATCGGATTTTTTTGGCGCCGGTTAGGTTGGCGGCGCATAGGCATGCCTCCAGAATGCATGGTTGCAGGGCGGCCTCAAGCCAGACCCTGATAGGAAGGTTGCACAGAATAGCGGGAAGTCAACCCCTGTTTAGGAAGCTACTCATCCGGGGAAAGCCAGACGCGGGACAATTCAATTCCCGGTTAGCCATCCCAGCCATGTTCAGGCAATTGGCTCAATCGTGCTGGCTGGATCTTTTTGGGCAAGCCATTCATCGTTCGCCACTGATCCCAATCAGCTCGGGACAACTCACTTCCCATCTTGCGCAAAAATCTGCGGCACAAACACTTCCCTTCTTAATGCAGGGACACGGCTCAGAATACCTGCCGGCCCTGGCATCCGCAGGATCAGCTTGGCTTGGCAAGCTCAACCGCCCGCCACAAATACCATGAAGCCATGGACCGGTATGGCTTCCAACGCTGGCCGTGTTTGAGGATTTGATCCGGCTCCGGCAGCTTGCGTTTTTTGTAAGTGATGCCAAATCCCGTGCGAATGCCGAAGTCATTGGCCGGCAGCACGTCCGGACGGCCCAGGTTGAAAATCAAAAGCATTTCGACCGTCCATTGGCCCACCCCCTTGACCTGGGTGAACCGCTGGATAATCTCCTCATCCGATAAAAGCTGGATCTGGGTTTGGTCCGGCACATGGCCATGCGCGGTCATGCGGGCGATTTCTTTTACATATCCAGCCTTGGCCTGGGAAAAACCAATCCCGGTCATGCGAGTGATGTCCATGTCCATAACCTCCTGGACCGAGGGGAATTTCCCACCGGGGAACAACGCCTTAAACCGCGTTATAATTGTGCTGGCCGCCTGGCCGTTCAGTTGTTGGTGGGCCACGGCCTCCACCAGCGCCTGAAATGGCGCACGCTCGGGGTCGGGTTTCAAAAGGCAAGGACCCACCCTGGCGATGAGCCCTCCGAGGATGGGATCAGCGGTTGAGAGATGTTTTATCGCGGCTTCATTCATCATTCTGCCCCCTATCATGCAATGAGCAAGGGCGGGTGTCGAGCGTGCGGAAATTCCCCTGCGCCTCCACCGCGGCTCACGGGTGGCGCAAACCACCTGGCATGAGCTTCGGCCTCCGGCTGCACACCGTATTAGAACTGGCTTTGGGCAGGCATCACAGATATGCTGGCATCCACGATTGATTATGAAAACCACTTCCTGCCTCATTTGGGATCTGCCTACGAGAATCTTCCATTGGCTGCTGGCCGGGGGATTCACTGCCGCGGCGGCGATCGTGTTTTTGAGCGATGAAAAGGCTGGCCTGTTCCCGTGGCACGCCATCTTGGGCCTGGTGCTGGGCTTCATGGTCCTGCTCCGCCTGGCCTGGGGATTTATCGGCAGCCGTCATGCCCGATTCACCTCCTTCCTCTTTGGGCCGCGATCCTTGCTGGACTACCTGAAGGGGGCGCTCAAGGGAGGCGGGGTGCGCCACATCGGGCACAATCCGGGTTCGGCGTATGCCATCTTTGCCATGCTGGCGCTGATGGTAGGGATCGCCGGAACGGGGCTGTTGCTGGCCCAGGGCCACAAAGCCTTCAAAGAACCGCATGAACTAATGGTTTACGCCATGCTCGCCGTCATAGCCGCCCATGTGGCGGGCGTAATCCTGCATACTCTGCGCCACCGGGAAAACATCACTTTTAGCATGATCCATGGGCGGAAAGACTGCGATCCCGGCCAGGCCATCGACTCCACCCGGCCGGTCTCCACCATCCTTTTTCTGGTGCTGCTCGGTTGGTGGGCGTTCAGCCTCGTTGGCAACTACCATCCAACCGGCAAAACCACTAAACTGCCGTTGTTGGGCATCAGCCTCCACCTGGGCGAGAATGGCCAGGAAGGGAAAGAACCACATCATTAATCCGGTCCCTGCCGGTGCGAATCGGGCTCCGGATCGGCGGCGGTTTGTGTTGAAAAAAATTGGCGGGCGCAAAATGGTTAAAATGATGCTTGCCATGAACCCCCTGATGCTTTAGCTTTCGCGCCCTTGAGGTTCACTCCCGCCCCAAGCGGGGGAGATCGTCTTCAAAGCTGGGTTGGTAGCTCAGTCGGTAGAGCAGCGGCCTTTTAAGCCGTTGGTCCCGGGTTCAAGTCCCGGCCAACCCACCATTCATAAATTATTCGTTCACAGGGATTTACACCTGCCTCAAAGCGGCTCTCCTTGAAAGAAAAAGGTCAGCTTGGCGCGCGGCGCAGGATTTGCATCAAGGCTGCCTTTGAACCGCACCTGGTTTTCGCCATGGCGCAGAACCGGCCACTCGCCAGCAGGATTCAGCGGGCCAAGCCGTTCGCCTTTGGCGCCATAGATGGTGCAATCACCCGGCCCGTTGAGCTCGAGGAAACTGCCCGAGGTCATCGCCACCGGCAAGGCAAAGGCAGAACCGTTGATTTCGAGCACGACCTCCTTCACCGTGCCGTTGACCATGGGCAAGGCTTTGATGGGGCCAAGGCGGCATTTGCTGGATCGCCCCGGGGGCAGGTTTTGGAGCCAGATGCTCGCGGCATCCACCGCCTCGAAATGGATGGTTTCACGATAAATGTTATACATCCCCTTGCCATCATCCCAATTATAGTCGCTCCACCGGGAAGATTCGGTTTCCACCAGGGTGACATACCGTTTGCCGGTGAAATCCACCTTGAGGTAGCGATCCGCCACGGCGCCAAAGGCCAGGTGCCGCGGGCTTTCCAGCCGGATGGCCAGGAGTTCACCCTGGCCGTCCCCCTCGATCCAAAAGCCCAACGCTTTTTGATCCTTGAGATTCCAGAGCGGGGCAAACTGTTTTTCCAGCCGGGCCCAGGCCCCTTTTTGCGGCACCTGCCCGGCATTGGTGGCGGAGAGTTCCCAGCCCACCTGGCCAGCCAGGGAAATTTCCCCGGCGGCGAGGGAAACCCCGGCGGCGGTTTTGGTTTTCCATCCGGCCGCCACCGGTTGGGCGGGATCGGTGAGTGCGACAGCCTGGGGATCGTCATAGGCCGCCGCCGACATCAGGACCTCCAGGCGGATTTTCAATGGCTGCGGGGCGAAGGGATTGGCCACCGTCCAACCCAAAGTCCAAGGCTCCGCGGCGGACAAGGTGTGCGGCTGGGAATGGGCGCGCCGGAAAAACGGCTTCCCGGCGCCGCCGCGAACCAGGGTGAATTCCTGGCCGGGCTGCCTTAGCTGGGCCCGGGTTTTTTCATCGAATCCGCCGCCTTGGCGCAGCTCCTCGCAGGTGCGCAGGATATCCACGGCGCGGCGGAACAAGGGGACGGTGCGCAAGCGCTCGCGGTCAATCGCCCCGGTGAGCGAAATCCCGGCGTTCCAGCCGATCAGCCGGGCGCCCAGGTATTCCACCACTTCGGGATAGGTGGGGTCCACCTGGGGCGGCTCGAAGGTCTGGAAGTTCCACCAGCCCAGGTGCAGCGGCAGCAGCAGCCCGCCGTTCACCTCGGCGGCGTGGAGGTCGATGAACCGCGGCTGCCCGCGCTGGGGATAATCCCAAGCCTGCCAGCGGGTGCGGTATTGCCAGAAATGGTGCCACATGGCGCTCATTTCCATGCCCACCGGCCGCTGCAAGCGCTTCTGGATCTCAAAGACGAACTTGTCCGCCCAATACCAGCATTCATCGCCTCCCCGCAAAATCGATGCCCCATCGATCGCATCGAGGTAAAGGCCGTCAAACCCGCCTTGGTTGACGACCTCGGCGTGGTTGGCCGCGATCTCCTCAAACAACGATGACTCGGGGTTGGGGACCAGCAAGCCGAAGCACTCCTTGAGCTGGCGGACCGGCCCGCCGGCGGGGTGCGCGGCGGCCTGGGTGCCAAAGGCCCCCCGCTTGACGCCCGTAAACCGCCAGGGCGCCTGCTGGCTCACACCGCCGAAGGTCACCAGCTCATTGCCCAGGTGCAGGATCACACTGTTGTGCTCGAAGAATCCGGTGATGGTGTTCATGCCCGCCGTAGGCTCGTTCACCTGGATGGTATCCGAGCCACTGCTCACCGGCTCCGCCAGGGTGAAGGTGCGGAAGGCGTCCAACCGGGCATCCGGCACAGGGGTCACATATTTGGAGCTCTTATCGATGAAGAAGGCGTAGGTATGGAAAATCGAGCCGATGCCGGCTTCGTGCAACCGGGCCACGATGCGTTGGTAAGTCTCCCAGCCCTGCGGCCATTTTTCCCGGTTCAGAGCGAAATCCCCAAACCGGAAAAACGCGGCGCTGCCGCCGTGGTTGTCGATTTGCGTGACGCCCAAGCTCCGGGCCATGTCGATCCAGTCGCCGGCGTTGCTTTCCGTGAGGGAACCGAAGTTGAACAGGTAGGAGCCATGGTTGAACGGGATATCATTGGCCCACGGCCCCGCCACCTTGCAGAGCGGCATTTCGTCCGCGCCCGCCAGCACCTCCTTGAGGGCCGGCAGCATGTCCTTCATGGGCATGCCGACGATGGCCACCCGGGCGCCTGCCACGCCGAATTTCTTTTCGCAAGCGGCCCGCAAATCGGTTTGCAGGGCTGGCAATTGATCCACCCGGGTGATGAGATTCAAGGATAAGGCGCAAGCCCCGAAAAGCTCGTCCGGCTTCCCTTTCAACGTCAGCGGGGCATTGAGGAAGACCAGCGACTCCACGTTGCCGGTGATGGACTCCACCGCCAGACCGATGTGGGAAGGCCGCACCTCCACCCGCAGGTGGGCGGCCAGGCCCGGCTCGCCAAACCCGATCTTCAATTGGCCATTTTCCAGCACCACGCGCGTGGCGGGGATTTCCCGGCCCTGGCTGCGGACCAAAGCACAAGCCGATGCAGCATCCCGCCGCAGGTAATCCACGCCGGTGGCGCGGTCGATGAACGCCAGATTTTTCCCGGCGCCGGAAATGGTGTAGCGGAAATGCTCGTTTTCCAGAGTGATGGGCGCCGGGTCCGTAGCGGCGAGCGTCAGGCTGCCCACGCTGAAGCACAGGCTGAGCAACCAAGGCGCGGACCACTGGGGCCCAGGCCGCCGGGCCTGGGATACGCGAGAGACATCCTGGGAAACAAGGGATCGTGGGGCATTGTTCATAAAAGCTTCATTTAACGGGGTTGGTTTTAGCGGCAGCGGCCACCGGGGTGAACAGGAAAGGCGGCAAAGTCAGCCCACCCTCCCCTTTGATGCGGAACACAAATTCATTATGCCCGTTCTGCGGGAGGCCGGAAATATCCAGGTCGCGCGGACCTTGTTTGCTGCGCTCCCAATAACCGGCGAATTGGCCGTTGCACCAAACCCAGGCGGCGGAGCCTTTGACTTCCGGGAAATACAAACGCACCGGACCAACCGGCGCCGTTGCCAGGTGGAGATCGGCGCGGTACCAGCCAATCCCCTGGTAGCGCCGACCATCCGGAGTGGACACCCCCTGGTGGTGCCAGCCGGCATCGAGCCGGATCGGCCGCCATTCACCGCGGTCAAAACCAGGCTCATACCAACGATGAACCACCCCCTCCGACGCCGGATCCGTGCGGAACCGGCCCCCGGCGGGCAGCACCGCCAGCAAGGAGCCGCGGGAGCCGCCGGTGAATTCGAGGATGCGCCGGGCGGCCAGCAGCTGGTTCGTTCCGGAGAGCGCTCCGCCGTAGGATCCCATGTCCTGCAGCAGCGCGGTGTCGTTGACGCGCGTGACCGCATCGAGCATGCCCTGCAACCGGGCGGCGGCCTCGGCGTAGCGGCCCTCCGCCATCGCCAGGCGGGCCCGGCGCGCGGCGTCCAGGCGCTCGAAATGGCCGCGGAATGCCGCCACCCGGCGCTGGAAAGGCTCACCGGTGGCCAGGGCTTCCGCCGCCCGGAGCAGCCCGGCGCAACGCTCGAAAAGCGGCCGGGAGAGGAACTGGAAAACGTCGTCCGCCGGCCCCTCCGGGCTGTAGCCCAGCGGGTAGTGGGCCGGGCTGGTCCGCAAAGCCTCCTCCAAGGCCCGGTAGTAGCCCGCCATGGGGGCGGCGGCGGGGCCGAAAAACCGCCGGGCGAAATCGGCGACGATGGCCTCCGGATCCTGGTCCAGATCCCACGCCAGGCGGGCGCGCACGTAATAGTTCAAGCCGGTGGAGAGCCAGGCCAGCTGCCCCTCGTTGCTGAAGCCCCAGCCGCCCAGGCTCTTCAGCAGGCGGAGATCCCCGGCGATGCCGTGGCTGCGCCAGGCCGGCCGCTGCAGATGCGCCCAGTCATGCGGATCATACTCATAAAAAACCTGCCCCGCCGTGAGGCCCGCCCAGCCCTCCAGCAGGCTCCGGAACTGCCGCCGCGTGGGGCAGGACTCGTCCGCGTAGGAATGCACGTCACACTGCTGGATGGAGGCCAGCTGAATCAGGACGTTCGCCTGCTTCCCGGCCACCCCCTCCGGCGGACGGCAGCGGTTGTAATAGGCCATGGAAATGATCCAGCGCCCGGGCTCCACCCGCCCCACCCGCCCGGCCAGGTCAAACACGAACCGGAAATACGGATCGCTGACGTCACCCCAGCCTTCCCCTCCGTAGCCACCGTGCATCTGCGACTGGCAGGCGGCGCAGTGGCAGAGCACCGGTTCGTCCGGCGGTGAAAAAGCGAAGGAAAAGCGGCCGGGATTTTTCCGGAAATAGTCCACCACGGTGTCTGCGGCGGCCTGGATGGCCCCCGGATTGGACATGCAGATGAAACGCGGATTGCGGGCGCCGTCCGGCTTTTGGGCGTAATACTCCGGGTGCGACGCCCAGTAACGGCCGGCCGGCAGCAGGCGGTGGGTGCTGTCGTCGGTGGGGTTTTGCAGGAACGGGCCTTCGGGGCTCCAGAAGCCCGGCTGGCAAAACCGGTTGCGGCGCTTCCACAGGACGAACTCCTGCGCCTGCGTGGCGCTCACCGGCAGGTGGCCGCTATACCAGGTGTCCCGCACCCGCAGGCTGGGCCGCAGCGTGCGGCATTGGCTGGCCACGCGGATGGTGTTCGTTTTGGGCAGCACTTCCCCAAAATCCCCGGGCATGAACCACCGGCATCCCAGGTCATGCAAAAATTCCGAGACGGCGTAATGGGTGCCCTGGTATGGCTCTGTTTCGTTGCCGGCGAGAATGAGGAAATCCGGGCCGGTGGCGATGACCATGGCCTCCTCGTCAAAGCGGGGGGTCAAGCCCGAAGGGATATAGAGCTGCATCCGGTGGGCTTCCGCGCGGGCGGCGGCCTGCCCCACCAGGATCCGCACCCCGGCGCCGGCGGTGGCCGGGTTGGTGGCGATGGGCAGCTGGACCCCGGTCATCCGCCCCAGCACCGACTGCAATTCGGCGGCCGCTGCGTGGGCCTGCCCGGAGCCTCCTTCCCCGACGACGATGACCGTCCTGCCCTGCCCGCCCTGGATCAACGCCAGGCCGGGGGGGGATCCGCTGGCGGGCGGGGCGGCCAGCCACCCAGCCAGGGCCAGCCAGAGCAACCGGCAGGCAAGGTATGAAGCCCGCAGGCTCCCCGGGAGGTCCGGTTCGGAAATCGCTGTTGAAAAGGCCATCGTTTCAGTTCGGGACATGCCGACAGTAAGGCCTCATCCGGCCGCGGAAACAAGCCTAAATTCAGGATCTCTGGTTGGGATGCCCCGGGCTTCCGGACGACATGGCTGGGGAGCCGGGGAATAGCCACGGGCCGGATTTGGCGGCAGGGCACTCGCTCCGTCGAGCGCCGTGGAGTTCTCGTTCACGCCCCGGAGTTCCGCTTGCCCAACAGCACAAGGGCAGCCATAATGGGGGCGTCATTCGATGGCCGCTCAAGACAAAGATACGCCAGAGGCCGCTCCGAGGCTGGAAACCGCCTCCGGGGAAAGCTGGCCGCTTTTAAGGTCCTGTTCCCTGGGACGTTCCACCGCCAACCAGATCGTCCTGCCGGACACCAAAGTGTCCCGGCGCCACGCGCTCATCCACGCCCAGGGCGAGGGGGAATACTGGCTGGTGGACCTGGGCAGCAGCAACGGCACCTACGCCAATGGCCGCCGGGTGACCCAGCCGATCCGGCTGAACAATGGCGACCTCATCACCATCAGCGATGTGCGGCTGGTTTTCCGCCAGTCCACCCCGAACGGCACGGTGAACCTGAGCGCCCTGTCCGGCGCCACCTCTTACGAAATCAAAACCACCCCCTGCTGGCTGCTGCTGGCGGATATCGTCGGGTCCACCCAGCTCGCCAGGGATTGGCCGCCGGAGCAGCTCTCCATGGTGGTGGGCCAATGGCTGGCGGAAGGCAAGGAAATCATTGAGCGCCACCGCGGCGGCATCAATAAATTCCTGGGGGACGGCTTCCTGGCCTTCTGGCCCCAGCAGGAAAACACCCGGCCGGCGGTGGCGGAAGCCTTGCACGCGCTGAAAACCGTGCAAGCCAAGGCCCGCCTGCCTTTCCGCATCGTCCTCCATTTTGGCGAGGTGGCCCTCGGCGGCCCGGCCTCCCTGGGGGAAGAGAGCCTGATGGGCCGCGATGTGAACGCCGTGTTCCGGATGGAGAAACTGGCCGGCAGCCTGCAGCAGCCCCGCCTGATGAGCGCCGCCGCCCAGGGCCAGCTACAATCCCTGGTTCCCGCCGAGGAGATTTCCTCCCACATCCTCCCCGGCTTCGATCAGCCGGACCGGTTTTTTTCATTTTGACCGCCTCCTGGCTGTCAGCCCCATTTTTGTCATCCCAGGTTCGTGGTTTGCCTGCTGGCCCATCCCAAACCGGAAACCGCCGCCGGGCGCGGCCGGCCTGGCATTTTTTCCAATTTCGCCCCATGTTGTTGGGGCCTTTTGGCGCACCTATCAACAGGTGATCCATGAATCCTGATGCTTTCGGGCTTTTGCTCAAGGGCGGAGCGAACTTTGACGGCAGGCTCTAATTCACGGCCAGGCAGGTGTGGAGTGACAGTTGCATTGGCTCAGATCCAACCGTGGCTGTGGATTTGCGCGGGATCGGCCTCGAACGTCCGCGGCGGGAACCGGATTACAGTGGAGGTCAGGGAATTGACTCTATCATGTTTCTGTGTTTTTGTGTTTCGGTGAAGAATTTAACAGTGGCCATTGACGAGGAAACTTACCGGGCGGCACGGATAGCGGCAGCAGAGCGTGGAATGTCTGTAAGCGCGCTCGTGCGTGGGTTACTGTCCGGATTACATTCTCCCGAATCCCGGGTTGAGGCGATAAGCCGGGCTTTCAAGGCCATGGATGAGGTCGAACACTTTGCCGCAGGAAACCGCTTAACCCGGGAAGCATTGCATGACCGCTGAAGCATTGGTCGATAGCAATGTCCTTCTCTATGCCGTGTCGAAAGCGCCGGCAGAATGGAAAAAGCGGGAACAAGCCCGCTCTCTCTTAGCTTCTCCAGGCATCGGCTTTTCCACCCAGGTATTTTCGGAATTTTATGACAACGCGACGCGCAAGATGCAGCCGCGGCTCACCCCCGCCCAAGCCATGGCAATCATCGAACCCCTGCGCTCGTTTCCGGTGCAACCGATCACCATGGAAATCGTTTGGGACGCTTTCCATATCAGCCAGCGTTTTCAAATCCGTTTTTGGGATAGCGCCATACTGGCCGCCGCCCGCGCCTTAGGCTGCCGGGTGGTCTGGAGCGAAGACCTCAACCATGGCCAGTATTACGACCAGGTTCGCGTTCAAAATCCATTTCAGCAGGCAGACGAATAAGGCTTTGACCACCGAAGGGGGGGGCAAGCCACGGTGAGTATCCAATGCACAGCGGCATCCGGGCGCCGGACGTTTTGGCCAAACCAAGCCGCTGCCCCGAACTGCTGCGATCATGGCTCGGCGCCGCCCCGTGGTTTTTTCTTGCGCGGGAGCGGCAGCGCCGCACAGTAGCGGAGCATGAGACTTCCCATCATAAGCACACGGGAGCCGCGCCAGGCGGCCCGCGCCTCCAATCTCAACCGCCCAAACCGGCCGCCCCGGGCAGCCACCAACTCCTGGCCATGGCTGGTGGCGCTCACGAGCCTGCTGGCCGTGGGGCCGCCCCAGCCCCGGGCGGCGGAAGAACCCTTTGCGGCGGCGCTGGCGGAGGCGGAGCGCACGCCCTCCCAGTTCCAAACCGACCGGCAGCGCCAGGCTGCGGTAACGCTGTTCACCGCGCTGGTGGGGATCCCCAGCCCGAGCGGGGCGGAAGGGCCGCTGCGCAATTACCTGCGGGGCTATCTCACCGCCCTGGGCGCCCGCGAAATCCGGCTGGCCAAGCCGGAGGCCCCCCGGATGAACAACCTGGTGATGGAATTCCCCGCCTCGCCGGGCCTGGCGGACCAGGGCACGATCATCCTCAACGCCCACCTGGACACCATCAGCGCCCTCCGGTGCATGCCGGAGGGGATGCGTTACGACGCCAGCCAGGGCGATTTTTACCACGAAGGGGAAAACCAGCCCGGGCGCAGCTCATCCTTTGGCGCCGACGACAAGGTGGGCGTAGCGGTGATTGTATCAGCGCTGGCGGTGCTGCAAACCGGGCCGCTGAACCGGAGCGTTGGGGGCACGGATGGCCGCGCCCGGAGCGCCGGCCACCGGCGGATCCTGGCGGTGTTCACAGCCGAGGAGGAGACCGGCTTCAAGGGGGCGAAACACCTGGCGCAATATTACCCGGAACTTTTCGCCGGAGTGGAGGTCTCCCTGACCTTCGACGGCCCCCTGGAATTCGAGTCCAACTACCCGAAGGACTCATTTGTGGTAGTGGTCAAGGAGGCCAGCGCCGCCGAGCAGCCATATCGCCATGTCCTGGAGTTGGTGGGCAAAGCCTGCGGGGAAATGAAAGTGACCTTCGGCCGCACGGAAACCGGCCTGGGCATGGGCGATTTTGAAGCCTTCCCGGCACAGGCCCACGCCGGGCTGCACCTGCGGAGCCCGCAGCGCGGGCTGCACGCGCGGGAGCGGGTGAAGGTGGCGGACTTGATCCGGCACATCGATCTGCTGGGATATCTGCTCCTCAACTATGATGCCAAACCGTAAGGCGGTGCGCCTTTCCCTCATCCCGGCCGCGCTCCTGCTGGCCGGGCTGGCTGGGGCGCCATCCGCCCCGGCGGGGGAGGCCGGAACACCTGCCTCAGAGCCGCCTTTTCAAGTGCTCGCGGCCACGCGCCTGGGCGTGGCGGACGCCAGCGACGCCGTGGTGGGAGCGCGGTTCCAGGCCGATGGCACGCTGGTGCTGGCGGTGAACGGCGGCCCCGGCTTCCGCCGGCGGGTCAAAGCGCCCGCCCTGGCGCGCGGGACGCCCAAGGTGGATGGCTGCATCCTGCGGGTGAGCGCCGATGGCCGGAAAGCCCTGAATTGCGAGAGCGTGGCGGCCGAAATCCACGACCTGGCCCTCGACGGCAACGATTGCCTGTATATCGCGGCGGGCCGGGACGGCCTGCTCAAGCTCGATCCGCAGGCCAGCCGTGTGCTCTGGCGGCAGCCGCTCGCCGATTGCCAGCGGGTGGATGCCGCCGGGGACGGCCATTGCGTGGCCCTGGCTGGCGGCCAGGTGAGCATTTTCGATCCCTCCGGCCGGCGCCTGGACCCGGCCAGCCACCGGGAAACCACCTGCGATGTGTGCCTGGACGGTGCCTCGCGCACGGTCATCCGCTGCGGCTACCGCGCCGAGCCTGCCGGGGTGCCGGCGGGAGCCCGCACGGTCGATATCTGTTTTCTGGAAGGCTTGGATTACGAGGGCCGCCCGAAGTGGTCGGATTATGATGGCCCCCCGGACCGCGATTGGGCCCGCTTCCTGGACCAGACCAAGGTGTCCGACACCCGGGCTGGCCGATGCGCGATCGGGCGCGATGGCAAGCTCTACGTGGCGTTCCAGGTGCAGGATGAGCACCACGCCGGCCGCTGGCGCCCCGGCAGAAGGGGGGCGCCGGGTCAGGGGATCCGGCCGGCAAAGGCCGATGGTCTGAAGGAGCCGGTCCGCATGGTGGGGGGCGATGCCTGCCACCAATTTTTCGGCAGCGAGCCGGGGCCGAAGGCCTTTTTCGCCCGGTATGACCCCGCCACCGGCGACTGTGAGCTGGGCCAGCAATTTTGCGGACGCCGGGCGGATGGCCAGGCCGGAGCCGTTTTTGTGGACCAGGGTGAAATCCACGCGGACGCCGAAGGCCGCGTGTTCCTGGCCGGCTCGGCGGAAGCCGGCCTGCCGCTCAATCCGGGCGGCGGCGCGAAGGATACGGGCGGCGATTTCCTGCTGGTGATGGCGCCGGATTTCCAGGAGCGCCTGGGCTGCCTCCGCCTGGCGGCCGAGCGGGGCACGGCCCGGGCGGTGGATACCCGGCTGACCCCCGGGAGCCTGAAAACCGTTTACGGCGGCCAGGGTCTCCCAGCGGGCCTGCTGGTGAAAAATCCAGCCCCGCCCGCCACGGGCCTGGTGAAAACCGGACGCCCGGCTGACGACGCCTTTTTTGCGCTGCTGGAAAAACCGATCAAAACGCCCTCCCTGCCGGTCCCGGTGACGGTGGATCCGCGGATTGAGCTGGTCAGCATCATTTTCCACCTGGCAGGCAGCCCGGAATACAACGCCAGTGAAGTCACCAACTATGTGGCGGCCATTGACCGTTATTTCCAGCCATACGCAAACCACCCGGCGGTGGAGCTGGCCCGCCAGCTGCGCAACGGCCGCGGCATCGCTTTCGACGCCCCCATGAGCCTGGCCATCCGCATCCGGGATGTGCCATCCCTGGCGGGCCGGGTGCCCTGGGATCCGCCCCCGGCCGGCTTGGACCCCCGCTGGGTGGGCGAGGACATCCTGGCATTCACCGCCGCCGCCCGCGCCTTTGTGAAGGATGCGGATTTTGAAAAATTCTTCGCCGCGCAGCAGCCGCTCTACGACCAGGCGGTGCGGAACGCCCAAACCCTGCTCGCCCGGGAAACCCGGTGGGAGTGGTTCAGCCAGTTTTTCGGCTCGAACGCCAAGGCCCGGCTGAACGTCGTCCTCGCCCTGGTGAACGGCCCCGGCAATTACGGGCCGAGCTTCCAATCCGGCGGCCAGGAGGAGTTTTACAGCATCCTTGGCGTGTGGCGGGTGACGGAGGAGGGCCAGCCGCTGTTCGACCAAACGGTGCTGCCCATCCTGGTGCATGAGTTCTGCCATTCCTACGTGAACCCGCTGGGCCAGCAATATGCCGCGGAGCTGGAGGAGCCGGGACGCAAATGGTTCGCCCGGGTGGAAGCCCGGATGCGCAGCCAGGCCTATGGCCACTGGCTGACCATGATCAACGAAAGCGTCGTGCGCGCCTCAGTGATCCGCTACCAGGCCGCCGCCCAGAGCAGTTTTGCCACCGCCTTTTACATCAACTCGGAAGTCAAAAACGGTTTCCTCTGGACGGAAGGCCTGGTGAATCTGCTGGGTGAATACGAGCAGCAGCGCCAGCGGTATCCCAATCTGGCCGCTTTTTACCCGCGCATCATCGACTTTTTCAAAACCTGGCAGGGGCCTTGAGCTGATTGCCCCCACTGGCGCCACCCCCCCGGTTCAGGATTTATTCGGGATTTTAAAGCACACGCCAGCAGCGAGTTACAGGCGGTTTCCTAATTCTGCTGGTTAACCGGCATTTTTATGCTAAATTCTGCTGATTAACCGGCAATTTTTAGTTTTTTCCGGAAAGGTGGCCGCAGCATGTTGATCGAACGTCAAATTCGGCGCCAGATTCAAGGCGCTTTGTTCCAAGGCAAAATCTTGGTTCTGTTTGGGCCGCGGCAGGTTGGGAAAACCACCTTGGTCAAGGCGGTCCTGGCGGAGTATCCGGGGAAGTCCAGTTATGTTTCCTGCGATTTGCCGGAAATACAAAAGCTGCTTCAGGAACCGCGGCTGGAGGATCTGCGCCGTTTTGTGGGGGATAGCCGGCTGGTGGCGCTGGATGAAGCGCAGCGGGTGGAAAACATCGGCCTGGCGTTGAAAATCCTGCACGAGCACTTCCCGGAAACGCAATTCGTGGCCACCGGCTCCTCCAGCTTTGAGCTGGGCCGATCGGTCAAGGAGCCGCTGACCGGCCGCAAACGGGAGTTCCAATTGTCCCCCATATCGCTGGTGGAGCTGGCCCCGCTGCACGATTTCAACGCGCTGCGGGAATGGCTGCCCCACCTGTTGCGTTTCGGGGCGTATCCCGAGGCGATCACGAGTCCGAACCCCGCCGAGGTGGTGCGGGCCATCGCGGAGGATTACCTCTTCCGCGACATCCTGGAGCTGGAGAACTTCAAATCGGTGTCCCGGCTGCGGACCTTGCTGGAGGCCGCCGCGCTGCAGCTGGGCAGCGAGGTTTCCACCACGGAGCTGTCCCGGCTGGCCGGCCTCAGCCGCGAAACCGTGGAACGTTACCTGGACCTGCTGGAGCGCTCCTACATCCTATTCCGGCTGCGCGCCCTGAGCCGCAATCCGCGCAAGGAAATCGCCAAGGGCCACAAAATTTATTTCCACGATTTGGGCATCCGCAACTCGCTCATCAAGAATTTCAACGAATTGCAGCTGCGGGCGGATGTGGGCGCCCTGTGGGAAAACTTTTGCATCAACGAACGGCTGAAACACAACCGCCACTCCGGGCGCCTCACCAATCCGTGGTTCTGGCGCACTTACGACCAGAAAGAGCTGGATTTTGTGGAGGAAGGCGGCGGCCGGTTCACCGGCTTTGAATTCAAGTGGGGCGCAGGCCCGGCGCGGGGCGCCAAAGCTTTCCAGGCCGCCTACCCGGGCAGCACCGTGGAGGTGATCCGGCCGCAGAATGTGTGGGCCTTTGCGGGGGTGCCGGGCTGAACGAGGCTCAAGCCTTCCCAGGGAGCTCCAGGCCGGCTACGGCTCCGCCGGGCCCCGCCAGGCGCTGCCGCCGAAGGTGGTGACATATAGCCGGCGGCCATTGAGCGGGTCGGCCAGCACCCGCTGGATGTTGGCAAAAGGCAGCTCCTGGAAATCCTCCCAGGTCCGGCCGTCATCGCGGGAGAGCCAGAGCCCCGCCCCGGGCGCGCCCTCGGTGAGCGTCATATAGATCCATCCGGGGCGCCCGGGATGGAAGTATCCGCCGAAGGTCTGGCTGCCCTGGCGGCCGATCCGCTGCCAGGTCCGGCCGCCGTCGCGGGTCCGGTAAAGGCCGCCGGATTGATCCCCCCGGCCCGCATCGCACGCCCCCACCAGCAGGTCGCGGCTGTCCTGCGGGTTGACGGATACATCCTTGGGGTAAAGCAACCGCGGGGTGAACTCGATTTTCTGCCAGGTCTCGGCGCCATCCGCGGAGCGGTACAGCCCCACCCCCTCGGGCAGCAGCGGCTGGCCCGCGGCGGCGCGGCGGGCGCAAATCATCGCCAGCAAGGTGCCGTCCGGGTGCCGGATCACGCGGGAGACCCGCAGGTTATCCGGGTGGCCCAGGCCCTGGTTCTTCGGCGCCCAATCCCGGCCGTCGTTGGTCGATTTATACACGCCCGCCAGGAACACCCCGGCATAGAGCGTCCGCTGGCCGGCCGGGCTGCGCGGGTCCAGGACGATGGCGGTCACGGGCCGGGCGGGCAGGCCGCGGGCCTCCGGCTTCCAGGTGGCGCCGAAGTCCCGGGAGACGCACACGCCGCCGGGGCCGTTATGCCCGTGGCGGCCGGAAATGATGTTGTCGTTGGGGATGTCGTGGACATCCGAGAACGCGCCCCAGAGCAGGCCCGGGCGGCCGGGGTCGAAGGCCAGCTCGTAGCAGGTGTTGCGCCAGGGCGCCCAGGACCGGGGATCCCACCAGCTCCAGGTGCGGCCGTGGTCCAGGGACCGGGCCAGGCCGATGTCCGTGCAGGCAATGTAATGGCGGTTGGGCTCGTGGGGATCGAGGTAATAGTTCCAGGTGGTGGTCACCACCAGCCCGTTGCACACCCACGCGCTGCCCGGCTTCGGCGTCTCCCCCGGCGCCGGGTAGATGTCGCCGTTGAACCACGTCCGGCCGCCGTCGTGGGTGATCTGGCAGTCGCTGCGCACCTGGATCAGGCGGTCGGGATCGGTGTTGCAGAGGGCGGCGCCAAACGGCGTTTCGCCCCCCTTGAAAGACTGCCCGGCGGAGGCGGTGACGTAGTTGGGGGCCACGTTGCAGCGGGCGAAGCGGGGATCCACGAAGAAGGTCTCCCGCCAGCTCCGCCCGGCGTCATCGCTGCGGTAAACGGTTTCATGGTGCGGGGGATGGAAGCCGGTGCTGGTGTTCATGGCATAGACGGTCAGCGGCTGGGCGTCGGCGGCCAGCAGCTGGCGGTATTGCGCGATGGAGCCGTAGGCCCATTGGTCGGCCTTCCGCGTTTCCCGGTTGATCCCCTGGCCCATCGCCCATTCCCAGGATTCCCCGCGATCCAGCGAGCGGTGGATGCCGCCCCGGAACGCGCCGTTCTCCTCCCGGCTGCGGAGGGAGATATAGAGGGCGATTTGCCCGGCGTCCGAGGCGCCCGCGAAACCCTGGATCTCCAGCCCGGGCAGCCCGGCCGTTTTGGCGGCCCAGGCCACGCCCCCGTCATCCGAGCGCCACAGGCCCTGGTCCGTGGCGGCGAACAGCGTGCGCCCCGCGCGGGTGCGGTCGAAATGAAAACCGATCACCGGGCCGGCCGGCCCGGCGCACGCCCGCCAGGTGGCGCCGCCATCGGCGGACCGGAAACACTGGCCGCGGCTGGTCCCCGCGAGCAGCATTTGCGGGTCGCACGGGTTGATGGCGATCTCCCCCCGCAGCGCCTGGGGAAGATCCCCGATGGGGGCGAAGGTGTGGCCGCGGTCGCGGCTCACGCGCAGCTGGCCGCCGGAAGAGGCGTAGAGGAGGTCGGGGTTGGTGGGGTGGAAAGCCGGCCGGCACCCGGTGTCGCTGCGCAGCTGGGCCTGGTGGATCATGCGCCAGTTATGCCCGCCGTCCTCCGAGATATAGGCGGCGCTCATGTCGCAGTTGAGCATCATCAGGTTGGAATTGGCCGGGGAGATGGCGGGCGTGAACATGCCGCCGCCCCCGGACAGCCCGAGCGGCTCCCAGGCGGCGGGCGGATCGGCGGGATTGAACGGCGCGGCCAGGGCGGCGGCCGTCATCGCCAGCCCGCAGGCCAGCTGAAGCATGTGGCGGATGGTGGTGTGGGTTCGTTTCATAAGTTGGAGACTCACTTGGGATCCGCCAGCCCGGCGGCCCGGCGGGCCAGGTACCAGGGCGTCACGGCCAGGCCGCCCCAGTTTTCCGGGTGGTGATTGGCCAGGAATATTTTGTGCAGGAGCGCGTCGTGCGGGATCAAGGAGGCCCAGAGCAGGCCGGGGGAATTTTTCCACCGCGGATCCGGCTCGCCGCCGTCGAGGCGCCGGAACTGGGCGCCCTGGAGCTTCTGGTTCCACATGAAATCGCGGTTGGTGGCCACCAGCCGCCGCAGATCCTCCTGGTCAAACACCAGGCCATGTTCGAAAGCGGCCACGATCGCCTCGACGTCGATGGCGTAGTATCCGCCGTTGGGATGCACGCCCACCCAGTGCTTGGGCGCGCCACCCGCCTGGTAATCCCAGGGACCCGCCGGATCCCAATAGTTCCATACGAAATATCGGCCATCCTCCCGCCGCCGCAGCCGGGATTTCATGAGCCGCCACCACTGGCGGGCCTGCTCCAGGTAGATTGGGTTGCCGGTGGCCTCGTGCAGCGCGAGCAGCCAGCGGGCGATGTGGTTCTGCTTGTTGGCCGGGTTGGAGAAACCGTCGGTTCCGCGCCGGGCATACCCCTCGGTCCAGTGTCCGGCCGCGTCGATGCCGAAGACCGGCACCACCCACAAGCCGCCCTCGCGCACCTCCCGCCAGCAGCCGCGCGCCATCCATTTTTCGTGGATTTGGCCGGCCAGTTTCAGCCACGCCCCGGCCTGGGCGCCGAAGCGCTCCTTCAGCGCGGGCGCTTTGAGGATCGTGGCCGCCATGGCCACCACCGGCCGCAGGCCCATGGCCTCGCCCAGCAGGCTGTCCGTGTGCAGCTCCTGGGCCACCGCCCCCCCGGAGCCCCCCTTGGGCCAGCCGGTAAAGCCATCCGGCTCCCGGACGCCGCGCTGGATCCAGGCCTCCGCCCAATCCGCAAACTGCTCCACCCAGCGGACCTCTTTGGTTGCCTGGTAGCCCCAGTAAAAACCGTCGAGGAACGGGCTCACCAGCCAGCCGATTTCCTCGCCCAGCTCGCGGTCGCAATACCGGGTGCGCGCGCTCTGGAGGATGTTTTTCTCCCAGCGGGCCAGCCAGCCGGCGGTGGGGCTCGCAGCAGCCTCCGGGGCGGTGGCGCGCGCAGTCCATAGGGCGGGCGCGGCCAGCGAGGTGGTGAAGGCCATTTTCATGAATTGGCGTCTTTTCATAATTCAGTTGGGCTTGCCGATCCGGCCCCCCGATGGCGGTGGGGTGAAGCAACCCACCTCCAGCTGCCAGCAGGGAACCAGGTTCAATACCGCCAGCTTACGTGCGCGCCATTAAAATGCCCAGCGGGAACTGCGGGGCAACGAGGGGGCAGATTGGCCGGCGCGGCAGGTCCGCCTCGTTACCCCGGCGGCTGCCAGCTTTGGAAACCAGCCGGATCGCCATCGCGGTTTTTACGTTGATTGCAACCTGCTGGGCCGTAATCATTTAAGAGCCAAACCCCACACGCGGAACCAACGGGGAGGATCCGCCGTCCACAGCGCACGCCGCCAGCCCGGCCCCGGTTTCATCACTGGTTTGGCCCCTTTCGCTCCAGAAATCGGGCACCTGATCCCATAACCTGAGGCAATGCGGCGGCGCGGGGTTACCTTGGCGCCAGTTGGAGATACAAACCAAAAACTAAAAGGAACCAAATGAAAAAATCGACGATCATCATGGCCCTCACGCTGGGCTTGACCACCCTGCCAATGGCCGCCCAGGACACCAACCGCGCCCCGCAAAAAGACGAGGCCCCGCCGCACCGCGAGGCTCCCGCCGTGCAGCAGGACGGTGGCCCGGGAAATCCGGAGGCGGTTCAACCCGGCCGGCCAGGACGCCCCGGCTTCTTCCGGCGCCAGGCTGAAGGCGGCCCCAGCCGCGGCGATTGGGCGGCACGTCCCCCGCGCGGCGCGCAAGGCGGGCCCGGTTTTGGGCCACCGCCACGCCACCCCATGCCGGGCGCGATGCGGCAGCCCGGACAGCCGGCGCCGGACTGGAATTTCTGCCCCTGCTGCGGCAAACCGTTGAAATCCGCAGCCGGCCTCGAGCCTGATACCCGCGGTGGCGCCCCCGCCAGCCCCGCGGCCCGGGACTGGCAACGCGGCCCCCGCCGTCCGGGTGGCAACCGCCAGCCCGATGGCGCCTCCGGTGAATTCCGTCCCCGCCTCCGCGGTCCCGGCGGCCCCGGCGGCCCCGGTGCCCGGATGGAAAAAAGCGCCCCGGAGGGACGGCCGGAACGGCACGAACCCGCGCCAGCCACCACCGGCCACGCGGAGAAACCGGAACAACAATAACCCGGCTTGAACCGTTGGCCCAACCGGTCAACCAACCCGAACCATGCGCATCCCGGAGCATAAACTCCCCCGCGGAACCAATCCGGCCACCAGCCTTAAGGGTGGCCGGATTGCTGGCCGGATTGGCCGCGGGCAGCGCCTGGTTCCGCAACGGGAGGCGCGGGCAAATAAACCATCGTGAAAGGATGTTATGAAACAACTGCTGCGGTCCCTTTTGGCCTTCGGCCTGCTGCTGCCCAACGCGCTGCCCGGGGCGGGATACCCGGGCGCCAATCTCAATGATCACCAAGCCGCGGCCGCCCGCGAGGAAATCCCCGGCCGCAACGGCCTCGCCCTGCGCTTCGCCTTCCGGGAGGCCCCCCTGGACGCGGTGTTGAATTATCTCAGTGAAGCGGCCGGCCTGGTCATCGTCCTCGAGACGGAAGTCAAAGGCACTGTGACCGCCTGGAGCGACCACCCGCTGGACCTGGAGGCGGCCATCCAGCTCCTGGATACCCTCCTGCGGCAAAAGGGCTGCGCCGCCATCCGCAACGGCCGCACCCTGGCCATTGTCACCCGGGAGGAGGCCGTCCGGCGCAATCTCCCCGTGGCGCGCGGGAGCGATCCCGGGCAAGTGGCTCCCACCGACGAGCTGGCCACCCAGGTCATCCCCATCCGTTTTGCCAATGCCGCCCAAATCAGCCGCGATCTGCAGCCGCTGCTGCCAGGCTCGGCGAAAATGACGGCCAACACGGATGGCAACGTGGTCGTGCTCACCGACACCAAAGCCAGCCTCCGGCGCCTGATGCGGATTGTGAAGGCGCTGGACACCCTCAATACCGGCACTGCCGCCATCCAGGTTTACCCCCTGCGTTTCGCCGATGCCAGGGAACTGGCCGGCGTGGTGAAGGATCTCTTTGCCAGCGATCAAAACCGCGGCAGCAACAACAACGCGGACCAGACGCCGCAGATCTTCAATCCCGCCAGCGCCGCCAGCCCTGGAAATGCGGGCGGGGCTGGTGGCGCCGGTTCCAGCGGATCCGCCAGCTCCCGCCGGACAACGGCGCCCCGGGTGGTGGCCGTGGCGGAGGAGCGGTCCAATTCCCTGGTGGTCAGCGCCCCGGAGGAATTGCTGCCCGCCATCAGCCAGCTGGTGAAATCCATCGACCACGGCGCGGACGCCGTGACCGGGCTGCGGGTGCTTCATCTCCAGCACGCCGATCCCACGGAAACCGCGGAGATCCTCAGCGGGCTGTTCACGGACTCTGCCAGCTCCAGCCAAAACACCGGCGCCACGTTTTTCGCGCCGCCGGCCATGGCGGGTGAGGCGGGGAGCCAAACCCCGGGCCGGGCCGGGCAAAAGAGCCGGGTGCTGGTGGCGCCGGATCTGCGCACCTCGTCCCTCGTGGTCAGCGCCTCGAAGGAATACCTGGAACAGATCGAAAAGATTGTGGCGCAGCTGGATGCCAACCCGGCACGGAAGCAGCGCGTGATGATTTTCGACCTGGCCAACGCCAGCGCCTCCAGCGTGCAGACCGTCCTCGAAAATATGTTCCAATCCCGGAACTCCCGGAACCCCTCCGCGGCGAGCCAGACGACCGATCCCCTCCTGGCCCGCCAGAACCAGAATTCGCGGTCCACGGGCCAGTCTGCCAGCAGCGGTTCGGGCAGCAATAGCCGGCGGACGTCACCGGGCAACTGAAAGGCAGGGGGAAGGAGCCTGGAGCCTGGAGCGCAGAGCTGGGAAAAAAAGGCGAGGGCGGAGGTCTGAAGTCGGAAAGGCAGGCGCCTGGAGCGGAGAGCGGAGAGCTTGGAGGAAAAGCGAGGGCGGCGGGCGGCCCCGCTTCAACCGGCCTCGCCGCCGGTGGCGGCCTGCAGAATAGCCAGGATCTCGCCCATCTCCAGCGGCAGGGGATTGGCTTTCATGCTGCTGGCTGCCAGCGACTTTTCCGCGAGCGAGGGGAAATCCGCCGCCCGCACCCCCCAGGCGCTGAGCGGGGGAATGGCCAGGTCGCGGCTGAGCTGCCGGACCCAGGCGATCCCATCGGAGGCGCCCGCCCCAGGCCGGCCGGTCAGGATGCGCGCCACTTCCTCATAGCGCGGCCGGCCGGGGTGCCCCGGCGCGCGCTGTTCCAGGGCCCGCAGGTTGGCCTCCATGACGGGCGCCAGCAGGCTGGCGCACACCGCCCCGTGGGGCGCCGGGAAGGCGCCGCCCAGCACGGCGGCGAGCCCGTGCACCGCGCCCAATCCGGCATTGGCCAGGGCCAGCCCGCCGCACAGGCTGGCCAGCGCCATGTCCTCCCGCGCCGCGTAATCCCGGCCGCAATCGCATGCCTGCCGCAGCGAACGCGCCACGCGGGCCAGGCCCTCGCGGCAGAAGCCATCGGCCAGCGGATTGGCCCGGCAGGAGACGAACGGTTCCAGCAGCTGGGTCAGGGCATCCAGGCCGGTGGCGGCAGTGATAGCGCGGGGCAAATCCAGCGTCAGGCCGGGGTCGATCGCCGCCAGGCTCGGCAGCAGATGGGGGCTGCGGAGGCTCACCTTCACCCGGTGCTCCTCCGACCGCAGCACCGCGTTGCGGGTGACCTCGGTCCCCGTGCCAGCGGTGGTGGGCAGGGCAATCCAGGGGCGCGCGGGCCGGGTGATCGGCCGGCCCAGGCCGATCACCTCGGCGTAGTCCAGGGGATCGCCCCCGTTGCCCAGCAGCGCGGCGATGGCCTTGGCGGCATCCAGGGCGCTGCCCCCGCCGAAGCCGATCACCAGCTCGCAATCCGGATCCGCGCGCACCCCTTCCCGCACCAGGCCCAAAGTCGGCTCACCCGGCACGGAGAACACCGTGGTCGAGACCCCCCGCTCCCGCAGCCTTGCGCGCCAAGGCTCCGCCCGCCGGGCATCCCGGCCGGTCACCAGCAAGGCGCGGCGCCCCAGGGTGGCGGCGTGCTCCACGGCTTCGGCGGCGGCTCCCGGCCCGAAACAAATCCGCGGCGCGGTGGCGAACTCGAATTTCATCAGCCCGCGGCCGGGCCAACCGGGCTGTATTTGAGGCCCGCCCGCGGCTCGGCCATCATCGGCGCCACCGCGTCCCGCCATTGGGCGTAGTGGGCGGTTTCCTTGTGGGCGGCGATGGCGGCGGCATCGCGGTAAGCCTCCACCAGCAAAAACCGGGTGGGATCATCCTGCTGCTGGAGCACCTCAAAGCTGGCGATGCCCGGCTCCCGGCGGCTGTGGGCCGCGTTTTCCTGGCTCGCGGACCGGAAGGCCGCCAGGCACTCCGGCTTCACACGGACATTGACGACATATACAATCATGACCAGATCCTGGGGTTTGGAGCTGCATTTTCCACGCCATTTCCCGCGGCACTCCGCCGCGCGGGTGGCTGCCACCGGCCGAGTAATACCGGGCTTCCGGCCGGGTGTCATGGAAAAACCACCTTCCCCGCCGGCCCCCGGCCGCGCGTTTACCGCCCCGGCTCGAAACACTGGCGGAGGATCCTGGCCAGGTCAGTGATCTCATACGGTTTCGGGAGGAACACGATATCGGTCCCCGCGGGCAATCCCAGCTGGGATAGTTCCATATGATAGCCGCTGGTGAGGATGACCTTCAATTGCGGCCGGCTGGCGCGCAGCTTTTCGGCCAATTGCCGCCCATCGCACTCGCCGGGCATGATCATGTCGGTGAAGAGCAGCCCGATATCGGATTGCCGCTGGTCCCACCACTTCAGCGCTTCAGCGCTGTCCCCCGCTTCCAGCACCTCAAAGCCTTCGTGGCGCAGGTAGTAGCCCAGCACCCGCCGCAGTCCGGCGTCGTCTTCCACGAGCAAAGCCGCCGGCTTCGCCAGCGAAGCCTCCTCATCGGCTCCCACCGCGTCACCATCCGCGGACGATTCCACCAGCTCCGGCAGGAAGATCCGGAAGGTGCTGCCCTGGCCGGGCTGGCTCTCCACCTCGATCCACCCCTCGTGCTGCGCCACCGCGCCGTGCACGCTGGCCAGGCCCATGCCGGTGCCCTGGCCCACGTCCTTGGTGGTGAAAAACGGCTCGAACAAGCGGCCCACGGTGGCCGCATCCATGCCGCACCCGGTGTCCGCCACCGACAGGCACAAAAACCGCCCCGGCCGGCGGTCCGGATGCCGTTGGCACTGTTTGGCGGTGAACTGCGCCGGCCGCGCCCCCAGGGTCAGGCGGCCGCCCTGCGGCATGGCCTCCCGGGCATTGAGGCACAGGTTCATCACACATTGCTCGAGAAGCCCCGGGTCCGCGGACACCAGCGGCAGGCCGCCCGCCATTTCGAGGCCCACCCGGATGCCCTCGCCCACCACGCTG
>CAYPCQ010000107.1:157-31558 GCA_964409245.1 uncultured Verrucomicrobiota bacterium
TTGAACGAAAAAATGGCTCCAGAGGCAGGACTCGAACCTGCAACCAGCCGGTTAATCCCGATGAATCGGGACTCAACCATTGAACGAAAAAATGGCTCCAGAGGCAGGACTCGAACCTGCAACCAGCCGGTTAACAGCCGGCTGCTCTACCATTGAGCTACTCTGGAACCCAATCGGGCGGGCAATCTACTGGCTCCCAAGAGGAGCGTCAATCCCTATTTCTGCGAATTGGCGCGATTTTGTTGGCGGCGATTGTATGTTACTGCGTCCGAATACTTTATGAGCTTGCCTCCAAAGAGGTCCAAAGCGGAGCCGATGGTCAGATCGATGCGTCCCTGGCCCAAGGTGGTGACCGCTTCCAAATCGTCCAGGCTGCGGGCGCCTCCGGCGTAGGTGGCGGGCAGGGGAGTCCAGCGGCCCAGTTTTTCCACCAGGCTGGCGTCGATGCCCCGGCAGAGGCCTTCGACATCCACGGCGTGGATCAGGAATTCGGCGCAGTTTGCGGCTAGTTTGTGGAGCAGATCCTGGGTTACCTCCTCGCTGGTGAATTTTTGCCAGCGGTCGGTGACAACCCAGTAGCGTCCCTCCCGGATCCGGCAGCTTAAATCCAGAACCAGGCGGCTGGCGCCCACCAGTTTCACCAATTCCTGGAGGCGATCCCAGGCGATGACGCCCTCGCGGAACACGTGGGAGGTCACGATCACATGGGAGGCGCCGGCTTCGAGGTAGCCGCGGGCGTTTCCGGGGTTGATGCCGCCGCCGATCTGCAGCCCCCCGGGATAGGCCTGCAAGGCTTCGCGGGCGGGGAGTTCATTGCCCGGCCCCAGCATGATGACATGGCCGCCGGTGAGGCCGTCCCGCCGGTATAATCCGGCGAACCAGGCGGCCGGCCGCTCGGCGACGAAGTTGGTGGCGGGCCCGGGGCCGTCATCCGCGAGGGTGCCGCCGACGATTTGTTTTACCTGGCCTTGATGGAGATCGATGCACGGTCGAAACACGGGGCCATTTTAAGGCCGGAACCGGAGGTGAAAAGAAAAACTTTGCCTGCTTGTTTTATGAACCGGAATTCCCGATAATACAGCGGCATGAAGGAACATCGCCGAAGTTGGTGGAAACGCAATTTCAGCAGGCGCGCTTTGCGGCGCAAGCACTATTATTCTGAATTTTGGCGGCTGTTGTTATATAAATTTTGGTTCCGGGCGTTTATTATCGGGCTGGTGATGCTGGTGGTTTTCCTGGGCTTATTCCTGCCCAAGATCTACCAGGCCTCGCCCGCAGGTTTCAAGCCGGTCATCAAAGTCAGCGGGCTGGATCTGGTCCAGGCCTGGTCGCTGCGGCGCAGCGCGGAGAAAGCCATGGCGGCCGGGCGGCCGGAACAGGCGATGCAAACCTGGCGCGCCGCCCTGGCCAACAACCTCGCCAACGCGGATAATTACCGCACTTTCCTGACCCAGGCGCAAACGGTGTCCGACACGCGCAACTTGACGGAGCTGATCATCGGGAGCTGCTTCTGGCTGGTGCGGCTTTCGCAAACGAACATGGTGGATGTGGAGTTCACCGCCCGGGTGCTGGATCATTTCCGCCATAATGAAATGCTGCTGCTGCTGCTGGACCCGCTGGAGCGCCGGCTGTCTCCCGCCATGGAAACCACGTATCAGAAGGGCCTGTTCCGCGCCGGGATGGTGGGGGAGTTTGCGCGCCGGTTCCAATCGCAGACCAACCGTTTGCAGGATGCGGAGATCAGCCTTTATCACGCGGCTTACCTCGCGGGCTGGGGGCCGCCTGAGCAGCGGGGGGAGGCCCGGAAAACCCTGGAAGCCGCCCGGCAGGATCCCGCCAATAAGTTGATCGCCCACCGCTTGTGCCTGATGGTGGGCCGGGGCTTGCGCGATCTGCCGCTGTTTGAAGCCAGCTACCTGGCGCTCCAGGAGTCGCACGAGATCAACCTGCCGGACCAGGTCAATTATTGGTTTGTTCTGGCCGCCAACGGCCGCAAAACCGAGGCGGCCCGCATGGCCCGGGATCACACCACGCCGCCGGCCTCCGCTTCGGAGTTGGATTGCCTCGCCAAAGGCTTGGTGGAGATCGACCTGCGGGAGTCAGCCGTCGAATGGCTGGAGCATTATGCCTTCCAGTTTTCCTACCCGCAAAAAGTGTGGATGACTTATGCCCAAATCCTGGCGGCCGAGAAGCGCTGGGATGCGCTGGCCGAACTGGCGCTGCGCATCCGCCAGCGGCATGAAGGGGCCGGCTGGATGATCGGCTACAGCTGCTTCCTGGAGGGATGGGCCAAGGCGGCCCAGCAAGCCCGGGGGCTGGCGGAACAGGCCTTCGGCGAGGTGGCGGAACACGAGTTCGGGGTGCCCCTGCTGGCGGTGGAAATGGCGCGCGGCATGATCCTGCTGGGCTATCCCGGGGCCGCGGAAAAAGTGCTGGCCAAAGTGCGTCCGCAGCTGGAGAACCGGGCTGAGTTTTGGCAAACCAGGTTTGACCTGGCCATGGCGCAGAAGCAGGCCGGCAGCCTGGTGGAGGCCGCTCAAAAGAGCTTTCAGCTCAAGCCGCGGGAGCTGGCGGCCGCGCATAATTACGCTGCCTCCCTGCTGGCGGCCCGCGAAAAGCCGGACGAATCCCTCCGCCTCACCTCCCTGCTGATCACCAATTTGCCCGACCACGTTGCCATCAAATTGACCCATGCCGGCGCCCTGCTCCAAAACGCGCGTGCCCCCGAAGCCTCCGCTTTGCTGCAAACCATCGATACCAACCAGCTGGGCGCAGCCGCGGCGGCCACTTATTACCAATCTGTTTTTGATGCCAGCTGCCAGCAAAAGCAGTGGGATAATGCCCGCCGGGTGGCCGGCAAGCTGGATGAACAGCAGCTCTTTCCCCCCGAAAAGGCGTGGCTGGACAAGCAGAAAGAGCAACTGGCCGCCACGGTCAAGCCGGGATCCTGACCTTTTGTATGGGCGTTTCTCCCCGGATCTTTTTGGGCCGCTGGCTGGTCAATACGGTGGCGGTGTGGGCGGCTGCCAACATTGTCCATGGCATTTCGTATGATGGTTTTGGGGCGTTGTGCGTGGTGGCCTTGATCCTGGCTGTGCTCAAACTGTTCGTGCGGCCATTCCTGGTGGTTTTATCGCTGCCATTTTTATTGTCCACCTTCGGTTTATTCCTGCTGGTCATCAACGCTTGCCTGCTCTATTTCGTGGGCTGGCTGGTGCGGTCATTCCACGTGGCTGGTTTCAGCGCCGCTTTTTGGGGGGCGCTGGTGATCAGCGTCATCTCCCTCATCCTTAATGCGGTGTTTGGGCTTAGGGAGGAGCCGGGCCGGGCCGGTTCGCGCCGCCCGCCCTCTTCCAAACGCAGCGGCCAGGGACCTGTCATCGATGTCTAGCGAAAGGTCATCCCCGGCGGCCCCCGTGGCGGCCAGCCCTTCCAAGGGCTTGGTCTTCCTGCGGCGTTTGCTGAGTTTTGTGGTGCTTTGGTCGATTGTGCTGGGGGCGGAGTTTTCCGGGAACCGGCTCATTTCGGATTATGTCTTCCTGGTGATCCTGGTGGTTTTGACCGGGCTGGGCTTGCGGGAGTTCTACAGCCTGGTGAGCCGCCGGGGGCTGGCCTGTTTCCCGGCCATGGGGCTTTGCGGCGGGCTGCTTTTGGTGGTCAGCACCTTTTTCTTCCTGGCCGGGCGCGCGGGGGTGCCGCCGGCTTTGGTGAATGATTTCGAAACCGCCTTCCTGATCCTTTTTGTGCTGGGCTTATGCTTCCGCCAGTTCCTCGCCAAAACCAATCCGGACGGTTTGACTGCCATTTCCACCACGCTGTTCGGGCTGATGTATGTGGCCTGGCTGCTGAACTTCATCCAGAAAATCAATTTCTACCCCCGGGGCGATGGGCATTTTTTCCTGCTCTACTTCATCCTGGTGACCAAGTTCAGCGACACTGGCGCCTATCTGACCGGCAGCCTGATCGGGCGCCACAAGATGATCCCCCGCATCAGCCCCGGGAAGACTTGGGAAGGCTTTGGCGGGGCGATCCTGTTCTCCACCGGCGCCAGCCTGGCCTATGTGCAGGCCTTTGGCTCCCGGATGGCCGGCATGGGCCTGCTGGACGCCGCCATCCTGGGGGTGCTGCTGAGTGTCACGGCGGTGGTGGGGGATTTGATCGAATCGCTGTTCAAGCGGGAGGCCGGGGTGAAGGATTCCGGGAGCCTGTTCCCCGGGGTGGGAGGAATCCTCGACTTATTGGACAGCCTCCTTTTTAATGCCCCTTTGATGTATTTATACATGCGGCTGGTCTTGAGCTGACAAAACAGATGAAAAACGTCGTTCTCCTGGGTAGCACTGGTTCCATCGGCGCCAGCACCGTCAAGGTGGTGGAAGATTTGCCGGATCGCCTGCGCTTGGTGGGCCTGGCGGCTGGCAATAACGTGGATTTGCTGGCCCGGCAGGTCCGCCGGTTCCATCCGGCCGCGGTTTCCATCCAGGATGCGGGCAAGCTGGCGGCCTTGCGGGAATTGACCGGCCCCGGCCCCGAATTGTGCTCCGGTGAGGAGGGATTGGTGCGGCTGGCCACCCTGCCGGAGGCGGACATCGTGCTGATCGCGATTGTCGGCACCGCGGGGCTGAAACCCGCCCTGGCGGCCATCCGGGCCGGCAAGGATATTGCCATCGCTTCCAAGGAAATCCTGGTCATGGCCGGGGAAATGGTCATGGGCGAAGCCCACCGGCACGGGGTGCGGGTGCTGGCGGTGGATAGCGAGCATTCCGCCATTTTCCAATGCCTGGACGGCAAGCCCGCCGAATCGGTGCGCCATCTCTGGCTCACGGCCTCCGGGGGGCCTTTCCGGCAAACCCCCCGATCCGAGTTTGCCTCTATCACGGTGGAACGGGCCTTGAAACACCCTTCCTGGGTGATGGGCCGCAAGATCACGATCGATTCCGCCACGCTGTTCAACAAGGGCTTGGAAATGATCGAAGCCCGCTGGCTGTTCGGCATCGGGATGGACCGCGTCCAGGTGGTGGTGCACCCGCAGAGCGTGGTGCATTCGCTGGTTGAGTTTGTGGATGGATCAATGCTGGCCCAGCTTTCCAGCCCGGACATGTGCCTGCCCATCCAATACGCGCTGACTTACCCGGAGCGGATTGCCAGCTCCCGGGTGCAGACCAACCTGGCTCGTTTGGGCACCTTGAATTTCGAGGAGCCTGATACCGGGCGTTTCCCCGCTCTCCGGCTGGCCCGCCAGGCCGGTGAAAAAGGGGGGACACTGCCCGCCGTGCTCAACGCCGCCAACGAGGTGGCGGTGGAAGCGTTTTGCCAGCGGAAAATCGGGTTTGAGGGCATCAGCCAGGCGGTGGCCAGCGCCCTGGAACGTCATGCGTGGATCAGCCAGCCCACCTTTGAGGAGATCCTGGCGGCGGACGCTTGGGCCCGGCGGGAAACGCTGCGCGCGTAGGTTCAGGGTATCCAGCGCAGGCCGGGGTTGTTGGTCCGGCCCTGGTTCACGGCGAAATCCCAGTATTCCTGGTTTGGGCGCCGGGTCACATGCCCGTCCAGGAAGGTGAAATTGGCGCCGCTTTGATGGAGGTTGGTATGCGTGAATCCCCAGTAGCCTACCGCCGGGAGGTTTTTGGTGTCGAACAGCCAGACCATCAAGGCCGGGCGCGGAATGGCCGCCAGCCGCACCGGGCGGTCGTTTTCCCCGGTGCCATTGACATGTTCGTTGAGGCAGTAATGGAATAAGTTGTTGCCGTTGCTTCGGCGGCGGTTGGCCGGGCAGATCCAGACCGAGCGGCCGGGCGCAAGGGCGGCATTGGTGTGCCAGGCCTGGTCGTGGTAGCGCGGCAGGCCCAACTGGCGGGGCAGGGTGATATACCACCCCACATTGGTGGAGGACACCAGGGGATTGGGCGTGCCATCCTCCGGCAGGAAATCGTCGTTTTCCGCCACATAGAGCTGGGTGGCCAGCCCCCATTGCCGCAGGTTTCCCTGGCAGGTGGCAGTATGGGACCGCGCCTTGGCCTGGCTGAGCGCGGGCAGCAGCAAACCGGCCAGGATGGCGATGATGGCGATCACCACCAGCAATTCAATCAAGGTGAATGCTGGCGGGAATCCTTCCCCGTCCTGGAACCCTGGCCGCATGCGATAGTACCTATATATAAATAGCCTGGCCCTGGGCAGGCAAGGCGATTTTCCAAATTTCCACGGTTGGGATGGCAAAAACGCCCGCCGGAAACCCGGAAAATGCTCCCGGCGAATAATTTGATTGAGCAAATAGGGGTGGATGTTGTCATATGTCTCAAGCCGTATTATGGCCGATACAGATAATAAACCGACCTGGCTCGAAGAATTGCGCCAGGAAAGCAGCCAGTGCTGGCGGATCATGCCGGATAAAATCCCGCTGGGGATTTTGTTGGGGGCGTGGTTTGCGCTTTTTCATTTTTGGGGCAATCCCACCTTTGGCTACGTGCGCACGGCGTCGCTTTTCGGCTGGCTGAGCAACGCGTACAACGTGCCCCAGTCCGAGGATAGCCATGGCAACCTCATTCCCTTTGTGGTGCTGGGGATCTGGTGGTGGAAACGCAAGGAGTGGCTGCCGCTGCCCAAGGAGCCTTGGTGGCCGGCCCTCTTTGGGGTGGCTGCTTCGCTGGCTTTGCACCTGCTGGGCTATTTGATCCAGCAGCCACGATTGAGCGCGGTGGCTTTTTTTTCCGGCCTTTATTTCCTGACGGGCCTGGCTTGGGGCAAGGCCTGGCTGAAAGCCGTTTTTTTCCCCTGGGTATTGTTCGCCTTTTGCATTCCGGTGGGCAACCTGGCCGAGGGGCTCACCTTTCCGCTCCGCATGGTGGTCACCCGGATTTCACATTTCCTGAGCAGCCAGGTCATGGGCATCGCGGTGGTCCGCGACGGCACGCAACTGCTGGATCCCCGGGGCTTTTACCAATATGACGTGGCGGCGCCTTGCAGCGGCATGCGCAGCCTGGTGGCCATGTTTGCCCTGACCACCATTTACGCTTTTGTGACCTTCCAGACCACCTGGAAACGGTTGCTGCTGGTGGCCATGACGCTGCCGCTGGCCGTCGCGGGCAACGTGCTCCGCATCACCAGCATCATTATGGCCGCCCAGGCTTTTGGCCGCACCGCCGGGGACCGCGTCCATGAAGGATCGGGCTATTTCACCTTTTTGCTGGCCATCGTCTGCCTGCTGCTGCTGGGGCGTTTGTTGCGCGAGGAGCCGGCTCAGCCCACCGGAGGCGCTGCATGAAGAAAACCTCCCTGATTTTATACGGCGCGGCTTTGGGGCTGATCCTGCTTTCGGCCGTCTGCCTGGTCTGGTTCAAACTGCACCAGCGGTTGGGCGCTCCCGGGTTGCGGGCCGAGTTGCCCGCCAAGGTTTTGGAGTATACCGCCGAAGCGATCCAGCCGACGCCCGCCGAAGTGGACTTTCTGCCAGCGGATACCACGATCCGCCGCTCCGTTTACACGGGGATCCGCGGCGGGGAAACCAATCAAATCCAGCTTACCTATGTGCTGATGGGGAGCGATCGGACCAGCATCCACAAGCCGCAGTTTTGCCTGACCGGCCAGGGCTGGCAGATCCGCACTTCCGAGGAGGTGTTGATTCCCCTGCAGCGGCCCCGGCCGTATGAGCTGCCGATCATGAAATTGACGGCTGATAAGGCCTTCCCTGGAACCACTCCTGGCACGGCTCAAACTTACAAAGGATTATACCTGTATTGGTTTGTGGCAGAGCACGCGCTGACGGCCCGGCACGGTGAACGCATGTGGCTCATGGCCAAACACTTGTTGCGCAGCGGAGAGCTGCAACGCTGGGCTTACGTCAGTTGTTTTGCCATGTGCGCTCCCGGGCAGGAAGAGGCCACCTTCCAGCGGCTGCGGGAATTCATCCAGGAGGCCACGCCGGAATTCCAGATCACTCCCGGGGGGGAGGGGCCACGGGCCGCGGCCAGCACTCTTCCAGGCGGGCCGGATGACGGATTGGCCATAGAGGTGGATCACGTTTTTTTGCGCCGCATGGGAGGTGCTGCGCCGTAGGGGGCAGGCGATGCCGATCATATGTTGACCAGTCAGCGACGACTTTACTCACAACTGCGCATTTTGGTGGATGCGGCGCTTTTCAGCCTTGCCTTTTATGCGGCTCACTATGCCCGGGCCACCTGGCGGACCGGTTGGTTTGGGGTGCTGCCGGAGATCCACCCTTTCGATAATTACGCCTGGTTGTTGTTGGTCATTTTCCCCTTGGGGCCCTTGCTGTTGGGGTGGCAGGGATTTTACACGCGCACCTGGCTCTCCTCCCGGCGGCTGATGATGCGCCAGGTTTTTTGGGCCAGTGCGGCGGCCTCCGTGGCGCTCATGATCATCATGTTCATTTTGAAGGTGCAGATCCAGGCCCGCGCCATCTTCGTCCTCTTCGGCCCCATCAGCTTCGTCCTGGTGGTGGCCAAGGAATTATTCCTCCGTCATTGGGTGCAAAGCGCCTGGGGCCAGTCGAAGCTGATCAAACGCTTCTTATTGGTTGGCACGGCGGACGATATTTCCCGATTCAAGGCGGAAATGACCAGCAAACCAACCGAGCGGATCGATATCCAGGGGGTGCTGGATTTGGATCAGCAGCCCATTGATGACCTGGCGCAAATGCTCCATGAGCATTCCGCCAACGGGGTCATCCTGAATGCCCGCCACGCCTATTTCAACCAGATCGAGAAAGCCATCCAGATCTGCGAATTGGAAGGGGTGGAGGCCTGGCTGGTGGCGGATTTCTTCAAAACCCAGATTTCCAAAACCGTGCTGGATGATCTGATGGACCGCCCCATGCTCGTGTTCCGGTCCGCGCCCAGCGACAATTGGGAGGCCATGGTCAAGCAGATGATGGATGTGGTCATCGCGGCGATTCTTCTTTTTCTTTCTTCCTGGCTCATGGCCTTGGTGGCCATCCTCATCAAGGCGACCTCACCCGGCCCGATCCTGTTCAAGCAGCAGCGCAGCGGGTTGAATGGCCGCCCCTTCACGATGCTCAAATTCCGATCCATGGACACCGACGCCGACCAGCGCAAACATGAGCTGGCGGTCATGAACGAGATGAGCGGGCCGGTGTTCAAGGTCACCAACGATCCGCGCATCACCCCCATCGGCCGCTGGCTGCGGCGCTACAGCCTGGATGAATTCCCTCAGCTATGGAATGTGCTGCGCGGCGATATGAGCCTGGTCGGGCCCCGTCCTTTGCCGGTGGATGAAACCAGGCGGTTCAATGATTTGGCCCACCGCCGGCGCCTGAGCGTCAAACCCGGGTTGACCTGCCTGTGGCAGATCAGCGGTCGGAACGAGGTCAAAGATTTCCGGGATTGGGTGCGCTTGGATCTGGAATATATCGATAATTGGTCGCTGTGGCTCGATTTCAAAATCCTGGTGCGCACGGTGCCGGTGGTGCTGACGGGCACCGGGGCCAGGTAATAAATCGCCTTAAAGTTTCCAATTTCACGCAAAATGCGCTCCTTTAGCGGCTTTTCGATCTGAACCATTCTTTCCCGGTCCCAGCTTCGGCAGCAGGCTTGCAGGCGCTGGCTGAAACATCTTCTTCAGCAACCGGTTTGGTGGTGGCCCGTGGATCGCAAAATGGCCGGCGCAGAATCCCCGCCCAGGCGTGTGCAATAACCTGTGGCGCAATCGTTTTCACTCCCGTCGCGGGAATCCGTCCATGCTGCTGGGGGCAGGTTGAAGGAGAAAAACTCGAACCTCGCGGCAGCGCTTCACGACCGGTTTTTACCGATAATCCCAAGGAACTTTTGAAATGCGCATCCGCTTGGCATGAAAGCCGCTGTAAATGCAGATAAGCCCGTCTCGGCATTCCTTTGGGAATGTCGGCTTGACACTGGTCACTAAACGCCAGTTAACTATGTAGACGCTAAAGAATGGAAAAGGGTTACCTGATTTTGGCGCCAGTAGTGGATTAGCATGCTTTATAAAACAACAGACCCGGCCAAACCGGATGGATCGCCAGTGTCGGTAGTGACTGGCGGCGCCGGTTTTTTGGGTTCCCACCTGGTGGATTATCTGCTGGAGCGGGGGCACCGGGTCATTGTTATGGATAACCTGGTGACGGGCAGCGTTGAAA
This sequence comes from uncultured Verrucomicrobiota bacterium, assembly GCA_964409245.1. Lineage (GTDB taxonomy): Bacteria > Verrucomicrobiota > Verrucomicrobiia > Limisphaerales > UBA1319 > CAIMWS01. Next base: position 10,284 of record CAYPCQ010000107.1, read on the forward strand.
ATATAGCGCATCACGCTGGCCATGAGAAGTTTAAGTTCATCCAGCAGGACGTGACCGAGTTTCTGTTCCTGGATTCGCCGGTGGATTATGTCTGGCATTTTGCCTCTCCTGCCAGCCCGGTCGATTATTTGGAATTGCCCATCCAAACCCTCAAAGTGGGGGCCTTGGGAACTCATAAAGCCCTCGGCCTGGCGCGCCACAAAAACGCCCGGTTCTTGCTCACTTCCACCTCGGAGATCTACGGGGATCCCCTGGTGCATCCCCAAACCGAGGAATACTGGGGCAACGTCAACAGCATTGGCCCCCGGGGATGCTATGACGAAGCCAAGCGTTTCGCCGAGGCGATCACGATGGCCTACCATCGCCAGCATGGCATCCAGACCCGGATTGTGCGCATTTTCAACACTTACGGCCCGCGCATGCGGGTTGATGATGGCCGGGTGGTCCCCTCGCTGCTGGGGCAGGCGCTCCGCCATGAGCCGCTCACGGTTTTCGGGGATGGCAGCCAGACCCGCAGTTTTTGTTTCCACACGGATCTGGTGGAAGGCATTTACCGTTTGATGATGAGCGATGCCAGCCAGCCGGTCAACATTGGCAATCCGGATGAAAAAACCGTCCTTGAGTTCGCCCGGGAAATCATCCGGTTGACGGGCTCCCGCAGCGAGCTGGTTTTCAAGCCGTTGCCGCAGGACGATCCCCGCCAGCGGAAGCCGGATATTTCGCGGGCGAAGCAGCTTTTGGATTGGGAGCCGCGCGTCAGCCTGGCGGAAGGGCTGGGGCGCACCATTCCTTATTTCCGGCAAAAAATTCTGGGCGGATCATGAATATTCCGGCAAAATACCCGGCGACGATGTTTTTGTGTTTGACCCAGCCCGATAATTCGGGTAACCCCATCGCCGCTTCATATTTCCGCGCGAAGTGGGGATTGCCCGTGTGGGCTAACCAGCGTTGAAGGTGAACGCACTGAATTAAATGTTAAAATCGAAGACATTCCTATGCCTCGATTTTGGGGCAGGGACCCTGAAAGCGGCTGAGTTTGAGCAGACCGATGCCAGCACCCTGTGCCTCAAAAATTTTGGCGTCAAAGCCTTGGGCTTGGCGGGATCCCAGGATTCCGCCCGCGAAGGGGTCGTGCAGCGCGCTCTCCAGGAACTGATAGCGGAGCGCGGTTTCACCGCCAAAGTCGCCTATGCTTCCGCGCCCGGCTACCAGGTCTTTTCCAAATACGTCAAACTGCCGCCAGTGGATAGCTCCAAAGTCACGCAGATCATCCAATACGAGGCGCAGCAGAATGTCCCGTTCCCGCTGGAGGAGGTCGTCTGGAATTACCAGGTGACCGGCAACCTGCCTTCCGGCGAGCTTGAAGTTTTCCTGGTGGCCATCAAGTCGGAAATCGTTGAAGGCCTGTTCCGGATGTGCGACCACGCCGGTTTGCGCCTGCAATTGGTGGATGTGGCGCCCGCCGCCCTCTGCAATTCCTTCCGTTACAACTACGGCGATCCCGATGGCTGCTCCATGCTGCTGGACATCGGCGCGAAGACCAGCAATGTGTTGTTTTTTGAAAAGGGCAAATCCAGTTCCCGCGGCGTCAACATTGGCGCCAATTCGATCACCCAGGATTTTGCCAACGAAGCCCGCATGCCGTTCATCAAGGCCGAGCAATTCAAGATTGCCGAGGGTTTTGTCAGTCTCGGGGGGGCTTACGAAGAGCCGGAAAATCCCCAGCAGGCGCAGATCGCCAAGGTGGCCCGGCAGGTGATGACCCGGTTGCACATCCAGGTGAATCAGACCATGCAGTTTTACCGCGGCCAGCAGGGTGGGGGAGCGCCCCAGCGCCTGTTCATGGCCGGCGGCGCCTCGGTCATGCCCTATACCTCCCAGTTTTTCCAGGAGAAGCTCAACGTCCAGGTCGAGTATTACAATCCGCTCCGCAACATCCAGATTGATGCGGCGGTCAACCTTGAGGATCTGGCCAAAGTGGCCCATTCCTTGGGCGAAGTGGTCGGTTTGGGCTTGCGCAGCATCGCCCAGTGCCCCATTGAGCTGAACCTGATCCCCAAGAGCATCCTCCAGCGCCAGCAGTTCAACGCCAAGAAACCGTATTTCATCGCCACGGCGGTCAGCCTGGTTTGCGCCTTGCTGGCGATCGGCTGGTTCTACGACGCCAAGGTGGTCACGGCCAAGAAAGACAACGCCGCCAAAATCCAGAGCGAAGCGGACCCTTTGAAGCAGATTTGGGAAGGCCAGCTGGACAACGAAATGCAATCCATCGAGCGGATCAAAAAAGATTCCGAAAAGGTCAGCCTTTGGCTGAGCAACCGGGTTTTTTGGATTGAGGTTCTGAAGGAGCTGCGCTCCTGCCTCCAAACCACGGAAGCGCGGGTGGAGTCGCTGCCCGATCTGAAGGCGAAAAACATCGCCTCCGGCGTTTGGATCAACAAGCTCACCCCCGATGTTCCGGGAGCCAATGACCAGGTGGAAGTCACCGCTCAATCCAGTGGCATGTCGCGCATGAGTCCTTACATGATGATGAGCCCGGAAATGATGAAGCGCTACGGCTTGCCCCAGATGGCCGCTGCCGCTGCCGCGCCTGCGGCGGAGGAGCCTGCGGCCGCGAAGGTGAATACCAACGAGGTGACCACGATCAACCTCACCTGCACCGCCGTGAACTTGAAGCGCTTCTCCGACGCTGCCAACGAGGTTCTCATCAATGAATTCAAGGCGCAACTGCTGTCGCGCACCAACTGGTTTGCCCCGGATACCACCTTGGGCAAAACCTTCACCAATCCGGATCCGAACGACGACACGTTCAGCTTCGATGTGGTGCTCAAACTGAAACAGCCGATCAAATTGTAGTTTTATGGATTGGATCAAACGCAACATGGCTTTGGTGATCAGCGGAGTGGTGGTGCTGGTCGCCCTCGGTGGGGCTGGGTTTTACTTGTTCACCAGGATTTCGGCGGATAAAGACGCCGACGCCGAGCTGGCCACCGCCCAGCAAACCCTGCAGGAGTTCGTGGGCAAGAACCCTTTCCCCAATCAGGAAAACGTGAAGTTTGCCAGGCAGCAGCAGCAGCAGTTGCAAGGGTACATGGACCGCTGCCTGAAATTCTTCCCCAAGACGGTGGCCATGACCCCTGAACTGACCAACCGGTTCAGCGTTTTTTTGGCCACGACCCTGGCGGATCTGCACACCGCCGCCCGGGCTGCCAATGTGACGGTGCCGACCAACTTCGCTTTCGGCTTCAGCGCCCAGAAGGAGCAGCTCCAGTTTGAAGCTTCCGCCTTGCCCAAGCTGATCACCCAGGTGACCGATGTGCGGAATATGTGCGGGGTGTTGTTCCAGTCGGGGATTTACGAGATCACCAAAGTCCAGCGCGCGCCCACCCACACCTCCGAGGATCCCACTTCCGGCGCGCAATCGCAGGATATCCTGCCACCTCCCCAGCGCGCCATCGCCACCAATGAATCGCCCCAGGCTTTGGTGCTGCCTTATGAGGTCACTTTCCGCTGCACCTCGGAACAGCTGGCGGCAGTCCTGGATGGCCTGGCCCGCTCTTCGAACGGCCTCCAAGTCAAATGGATGAAGGTGCTCGGTGGGGAAACGGAAAATCTGGACCAGACCGATGCCACCGGCGGGATGGACCCCCGCATGGCGATGATGTCCCGCTACGGCATGATGAATCCCGCCATGATGGGGCGCTACGGCATGGGCATGCGGCGGCCCCCCATGACGCCCCAGGCGCCAGCCACCCCGGCGCCCGGCACCTCCACCCGTAAAAACGGGCCGGTGATCGAGGATAAACCTTTTAATGTGACTTTGACGGTCGAAGTCATCAGGCTCATGCCTGCACAAAAAGCCACTCAGAATCCAACCGAAAAGAAGAGCGATGGAGTTTCTTAAAAATCACTACGAAAAACTGGTGCTGGTGGTAGTGCTGGCGGCAGTGGCGGTAGCCGTGTTCATCCTGCCCATGAAAGTGCCGGCGACCGTGGAGGCTTTGGCGGCGCCACCCGCCTCCACCAACGCTTTTGGCCCGCTGGACCTCAGCACCAATGAGCTGCTGCTCTCCAGCCTGGACAACCTGAAGCCGGCCGATCTGGCTTGGCCGCACAACCTTTTCAACCCGGTTATCTGGCTGCGCAAGCAGGATAAATCCCTCACCAAGATCACCAATCCGAACGGGGTGGGCCTCGGCGCGATCCGCATTGACCGGATTGCTCCGCTGAATTTCCTGCTTACCTTTGAAGGGTTCATCGCCGATAAATACAAAATCGGTGTGATTCAGGAAACCAACCAGAATCCCAATCTCCGGGGCAAAACGGTGGCCTTTGTCAAGCTGCAGGAAAAAGTGGACACTTTCCGCCTCTTAAGCGTGGGGCCGGAACCTGAGAACCCCACCGAATTTACGGTCCAGCTGAACGATGGGAAAACAGCGGTCGTCTCCAAGGAAAAGCCCTATTCTGCCGTCGAAGGATACGCGGTGGATCTCACCTATCCGCTGCCTCCCGGACCCCGTTCGTTCAACCAGTTGCGCGTGGGGCATAATTTCAATTTTGATCCCTCCGAAACGAACAAAATCGTTGATATCCGTTCCAACGAAGTAGTAATATCGTCGAGTTCAGGCAAACGAGTGAATTTAAAATATAAAGCGGCGCAGTAACTAAATTTTTTATGATTGCAGTAAAACCATTAACCAGACTCACCATGAATGGCGCCATTGCCTTCCTCAGTGCGATTATATTACTATCCGCACCCGCTCTCCACGCTCAAAGTGCCCAACCCGCGCAAACTGCTGAAGAGGAGGCGGTTAAGCGGCAGGAAGACCAGCGGCAATGCCGCGTGTTCCTGGTGGAGGCGCAAGCCGCTCAAAAGGCCGGGGATCTGCTGGCGGCGGACAAATATTTTGGTGATGCGTATGCCGCTTTTCAGCGCACGGGTGGGGTGGGTTTGGAGAACGAATGGCCCATTTTGCTGGCTGGTTATACCGACAATACCCTCAAACTAGCTCACCAGGAGGAACAGCGGGGCAATGGCCAGAGCATCCGCACCGCCTTGGGCCGGGTGGATCACTTGTTAGGTATGGATCCCAAGAACCCCGCCGCGTTGCAGATGAAGAAAAATCTGGAAAAAGCTTTGGCTCTCCGCCAGGGACGCGAGCCAAGCCAGGAGGCGCAGGCGTTGATCCCTGAGCTGCGGACTAACACCTTAAACGCTGCCACTCATGTGCAGGACGGGAAGTTGTTCTTTGAAGCTGGCAACCTGGAGAAGGCGGAAGCTGAACTCATTAAGGCCATCAAGATGGATCCGGGTAATCCGGCCGCGATCTACTACTCGGGCTTGGTCAAGGAACGTAAGTTTGCCCAGGAGGCTTCCCGCCGCGGCCTCACCTCCAAGGAGAAAATGGTGAAGGTTGAAGAGGCTTGGAATTCGCCCATGAAAGGTGTGGTTCTCCCGGAAGGCAATCCGTTCGCCAAAACCAACCGCATCTACACCGGCAAAGGCCGGCAGGCCATCCAGCGCAAACTGGAGCGTATTTTCTTCGATGAATTGCCATTTAAAGACAAGACTACTGACTTGGAATTGGGCGAAGTTTTGAAGGAATTGGCCGAGCAGGCCCGCATCCGTGATCCGGAGAAGGAAGGGGTTAATTTCATTGTCAGCTCCCAGGTGGATAAACCCAATCCGATGACGTACCAGAACAATAACCAGAATCAGATGAATATGCCCCAGGTTGACCCTAATACGGGTTTGCCGATGGCCAACCAGACTCCGTCCTATGCCACGATCAAGGATTTGGGTCGCGACGTATTGATCAATTTCCAACCAGTTCCGCGGAACATCCAACTGGGTCACTTAATCGACTTCTTGCTTAAGGTGGCCAAACCCGGTCCTGGCATTCAGAATCCGGAGTTGTTCGCCGGGATCAAAGTCTCCATTGAAGACTACGGCATCGTTTTCTCCCAAAAGGTTCCCGAGCAAGCCCAGCTTTACAACAAGACCTTCCGCGTCGATCCCAATACCTTCATCCAAGGTTTGGAAAGCGTCAGTTCCATTCAAGCCGTGCCCACTGCGAGCAGCGGCTCCTCTGGCGGCATGGGCGGCGGCATGGGCGGCGGCATGGGCGGTGGCATGGGCGGTGGCATGGGCGGCGGCATGGGCGGCGGCATGGGCGGCGGGGGCGGCACCGGCGGTGAAATCCCCCGCGTCTTTGTGGCTGGCATGAGCGGCGGCATGATGGGTGGCATGGGCGGCGGCATGGGCGGCGGCATGATGGGTGGCATGGGCGGCGGCATGATGGGCGGCATGGGCGGTGGCATGGGCGGCATGGGTGGCGGCATGGGCGGTATGATGGGTGGCGGCGGTTTGTCCGGCGTTACCCGGCTCACCATGACGATGGATATCCAGAACGTGGTCCGCATGTTCTTCTCTTCGGCTACGGGTGTGAATTTCGGCGGCAGCATGGGTGGCGGCATGGGCGGCGGCATGGGTGGCATGGGCGGCATGGGCGGCATGGGCGGCATGGGCATGGGTGGCGGCTATGGCCAGCAGGGTCAGCAGGGTCAGCAAGGCGGCAATAGCCAGTTGATCCGCCCCATGTTCTTCAATGACCGCACCGGCATACTCTTCGTGCGGGCCACCATGGATGAGTTGGATTTGATCGAACAGGCCATTCAAGCCTTGAATCTGCCTCCGCCTCAGGTGGCCTTGGAATCCAAGTTTGTGGAGGTCAGCCAGGATGACAACAAAGCCCTCGGTTTTGACTGGCTGCTGGGGAATACCCTCGCTTCCAATGGCAAAATCGGCATCTCGGGCGGTACCGCTCCCTCCTATCAATCGGCCGCTTCGGATGCCAATCCCACCGGGATTTTCCCGGGTTCCGGCGGTCCCGGCACTGTGGCTCAGAGTGCTTCCGATGGCTTGATCACGGGCGGTTTGAACAATAATTATCCTGCGGTTGGCACGGTTTCGGGCATTCTCACCGATCCCCAATTCCGCATGGTGATCCATGCCATGGAAACGCGCTCTGGAGTGGATGTCATGTCCGCCCCGAGCGTCACGACCTTGAGCGGACGGCAGGCGCAGATCCAGATCACGGTTCATCGCCAGATTCTGGCCAGCGTGAATGCTTCCACCAGCCAGCAGGGCGGTGGGGTGGCCGCCGGGGGCGGAGTGTCCGGGGGCGGAGTGGTGCAGCAGGCGCAAGCGCTGCCGATTTTGCAGCCCCAGCCCATACCGATCCCCACCGGTCCCACGCTCGATGTGATCCCCTACGTTTCGGCCGATGGCTACACGATTCAGCTAACCCTGATCCCCTCCATTCTGGACTTCCTCGGCTACGGCAATCCTGACATCCCGGATGCCCAGCGGTTTGAGGCCTCCATTCAGGCCCAGGCCGGCCAGGCCCGCAGCCCCATCCCGCTGCCCCGTTTCCTCGTCCGCCAGATCACCACCAGCGTGACCGTGTGGGATGGCCAGACGGTGGTGCTCGGCGGTTTGATCTCCGATGATGTCCGCCGCCAGAAAGACAAGGTTCCCGTGCTGGGCGACATCCCGCTCATTGGGCGCCTGTTCCGCAGCGAGTCCAGCGGCAGCGCCAAGAAAAACCTGGTGGTGTTCGTGACGGCCAAGATCATCGATCCGGCCGGCAATCGGGTGCACACGGAGGACAACCTTCCGTTTGATCCCTCCATGATCGCTCCGCCGAGGCAGGCTCAAGAGAATCAGCCGCCGGCCAAGTAGAGTCATAAACGCCCGCTGTGGCGGGACATTTTTTGATGTTGTCAGCCAAGTTGGAAAGATCCGGCTTGGCTGAAACGCTTAAGGGTTGCTGATGGCCGGAGTCCCATATACAAATTCCACTGCCTCGCCTGCCGCCGCTGTCCGCCGGTTGGTGATTGTGGACGGGCATGCGTATGCATTTCGCGCATTTTACGCGATTTCCACACTGTCCGCTCCCGATGGCCGTCCCACCAATGCGGTTTTTGGTTTCATCAAAGCGATCGACCGGATTCTGGCCAGCTTGAAACCGTCCCATTTGCTGGTGGCGTGGGATGGTGGTTTGGCGGCGGAACGGGTCGCAGCTTTGCCGGCCTACAAGGCCCAGCGGCCGCCCACTCCGCCGGATTTGGTGGCGCAATTCAGTGAAATTGAGACCTATTTAACGGCCGCCCGCATCGCTTTCGACCGGCAGGATGGAGTCGAGGCTGACGATTGGATTGCCACCATGGCCCACCAGGCTGTGGCCATTGATTTGCCCGTCATTGTCGCCAGTTCAGACAAGGATTTCATGCAGTTGGTTTCGCCCCTGGTCGGATTGTGGAATCCCGGCGATCCCGACCCCCAAGTTCGCGGCATTGAACAAGTTGTCCAAAAGACGGGGGTCCAACCGGATCAGGTGGTGGATTGGCTCAGTCTGATCGGGGATGCAGTTGACAACATTCCCGGTGTTCGAGGTGTTGGCCCGAAAAATGCTACCAGACTCTTACTGCATTATCGGACGTGTGACGGCTTGCTGGGGCAGTTGGCCCAACTCCAGCCGGAGTCTTTGCGGGAGCGAATCCAGGCGGCGGAGCCGGATATCCGCCGCAATCAAAGGCTCATCAAATTGAATGACCAGTTGCCAGGTGTTTTGGATTTGGATAGAGTCAGCATCAAGCCCGGAGATGTGGATCGCTTGCGGGAATTGTATGGCCGTTGGGGTTTCAAGTCGCTGCTGGCGGCTTTGCCGTCCGCAGGTCCGCGGCAGGCGGAATTGTTTTGAAAAGTAATCGAGATGTGTGGACAACGCCGCGACGGTTTGTTAGAAAAAATCAGTTTTATGTTAGCAACCATGCGCACGGTTAATAGTTATGCCCTTTGCGGGCTGTTATGCGGTGGGGTCAGCCTGGCTGCCGCCCAGCCCGCTTTGCTTCCCCAAGGCGCGGAATATGTCATTCCCGGCCCCCTTTCTGGTGACCAGGTGAAGCCCCAATTGGCCGCCAGCCAATCCGGCGGAGTTCTGGTTTGGCAGGATGGTGCCATGGACAGCGACGGCGCTGGCATTGGCGCCGTGCGCCTCGACCGGAATTTTTCGCCGGTGATGGCTCCCTTCCTCGTCAACTCCCTGGCGGCGGGCGACCAGGAAAATCCCCGGGCGGCTTTGCTTGCCAATGGCGGGGCGGTGTTTGTCTGGCAGGGTGGAGTGAATGGTTTCACCCGCATTTTCGCCCGTTTCCTCACGCCTACCTTTACCTTTGCGGGGCCGGAGGTGCAGGTCAATACCTACACCAAAGAGCACCAGCAGGATCCGGCGGTTGCCGGTCTCGCGGACGGCAGTGTATTGGTGGTTTGGTCCAGCTACGGGCAGGATGGCGAAATGCAAGGGATTTTCGGCCGCAAGTTTTCGGCCGCTGGCGTCCCGCTCGGGGCCGAATTCCAGGTCAACCAATTCAGCGATTTCAACCAAAAGTCACCAGCCATCGCCACCTTGGGCAGCGGAAACGTGGTCATCGCCTGGGCTTCCGAGCAGCAGCGCAAGCCGCAAACCGTGGATATCTACGGGCGCCTATTCTCCCCGGCGGGGACGCCCATCGGCAGCGAGTTCCAGATGAACACCACCGATACGGTTTGTGCCAATCCCGGATTGGCGGCGCTGCCCCAGGGCGGGTTCGCCGCCGTGTGGAGCCAGAAGGACGGTGATGAATCCACCCGGAGTTGGGATGTTTTTGCGCGTGCTTTCGGCAATGACGGCCAGCCGGCCGGTAACACAACCTCGATCAACGCCACCACGTATGGCGATCAGGTCGGTGCGCAAATCAGCGCGGGCGCCAGCAAGGCCTTGGTGCTCTGGACCAGCCTGCTGCAGGATGGTTCCTGGGAGGGTGTTTACGGCCGGGCCATCGATTTCTCAGCCCAGCCCGTTGGAGAGGAATTCCGTGTCAACACCACCACCGTCGGCAAACAGATGGAACCGGCGGTTGCCTCGGATGGGGCGGATCGGTTTCTGGCCACTTGGACGGGCTATGTCGCAGGCGCCATTCAATTCGACTTGTTCGCCCAGCAATATTCGGCCGGTGCCGCGGCCGAGCTGGCCAAGCCGGGCACACCCTTCGTTTCGGTGATTGGCCCCAATAATTTGAGCGTCACTTGGGCGCCCATGACCGGCCTCAATATCGATCATTACGAGGTTTACATGGATGACGGCAGCCAGCCCATGAGAGTGATGAAAAACTTATACAACTGGGGCGGATTGAATCCCGGCGGCACGCATCGTTTCAAGGTGCTTTATCAACTGGCCGATGGCCGGCGCTCTCCCGTGTCGGATTCCTCCTCCGCCACCACTTGGAGCATGGTCCGGAACGATGGCATCCCGTTTGAATGGCTGGTGCAGTTTTACGGCACTGATTCCACCAAGTGGCCCGAGGCCAAAGCCGACACCGATGGCGATGGCGCCAGCACTTCGGATGAATTCCTGGCGGGCACCAACCCCAAGGATTCCGCCAGTTCCCTGAAAACCACCCTCACCGAAACCTCCCAAGGCTGGAAGCTGGGTTGGAATACCCAACCGGGCAGCGTTTACCAGGTGCAAACCTCCACTGACTTCCAGGCTTGGGCCGCCCTTGGCGATCTGCGCTTCGCGGCCGGCACCCAGGATTCGGTGGCGGTTGACCGCTTGGATGGCACCGCTTACTACCGGGTTGTCCGGTTGCGTTGATACGAAAAGCCGAACGATTTTTTATTATGCTGCGTTTCTGCAAAAATTTATTGGTGGCTTCGCTGACCCTGGCTGCGGCTTTCAGCGCTGAAGCCTTCACCTTGATCGGACCTTTCCCTGCCTGGCAAACTGCTGATCGGAATTATCAGCTCACCGGCGATATGTGGGGTGGGCCGATGAATTTGGGTGAAGAATACCGTTGGAATGTCCCCACCTTGGTTTACACCTTCGACGAGTCCTTCCTGAATTATTTTGGCGAACGGGGCGTGGTTGAAATTGAGAAGGCCATGAAGATCCTCAACGACTTGCCGCCTGCTTCCGCGATGGATTTGGCCAAGTTCCCTTTAAGCACCACCCGGGTCAATTACCGGGCTTCCGCCCTGGGGTTGGCCGATTTAAAAAGTTTCGCTTTGTCCCAGATGGTGGCCATGCTCGGCTTGGCGACCCCGGAACGCTATGTTTGGACCATCCGCAACGAGTGGCATGATGATGTCCCCCGGCCTCATTGGATCATCATCAAACGCAACTTCGATCCCGAGACTTGGGAACCCTCCAGCTATGTTAATGGCCAGCTTTACACCTATCGCATGTTTCATCAAGATACGCCGACCCACTTGACTTATCCTGTGATCTATCCAGTGGATCCGTTGAAGCCATCCTTCGCCGCCGTCGCTGATCATACGCTGGTGGTGGGCCAGTTCTACACCGGCCTTACCCGGGACGATGCGGGGGGATTGCGCTACATCTACCGGGCCAATAATTTCAATGTGGAAACTTTGCCGGCCGATGTCCAATCTTCCACGAACGTGTGGGGATCCTGGAATCCTTGGGGCTACACCAATGCCAGCGGTGGCACCTTCACCATTTCCACCAATTGGTATCCCATTTCCACCAATGCGGTGGGGACGAACAGTTTAGTGAGCAACACGAATACGGTTTCGGGCACCAACGGCGCCGTTTTCGTCACCACCGCCCTCCGGGCTGGCCAGGAGAAAATAACCTTCCAACGGGCTAATTACGATTCGATGGTAGGCTTTTGGGTCAATGCCACCAATGAGTTCACTGACACTTACATCACCAACGGAGTCACCTACCAGCAAAAGGCCATGCGCATTGTCGCTGCCCCGGACTTGGTTTTTGCCGCGCAGGATGTCGGGCTTGATGGCAATAATGAGCCTTTGGTCGCCTTGATCACGGCGGCCGCCAAGATCAACAATGATGCTTTGAATGGCACGGTAGTCCTGGATGGCCCCGGCAATATGCAGTCGGGAAACATCATCGCCTTCAACAAGATCGGGCCGTGGTTCAGCAATGGCCCCGGTTTTATCTCCGAATCTGCCTCGGCGCCGGGTGGCCGGGTTTGGTTTGCTTGGGGTGCTTTTGACGGCTCCACCAACGAGCCAGTGGCATTCCCGCTCGGCACCAGCATCAAGGCCTTGGAACGGCAGATTTTAGGCTATTAGTGAACAATTTCCCTTTATTGATATGAAAAGGCGGATTTTATCGATTTGGTTCAGTGCCGGTCTGGCGGTTTTGGCACAAGGCCAAACCATGCCTGAATACCGGAACATGAGTACGGTGGTCAGCGCGCCGCAAGTGGATGCGACCAGTTTCATTAACGGCGGTTGGTTCGATTTGACTTGGGATTCGGTCGGCACCGGCTTGGACGACTATGCGGGCTTTGAAACTCCGGCCAATTACGCCTTCCGGACCGAAAACACCCTGAATTACCTTAACTTGGCCAGCGGTTATATGGCCGACACCTATGGGTTTATTTTCCGGTTTGAAACCAACGGCATCCCGCTTGCTGCACAAAGATTTGATAATCAGGGGGAAATTAACGGATTGTTCCTGAGTGTCAATGCCACCAACATCATCAATACCGGGTTCCTGATTGCCGACGGCGGCGGCATGGTCCGGCTTGAAGGGCAGAACGTGAACCTTTATCGGGGTGGCATCTCTACGGTGGGATATAACGTGGGCGATCATCCATCCATCTATCCCTCCGACGGTTCGGAATTGGTTTATTATGGCATGGATACGAACTCCATTCGTGACCTGTCTACTGTCTTCAATTTTTCGTCCAATGCTGCGCCATCAACTCCGTCCCACGTGGTTTACGATGGTGGTTCCAACCCGGGTGGTTTTGGTGGCAGCCAGATTACCCTCCCCATTTATAACACCAGATCCAATTGGACGGCCTTTGTTTATACCAACGCTCCCACACCGAGCAATTGGATTGTCCAGACGATTTATGTCGCCACCAACATGTGGGTTTCAAATCTCGATCTCAAGGCCGGTTTCCAAAGAGGGTTTGGCAGTGACTTTGCCAGTGGCGTGGTGCAATTGGCGGCGCCGGTTTGGGATGCTGTGCGGGGGACTAACGTGACCTACTACTTCACCGTGGTGGATCGCTCCCCTTCGCTGGGCACCAATGATTTCCTGACCAACTCCGCAGGCAATATCATTGGAGTCGATGGGATTCGTTTTTACCGGACGACTGCTCCCTTCAGAGCGGATCTGCAAACCAACGCCGTTTATACCAATACCCTGATTTACGACAGTGCGACCTACTCGAACAAGTTGGTGACGAACACCTGGCTCGCCTATTCCGCCAATGTGGGGCCGGTGGTTTCCAACAATAGCAGTGGGACTTATAGTTTTTGGCGCAGCAACATGTTCGTCAATCCGGGAGCGGGTGGCCTGGCCAGCGTGACCAATTATCCGGCCCGGGTGGAGATCGAGGCCGGCAACTTGGATTTGACCGAAGCACGGATCCGGGCGGATCGTTACCTGAGCATCCGTGCCACCAACCTGATCAGCGCCACCAACGCCTTGCTGGATGCCCCTTATATGCGCCTGGAGTTGGGCGACAACCGTTCGGATATCGTCATGTCTGGTATGGTCACTCCGACCATCAGCCGGCTTTACGGTACCTTTGCAGTATACAGCACGGTGTGGACCAACCAATCCGGAATGGTCGATGCCGGTGGCAACACGAATACGGTTGATATCGCTTTTCACGTGCTATACGTCGATTACAAATTTTTTAACGACTGGCCCGTCGAATATGAGTCTCTGATCCTGCACGGGCGCAACATCGTGATGAACGACAACGCCTCCGTGCAAAACAAGGTCCTCTTCGACACGGAGAATCTGAAAGTGGGCGGAACCCTCCAGGGTGATGGCTTCACCAACTGGTCCCGCGCCATCGCACCGCGGATGTTGAATTTCACAAACGAAGGCAAAATCACGATGGTGGCGAAGGGGGATTTTGGCACCGATGGTGGCCAGCCCTACAATTACTTCATCAATTCGAATCCCAACACCAATAACTTGCCGGCACTCAAGGTGGATCCTGCCGTTTTCACGAGCCTTACCGATATCTATGAATTTGTCGCCACCAATCAGTTGGCATTTTTGGTGGCCTCGCCCTTGAAAATCAACGCTGGCGAGGTTCGTAATACCCGGGGGCTTTTGTATGCCGGCGATGGCGATATGGAAATCACCTCCAAAGTGGCGAAATTGGACGACAGTGTCCTGCTCGCGGCCGGCGATCTCGGTCTGAATATCTCGGAAGCCAAAGTGCGCAACACCAGCGTCTTCGCCGGCGGCATGCTCAATCTTAATGTGCCCTACCTGCTTTCCGATGGCGGTCCTGATTCGGGTAAGACCAATATTTGGATCGCCACTTACGGTGTGAACATGATGCAGAAGCCATACTTGGGGGATCTGTTGTCCACTGAAATGAGGATTACCTCATATCGCTTTGCTGATTTGACCAATCGTTGGGCCGGTTTCGATTATGGCCCTATTGAAAGGGGCTACTCCAATAATGCCGCCCTTGGCAAGTTGGTTTTGACCAATGATTACCGGGCTCGGATCGGGTTCATGCGTCCCCTGAATTCCCAGCTATATGGCCGGAATGCCCTCTATGTGGATCGGTTGGAGTTATACAGTTTCGACACCAATGTTTCCAGCCTGAATATCGGCAGCGATATGACGGTTTATTTCGCTGATTCAAACATCTCTCCTGACCTCCTGAATGGCAAGGTTAACGGCCGGTTGGTCTGGGTTCCTTCGTATGCAGGTACTTTCAGCCGCACCAATTATACGCTTCCCGGAGGCAAAATCATTCAGGTGAATAGGGCTTTGCTGGCCAGTTCAGTGATTGATTCCGACGGGGATGGCACAGTCAACAGCCGGGATACCAATGTCTTCAGTGGGGTTAAATTTACGGAAGCCTACCTCACGAATAACCCCCCGAACACTACCGTCATGTCGTGGAAAGCAGCCGCTCAGACCATTTATCAGGTTGATTACACAACTGATCCAATTAAGCCATCCTGGCAATCACTCCTGACCGTGACCAATACCGCCACGACGAATGCGATCCTCACCATTCAGGATACTGTCACTGCGAAATCCGCCCAGCGGTTCTACCGGGTGACCTATGCGCCATAGCCGGTTTCACGCGAGGTATTCGACGAATTTCAGTGGGGAGCACTAAAATGCTCCCCATTTTCCTTTCCCGGCGCGGGCGCCTTTTAAGCGGAGATTGCTCTTTTTCAGCCAACGCCAACCTCGCCGCGCAGGTTTTCACCCTTTGGGGTGGCGCTAGTCCACAGAAAATCACCCTGCCACTGCCCGTTGAGCATGCCCATTTTTTGGAACCGGAATTGGGGATGTTTTGCACCTGTCGTCCTCAAAAAACGCGCCTTTGATCCTAAAATCGTGAGTTGGACTTTGCTCAAAGCCGCAAGCTCCTTAGCCACTTGGGTTTTCAACTGCTCAGCAGTTCCCATCGTCCTGGTGGCAATCCATTCATTTACCGAAGTTTGTGGTTCAAAGAACGATCCAGTTTTAAGGGTTTCAATCAGTCTTTTTGAGATCGAACACCTGGAACGTGTTTTGCACGATGATTCCGGCCTTTCAGGGCTGCACGGTTTTTTGATCCTTACTTTCCCAAAGCACGGCACTGGGCCTGATTACCGCCGCGCCGTTTGCGCTGAAGGAAACCAGAACCGGGCGTTGTTTTGTATTTCCCAATCGCGCCATCCCCAACAGGGCGATTTAAATCCAGCCCAAGGCATCGCCCTGGGTTTCGCCCCGGCCAGCCCTTCATCAAGCCCTGAAAGGGCCCCATTTTCTTTTTCGTGCCCTTTTGTGGCCATTCCGTTTCCTCCGGGACTCCTCCCAACGGGGTTGCGGCCTCCTGCGTGCGCATGGATGCCAGGCGAAAAATTGGGTATCTCGGCGCAACCCCCTTTGGGATTGTTGATTCAACCCCGCCTTTGAAAATCTTGAATCGCAGTCCCCTGCCCGCCGAAGGCAATCCGCCCGCATCCAGAAAAAACGAGCCGGGGATGAAACAGGCAAAAACCGAACCGCTGATCGAACCGCTAACCGGCGGCCGAAGCCGCTCAATGGCAGTCCTTTACCGGGACGCCTGTCGGAACGGCGAACAGGTAAGCGAACAGCTCGCGAACAGCTGCCGAACACAAACAAGAAGGCAAGAAAGATAAGAAGGGTGAGAACTTAAGTGTCTCAGTGCATTAACAGTGTTATTTTCTTAAGGCTGGAAATGGAATCAAACGCCTTTCGGCGGTTTGCCGGGGATGGCCGCCTCTTTTCCCCGGGGCCACGCAAATTTTCAGCCCATGGAGTCCATCCAGTCCATGGAAAGCTGGCCTGCATGACCGATTTCCGCCATGATCCGGTTGGCGGATGGGGAAAACGGTCCCCGCCAGCCAGTCACCCAGTGAGCATGGCCACAGGCAAAGACGACAAAACAAAGGCGCCGGAGGGAAGGATCCCGCCTCCCGGTTCCCATTTCATGCTTCAGGCATCCAGGCAGGTCCGTCGGCGGCAGTTCCCGCCGGAAACGGATGGGCGCAGCCCTGGCTTTTATGGGCCTGGCCGCTGGGGGCAATCGGACAGCCCGTTTTTTTGCTTGGTTTCAGCCCCGGTTTTGCGAGGATGCGGAAAACAGATACTGACTGACATATGCGCAAAACACTGAGCATCTTTTTCGTTTCCATGGTCTCTTCCGCCCTGGTTTTCTCGGCCCAGGCGGCTGAGAAAGGCAAAGGCTCCATCAAGAAATCCGAGTATGGCAGGACGCCGGATGGCAAGACGGTGGATCTCTACACGCTGGCCAATGCCAAGGGCATGGTGGCCAAGCTGATCACCTACGGCGCCATCTGCACCGAACTGCACACGCCGGACCGCAACGGCAAGCTGGGGGACATCGTCCTGGGCTTCGACAACCTCCAGCAGTTCCAGGGGGAGCATCCTTATTTCGGCTCCACCATCGGGCGGGTGGCCAACCGGATCGCCAAGGGCAAGTTCACGCTGGAGGGCAAGGATTATACGCTGGCGGTGAACAACGGCCCCAACAGCCTGCACGGCGGGCTGAAGGGCTTCAACCGCGTCCTTTGGAAGGCCGAGCCCCGGGAAGCGAAGGATTCAGTGGCAGTCAAATTCAGCTACCTGAGCCCCAATGGCGAGGAAGGCTACCCTGGCAATCTCACGGTGACGGTGACCTATATCCTGACCGACAAGAACGAACTGAAGATCGAATACACGGCGTCCACCGACAGGACCACGATCCTGAATCTGACGCACCACGGGTATTTCAACCTGGCTGGCGAAGGGGATATCCTGGGGCACCAGATGACGCTGGCGGCGGACCGGTTCACGCCCGTGGATGACACGCTGATCCCCACCGGCGAGCTGGCGAAGGTCAAAGGCACGCCCATGGATTTCACCAAGCCGATGGTGATCGGCTCGCGCATCGGGCAATTGACCAACGACCCGCGCGGCTACGACCACAATTACGTCCTGAACAAGGGGGATAAAAAGCTGGGCTTCGCCCTGCGCGTTTACGAGCCCAAATCCGGGCGCCAGATGGAACTCTACACGACCGAGCCGGGCCTCCAGTTTTACACGGGCAATTTCCTGGATGGCTCGCTCAAGGGCAAATACGGCGTGATCTACAAAAAACACTTTGGATTCTGCGTCGAAGCCGATCATTTCCCGGATTCGATCCACCATCCGAATTTCCCCAGCATCGTCCTGAAGCCGGGTGAAAAGTATCAGCAAACGACCATCCACAAGTTTTCAGCGCATTAATCCCATATGAATATGAATCGACGCAAATTCGGGCAGCTCGCCGCGGGTCTCGTGGCGGGGGCAGCGGTGGCTCAGGGCACGGATGCCGCGGCGGCGGAAACGGCGGCGGGGGATTTCTCCAGCACCACCATCGATCTGGGCATGTTCGTCAGCGACGCCGAGAAGACGGTGCAATTCTACACCCAGGCCGTGGGCTTCAAAGAGGTCCAGGGCTTCCAGGCCACGGCCGCCCTGGTCACCGATGCCGGCTTGAGCGATGGCCAGCCCCTGGCGGTGCGCATCGTGGTTCTGGGCGACGCCCCGCAAGCCACCAAGCTGAAGATCATTCAGCTGCCCAATTATCCGGCCAAGAAAACCGACAACCGCTTCCTCCATTCCCAATACGGATTCCGCTACCTCACCATCATGGTGAAGGATATGGGGAAGGCCCTGGAGCGGGTGAAAGCGGCGGGCGTCAAGCTGGTGGCCAAAAGCCCCGTGGCTTTGGGCGGGCAATCGGCCTTGACCGTGCTGCGTGACCCGGATGGCAATTTTGTGGAATTGGTTGGGCCGCTGGCCAAATAGGCGCGGGCGGGGCGTATTTTCCAGGGCTGGAACCCTTTCCAGCCCTTTTTTTGTTTTGAAACTTCCGGGTGGATGAACTGGTTCTGGTCATTGGGCCTGGGCGGGTGGCTGTGGGCGGCGGGTGGTTGCGCCGCCGCCCCCGCGCTGCGTTTTTCCCTCGCCTCCCAGGCCGGCGGCCAGCGGCTGATCCTGGCGTGGGACACCTTGCCGGGCAAAACCTACGCCGCCGAATTCACCGCCTCCCTGGGCCAGCCCTGGCAACGGCTGGCGGTGGCCGCGGCGCCAGCCGGGGCCAAGGCCCTCGAGCTGGCCGAGCCCATCAACTCCACCGCCCGGTTTTACCGGATCCTGGAAATGGATTCCCGGGCGGGGGTGGCCGGCCGCGTCACCGATGCCGTCACTGGCCTGCCGGTGGCGGAGGCGGCGGTGGCCAGCGGGGGGCGGACGACTTTCACCGATGCCTCCGGAGCCTATCAATTAACCGGCCTGGAACCTGGCTCGGAAACGGTGGATTTCACAGCGAATCCCCTGGCTGGCCCGGTTCCTTTGACGGTCCAGTTCCGGAACCTGTCCGCCAGCAGCGGTGCGTGGTCCACCATCACCGCCAGCAAAAGCGGCTACCTGCCTTACACCAACTCCTGGCTCGCGCTGCGGGCCGGGGAAAGCAGCCGGCTGGATTTCTCCCTGTCGCCCGTGCATGGCGGACGCCTGCGGCTGGTGCTGAATTGGGGCGCCCGGCCGCCCGACCTCGACGCCTGCCTGCAGACGCCTGAGATCCAGGGCGCATCCTGGCTGGTGTGGTATCAAGGCGCGAACCGGGGCGCCAGCAACGCCCCACCGTATGCGCTGCTGGATTTCGACCGCCAGGATGGCTACGGGCCGGAAACCATCACCATCGACCGGTTTTTCCCGGGTGCCTACCATTATTACGTCCACCAATTCAACGAAACCGGCGGCACGGGGGAGCTGAGAGACTCGAGCGCCGTGGTCCAGGTATATGACGGGGAAGGCTTGGTGCAAACGGTTGCCATCCCCACCACGGGCACGGGGGAATATTGGGATGTCCTCACCATCGACGGCTCCACGGGCGGCCTCACGGTCATCAACCGGATCCAATCCGCAAAACCATCCGCCCCCTATCGCCCCCCTGGGAGGCCGGTTTCCCGCCTCTCGGCGGAACCGGGAGCGGCCGCGGGCGCCACCAAGGCCTCCGCCGTTTACACCTGGGACTTTGGCGACGGAGCGGGAAGCCAGCTTGAAAACCCGGTCCACACCTACCGGCAGCCGGGGCTTTTCGACGTCACCTTGACGGTTTCCCGGCCCGGAATGGCGAGCCAGCAGGCGCGGAAACCGCAGTATATCGAAGTCCTGGCTCCGCCGGTGATCCTCCAGCCGCCGGTGGATCTGGTGGCCACCCAGGGATTGCAGGCCGCCTTCAGCGTGGTGGCCGGCGGCCGGCCGCCCTTCAGTTACCAATGGTATGGGGAGGAGAGCTACCTCCTGGGCCAGACCCGGGCCAGCCTGGTTTTCACCAATGTCCAGGAAGCCTTTCAAGGGTATTACCACGTGGAGGTGGCCAACGGCGGCGGAACGGTGGCCAGCCAGCCGGTTTTCCTCCGGGTGCTGTCGCCCCCGCGGATCCTCTCGGCCCCCACCAACCAGGTGGTTGAGGCCGGTTCCCGGGCGGTCTTCAGCGTCAGCGCCACCGGCACCGCGCCGCTGGCATACCAATGGCAGCTGGATGGCGCCAGCCTGGCGGAATCGGCCGTTTTCACCGGCGTGCGGAGCCCGGAACTGGTGATTCCCGCGGCCGCGACCAACCTGGCCGGGCTTTACCGGGTGATCGTCAGCAACCCGGTGGGGATGGTTTCCACCTCGGCCACCCTGGCCGTTAAAGTCACGGTGGTGCTGCCGCAGCCGGATCCAACCCGCTGGCGATGGATCGCGGGGGGGATTTTCACCATGGGCAGCCCCGCCACCGAAAAAGACCGCGACACGGACGAAGGCCCGCTGCGGCGGGTGGCCATTACCCGGGGATTCCACATGGGCGTCCACGAGGTCACCCAGGCTGAATGGCTCGCGGTGATGGGCGCCACGGTGGCGCAGCAGCGCGACCGGGTGGACCGATCCAAACCGCTGAAAGGCGAGGGGGATCGCCATCCCATCTACTATGTGAGCTGGGAGGAGGCGAATGAATATTGCCGCCGGCTCACCGCCCTGGAGGAACAGGCCGGGCGTCTGCCCGCCGGATACGTCATCCGCCTGCCCACGGAGGCGGAGTGGGAATTCGCCTCCCGGGGCGGCGTCACCAACCGGTTCAGCTTTGGCGACGATTTGGACTATGGCTGGCTGCCGGAATTCGCCTGGTTCAAAACCAACGCCGGCGATGCCACCCACCCGGTTGAAAAACGCCGGCCCAATATCACCGGCCTTTCCGACCTCCACGGCAACGTGTACGAGTGGTGCTGGGATTGGTATCTGGCGCCGTATCTGGCGGATCAACTGGCCGATCCCACCGGTCCCAGCCTGGGGCTGCAGCGGGTGGTGCGCGGCGGCTGTTTCTACGATGAGGCCAAGTATTGCCGCTCGGCCAACCGCATGTTTTACCCGCCCGGCACGCGCGATTTCGCCATCGGCTTCCGGGTGGTCATCGCGCCCGGCATCCCCCGGTGACCCGCCGCGCGCCCGGCCTCCGGGCGGCCCGCTTCCGGGGGCGGTTTTCTGGCGCCATGCCGGGCCGCCGCGCGCCATGTAAAACCGGCGATTGACAGTCCGCCAGCGGGCGGTAGCCTTCTGTCCCAGCCCTGACGAAACGCCATTTGGCGATGAAAAGCGAAAACGATCAGTTCGACAGCCCGTGGAAAGAGGCGCTGGAGAAAT
>CAYPCQ010000108.1:0-23348 GCA_964409245.1 uncultured Verrucomicrobiota bacterium
AAACCGCCCGGCACGGTGGCGAAACCCACTAAAATTATCGCCAAAATGTCAGTTACAGTGAAGCAGGGGCTTTGGAGCGGGCTGAAAGATCTGCTTCCGGCCGGGCATAATTTAAAATAATGGCAGTGGCTGATCACCCGAAAAAATTGCGCGTTGCAGATTTGTTTTGCGGCCCAGGTGGCATCTCGGAAGGATTCCAATTGGCGGGCTTCGATATCGTTTATGGCTTGGACAACAACGCGGCCGCGGTTGCAACTTTCCAGCACAACCACCCTGACGCAAAGGCGATCAAGGCCGATGCAACCGCGCTGGATTCCGCGGGAATCCCCGATTTCGATATCCTGGTAGGGGGGCCTCCCTGCGTCAATTTTTCATCCTCCAAAGGCAGCCGGGCGAACGTCTTGGAGGGGCTCAGGCTGGTGCAAGCCTCCCTGCGTGTTGTTTACGAAAGGAACCCCAGGTATTGGATCATGGAAAATGTTCCCCGTATCGCGCTCCATCTTCCAGATGCCATCCCCTTGAGCTGGATCGGGATCGATAAACCGGGGGTTCTCCCGGTTCCAGTGCGGCAAGAATTCAATTGCGCTGACTATGGCGTGCCGCAGCTGCGGCGGCGCTATCTGATCGGTAATTACCCCGTTCCCGAGCCAGATTGCTCCGGGACCAGCCAGGAAACGCTTTTCAATTGGAGTTCGGGGCTCAAACCATGGCGGACGTTGGGGGATATCCTTCAGGCGTTGCCGAACCCGGAACTCCGCCCAAGAGGCGCCGTCACCGACCCCAATTACGGGTTTCCATTAGACGGTCGCGAATTGGCGGATCACTTCCACCATGTCCGCTTGTCGGAGGAGGAGTCAGAAAGAATCCGGAAAAGCAAAACCCGCACGGTAGTGGCAACCCAATTGGGCCGGGAGACGCTGGTGATCCGCGGCTCGACAGGCACGGGCTACCGCCGGGCCACCGTGCGCGAATGCGCAACCCTCCAAACCTTTCCCATCAGCTTCCATTTTTGCGGCAACAGCCTCGGCTCACGCTATCGCCAAGCCGGAGACGCTGTTCCGCCAAGGTTGTCCCTTTCGATCGCCCGCGCGGTTTTGCTGAAAGAAGGCTTTGGAGGTGTTTCCGCACTGAAGTTGAATCGTGCGTTGGAAGCTCCACCGCCGGCAATATCGTCCGCCAAACGCCCTGGGCTGACGGTGTTTCCGCCGGACAAGAGATTCAAGGAAGTTGTTCCGGGGAAGGAGATCCGGGGATGCCGCATTGAGTTCGATAATCAAGGGGATGCCCCCACGAGAGCCAGGTTCTGCAGGGAGGATTGCCTGAATGTGGTGCAGTGGGTTGCGCGGCTGCACCTTGGCGAAGGCAAGAATACGCGGTTGGAGAAAATCCTCGGCCTCAGCGACTGCCTGGCGATCTTCGCCAAATTCTGTGCCCACACGGATTCCGGGACGCGTGAAAAATGCATGCGATTCGCGGATGATGTTTTTTCCTGCCTGGCCGGCAAGGTGCCGGATGCAACCACCTTGCAGGCCATTTATACCAGGCGGGTGGAGGGGGTTTGGGGTCCCGGGGCGCTGGTCAAACTATTGAAGGCCAAGGTGGACGCATTTTTCCCCAAAGCAACCTTTGGCAGCCGGAGGATTCCTTGGGATTCCGATCTGCCACAGGCTCCGAAGAAAGGCTTGCTGTTGCGGATTGCGGCCGGGGCTTTGGCCACCGCCATCCTGGCGGAACTGTCCAACTGCGACACCCGCTGGCTGGGGAAAAACAGATCCGGGAGGTTCTTTTCACCATTATGGGAGAAAAGCGGCCTCCATTGCGCCGATGAATCGCCGCCTATGGGCAATCCCGTGGAAATCTTGCGTGCCGCCATCAGGGAGGAACATGAGAGAGCGGCTGCTTCGCGCACGACTGAACTAATCGGAGCCTGATTCAAGCAGCAAGGTATCGCTCTTTTTCTCCCCTGTGAAAATCCGGTAGCGGATGCCGCCAATGACCTTCGTGCGGCCTTGGTCGATCAGGAAGTAGGTGTTTCCACCTGAGCCAAGGTATGGGGCGTGATGGCTGTAACCATCGGGGCAAAAAGAAAACTCGAACATTGGCAAAGCAATATTCCGTTTTTCCAATTCCTCAAAACTGCCATTCCGGTTTGAGACGGGCCAGAGGCGGCAGGCGGTGGTTGATTTGTCCTTTGAAGTGATGAAAACCCCGGCATCAATTTTGCCCAGCCGGAAAAGGCTGTTGAGCTTTGAGAATGCCCGGAAGGAGCTGGCGATATTGCCGGTTTCAAATTCCAAACCGATGCGGATTTTTTCCATTCCCAAGGAAGTTGCCAAGAGGTTTTTATACGGCGCCAGGTTTTCGGAAGGAAGGAAACAACGTCTGGCCATGTATTTCTGATAAAGGCTGGAAAAAACCACATCTGGCTCATTCGACCCCTGCCTCCAGATCCGGCCTATAATATGCAGCAGCGAATCCCTATCCAGGCAGGTGCCTTGATCCGTCTGAAGTTCCAGATACCCATCGATTTCCTGACCGCTGATTCCTTTGGCGATTCCCATCCTGCATTCTGCACCAGGAATTGTGTGAAGTGGCTGGTCATGAAATGAGCGGAATTGACCACTGCCGGTGTGGCCTTCCCCTTCTGAATCCTGAACCATAGGGAGTCGTTCACGATGAACTGGTCCTTGACGGTCACAATTGCCTGGAGCGCTTGCTCCACATCGGAGCGTATCCGGGAACAAACCTGGCTGCCGGCCTCAACTGGGGAAGATCTCAGCTCAACCTTCATTGGGTGCCCCGTCCTTCAGGCCGAAGTCCATTAATTCACGCGGATCCACGCCAAGAGCCTTGGCAATCCTGCAGATGTTGAGGAGCGAAACATTCCGCTCGCCCCGTTCAACGCCACCAATGTAGGTGCGGTCAAGATCGCATTCAAAAGCCAGCGCTTCCTGAGACCAGCCTTTGTTCTGGCGCAAGCCTCTCACATTCCTGCCAAACAGCGTTCTTGGATCGGGCATTGGGCATCCTCATTCGGTTGCGCACGACTATCCCGAAGAGGATGCCTTTAAGTCTACGGATTATAAGTATCAACAGCCATGTATTCTGCGGGCCAGGCCGGCGAGTTTCCGCGGGCTGATTTCACATTCCCATACGACCATCACCTTCCAGCCTAATCGGGACAACTGCTTGTTTTTGGCTTTGTCCCGGGCCACATTGCGTTTGAGCTTGGCGGCCCAGTATCCCCGGTTGGATTTGGGGATTCTCCCGCTGCGGCATTTCCGGCAGAAATGCCAGAAGCAACCATGGACAAAAAGGGCGACCCGATGTTTGGGGAAGGCGAGGTCGGGCCGGCCCGGAAGTTTTGGGTAATGCAACCGGAACCGAAGGCCACAGCGGTGAAGGTATTTCCGGACCGTTTGCTCCGGTTTGGTATCCTTCGCCCGTATGCGGGACATGACCTTGCTTCTGGTTGCTTTATCCAACCTGTCCATAGGCCATATCTTATCGCACCGATGGGTTTTGGCGGAGATAAAAATGATTGCAGCTTCTGCCATAGCCATCCCCTTTGATCGCCTGCAATCCGGGGGGGGGGTGCGTCCCTCCTATATGGCCGCCGCCGATATCGCTTGCGGATTCGGCCTCGAAGGAATAAAGCAGCAGGGGATCTGTAGATCCGCGGCTTCCCGCCGCTCAGGGAAGCCAAAAACTGCTGGCTTTGGCGTGGGGCGGTGGTAAAAGGTCATCCCAAGCCATGTGACGGGCAAACCCATGAAACAAATCAGCGAAATTCTGGATGAGCTGGCCGCGGATCGGTTTAACCGGTTCTGGCAGGCTCCGGCCTGGAAACAATTCATCACGACCGGCGAGCCAAAGCATCTGGCAGCGCTCCCCAAGGCGGGCCGTTTCGAACCCCTGGGCAGCGAGCTTCTGGAAGCGCTGGGCCTGCCCCGGACCCTGGATGAAGCGGGCCAAAGGCTGCTGCGGGCCTGTGGCGCGGCGCAGTTCCACCAGGCGGTGGGCCAATGGCTGGCCAAGGTGGCCGCGGACGATCCCGAGGGGGGCCAGTTTGCCGAAGCCTGCCGGCTGCTGCTGGCCCTCGGCTGGCCCGGGGAAATCATCGCCTGGCAGATTGCCGGGTGCATCCGTCCGCTCCGGCGGCCGGACGGCACGCCCAACGCGGCGGGAAACCACCTGCTCGGTTTGGCGGATGCGGAGTTGGGCCGGCTGTTGAAAGAGCATTCCGAGGCCAGCGAAACCGGCGTGCTGCTGGCGGCGTCCGCCCCGGCCCGGCTGGCCCGCATCCTGACCGGGTTGCTGCGTTCGGGAAAGCCGCACTCATTCCGGGCGGCCTTCTGGGTGGCGCTCCTGAATGCCGATGCGGGCTTTTTTTGTGCGCTGGCGGAAGAGGCCCTGGACCTGCTCACCAACCAGTCCGAGCGGTTCCTGCTGGCAGAGCGGCTGGAACTGGCCAATCCCGGCCGGCACGGCCCGCTCATGGAGCGCCTGGCCAGACAGATGCTGCTGGAGCGGGATTCGAATGCGGAGATTGAACTTTGGGCCGGGGCCCGGGACGCCGCGATCTGGCTGGCCACCCGGCGCGGCCGCGAGGCGGATTCGCCGCTCAGGCAGTATTTCGCGGCTCCCCTCAGCCCCAATGCCTGGCGGCGCAAGAACCAATCCGGCTATAAAATCGAGGCTCTGGACGCCGCGGCCCGGATTTTGGGGCGCGGCGTGCTGCCGCTGCTGGAAGCCTGCTTCGAGACCGCCCAGCCCGAGGTGCAATTGCGGGCATTGCAGCTTTGGACCGGCTTCAAGGATGCCGGCGATACCGGGGCCATCACGGCCCGGTTCGAGGCGGCTTTCGGCGGCGCCGATTTTGGCGCGGTGGCGCGGCTGGCGCGGCTGGCGGGCGATTGGAATGCGGCGGCGGTGGAGGCCGCCCTCGGGCCGCTGCTGGGCCACAAATCCCGGCCGGTGCGCGAGGCCGCCGCGGCCGCGCTGGCCCGGCTGGGGGATGCCTGGCTGCCCCGGGCGGCGGAGCTGTGGGCCGCGCGCAAAGCCGATGCCCGCCTGGCCGCCATCAGCTGGCTGCGGGCGCTCGGCACGCCGGCGGCCGCGGCCGAACTCCGGGCCCGGCTGGAAGTGGAGGAGGATGAAAATGTGCGCGATGGATTGTTGCAGGCGCTGGAGCACCTGGCCGGCGGAAGCCCGGATCTGGCCGGGCGGGATCTGCGCGCGCGCATCCAGAAAACCCTGGCCCGGGTGAAAAGCCCGCCGGCCCCCTGGCTGGATCCGGAGCGCCTGCCCAAGCCGATGCTTAAGAACGGGCAGCCGCTGGATGCGGAGGCGCTGCGTTACCTGCTATACCGCCAATCCCGCGTCAAAGAAATCCGGGCCGACCTGGAGGCGCGGCCGCTCTACGCGCTCATCGACCGCGCCACCAGCGGCGGGCTCGCGCTGGCGGTCCTTGAGGGTTTCATCGGTTCGGCCATGGAGGCCGGCGACCGGTGGGCGATGGCTTTCGCGGCTTTGACGGGGGATGACCGCCTGGTGCCGGTGTTGAGCCGGCAAATCCGGGAATGGGCGGAGGCCATGCGCGGCAAGCTGGCCGAATACGCGGTCCAGGCGCTGGCTTTGCTGGGCACCGACGCCGCGCTGCTGGCGGTGGACGCCATGGCCATCCGCTACCGCTCGAAGAACAAGAACATTGGCAAGGCGGCCAGCGAGGCGTTCGCCGGGGCGGCCCAGGCGCGGAACCTGACCCCGGAGGAGCTGGGCGACCTGGTGGTGCCGTGGCTGGGATTCCCGGCGGGTGAGCCGCGCATCGTGGACACCGGCAAGGGGCGGGTGGAAATCCGGATCGGCGCCGATTTCAAGCTGGCCTTCCGCGACGCCGACACCCGCAAGCGGGTGGCCAAGCTGCCCACAGGCGGGCCTGCGGAGCTGAAGGCGGAAATGCAAGCCCTCACCGCCGGGCTGAAGGAGGCGGTGAAGTCCCAGCTGCTGCGGATGGAGAACCTGATGGCCCGGCAGTTCCGCTGGCCCGCCGCGCGCTGGCGGGAGCTGTACCTGGCACATCCGCTGCTCCGGCCATTCGCCCAGCGGCTGGCCTGGGGTGGCTACGACGCGGCGGGCCGGCTGGCCGCCGTCTTCCGCGCCTTGGAGGATGGCTCGCTCACGAATGAATTGGATGAGCCGCCCAACCTGGAGGCGATAAGCCAGGTGGGGATCGTCCACCCGCTGGAGCTTGCCCCCGCCGCCCGGGAGGCCTGGGTCCGGCACCTGGCGGACTACGAGATCGAGCCGCCCTTCGCCCAGTTGGACCGGCCGGTGGCCACGGTGCTGCCGGAGCAACAGGACACGCGGTTCGGCCAGGAGTTTTCGGGGACGAGCCTCAACGCCATGACCTTCAAGGGCCGCGCGGAGCGGCTGGGCTGGAGCCGGGGCTCGGTGTGCGACGCCGGCGGGATCGGCGCCTACCTCAAGAGCTTCCCGGCGGCGGGGGTGGATGTGTTCCTGCAGCTGGAAGGCATGTATGTGGGCATCGACATGCACGCCGACATCACGCTGGGCAAAATCTATTTTGTGAAGCACGGCAGCGTGCAGATCGGCAGCTACCTTTACGATGAGCCGGGCAACGCCAGCGATCCGCGGCTGGTGCCCTATGGCCAGGCGCCCGCCATCGCCTTTTCCGAGGCGATGGGGGATCTGGTCCGGATCGCTGGCAAAGCCCAGGCAGGGGAGCCCGAAAACGAGGCTTGAACCGCGCCAACCCCATCATGAATACCCCATCCGAAACCAGCCCGTCCCAAACCCAGCCCGCCTGCCCCCGCTGGATGCGCCCGCCGGCGGAGGTGGCCTACGCCGAGGAACTGGCGGCCCTGGCCGCCCACGACAGCCATCCCCGCCCCCCGGGCTGGCAGCTTTCCCCGCGCGCCGTGCGGCAGTTCATCCTGGGCGTGGAGGGCGGGGGCCTGGAGCATGCCTGGCAGGGGAAACCGGTCCAGACCGCCATCACGCCGAAGTTCCTGGGCGACGACGCGCTGGTGGAGCGGTGCATCGTCACGCTGCTGGGCCACCGGGGCCTGCTGCTGGTGGGGGAGCCGGGCACGGCCAAGTCGATGTTGTCGGAGCTGCTGGCGGCGGCCATCTGCGGCGGCTCGCTGCTGACGATCCAGGGGACGGCCGGCACGACGGACGACCAGGTCAAGTATTCCTGGAATTACGCGCTGCTGCTGGCGGAGGGGCCCACGCCGCGGGCCCTGGTGCCGTCGCCGTTGTATAGCGCCATGAAATCCGGGGCGATCGCGCGCTTCGAGGAGATCACCCGCTGCCAGCCGGAGATCCAGGACACGCTGGTGAGCATCCTCTCGGAAAAATGCCTGCACGTGCCGGAGCTGGCCGGGGCGGATGGCGTGCTGTTCGCCGGGCGGGGCTTCAACCTGGTCGCCACCGCGAACCTGCGGGACCGGGGCGTGCACGAGATGTCGAGCGCGCTGAAACGGCGGTTCAATTTCGAGACGGTGGCCCCGCTGGCGGACCGGGAGCTGGAGCTGCGCCTGGTGCGGGACCAGACGGCGGCGCTGCTGGGGGAATCGGGGGTGCAGGTGGAATGCCCGGTCGAAGTGCTGGAGCTGCTGGTCACCACGTTCAACGACCTGCGCCACGGCCGCACCGGAGAGGGCACCGTGGTGGACAAGCCATCCACGGTCATGTCCACGGCGGAGGCCGTGGCGGTGAGCCACGCGGCGGCGCTGGACGCCGCCTACTTCGGGCGGGGCAAGCTCGAGCCGGGGCACGTGGCCCGGCAGCTCCTGGGCGCGGTGCTCAAGGACAACCCGGACGACCTGCCGAAGCTGGCGCACTATTTCGACGTGGTGGTGAAGGCGCGCGGCAAAACCAGCCAGCCCTGGCGGCAGTTCCACGAGGCGAAAAAATGGCTGCGCCGGTGACCGGGCCCGCCCTCGCGGCGGAGCTGGAGGCGCTGGTGGCCGGGCGGGTGGTTTATTTCCCGATCCGGCACCACAGCCCGGCTTGCGCGTGGCACCTGGAGCGGCTGCTGCGCCGGTGGCGGCCCCAGGCCGTGCTGGTGGAAGGCCCGGCGGAATTCACGCCGCTCATCCCGCTCATCCTGCATCCCAAAACGCGGGCGCCCTTCGCCATTTACACGAGCTTCGTGGAGGCTGCGCCAAAGGCGCCCGCGGAACCAGCCGGCCCGGCCGGCGCCGAAGCCCCCGGGGCCCGCCGCCATGCCGCCTACTACCCATTCTGCGATTATTCACCGGAGCTGCTGGCGCTGCGCACCGGCTCCGAGCTGGGCGCCACGCTGCGGTTCATCGACCTGGGCTACGTGGAGCAGATCCGGGCCGGCGCGGGTGGTGAAGAGGCCGCGCCAAGGGTGGAATCCCTGCTGGCCGAACGGCACTTCAAGCGCAGCCGCTATCTCCAGGCCCTCGCCCGGCGCGCCGGCTGCCGCGACCACAACGAGCTGTGGGATCACCTGTTTGAAACGCGCCTGGGAGCGGGCGATGGCGGCGAGGCGGACCCGGTTCCGGCGGGCTGCCGGGGCTTCATCCGGGATGTGGCGGCCTGGTGCCATTTCGCCCGGATTGACTCCGCCCCGGAGGAATTGGCCGCCGATGGCACGGTGGCCCGGGAGCGGGCGATGGCGGCGGCCATCCGGGAGGAACTGGCCGGGGCCGCGGAGCGGGTGCTGGTGGTCACGGGCGGCTTCCATACGGTGGCGCTGCCCCGCCTGGTCACCGCCGCTCCGGCGGTGGCGCGGCCCGGCCGGGCGGCGAAAAAGGAATCCGCGGCCGCCCACCTGGTGCGCTACAGCTTCGAGCAGCTGGACGCCCTGAACGGCTATGCGGCCGGGATGCCGTCCCCATTTTATTACGACCGGCTGTGGCGGGCCCGCCCGGGCCTGCCGCCCGCAGCGCCCGGGGCGTCCAAGCCGAAGGGCCGGCGGCGCCTTCCCGCGCGGCCAGCGCCGCCCGTTCCGCCGGAAGATCCGTTTTCCGCGGTGGCGGCCGGAGTGCTGGTGGAGCTGGGCCGGCTCACCCGCCGCCAGCGGCTGGCCGGAGCGCTCTCGACGGCGGATGAAATCGCGGCCCTGGCCCAGGCGCGGCGGCTGGCCGCCCTCCGCGGCCGACCGGGCCCGGCGCGGGAGGATCTGCTGGACGGCATCCGCAGCTGCTTCGTCAAAGGGGCCGTCGAGGCCGAAGGGGAAGTGATCCTCGGGCTGGCCCGCCAGGCCCTGGCCGGGGCCGGCATCGGGGAAGTCCCGCCCGAGGCCGGATCGCCGCCGATTGTGGAGGATTTCCTCGCCACCGCCCGCCAGCTGCGGCTGGGCACCGGCGACTCCGTGCGGCGGAAGGCGCTGCTGGATCTCTACCGGAAAGTATCCCACCGCCGGGCCAGCCGGTTCCTCCACAGCCTGGGCTTTCTCGGCGTGCCCTTCGCCACGCTGGTGGCCGGACCGGATTTTGTCCAGGGCACCGGCCTGGAGCTGCTGCAGGAGCATTGGGATTACCAGTGGCGCCCGCAAACCGAGAGCGGGCTGATCGAGGCCGGGGTGCACGGCGCCACGGTGGCGGAGGCGGCCGCCGGCCGGCTCGCGGGGAGCATCGCCGGGCTGCAAGCCGCCGGGCACGGCGGCAGCGCGCTGGACGCGGTGGGCCTGCTGGTCCACGCCTGCCAGATGGGCCTGCACCGGGAGGCTGGGCGGCTGCCGGAGCTGATCGAGGCGCGGGTGAACGCGGATCCGTCGTTCACTTCGCTGGCGGCCGCGCTGAACCAGCTGCTGCTCCTCTGGGAATCGCGTGAGCCGCTGGAGGCGCACAGCCTGCCAGCCATTCCCCGGCTGATCGGCGCCGCCTACGCGCGGGCCAGTTACCACCTGCATCACCTGGCAGACACTCCCGCCCAAGCCGCCCCGGAAACGGTGAACGCGCTCATCACTGTCCGGGATCTGCTGCACTCGGAAGCCGGGGCCGGGGGCCGGCTGGATCCCGCCCTCTACTGGGAGCCGCTCAGCCGGGCGCCCGGCCAGGCGCAATGCCCGCCGCTGCTCGCGGGCGCGGCGGCGGGGCTGCTGCATGGAGGCGGGCGGTTGCCGGAGCCGGAGCTGCTGCAGCTGCTGGCCGGCCGCCTCCACGCCGCCACGGGCGAGGCGGGCCGGCAGATCGACTTCCTCACCGGGCTGCTGCGCACCTGCCGGGAGCTGGCCTGGCGCCAGCCCGCTCTCGCCGCGGCGGTGGATGCGCTCCTGGCCGGCTGGACGAACGATGAATTTGTGGAGCGGCTGCCGCACCTGCGGCTGGCTTTCGCCGATTTGACCCCGCGCGAGACGGACCAGGTGGCCGCCCTGGCTGCCCGGCTGCACGGCGTCCAGGCCCCGCCGCCGACGCTCCAGCCGGCCGGGGATGAGGCCACGCTGCTCGGCGCCGTCCGCCTGGATGCCCTGGTCCGCAAATCCCTGCTGGAGGACGGCCTGGAGGGGTGGCTGGCGGTGGCGCCGGGCCCGGAGGGGCGCGCATGAGCGCGCTCGCGAGATGGCGGCTGGTGCTGGGGCGGTTTGCCAGCCAGCGGTTATCGCCTCCGCTGTCCGCGCGGGAGGCGCGCATGGAGGCGGCGCTGGATTACCTGTATTCGCGGGAATACCAGGGCCGCGGGGTGCGCGGCCGCGCCCCGGCGGGCACGCTGGACCCCACCCAGCTCAGCGTGCCAGACTGGCTGGGCCAGGTGCGGGAGCTGTTCCCGCGGGAGGTCGTCGAGGTGATCGAGAAACATGCCCTGGACCGCTACGGGCTGACGGAATTGCTGACCGACCCGGAGACGCTTTCGAAGCTGGAGCCGAGCGTGGAGCTGCTGAAGACCTTGCTCACCTTCCGGGGCCACCTGCGGGGCGGGGTGCTGGAGGCCGCCCGCCGCCTCATCCGCCAGGTGGTGGAGGAGATCCAGCGCAAGCTCGAGCCGGAGGTGCGGCGCGCGTTCGCAGGCCGCCTGAACCGGTTCCAGCACAGCCCGCAGCAGGCCGCCCGGAATTTCGACTGGCGCGGCACCATCCGGCGCAACCTCAAATACTACGACGTCCGCCGCCGCCGTCTCCTCCTGCGGGATCCGCGGTTTTTCGCGCGCAACGCGCGCCGGCTGCCCTGGCAGGTGATCCTGTGCGTCGATCAGAGCGGCAGCATGGCCGGTTCGGTGATCCACAGCGCCGTGCTGGCCGGCATCCTCGCGGGCCTGCCGCTCCTGCGGGTGAAGCTGGTCCTGTTTGACACCAGCGTGGTGGACCTGAGCGGGCAGGTGGACGATCCCGTCGAGACCCTTCTGAGCGTCCAGCTGGGCGGGGGGACGAACATCGGCCAGGCCCTGAATTACTGCGAGACCCTGCTCGAGAATCCCCACCGGACGGTGCTGGCGCTGATCAGCGATTTCTGCGAAGGCCCCCCGCCTGGGGCCATGCTGTGCGCCTGCCGGCGGCTGCGGGAGGGGGGCGTGAAGCTCATCGGCCTGGCGGCGCTCGACGAAACCGCCACCCCTGCCTATGACCACCACCTGGCCGGGCTGCTTGCCGAGGCTGGCATGGAGATCGCCGCGCTCACCCCCAAACACTTCGCCGGGTGGCTCGCCCGGGTGATACAATCCCGATGACCCCGCTGGAAGCCCAACTCCGCCGGCTGGCCCGCGCCCTGGACGAGGCCGCGCTTGAGGCGCTGGCCAGCAAAGGCCTCCTGCGCCGCGCGCGGAAAGACCTGGAGCGCGGCCCGGCCGTGCGGGTGTTCGGCGAGGCGAAGGAAACCTTGTTCATCCACGCCGCCGGGAGCGTGGTGAACCTCCCGGGCGCAGGCCCGGCGCAGGCCACCTGCTCGTGCGGGGCGGCCGATATCTGCCAGCACATCCTCCTGGCGGTGCTGCACCTCCAGCAGCCCGGGCCGGGGGAACCGGCCGCCATCCCGGCGGGACCGATCCCGGCGGACGAAGCGGCGGAGGCCGAACGCCAGCTGGTGGAGCTGCCCCGCGAACAGCTGGAACAATGGGCCGGCCCGGAGGCCTTCCGCGCCGGGTTGAAAATCGCGGGCCAGGGGCCGGCGGTGATTGACCGAGGCGGCGGCCTGCTGGTCCAATTCCCCGCCTTGAATCTCCAGTGCCGGCTGGTGGCCGGGGCCGGGCTGGAGGGCGCGATCGTCCCGGGCCGCCAGCACGATCCCCGGCCGGTGGTGGTGGCGGCGGTGATCAGCGTACAGTGCGCCCAGGGCATCCCCTGGAGCCTGGGCGCCGGCACCGGGGCGGCGCTGGCGGAGGCCGGCGGCGCGCCCCGGAGCCGGGCCGGGGTGCTCGCGTCCTGCCGGTCGCTCCTGGCGGAGACGCTGGCCTGCGGCCTGGTCCGCGCGTCCGCCGCCAGCCAGCAGCGGTGGGCCACGCTGGCCGTCTCCGCCCTGGGGGTGAACCTGCCCCGGCTGGCGCTGGCGCTGCGCAGCCTGGCGGACGAGGTGGCGCTGGCGGCGGCCCGGGATGCGCGCGGCGATCCCGGCCGGCTGCTCGGCCGCCTCGCGCACACGCAGGCGCTCCGCTCCGCCCTGGAGAACGGGGGGGAGAATCTGCGCCCCGATTTGGTGGGCTGGCATCGGACGCGCTACGAGGAGGCGGGCACCCTGGCGCTCACCGGCGTGGCCGCCTGGCCCTGGCGCTCCGCGTCCGGTTACGAGGGGCTGGCCGTATTATTTTGGGATCCGGCCACCCGGCGCTGGAACTCGTGGTCCGACGCCCGGCCGCGCCACCAGGCGGGCCAGTTCAGCGCCGTGGCCCGCTACACCGCGCCCGGGCCCTGGGAGGGGGCGGACACCCCCCGCCAGGTTTCCCGCTGCACGTTCCAGCTGCGCCATGCCTGGCGCAGCGCCGCCGGGCGTTTGTCAGGCTCCAGCCAAAGCCGGGCGCTGGTGACCGGGGCGGTCAAGATGCTGCCCGCCAGCCTGCCGGTTTACACCGTTTGGGCGGAGCTGGAGCAGCATCTGGCAGCCCAGGTGCTGCCCGGTTTGCGGGAGGCTGATCCTTTGGCGGCGATGGTGGCGATCCGGCCGGCCGCGTGGGGCGAGCGGCGCTTCGATCCCGTGCGCCAAACCTTCACCTGGCAGCTTCAGGATGCGGCCAGCCAGCGCCTGCCGCTCGAACTCCGGTTCGACGACTTGAATGAGCCGGCCATCCGGCACCTGGAAAAAATGGCCGCGCCGGCTCCCGGCCAGGAAGTCCTGGTGGGCCGGGTGGCGCGGGGCCGGGAAGGCTTGGAGATCCACCCCTTCAGCCTGTGGCGCGAGCGGCTGGGCGTCACGAACCTGGCTTTGGATACCAACCGGGCGCCCCCGCCAAGCCCCGCCAATTCCCTGCCCCACCAAGCAGACTGGGAAGACGCCGGCGAGGAGACGGAAGTGCCCGTGCTGGATACGCCGCTCACCCGGTTCCTGGATGAGGTGGACGACCTTTTGCTCACGCTGGCCGAGGCGGGGGTGGCAGCGGTGCACCCGGTGCGGGCCGGGCGGTTGCTGGAGGCCGGGAGCGGGGCAGACCGCC
This sequence comes from uncultured Verrucomicrobiota bacterium, assembly GCA_964409245.1. Lineage (GTDB taxonomy): Bacteria > Verrucomicrobiota > Verrucomicrobiia > Limisphaerales > UBA1319 > CAIMWS01. The sequence continues at coordinate 13,576 of CAYPCQ010000108.1, forward strand.
TGGGCCTGGGCGCCCTGGCGGCGGTATTGAAGGAAGCGGCGGCCCGTTGTTTCAAATCCCAATCCTCCGGAGCGGAGAGGGCGCCAGCCGCGTTGGATCCGCCGCCCGGCGCCAGCGGGGCGGAATGGCCGGATCTCGCGGCCCGGGCCGAGGCGCTCCTGCGGTGTGCTTATGTGTCCGGGGTTTTTCGCCGCGCCCAAGCGGGACTGCCGGGCGCGCCCTGACCGCCACGCAAGGTTCCGTTATGGCCGCCCGCGGCCCATTTTCGCGGCCGCCTCAGCGGCGGTGGCCGATACTTTGCAGCGGGCGCCCGCCACCAGCGTTTCACCCTCCGCTGCCACCACCCGGGCCTGGAAATTCAGGGGCGGCACCAGGTATTGATCCTTGTCCGCGGCAACCTTCGCCTTGCCCGTGGCGCGGATCGCAGTCCAAACCACATTCGTGGCCCCTTTGCCGGGCGTGGTGGTGGCCACGGGCCCACCCAATATTTCATAATACTCCCGGGATTCCGGAGTGAGCAGGATTTCCAGCTGGACCGGGCGGGCCGGCTGCTTGCGGGGGGGCACGGAGAACATGACCCAAACGGGCTGGTCGGGCCGGGGCACCGCCGCCACTTTGCCGGTCAGGCTGGGGGTCAGCTCGGAGACGAGTTTGAGCGGTTCCACCGGGCAGGCGGAAGCCAGGTATTGCGCCGCCGGCCGGCCGCCAGGTTTGCGCAGTTCAAAGTGATCGAGCAAAGTGCCGCTGGCCCGGAAAGCCTGGATCCGCAGCCGCTCACGGTCCGCCTCCATCAGCACATAGTGGTTGACTGATTCGCGGGCCACCAGGGCCGGGTGATCGAAGGATTGGTGGAGGTTGGCGCCGCCACCGCCGGTGGTGATGGGGGTGATGGCCCACCGGTCGGGCTGATTTCTGGCCGCCAACGGCCGGAAATGCTCATAAATGTGCGAATGGCCGGCCAGCAGCACATCCACGCGCGCTTCAAAAAACAGCGGCAGGTAATCCGTGTGCCCCCACCCCGTGGCGTGCCCGCCGATGTTGAAGACCGGGTAATGCAGGATCACCAGCTTCCACGGCGCGCGGCTGGCCAGCAGATCCTCCCGGGCGAATTTGAATTGCTCGCTGGTCTTCTTATCGAAATGGTAATCCAGCACGACCACATGCACCGGGCCGGCGTCGAACGAATACCACAGCTCCTTGCCCGGCAGATGGAAATAGGCCAGGTAATTGGTGCCATCCTCCTCGTGGTTGCCGATGGTGGAGAAGAACGGAATGCCCCGGATCACCGGCGCCATCGGCCCGAAAAATTCCCGGCCCCACAGCGCATAATCCTTGCCCCTGGCCACCAAGTCGCCCGAATGCAGGATGAAATCCGGCGTGTGCGCCTGGAACCGCTGGGCCATGGCCGCGTGGATCGCGGGATCGCTGCGGGTGTCGCCATACACAATGAACCGGGCCTTTTCCGCCCCGGGTTCGAGCGTGGTGAACCGCTGCGGCGCGGTCCGCTCACCATTCAATTCCACGGAATAGGAATAGGCGGTTCCCGGGCGCAGATGCTCCAGGATGGTCTCATACACAAAAAAGTTGTTCGTCACCGTCCGGGTGACCACGTTGGTTTTGAGGGTGCTGGTGATCCGCGCCGCCCCCTTCGCGGCGGTATTGGTCTTGAACACCGGACCCACATTGGTGATCGAAAAGGAGGAAATCCCCTTCAGCTTGCGTGGCTCCAGCACCGTGAGGCTCTGGTCCAGCTGGCCGCCCAGGCCGTAGCGGATCAGTGCCGGGCTGTTCGTGGGCGCTTCCCACATCACGCTCATGGCCTCCGGCTGGAAAGACTGCACATAGGGGCCTTTGGAAAACCAGCTCTCCGCCGCCTGCAGCCGGGGCGGCAGGCTGCTGGTGAATAACAGCCAAACAACCAGCAGCCGGATTAAACCGCTAAAAAAAGGTTTCAACATCCCCGTAAAATGCTTGGGCTTCCGCCTGAGCGCAAGCAGTTTGGAGTCGCCAGGAAATAACCTATACCCGTGGAGCGCAGGAATTTTGGCGGCTGGCCAGGCGCGCGCAAGGAGCTGATGCGGACATGGTGATTGCCCTGCGTTTTCAGGCAATCCCCAGGGACTTCAGGAACGGCTCAAGGGAGGTCTCGCGGCCGAGGAATTGCTGGATGGATTCCTGGACTTCGCGCGAACCGCCCACGGCGTAGATTTCATCGCGCAGGCGGCGGCCGGCCTCGGCGTCGGAAAACCCGCGGCTGGATTGTTCAAACACGGTGGCCAGGTCGGCGGCGATGGCATCCGCCCAAGCATAGCCATAATAGGCGGCGTCATACCCGCCCAGGTGTCCGAAATAGGCGATGAATGCGGTGTCGTCTGGAAGCGGCAGAAAGGTCTCGCTATAGATGGCGTTGGCCTGGCGGACCAATTCCTCCGACGGGCCGGGTTGAGCTTCCGAATGCAGGGCCATATCCAGCAGGCCCATGGCCAGTTGCCGGCGGTAAAAAACGCCGATGGTGGCCAGGCGGGCGGCTTTCAAGCGGCCCAGGATTTCACCGGGGATCTTCCGGCTTTCATCGCGGTAATCAGCGGCGAAGCTGTCGAGCACACGCTTGTCCCAAGCCCAGCTCTCCAGCACCTGGGAAGGGACCTCCACAAAATCCCGGGGCACGCTGGTGCCGGAGAACCGCCGATGCCGGGCGCGGGTCAGCAGCGAGTGCAGGGCATGGCCGAATTCGTGGAAGAGGGTCACCACCTCCTGGTGGGCCAGCAGGGACGGCTTGTCCGGCGCGGGGGGCGGGAAGTTGCAGATCAGCCCCACCGTGGGCCGCTGGTATTGGCCGTCCGGCAGCAGCTTCCCCTCGATCAGCTCGAATTGGGCGAAATGGTTGTATTTGCCTTCGCGGGGATGCATGTCCAAATAGCACAATCCCAGCGGTTCGCCCGTGGCGGCATCCAGGACGGCCTGGAGCTGGACCCCGGGCGCCCATACGGTGGGCGGCGCCACCGGCTCGATGCGGAGGCCGAAGACGTGCTGGCAGGCTTGGAACATGCCCTGCAAAACCTTTTCATAGGGGAAAAAAACCCGCAGCTGTTCCGCATCGACGGTGTAGCGCTCTTTTTTCAGCTGGTTGCTGTAATAGCGCCAATCCCACTTGTGGATGGGCGGATCGGCCTGGCCGGTGGCGCGGGTTTTGAGCGCGCGCAGCTCCGCCAGCTCCGCGTCAAATTTTGGCCGCAAGCCGGCTTTGAGCCGGTCCAGGAATTGGCGGGCCGCGCCGGCGGTTTTCGCCATTTTCGGCTCCAGCTGGTAATCGGCCCAGGTGGGATATCCCAGCTTCCGGGCCAGCCGGGCGCGGGTGCCCAACAGCTTCTCCAACAAGGGCAGGTTGGCCTCGCGGGCCAGGTTGAACCGGGCCCGGAACAGCCTTTGGCGGACGGCTTCCGAGCCGGCGTTCTCCATGACGGTGGTGTAATGCCAGGTCACATTGGCCAGGACGGTGAACTCATCCGGGCCAGTCTGGAGGCCCGGCTGCGCCAGGAAGCTCTCCGGCACACCTGCCAGTTCCGCCCGGGTGAAAACCACCGCCTGCCGCGCCTGGGTGATGTTGGATTCAAAATCGGTGACGAGGGTGGCCAGCTCCTTGCGCAAAGCTTCCACCTCCGCCCGCTCCGCCTGCCCGAGGCCGAGGCCGGCCCGGCGGAAATCCCGCAAGGTCTCCTCCAGCAGTTTGGCGTCCTCCCCCTGCAAAGCGGGCCGGGTGCCGGCATAAGCCCGCACGGCGGCGTAAACATCCTCCCGGTAATCCAGCCCCACCCACCAGGCCTGGAGTTCCTTGACCAGCGCGCCAGCGGCCTCCCGCAGGCTGGCCTCCGGGTGCGTTTGCATGATCAGGTAGGAACGGTTGAAAGCGAGGGCGATCCCATGGTGGACGCCGTCCAGCGCCCGCACGGTGTTCTCGAAGGTGGCCTGCCGGGCGGGAACGCGGGCCAGGGCATCCAGCGCGGCGCTGGCGGACCCCTGGGTTTGCGCCACGCTTTGCCGCAGCGCCCCGGGCGTGGTTTCAAAGTCCGGCGCCGCGATGACGGACTGGAACGCCGCCGCGCGTTCCCGGAGTTTGTCCATGGGCCACGGATCCGCCGGAACTTCCGGGACGATCCAAACCGCCAGGAGGGCAATCCCTCCCAGGCCCAACAACCATTTCAAAACCACCGGCAATACCAAAATACTCATGCTTCACTCCCATTTCATTTCCAACGCCGCCGACTTTATGGGCGCCGGTCCGGATTACAAGCCGCGAGCAGCCTCAGCCCTGGCCTGCCCGCCAGGCATTGCTGGCCCCCCGGCGAGGTGGGACTGTGGGGGCTGGCGCCGCCACGGGGAAAATGTGCTTTCTTTTCGGAGGCGCCGGGCTTAAATTCCAATCGCACTGACCCAGAAACCAGAAACAACGAACCTGAAAAAACTATGAAACGCATACCCAAAATAGGCCTCGCGGCCTGGCTCCTGCTGGCCGGGCTCACCAGCCCATCCCGGGCCGCCATCACCAACGGTTTGGCGGGCCATTGGACTTTCGATGAAACCAGCGGGGTGACGGCGCGGGACACCTCGGGCCGGGGCAACGCCGGCGCCGTATACAACTCGGCGGGCGACAATCCCCAGTGGGGCGCTGGAAAAATCGGCGGCGCGCTGCTGTTCCGCGGCCAGAACAACGGGGACGACTATGTGGCAGTGCCGGATTATCCCAAGCCCACGACCGCCTGCTCCGTCTCCGCCTGGGTTTACGCCGATCCGCTGGAGACCTGGCCGCAGAGCACGATTGTGGAGAGCGGCCTCAATAGCGCGGGACCGATCGGCCTGGTGATCCGTTTGAAAAACCGCGATCAGGCCTTCGGCCCGTTGGGAAACACCACCACCGACAGCAATAACCAGGTGGTGGTGAATGAAACCTCCGGTTTCCCCACCGCGGCCTGGCAGCAGGTGGGCGTGGTGGCCGAAGGCTCCACCATCCGCCTTTACCGGAACGGCGCCGAAGTGGCCGTGGCCACCAATTATAGCGGCACCCTTTCGGTCCCGTCCGGGCCGTTCCTGGGCATCGGCGCCACGCTGGATGGCGGCGGCCAGGCGGTCAGTGGATTCTGGCAGGGCAAGATCGACGATGTGGGGGTGTGGACCAACGCCCTGACCTCCGCCCAGATGGCCTCCATATACAATGCCGGCCAGGCCGGCCAAGACCTGACCCAGGCCGACCAATACCAAAACCTGCCCCCCACCCTGACGAGCCAGCCCCAGGGCGCCACCCGCTTCGTGGGTGAAACCGCGGCCTTCACCGTGAAGGCCGCCGGCACGGCGCCGATCACCTACCAGTGGCAGCTGAACGGCAAGCCCATCGCCGGCGCTACCAACGCCACCTACAGCCTCGCCAGCGTGAAGGCCTCCGACGCGGGGGATTATGTGGCCGTGGTGACCAATCCGGGCGGCAGCGTCACCAGCAGCGTGGCGAAGCTGACGGTGCAGACGGTCTCCTTTGCGACAGGACTCTTGGGCTACTGGAAGTTCGACGAAAAACAGGGCGACCAGGCGGCCGACTCCTCCGCCGCCGGCCACCCCGGCACCTTGGGCAACTACGCGGGGGACGATTCGCAGTGGGTGGCAGGCAAGGCCGGCGGAGCCGTCCAGCTGGGCGGATCCGAGCTCCAGCAATATGTGCTGATCCCGGATTACACCAAGCCCGCCTCCACCCTGACGGTTTCCGCCTGGGTTTGGGCGGACCAGCTCGGCTCCTGGGCCTCGTTCGTGAAGAACTGGGGCAGCTCGGACGCCGGCCAGTTCCACTTCGGCATCTTTGGCGACGGCGTGCACGAAAACATCTACATCAAACAGGCCGACGGGAAGACCCCCAATGTGAGCGATCCCGATCCGTTCCCCACGGAAAGCTGGCAGCATGTGGCCTTCGTGTGCGACGGGTCGAAGGTGCGCCTCTATCGCAACGGCTCCGAGGTGGCCTCCACCACCTACGACGGCACGCTGGTCATTCCGCCCATGAGCTGCATCGGCATCGGCGTGAAGATCGCCAACGAATGCGCCGGGCCGGATACCGGCGCCGCCGGCTGGTTCAAGGGCAAGATCGATGATGTCGGCGTGTGGGGCCGCGGGCTCAGCCCGCAGGAGATCTACGCCATTTTCAAGGCCGGGGAAGCCGGCAAGGGCATCGCCGATGCCGACGCTTTCAAACCGGCGGCGCCGGTGATCACCGGGCAACCCAGGGGGGCCACCGTGTTCGATGGCGCGCCCTTCCAGCTCTCGGTGGCCGCCACCGGCGCGGAGCCGATCGCCTACCAGTGGTATAAGGATGGCCAGCCCGTGGCGGGCGCCAGCGCCAGCAGCCTGGACTTCGCCAAAATCGTGCTGGCCGACGCGGGCAAATACAAGGTCTCCATCAGCAATTCGCTCGGGCAGGTCACCAGCGACGAAGTCAGCCTGGCCGTGAGCAAGCGCTCCTTTGCCCGGCTGGTCAACGAATGGAAATTCGAGGACGACCTGAAGGACACCTCCGGCAACGGCAACCATGGCGCCGCCAAGGGCACGGTGGCCTACGTGCCGGGCAAAGCGGGCAAAGCGGTGCGCCTGGCCCCGGGCAACCCGGTCGTCAATGACGCCGCCGCCAGCCTGCCGCTCAAGGGTAAGGATTCCTGGTCCATCAACCTGTGGCTGAACCTGGCCCAGGAGCCTGCGAGCCTGTCCTACCTGGCCGGTTTTGGGCCGGTGGCCGACAAAGGCGCCGGGACCGCCCGGGCGCTGCTGGCATTCACCGGCCCCCGGGCCAACAATATCTACGCCTGGGGCTCCAGCCTCGACACCGCCACGGACACGCCCTATCCCACGAACCGCTGGGCCATGGTCACCATCACTTATGATGGCGCCGATGGCGCCACCACGGTTTACCTCGATGGGCAGTCGATCGGCCGCAGCCTTCAGCCGCGGGCCGACATCCCCGCCGGTGAAAACCGGATCAGCCTCGCCCCCAAGAGCAACTGGAACATTGATGTGGGCGGCGATTTCGATGAATTCACCATCTGGTCCGGGGTGCTGAACCAGGTGCAGATTGCCGACCTGGCCCAGGGCGGCGACGGCTATTCGGTCAGGAAAGTGGCCGAGTGGAAATTCGAGAATGACCTGAAGGATGCTTCCGGCAATGGCAACGATGGCGCCGCCGCCGGGGCGGTCACTTACGTGGCGGGCAAAACCGGCAAGGCCGTCCAGCTGGAGCCGGGCAACCCGGTATATAATGACGCCGCCCTGAACCTGCCGGTGAAAGGATCGGATTCCTGGTCGATCAACCTGTGGCTGAACCTGGCCCAGGAACCCACCAGCCTGGCCTACCTGGCCGGCTTCGGCCCGGTGCTGGACAAAGGCGCCGGCACCTCGCGGGCCTTGCTGGCGTTCAGCGGCGCCAAGAACAACAACCTCTACGCCTGGGGCACCAGCCGCGACACCCCGGGCGGCAGTGCCTATCCCCTGGGCCGCTGGGCGATGGCTACCATCACCTGCGACGGCCGCAACGGCGCCACCACCCTCTACCTCGATGGCCAGCAGATTGCCCAGAACCTCCAGCCCCGGGCGGACATCCCCGAGGGCGAATACCGCATCAGCCTGGCCCCCACCAGCAACTGGGCCATCGATGTGGGCGGCGCCTTCGACGAGTTCACCATCTGGAAAGGCGTCCTGCAGCAGGACTACATTGACGAGCTGGCGGGCAAGAGCGTGCCGGTGAAGCTCGCCTTCGCCCTCGCGGGCTCCAAGGTCACGATCTCCTGGCCCGCCGATGCCTCCGGATTCACCCTGGAAAGCTCCGGCGCCCTGCCGGCCTCCACCTGGACGGCGGTGGCGGGGGTGCAGAACAACAGCGTGACCGTGAACGCCGACGGCCAGAGCCGGTTTTACCGCCTGCGCAAATAACGGTTCATTCCCAAACCACCACCTTCTTCCCAGGGTGGTTGCGGGCGGCCGGAACATTCCCGGCCGCCCGTTTTTTTCATCCGCGTAACCCGCAGCGGGCAGGGCTCCAAGCGCACAAACCGAAAACCGGGGATAAACCTCAAAACCGGCAGGACCAGCGCGGCCTGTTGAAAAAACAGGGGTTGCAAACCGGCAGGGCAACTATCAATCTGCGCCCATGCAACTGAGGAGTTCCTTGCAGGCGTGGATAGGGCTGGCCATGGGCCTGTGGTGGGAGGCGCCGCTTTACGGGCAGGCAGGGGGCGGGGTGAAAAGCACGATCCAGCTCGACCGGGGGGCGGGCGCCAACCCCATCGTGATCAGCTGGCCGGCCAGCCCAGGCAGCGCGTATCAGGTCCAGGCGGCGGCGAAGGTGGATGCGGCCTGGGAGGTGGTGACGCCGGCGCCCTTGGTGGCCACGTCCAATCTCTGGGCCTGGCGGGATACTGCAGGCCAGGCCAGGCGGTTTTACCAGGTGGTGGAGGTGGGCGCCGGAGGGGAGCTCAACGGGCAGATCACCGACGCCGTCACCGGCCAGCCGGTGGCCGGAGCGGCGGTGGCGGCCGATTTCAGCGCGGATCCGATGGCCGGTCCGGCCCCTTTGACGGTGCGCTTCCGGAACCTGGCGCGGGTGGATGCGCAGCTGGTGACGGTGCGGGGATCCCGGCCGGGCTACCTGGCCTACACGAACAGCCAGGTGCAGCTGGCGGGGGCCGGGGCCACGCGGCTGGATTTTTCGCTGTCGCCCACCAACGTGGCAGGGCTGCGGCTGGTGCTCAACTGGGGCGCCAGCCCCCGGGATCTGGACGCCCATTTGGCCACACCAACCATCGAAGGGGCGGCCTATGAGGTGTCCTACCAGGCCAGCCAGCGGGGCCGGACCAACGGCCTGCCCTATGCGCTGATCGATGTGGACCGCAAGGAGGGTTTCGGGCCGGAGACGATCACGATCGCGCGGCTGTTCCCCGGGGCCTACCGGTATTACGTGCATAATTTCACGGAGGAGCAGGGGGACACGGGGCGGCTGCGGGACTCCCAGGCGGTGGTGCAGATCTACGGGGAGCAGGGGCTGCTCCAGACGCTGCGGGTGCCCACCACGGGGGAGGGGGAGTATTGGGATGTGTGCAGCATCGACGGAGCGACAGGCCGGATCACGGTGAATGGCCGGATCGTGGGGGCGCGGCCCAGTGCGGAGGGCGGTGGGCCGGGGGGGAACCCGCATCCGATCCGGGCGGCCTCGAGCCCGCCGGTGGCGGGCTGGCAGTGGGATTTTGGGGATGGGACGGGGAGCCAGGAGGAGAACCCGGTGAAAGTGTATGCGCAGCCCGGGGTGTATGGGGTGCAGTTGGCGGCGAGCGCCCCCGGCTATGCCAGCGGGGTGGAAAAGAAGGCGGGCTACATCACGGTGTGGTCAACACCGGTGATCACCCAGCAACCGGCGGTGAAACAGGTGGTGAACCCGGGGGCTGATGTGACTTTTTCCGTGGCGGCCACGGGGACGGCACCGCTGGCTTACCAATGGAAGTTCAATGGTTCGCCAATTACCGGAGCTACCAATGCCAGTTTGACGCTGACCAATGTGGCCAGCGCCGAGGCGGGCACTTACACGGTGGACGTCGGCAACGTGGTGGGGACGGTGGCCAGCGCCGGGGCGGTATTGAGCGTGAATATGCCAGTCGTGATCACACAGCCGCCCGTGAGTCAGGTGGTGAATCCGGGGGCCGATGTGACTTTTTCCGTGGCGGCCACGGGGACGGCACCGCTGGCTTACCAATGGA
>CAYPCQ010000108.1:23448-31354 GCA_964409245.1 uncultured Verrucomicrobiota bacterium
AATTCAATGGCTCGCCGATCACCGGAGCTACCAATGCCAGTTTGGCCTTACCCAGCGTAGCCAGCGGTAATAAGGGCACTTACTGGGTGGAGGTGGGCAACGCGGTGGGGACGGTGGTCAGCGCCGGGGCGGTATTGAGCGTGAATATGCCAGTCGTGATCACACAACCGCCCGTGAGTCAGGTGGTGAATCCGGGGGCCGATGTGGCCTTCACGGTGGCGGCCACCGGGAGCGCGCCGCTGGCTTATCAATGGAAACTCAACGGCACGGCCATCGCGGGGGCGACCAATGCCAGTTTGACACTGAGCAAAGTTGCCCGCGAGCAAGCGGGCAATTACACCGTGGACGTTGGCAACGTGGTGGGGACAGTGGCCAGCGCCGGGGCGTGGTTGAGCGTGAATACGCCGGTGGAGATCACCCAGCAACCAGGGAGCCAGGTGGTGAATCCGGGGGCCAGCGTGACTTTCACGGTGGCGGCCATGGGGACTGCGCCGCTAACCTACCAATGGAGATTCAAAGGCTTGGTCCTTACCGGAGCTACCGATGCCAGTTTGACACTAATCAACGTAACCAGCGCCCAGGCGGGGACTTACTCGGTGGACGTCGGCAACGTGGTGGGAACGGTTGCCAGCGCCGGGGCGTTGTTGAGCGTGAACACCCCGGTGACCATCACCCAGCAACCGGCGGGCCAAACGGTGAATCCATGGGCCAGCGTGACCTTCACGGTGGCAGCTACGGGGACCGCGCCGCTGACCTACCAATGGCGGTTCAATGGGGTGGTCATCACCGGAGCTACCGAGGCCAGTTTAATGCTAACCGGCGTAACCAGCGCTCAGGCGGGGACTTACTCGGTGGAGGTCGGCAACGTAGTGGGGGCAGTGGCCAGCGCCGGGGCGTGGTTGAGCGTGAACGCGCCGGTGGAGATCCTCCAGCAACCAGGGAGCCAGACGGTGAATCCGGGGGCTGGTGTGACCTTCACGGTCTTGGCCATGGGAACCGAACCGCTGGCCTACCAATGGAAATTCAATGACGCAGCCATCACGGGGGCTACCAATGCCAGTCTGACACTGCGCGACGTGGCCCGCGAGCAGGCGGGTAATTATACCGTCGATGTGAGCAATGTGGTGGGAATGGTTGCGAGCGCCGGGGCGTGGTTGAGCGTGAACGCGCCGGTGGTGATCACCCAGCCGCCGATGAACCAGGCGGTGAACCCGGGGGCCAGCGTGATCTTCACCGTTTTGGCCATGGGAACGGAATCGTTGGCCTACCAATGGAAGTTCAATGGCACAGCCATCACCGGGGCCACCGATGCCAGTTTGACGTTAACCGGCGTAACCAGCGCCCAGGCGGGGACTTATACGGTGGACGTGGACAACGTGGTGGGGAGAGTCACCAGCGCCGGGGCGGTGTTGAGCCTGAACACCCCGGTAACCATCACCCAGCAACCGGCGAACCAGGCGGTGAACCCGGGGACTGATGCGACCTTCACGGTATTGGCCACGGGAACGGAACCGCTGGCCTACCAATGGGAATTCAATGGCGTGGCCATCCCCGGAGCCACCAATGCCAGTTTGACGCTGACTAATGTGGCCCGAGCTCAGGAGGGGTCTTACACTGTGGAGGTGGGCAACGTGGTGGGGACATTTTCCAGCACCGGGGCGTGGTTGAGCGTGAACGCGCCGGTAGAGATCACCCAGCAACCGGCGAGCCAGGCGGTGAATCCGGGGACTGATGCAACCTTAACGGTGTTGGCCATGGGAACGGAACCGCTGACCTACCAATGGAAGTTCAATGGCGTGGCCATCCCCGGAGCCACCAATGCCAGTTTGACTTTAACCAACGTAACCAGCGCCCATGCGGGCACTTACACGGTGGAGGTAGGCAACGTGGTGGGGACGGTGGCCAGCGCGGGGGCGGTATTGAGCGTGAACACACCAGTGGTGATCACCCAACCGCCCTGGAACCAGGTGGCGAATCCTGGGGGTAGTGTGGCCTTCACGGTGGCGGCCACGGGGACTGCACCACTGGCTTACCAATGGAGATTCAACGATACGGCCATCACGGGAGCCACCAATGCCACTTTGACGCTGAACCATGTGACCACCAATAATGCTGGGGCTTACATGGTGGAGGTGGGCAACGTGGTGGGGGCCGTAACGAGCCAGGCAGCCAAGCTGACCCTTATCACAGAGCTGGTGGTGTCTGCGCCAGGCTTGGTTTGGATACCGCCGGGCACGTTCACGATGGGCAGTCCGGCCTCGGAGGCGGATCGCTGGCAGGATGAGGGGCCGCAGACGATGGTGACCTTGACGCGGGGCTTTTGGATGAGCAAATATGAGACGACCCAGGCGGAGTATCAGGCCGTGATGGGGAACAATCCCTCATATTTCGCGGATGATCCGCAGCGGCCGGTGGAGCAGGTGAGCTGGTATAACGCGATCACTTATTGCGGGAAGCTGACGGCGCAGGAGCGGGCGGCGGGGCGGCTGCCTGCTGGTTATGCTTACCGTTTGCCGACGGAGGCGGAGTGGGAATATGCATGCCGGGCGGGGACAACCAATGCCACCGCGTTCGGGAACAGCCTCAGCTCGGCACAAGCTAATTTTGACGGGAACGGTCCGTATAATGGGGCTGCCCAAGGGCCGTATATTGGCAAAACCACCAAGGTTGGATCTTATGCGCCCAATGCCTGGGGTTTGTATGACATGCAGGGGAATGTGTGGGAGTGGTGCCGGGACTGGTATGCCTATTCCTTGCCTGGCGGGAGTGTGGTTGACCCACGGGGTCCGAGCACGGGTTCATCCCTCGTGGACCGCGGGGGCAGCTGGATCAACGACGGCAGGCAATGCCGGTCGGCGAACCGGGACTTTAACAGCCCGGACAAACGGTTCTCCACCCTGGGATTCCGCCCGGTTCTGGCCCCCGGCCAATGAGCAGCGGCAGGAGCGAAGAGCGTGGAGCCACGGAATCCCTTTAAGATTTGAGCTTTCACTGGCGGGCCACGGAGCAGCCGGAACAGGTTCGCCAGCCGTGCTGGCTGGGTTTTTTATGGCACGGACGCCAAGCCTATGGCGCCGAGCACCGCCAGCAGGCCTCCCAGATAGGCCCGCCAGCCGGGCCGGTCCCCTTCCAGGAAATAGGTGAACGGGATGACCACCAAGGGCGTGGTGGCCACGATGGGCAGGACCACCCCGCTCGGGGTGGCGCGCAAGGCCCATTGGAAACAGCTGACGCCCAGGGTCGGGCCGGCCAGGCTGTTGAGCACCACCCAAGGCCAGGCCGCCCGCCAGGGATGCCCGGGCGATGAGGGGGCCTCCCCGCCGCCAGCCGGCGCGGGCCGGGGGATCCAGCGGAGGATCCAGAGGAATAGCCCGCCCACGGCCACGCCGCCGAGCACCCGCTGGTAGGCGGCGGTGATGCCGTCCACGGGCTGGGCGGCCAGGTGGGCCACGGCAAAAGCCTTGCGGCTCAACACCGCGCCGAGGCCCTGCCCCAGCGCGGCCACCAGGGCGAAAGCGACGCCGATCCAGATGGTGCGGGAGCTTTGCTGGAGATGCTCCGCCGGAGCCAGGGCCACCCCCACCCCCAGGAGGATCAAACCGCCGCAGAGCCACTGCCAGGGGGTCAAGCCGGTGCCCAGCCAGAGCCACTCGGTGACGGCCGCCAGCGGCGCCGCCAGGCATTGGACCAGCAGGACGCTCAGGCGGGAACCGAGCCGGGGCAGGGATTGGAATAACGCCAGATCCCCCATGCCAAAACCGATCACCCCGCTGACCAGGAAATACGGGAAGGCCGGGCCGGCCACCCCGCCGCCGAAGATATGCGCCCAGCAGGCCAAAAAGAGGGTGGCCAGGAGCAGCCGCCAAAAATTGGCGGAGACCCCTCCCAGCAGCTTGGCGGTGCGCGTTCCGCAAACCGCGGACAAAGAAAACAGGATGGCGGTGAGGACTGAAGCCAGCATATGAAAGAGGGCCGCAACCGCCCCTCGGCGGGGCGGCCAGGCGGTTCAAATCTCGTAATCGATGGCCGCCGCCGGCTGGCGCTGTTTTTTCATCACCTTGGAAGTCACCCCTTCAAAAATGACCAGCGAATGCGGCGGCACGCTATTGGTCAGGAACACATTGCCCCCGATGGTGCTGCCGGCGCCGATCACGGTATCGCCGCCCAGGATGGTGGCGCCCGGATAAATGGTCACCTCGTCCTCGATGGTGGGATGCCGCTTCCGGCCGCGCAGAGCTTCAACGTCGGAGGTGGATTTGGCCCCCAGGGTCACGCCGTGATACATTTTGACACGGTTGCCGATCTGGCAGGTTTCCCCCACCACGGTGCCGGTGCCGTGATCGATAAAGAAATGGGTGCCGATGGTGGCTCCCGGGTGCAGGTCGATCCCGGTTCGGGCATGGGCCCACTCGGTCATGATGCGGGGCAGCAGCGGGATGTGCCGCAGGAACAGCTCGTGGGCCATCCGCTGCACCGCGATGGCCTCCATGAAGGGATAGGCCACGATGACCTCCTCCTTGCTCAAGGCGGCCGGATCGCCGGCGAAGGCGGCTTCGGTGTCGGTCTGGAGCAATTCCCGGAGGCGCGGGATCTGGTTGATGCACTCCAGCGTGAGCTGCCGGGCGCTCCCGGCGAATTCCTTGGGGGAAAGGCCCTCCGGTTGGGAATACTCGAGGCTTTTGTAGATCTCGTCCTCCATTTTGCTCATCATCATGGCCAGGCGGTTCTCCGTCTCCCGGCGCAAATCGGAAGTATGCACCGGTTTATCGCTGAAAAAGCCGGGGAACAGCAGGCGCAACAGATCCTGGGCCAGGGCGGCGATGGCCGTCTTGGAGGGCAGGTTGACGCCGTCAATATGGTTGATGCCCCCCACTTGTTCGTAGGAGGCCAGGATCTGGTCCGTGATCTGGCTCACTGTTGCTCGCACCGATCCACTATGGAAGGCCAGGGTGGGAAAGGCAAGGACTCGCCCGCCTCCCACCCGGCCCGTTTTGGGAAAACAGGCGCCGGAGCGGTCCGGCGGTGGCCAAGGCGCCTTCCCGTCCAGGGGGCGCCAAGCCCGTTGAGCTGCCGTTAGGGTGTCCCCGGCGGGGATGGGGGCAGGAAATTATACGCCAGGGCATCCAAAACCCGCCGGGCATCCTGGGCGACCAGCCGGATCTCCTGATCCAGCGGTTTTTCGATGGCGCCAGCCAGGCCGAGCAAATCCTGGCTTTTGATCCATTCCAGCGGGCGGGTGAGCTGGCTCAACGCCGCCGGCGCCCCGGCCGCGGATGCGGGCCGCGTCCGCCAGGGGCCGGCCAGGAACCAGGCCGCCACCAGGCAGGCCAGCAAGGAAAGGAGGGCTGGCCGGGCCAGGGGCAGCCAGGGCCGGATGGGTGAAAAGCGAGGGGTGGCGGCAGGCTGATCCGCCAAAGCGCGGATCTGGAGCAGGATTTCCGCCTGCAGGCAGGGGGAAGGCTGCACGGCCTGGCGGGAGGCCTCCGCGGCCAGGCGCTCCCGCAGCCTGGCCTGGCGGCGATGCCAGGCGGCGCAGGCGGGGCAGCGGGCCAAATGGCGGCTGGACCGGGCCGGCAAGGTTCCATCCCGGTCGAGCCGGTGGGAAATAAGGCGTTGGTGCAACCAGCAGAAGTTCATGGTTCAGAGTCTCCTAACAGGCGGGCCATTTGCTGGCGGGCCCGGTGCAGCAATACCTTGACGTGGATTTGGTTGGTTTGCATGACCCGGGCAACTTCCGCGATGGACAAATCTTCGCCATAGCGCAGCCACAAGGCTTCGTTTTGTTTGGCGGGCAGTTTTTGGGCGGCGGCCCACAAGCTGCGGGAGCGGTCCCGGGCGGAAATTTGCGCCGCCGGATCAGCCGGGCCGGGCGTTTCCTCGGCGGCTTCCAGGGGCAGGATCACCACCGGGCGCCGGCGGCGGAAATGATCCACCACGGTGCGGCGGGCAATGACGAACAGCCAGGTCACAAACCGGCTGCGCTCGTCGTAGCCCGGCAGGCTGCGATAGGCTTTGATGAAGGTTTCCTGGGTCAAGTCCTCCGCGTCGGCCTGGTGGCTGATGGCGCGGAGGATGAAATTGAAGACCCGCGATTGGAAGCGCTCCACCAGGCTTTCAAATGCTGCGGTGCGCCCGCCCTGCGCCTGGCGGGCGAGCTGCTCCGGGCTCGGTTCGATTTCATTCAAGATGGCCGTTTCCATGGCGGAGCCCAGGCCCGGGGGAAGCCGGCCTGGGCGATGGCTTGGCCGAGCCCAGGCAATTGGCTCAACCGTGCTGGCTGTCCAGCCTACCTGGCGCCGTCTTTGCCGGATTCCACCGGGGTGGCATCACCTTGCCCGGAGCGGGATGAAGAGCGCTGGATCATTTGTTTGATGGCTTTTTCCACCGGGTAATTCAGGTCCAGGGACACGAGGCTGTCCCGGGCCGTGACACTGGCGGATTGGACGAGTTCCAGGAGTTCCTGGTTTTTGGTCTGGCTGAGCGAAACCAGGGCCAGCATGCCCTGGACCACCTGCTGGATCTGCTGCGTGGCCTCGGTGTTTTTCGCCTTCAAAGCGAGGTTCACAAACAGGCTGCCCACCTGCTCGCCCATGGTCAATTTGGCGCCATCGGCCATTTGAAACACCTTGGCCTGGGGCGGCAGGGAGGCGTTTTGGTTAAATCCTTCGGCCACCGCCAGGAAGCAGAAAGCCCGGTCCTGGCTGGGATAGCCGCTGAAAGCCCGGGTGGCATTCAAGTTGGGTTCCTTGCCTTGGGCCGCCTGGCAGGCCTTTTCCAGGTCGGCGCGGGATTTGCTCACCAGCAAGAGCGTGTCCGAAGGCAAACCCACCATGACCTGGCCGTGGATCGAGAAGATGCGGAAAGGCTCCTTTTGCACCACCTCCACGGCATCCTTGAGGAAGGGGCCGGCTTTTTCCGGATTTTGCAGGAAGCGGGCCACGGCTTGGAGGGTGGCGGGCGGGAGTTTGATCATAAGGTTGCCCTTGGGCTTGCCCTGGTCGGGAAAGTCGCACCCGTAGGCGGTGATGGAATCGATGGTCCGCCAATCGAGGTCCAGATCGACCTGCCGTTTGATTTCCGCTTTGGCCTGGTCCAATTTCTTCGCGAGGAATTCATCGGCCACGAATTTGCCCATCCGGGTGTCCAGGAATTGGCGGACATCCAGGTGGATGAGCCACTTGGCATCGCCGGCAATCTGGGTTTTGGGCAGCGGCCCGGCCACCGCCGGGAGAGGCATGCACAGGGCAATGGCCAGGGCGGAGCCCAGGCCCGAAAACAATCCGCATCTTTTCATGATTTTCATGGTTGGGGGCGGGAACCATCTCCCGCCACTGAAACACTTTTCCGCCCGCGCGGCGCCCTTTGGCTGGGTCCACCCCGGCCCTATGGCTGGCGCATCCGCGCAGGGTGGCGCTCCCGCCACCAACGGGCGGAATTCCGTGCCCGTCACACCATCATATTCGTGGGCGGGCCGGAAAAGGTTACAGGATTTCACTCCGGGCACCGGTTGCTCTCCAGGGAGCACCGGATCTGGGCGAGCTGCTGCCGGGCTTCGGCCAGCCACCGGCCGGCCTCGAGCAACTGCCCCGAGCGGCCCTGGCGCTCCAGCTCGCGCAAAGGACCGGCAATCCCCGTCAGGCCAATGGCCTCGCTCGAACCGGCCAGCTTGTGCGCGAACCGCCGCACCTCCGGGGCGGAGCCGGCCTGGATGGCCGCCTCCAGCCCTTGGAGCCCCTCGCTGGTCTCCGCCAGGTAAAGCGCGGCCAGTTCGTCAAGGCGTTCAGGATTATCCTCGGCCACTTCCCGGAGCCTGGCCAGGCTCACGCCGGCCGGGCCGGGCGCCGGAGCTGGCGGCGGGGCGGCGGGAGCAGCCGGCGGCGGCCAGGCGGGGCCGGCGGCGGGCTCC
>CAYPCQ010000109.1:0-31314 GCA_964409245.1 uncultured Verrucomicrobiota bacterium
GTTATTGAGCACCTACACGATTCGCTTCAACCAGCGGCACAAACTCTCCGGCCATTTCTTTAGCGGCCGGTACCAGGCCTTGGGGGTGGAGGGCAGCGGCACGGGATATTTGAAAACCGTCGGCGACTACGTCCACCTCAATCCAGTCCGGACCCATCTCCTGGCGGCGGAAGCAAAATTGGACGGCGATCCTTGGAGCAGTCGGCTTTGGTATGGAGCCGCCCGGGAGCCTCGGCCAGCGTGGCTTGGGGTGGCGCGGCTTTTGGGGGAGCACGACCCTTTCCCCCAGAACAACCCCAACCCCACGTCGGCGGCTTCCGCGCCGCTCAAGCAACCATCGCCAACAATTCTTAACCAGGAGTGTGCACGAGGAAAGAACCATTCTATGGCCTGACGCGCTCGCTTGCACCCCAGCCCGGGCGAAACCATCCGCCGGAACGCCAATTTGGATGCCACCGATCAGCCAGGGCCGGCCCGGCTCCTCAGGGCTGCCTGGGGAGCGGCGGCACGGGGGTGTCCAGGCACACGTGAACAATTTTGAGCGTGGGCAGGACCGGCTCCAGGAAAGCGGCCAGCTGCCCATATTTGAGGCTCCCCGGGGCAAACACCAAAAGCACTGGGGGCCGGGCTCGGGAGGCCGACCTCCGGACCCGCTCCTGTTCAGCGTCCAGTTCCCGGCGCAGCTCCCGCGGACTGGCAACGGCCCGCTCGGTCCCCACCAATTCCGGCGCCGGGACGCCGTTTTTCCAAACCGAATCGACCACGATCAGCCGGCCCGACACCTGGCCGTCTTTTTCGGACAAGGCCAGCTCCCACGGATGGAAGATCCGCGCCTGGCGGTCCAGGAACCGGGCATCCGGCATGAACGCCCGGTAGTATAGCTGGCCGGGCGGGGGCGGTTCCACGAGGACGCCGCGTTCGCAGTCGATGACCGCCAGTATCCTGGCCAGGGCCTGGGCTTGGGCAAGCTCAAGCTGATCCCCGAACCGGACGGTGAGATAATAGCGGTGCCGCGTGCGGTCCAGCCCGGCCAGGGCCTCCAGCATGGAGACGACACCGGGCTTTGCGTTGAGCTGCGCCGGGCCGTCGCTCAGCTCCAGATCCAGGCTGGCCAGGGGCTCCTGGGCGGCCGTGGGGCGGCCTGGACCGGCCACCAGGAGCAGATCCTTCGCGCGGCCGGCCTCAGCCTGGCTGGCTGGCTCGATGGCCAGCGTCAGCAGCGCCCCCTCCGGAAAGCCGGCTTCCGGATTGACGATGGTGTTTTGGTAAACCTCTTCCTTGGGCGCCGAATAGGGAACGGTGAGGATGGAGCAGGTGGCATTGAAAAGCGAAACGATGGATTTGGGCTGGTATTCATCGGCGGCAGGCACCAGTTTTTGGGGATCAGCAAGGGCGGGAACCAGCCTGGCCCCGGTGAACAGGAAACCCTCCTCGCGGAGGGGTTTGCCGGTGCGCCGGTCCACCAGCAGTCGCTCCAGCCGCAGCGGCGGCCCATTGGTGGCGGAGATGGCCAGCACAAAGGCTGCGCCCCGGGTCCAAAACCGCAGCGATTCGGGATCATAGGCCGCGCCCGGCTCCGCGCCGATGAATTCCAGCGCCTGCTGCACCGCGCCGGGCCTGGCGAACGAGATCAGCAGGGCTTCGTAGCCGTGGTCGCTGGTTTCCCCAATGACGGTGAATTCACACGGCGCGTTGGGGCCCAGCGCGGTGCGCTCCACCATCACCTCCACCCGCCGTTTTTTCCGGTCGGCCACCAGGCCGGGCAGGACAAGGATGGTGCGGTCATCCGCGTATTTCCGCAGGTTGCCGGCGTGGGCCAGGGCCACCACCCGCCGGTTTTCCTCGTGGCCCTTGGGCAGGCTTCGCGGCGCGCCGGTTTCCTGGGCCGGCAGCGGCACCACCAGGATCAACCAGGCCAGCAGGCCAGGCCGCAGCCGGTTTCCGGGCCGGTCAGGCGTAAGGCTGGCGGTGGTTGAAAGCTGGCGATGGCTCCCCGGCTCGGCCACGCCCAGGCTCGCCGCGGCAGCGGGGGGCCGATATCCTTTGCTGAAAATGGATCTCATCAGGATTGGGATCATAATTCAAACCAAGCTTTCTGGCAAAACCGCACTTTAAGGAGCCGGAAAAAATGACTCCAGCAACCTCACTGGTTCGTTTGGGAAGGACTTCGTTACTCATTTGTTCCAGGTCGCAAAGGATAGGCTCCATTCGTGCCTTACCATTGGTTATAATCCCGGCGCAAACTTGCCACTTTTTTGTTTCCAGATCCCAACTGCGGAGGTTTCCCAGGATGGGGTCCCCCTCACCCCCCAAGGCTGCCCGCTTTGGGCCGAAGCCATCAGCCCGGTGATCCAGGAAATGCTGGCCACCGCGCAACCCCCAAAGAAACTCTAAAACCACCTGCGCTGATGAGCGGTTAAGTCCCGGCGGCCAAAGGCAGCGGCCCCGGCCCGCTTTGCTGGCTGATTTCCAGTTTGACGCGGAACCGATTTGCGGATATTACGATCATTTGAGTCGTATATTGTTTTGCAGAAAAACAAGCTGAGGTCCAGTGGCGAAGACAAACTCAAAGGGCTTTCCGTTTGGGGCGGATTTCGAGGAATGGGGGGAATGGCTTGTTTTTTTGAGCATAAAGACGACTAAAATAATCGTATATAATTATGACAGAAATCAATTTAAAGACCGGGGATCAGCGACCACCGGGCAATCCGGGTTGGCTGGACTTGGTGAATCGTTCGGTTTCCTCCCTCGAGTTTGGCGAAGTGCATATCATAGTGCATGATTCCCAAGTCACCCAAATCGAGCGGGTCGAAAAGGTGCGGCTGGTCAAACCCCGGGGCGGCGGCGGATCCTAAACCACCCTGAACGCCATGCGCTGTTGCGGGGTTTTTCCAAAATCAGGGAATGCCGGGTGGTTGCCGCCGAAGCCATCCAGCAGGCGGTAATCCAAACGGACATGAGCATTAATATTAATAGTAATAATAAGTAATGATTATACTTACAACTTTTATGGCTGGGTGGTTGACACCGGCTTGGAAAACGGTAGATTTGTTTCGTTATATACGACTATTAATATCGTATATTAAACCAATAAAAGTGAAAACAGAAGCCGAAACAGCACCAAGCGCTCCTCTGCGCAACCGGGAAGCAAGCTGCCTCCCGCTTGGCCGGGAATGGAGAGGATTTGGGCAAAGGCCAGCTGGATGGCCAACTGGTTCAGGCAGACTTCGGCAGCGTGCTGTTAAAGCAGCAATCTAAAGCAGGCAGGCGGAACCCCTTTTGTTGGCGTTAATAACGACTTAAATAGTAGTATATAAACATACCAGACCACTGGATTTCCACAGCACCAAAACGGTATCGTAAACTGACCGGTCCACTGGAGGTTTTCATGCATAGAGAAAATTGCGAAAAACATGAAAACACAGCACATGCTTGCCGGCCTGGCGCCGGAAAACCAAAACACGGACAACGGCTTGGCCTTTCCGGATTCGACGCCCTTGGCAAAACCAAACGGAGGGATTCCATCCCCCAAACAAAAGTCCGGCCAGAATCCTGATCTTCGGGGATTCACTTTGATCGAATTGCTCGTGGTGATCGCCATCATTGCGATCCTGGCGAGCATGATGTTGCCCGCCCTGTCCAGGGCGAAGGAAAAAGCCAGGAACGTCAATTGCGTTTCGAATCTCAAACAATGGGGAATCTATTGGAACCTCTATACCTCGGATTACGACGGCCGTTTTTCAACGGGCACGGACCCCTCGGCCAACGGGCAGGCCCGCGGGGAGTGGTTCATGGTGCTGAAAAGCTACTGGAGCAAGAAGCCGCAGCTGGTGGCCTGCCCGATGGCGGTAAACCCCACGCCCGGCAACATCAGCCATCCGGCGCCTTATGATTTCGGGAGCACCAAGTCGGCCTACAAACAAATTGATGGCACCTACGCAAGCTATGGCTTGAATTTGTGGGTGTATAGCGCCCCCTATGACCTGCAGGGGCGGCCGCAGGCCAACCATTGGCGGTCCATCAACAGCGTGGTGGGGAACGCCTCGAACATCCCGCTCCAGCTGGATTCGCGGTGGCGTGGCGGCGGGCCTGACTATGGGCTGATCACCCAATACCGCGCTCCCGACAAGCCGGACCAATATACCGACACCAGCGGCAACGGGAACACCGGCGGCTTCGCCTCTCTGGAAATGGAGCATTTCGCCCTGCCGCGCCACGGGAAGCGGGTCAATTCCGTGTTCATCGATGGCTCGGCCCATGGCTTGCGCGTCAAGGATCTCTGGGGGCTCAAGTGGAACCGCTATTGGGATGAAAAGAAATGGACCACCATCCCCGGCCTGCTCCCGAGCTGGGCCAATTGAACCGTTCCCGCATCAACCACCCTTTTAACAATATCTCCGTCAAACTCTTATGAAATTAACGCCGTTGTTCACATTTTCCCGCTTTTTGATATTCACTTTGGTTTTGGCCATCGATGCGTTACTGGCGCCGCAGGCATCGGCCGGCTCGATCGGGCGCCAGGTCTATTACGACGCCTTTGGCGCGATCACCAATTTCACCAGCCTGGCCAAGTACCCCGACCAGCCGAACTGGGCCGAGCAGCTGGATGATTTCACCCCGCCGAAATTTGGCCTGCAGAGCAAGGTGGACGGGCAATACTATCCGACCATATTCGGCAGCGCCACGCGCGGCTATCTTGAAGCCCCGGCGGATGGCAGCTTCACCTTCTTCATCGCCAGCTACAGCGGCTCGGAGCTATGGCTGGGCACCAACCACCTGGAGGTGGGGAAAACCCGGATCGCCTATGAAACCAATCAAGGCACGGCGCTGTTCACCGGCGCCCGGCTGAATACCCGCCAATCCGCGCCGGCCGCGCTGGTGAAGGGGAGGAAATATTACCTGGAAGTGCTGCACCAGGGCAACAGCGCCAGCAACAGCTACTTCCAAGTCGGGTGGCAGCGTCCGGACCGCTGCCAGGAAATCATCCCCACCCGGCACCTGGCACAATTCACGAACAATCCCCGGGCCGGCACGGTTTACACGGCGCCAAAATTCAACGCCTTTGGGCTTAATGGCGGCGATTTGCCCGCCACGGTGGTGACGAATGAAGGGTTCCAGCTCGTCCTGGAAGCGGATGTGATTGCCGCCCAGCCCACCACCTTCCAGTGGTATCGCAACGGCACGCTCCTGCCGGGGGAAAACCTCTCGTTCCTGCAGTTTTCGCCTGTCCATGCAGTGGACCATGGCGCCTCGTACCGCTTCGTGATCACCAATGTTTACGGTTCCCTGACCAGCTCGCCGGCGGTTTTGTCCGTCCCGCCGGATACCGCGCCCCCGGTCGTCGCAGAAGTGGATGCGCGGGGCAATCCCAACGGGGTGCGCATCACCTTTTCGGAGCCTGTCCGCCCGGCCACGGCCACGAACCTGGGGAATTATGCGCTGAAGATCCAGGGCGGCTCCAGCCTGGTGATCACCTCGGCCGTCCTGCTCCCGGGTGAGCAAGCGGTGCAGCTGGCTGGCCCCTTCAACTTCCAATTGGGCGCCGCCTACGAACTGACCGCCTCCGGCATTCAGGATCAGGCCACGACCGCCAACACACTTTCCCCCAATCCGGCCACGACGGCCTTTGTTTTCGGGATCCCGCCCGGCACGAGCTACACCTTCGATGATGGGCTGGCCAGCAGCTTCAGCCTGTTTGGCTCCGCGGTGCTGGCCCCGGGCGATGGCTACAACAGCAGCGGTTATCTGCGACTGACCGACGCCGCCCAGTATCAGAAGGGGATCATCCTGTTCACCAATCGGGGCACGGTGGATCAATTCCGCCTGAAATTCAAAACCCGCATCAGCGATGCCAGCGCCACCCCCGGGGCCGGTTTTTCGGTCAGCCTGGCCGGCGATCTGCCGCTGGGCACCTACGTCAGCCAGCAGCAGGGCTATGAGCCTTATGCCTCGCCCCACGCCAGCCGCCTGGTGGTGGCGTTTGACAACGACCGCACGGTGGATGGCGTTTCAGCTCCGGCCTTGGTTGTGAAATGGCAGGGCAACCTCATCACGAACGTGCTGGCCGGCACGGGCGGCATCCCGGCGATCCACAGCGCGGATGGCCACTGGGCGGAGGTGGATCTCCAGCTCCAGCGGGGCGGTCATTTGAATCTCACCTACGATGGAGTGGTGGTTTTCGACCACCTGCCCACCGGCTATTTCCCGGTGTCCAACGCCCAATTGGAAATTGCCGCCCAGACTGGTGTGAACTACGAGACCCACTGGTTTGACGAGGTCAATATCAACTACACCGAGGGCGATATTGGCCCGGCCGGTTTTGTCAGCAATCCGTCGCTGACCAACCTGGTGGCGCAGGAAAATCAAATCGCCACTTTTGCGGTGGTGCCCAGCGGCGCCGCGCCCTTCACTTATGCGTGGTATTTCAATGGTTCGTTGATCCCCAACGCTCCCGATTCGTTCTTAAGCCTCGCCGCCACGCCCAGCGCTGCGGGCGCCTACTCGGTGGTGGCCAGCAATGATTTCAGCGGGGCCACCAGTTCCGTGGCCACCCTGACCGTCACGCCGGATACCACGGCCCCGAGCCTGCTGGATGCGCGCGTTCTGTCCTCGGGCAACAACCAGGTCGTGCTGACGTTCAGCGAACCGCTGGACATAAATACCGCCACAAACACCGCCACCTACGGCTTCGATCTGCTGGCGGTTTACAAGGCGACGCTGGGCGCGGATGGCAGGACGGTCGTGCTTTCCACCGGCACGCTGGAGCGGAACCAGGCATATCTTTTCACCATCAAAGGGCTTAAAGACCGGTCCGTGGCGGGCAACCCCCTGACGGCCACCGCTGCGTTTACGACCACGGTGGAGGACAGCGTCGATTATTCGGCGCAGGTGATTGCGGATGGCGCCATTCGCTACTGGCGGTTTGATGAAGGAGCCGGCAATGTGGCGGCGGCCAGCATCACCACGGCTTCCGACCCGGCCACCACCGGCGTGGCGCCCTTCACAGGCACCCCGACCCTGGGCGCTCCCAGCCTGATTCCAGGCGACTCCCAGAATGCATCCATCCGGCTCACCGCCGCCACCGGCGACCGGCTCACGGTTCCCAACGGCGCGGATATCAACGTCCTCGCCGATCCGATTGCAAAGAAGTCTTTTGAATTCTGGTTCAATGCCAGCTCGGCGCCGGCGCCGGGCGCCACCAACCTGGCGGCCGCCAGCACCATTTTTGAGGAGGGCGGGGCCAACCGGGGTGTTTCCTTCTACCTCTGGCGTGATCCCGTGAATCCGGACCCTGAAGCTGGCAAGCTGATCTTCCATGCGTGGAACAACACCAATGTTTTGTCGGATGGCCCCGGTTCGGGCTGGGGCGCGATCGCCGGCTCCCCGGCCGGCTCGCCTTCACCCACTCCGCCCATTTATGCCCAAGCCAGCGTCCAGGTTGGAAAAACCTACCATGTGGTGGGCGTGCTGGACGGCGATGCCGCCAGCACCAACGGGCAGCTGATCCTCTATCTCAACGGCGTCCGGGTTTCGGCTGTGGGGGGCGCGGGCCAGCTTTATTCCCATACCTCGGATGTCCAAATCGGCCGCGGCACCACCTTGCTGCACACCGGCGACAGCGGCACCACCGCCCTCTTCGATGGCGTGCTGGATGATCTCTCGCTCTACAATACCGCCCTGTCTTCCAATACTGTGGCGCTGCATTATCAGGCGGGCGCCAAAGTGGTGGCGCCCACCACCGGCCCGCTGGCCGTGGCGCGCCTGGATACGCTGGGCAACCCCAACCAGCTGCTGCTCACGCTCAACCAGCCGGTCACCAAATCCACCGCCACCAATGCGGCCAACTATGTGCTGAAGGATGGCTCCGGCAAGACCATCCCGACCACCAACGCCACCATCACCCTGCTGGGCGGCGACAGCACGGTGCGGCTGCAGGGCAACTTTGGTTTTCTGGCCGGCTCGAGCTACACGCTCACCGTGTCCAACCTCACCAGCCAGTCGGTGCCCGCGAATCAGCTCACGCCCAATCCATCCAAGGTGGACTTGGCTTTCACCGCGCCCACCGGCTCCGCTTACACCTTCACCGGCGGTTTGCCGGCCGGGGTGCGGATTTATGGGGCCGCTTATGCGGCCAATGGCGGCAGTTATGACGGGAGCGGGTTCATCGCCCTGACCGACGACGCCGCCAATCAAAACGGCGCGGTTTTATTCACCGACCGCCATGATGTGACACAGGCACACATCCGCTTCAAGGCGCGGCTGGCCAGCGGCTCGGCCCCGGCTGGCGGAGGTTTCTCCCTGAATATCGGCCCGGATTTGCCCGCCGGCACGTTCAGCACGCCCGAAGCCGGCTACCTGGCGGATCCCCAGACCAATCGTTTGACGGTGTCGTTCAACAACTTGAGCACCAATCCGCCGGCCATTGCGGTGCTCTGGCAGGGTGCCCGGCTGACCAATGTGCTGACGGGCGCCGGTGGCATCCCCGCCCTCAACAGCGCCGATGGGCATTGGGCGGACGTGGACATTCGCCTTCAAATCAGCGGGCTGCTGAGCGTGGGCTATGACGGGGTGACGGTCATCACCAATCTGCCCACCGGCTTCCAGCCGATCACCGGGGCGCAAGTCAGCCTGGGGGCACGGACCACGGCGTCCGCCCATGAAACGCATTGGTTCGATGACTTCAGCTTCAACTTCGCTGAAGGCGCCATCGGGCCGGTGGCCATTCCAGCCAGCGGCCAGCCGCAGGGAAATGTTTACCTGGAGAACCAGTTGGTGAGCCTCAGCGTGGCGCCCACCGGCGCCGCGCCTTACGGTTACCAGTGGTATTTCACCAACGCGCCGATTGCCGGGGCGACCAATCGCAGCTACCGCTTCTACTCGGCGACCAATCTGGCCGGGGCCTATAAAGTAGCGGTGCGCAACGCCTTCAGCACCGCCACCAGTTCTGTCGCCAACGTCGTGGTGCAATATGACCTGGCGCCAGCGGCCGTAACGCATGTCGAAGCCTATGGCGGCGGAGTCAACAAAGTGATCGTTTCTTTCAACAAATGGCTGAATCACGCGAGCGCCACGAACCTGGCCAACTATTCCATCAATGCGGGCGGATTGCCGGTCTATAAAGCCCAATTGAGCCTCGATGGCGCCACCGTCACCTTGTTCACGGGGCAGCAGCAGAACCTGGCCACGAACACGCTTGCCATCCAAAACCTCCTGAACTATGCCGTGATCCCGGCCCCGTTGAACACCAGTGCCACCTTCCGGACGGGCGTCAGTTTTTACCAGGAGGCGTGGGCCGATGGCCCGGTGCGCTACTACCGGCTGGATGAAACCAACGGCGCCGCGATCAACACCGATGTGACCGTGGTGGACACGCTGGCCCAGGCCCAAGGTGTGGCCCAAAACGGCCTCGTGCTCGGCGTGCCGCCGTTGTTCACCAATTCCACAGGCACGGCAGCCCAGTTCGTGAGAGGCCATACCAACTTCATCCAATTCCAGGCCAAGCAATGGGATGTCGCCGGCACCAACACCGGGAATTCTTCCGGCCTGCAGTTCACCAACCACACGGCGGAATTCTGGTTTAAGGCCAACTCCCTGCCCTATGCCCAGAACATCACCGACACCAATGGCAATCCCGCCGTGACCAACCACGCGTTCTCCCTGTGGTCGGAGGGCGCCAATCAACGCTACTTCACTGTCTATCTGTATGGCACGGATACCACCACCACCAACCCCAGCCAGGCCTCGCTCTATCTCAATGCCGGCAATATCGCCAACGATGGCCCGGGCGCCTACCAGCAATGGGGCACGCTGGCCGGCGGGGCGGATTTTGCCGTCAAGGTCAGCGCCACGGTAACCACCGGGGTGGTTTACCACGTGGTGGCGCAGCTGGAAGGCCGGGCCGACGAAGCGGACGGCCACCCGATCGGTTCGTTGCACCTCTACACCAACGGGGTTCCAGTCGGGGATTCCGAGCTGCCCGCGGGCATCCTCTACTCCCATGCCGGCACCAATATCCGGGTGGGCCAGGGCACCACAAATTTCCGCCACGATGGATACCAGTTCGGAACGGAAACCTTCGATGGGGTGATTGACGATGTTGTCATCTACAATGCGCTGTTAAGCCCGGAGCGCATTGCGGCGCATTATCAGGCCGCCCTGACACCGCCGCTGCCGCGGTTAATCCCGCCGGTCCCGCCGGTTTTCAGCAGCCTTTCGCTCATCGGCGGCAGTTTCGGGATCACCTGGACTGGCGGGGGGCAGCTGCAGCGCGCCACCAGCGCCAGCGGTCCGTTCCTTGCGGTCCCTGGCGCGGTGAGCCCTTACACTGAGCCAGCCACGGGCCAGCAGGTTTATTTCCGGCTGGCGCAGTAAAGCAGAAAACAACAATCCGGATAACCCGGCATGAAACCATGGCTCAATCGGGAATCGGATAGGATGGCAATTTTGCCGCGTAGCGCGGTTGGGTGACAAGACGGCAGGGTGGGCTGATGCGGCAAGGGCAGCCCACCCTGTCAAAACCTTGGAGTCACTTAATCGGCAGCCAAAATGCCTCCAGCGAAAAAAACCTTATGAGCAACGTAAATGACAATTTAAATCATCCAGCAGATATCAGCACGGATGCGATTGCGCGGCGTGCCTGCCAGCTTTGGGATGATGCGGGACGCCCTGAGCATCGGGATCTCGGGTTTTGGCTGGCCGCAGAATTGCAGCTGCGGTCCCCATCGCAACCGGCGGATAGCCGGGGCCATCGGAAATCTTCCGAAACCCTAAAGGCAGCCGCCAACTCGATCCCCGCCAGCGCGGAGCAGATTGCGTTTCCGGCGGTGGATCGAAGTCCAGCCCGCACCGTTTCCAAGCCCAAGCGAAACAGAAAATCCTGAACCAAGGGCCGGAAGCCGCCTTCCTGGCTCGCAACCAACGTCAAAAGACCTATGCCAACACCAACCCCCCAAAACACACCCGGATTCAATTTCGCAGGCCCGCTCGCCGAGCCTTGCCGCATCGTGGTTTTCTATGACGATATGGCAGCCAAGGCGCAGGCGAAACGTTTGTGCGGCAGAGTGTGTGCCGATTTTGGAACCGGGATTGAGTTTCAGGTTGCGTGGTGGGCGTTTCCGCTTTTGCCGTATGCCGCTTTGGCTCAGCTGGCCACCGCCGATGCCACCGCCGCGGACGTGATCCTGTTCTCCCTGGGCCAGAGCCGGCACTTGCCAGCGGAAGTGGTGGCTTTCAATGAACGATGGCTGGCGCAGCGGCCGGAGCCGGGCGGTCTCCTGGCCTGTTTGCAACTGGAGGAGGCTGGGGAGTGGGATTCCGGAGCAGAATCTGGCGTGCTCAAAAGCTACTTCCTGGAACTGGCCAGCCGGGCGCAGATGGCCTGGCTGGCGCCAGTCTCACGACCATGCTTCGCTGCCTGAACCATGGGCGGCCAGGAAACCTCAAACAAACAACTGATCTGATTGTCTTATGAAAAAAACATCCCTGCAAATCGCCGATTCGGTCCGGAATGCCAGGCATCCCGTTCGGCAGGCTGCCAAACTGTCGAACAAACCACTGCAGCATCGCTATGAAAGACGCAAAATCCGGGAAGTCCTGCGGACTGCCGATTGGGAAAACGAATCGGAATGAACGCCAGTGCCCACCCGGGCCGCTGAATATCCACCATCAACGATATGGATGAAGCGGCCCTGGGAAGATGCCACCCAATCTGATGCCACCCAATCTGATGCCACCCAATCTGATGCCAACACTCATGCCAGCCATCGAACCCGCTGAGGAGCCGCTGACCAGGCCGGTCCAGCCACCGGATCCTCCCCTGGCGGAAGAGGAAAAAGCCATCTACGAATGGCAGATGTGGGTGCCTGGCTTTGGCGAGGCTGGGCAACGGAAATTGAAAGGGGCTTCCGTGCTGGTCTCCCGCTGCGGAGGAGTGGGGGGGGCGGTGGCTTTGGAGCTGGCTGCCGCCGGCGTTGGCCGCCTGGTTTTGGCTCATGGCGGCCACTTGAAGCCCAGCGACCTCAACCGTCAAATCCTCATGACCCAGGATTGGCTGGGCCGCCCGCGGGTCGCCTGCGCCGCCCGCCGGCTCGCGGAGCTGAATCCGCGCCTGGAAATTTTGGCGGTGGAGGAAAATGTGTCGGAAGCGAATGCGCAGTGGCTGGTCAGCGAGGCCGACTTGGTCGTGGATTGCGCGCCTTTGTTCGAGGAGCGCCTGCTGATGAACCGGGAAGCGGTGCGGCAGGGCAAACCGCTGGTGGAGTGCGCGATGTACGAGCTGGAGGCCCGCCTCCTGGCGGTGGTTCCGGGGGCTTCGCCCTGCCTGGCGTGCCTTTATCCAGAAAAGGTGCCCCACTGGCGGCGGCAATTCCCGGTTTTTGGCGCCGTTTCCGGCATGGTGGGGTGCCTGGGAGCCATGGAAGCGATCAAATTATTGACCGGCCTGGGGGAGCCTTTGCTGGGGAATTTGCTCCTTTGCGATTTGCGGACGATGCGTTTCCGGAAAATGGCCATCAAACGGGATGAGCATTGCCGGGTCTGCGGACAGCCAGCGATGGCTGCTTTTCCACCTCAAAACAGAAATTGAACCAAAGGAATTATATGAATGCGATAGCCTGCCCAACACCAGGCGCCACCGAGGCGCCCCTGATTGCCCGGCTGCAGACGGATCCTTTTGCGGAAGCGGACGTGCTCGAGGAGAGCGTGCGGGAGATCGCCGGCTGGGCCGGCCATTTGCGCGCGGAGATCGGACGTGTCATTGTGGGGCAGCAATATCTGGTGGATCGTTTATTGGTCGGGCTCCTGGCCAACGGCCACGTGCTGCTGGAAGGGGTGCCCGGCCTGGCCAAGACCCTGGCCGCGCGCACTTTGGCGGCGGCCATCCAGGCCGATTTCCGCCGCATCCAATTCACGCCGGATCTGCTGCCCGCCGACATCATCGGGACCATGATCTACAATCCCCAGACCGGCGGCTATAAAGCGACGCCCGGGCCGGTGTTCGCCAACCTGGTGCTGGCGGATGAAATCAACCGGGCCCCCGCGAAGGTGCAATCGGCGCTGTTGGAAGCCATGCAGGAGCAGCAGGTGACCCTGGGCGGTGAGACGTTGCCGCTGCCCTCGCCCTTCCTGGTGCTGGCCACCGAAAACCCGATCGATCAGGAGGGGACTTATCCCTTGCCCGAGGCCCAGGTGGACCGGTTCATGCTCAAAGTGATCATCGGCTATCCCACGTTTGCCGAGGAACGCCGCATCCTCGATACGATGGGCACCACCCGGCCGGCTGTAAAAGTGCGGCCGCTGGTCGCTTTGCGGGAAATTTTGCGGGCGCGGGACCTGGTCGATGCGGTCCAGATGCATAACGATGTGCGCGATTACATCGTGAAGGTGGTTTTTGCCACCCGCCAGCCCGCCGACTACCAGCTAGACCTGAAGCACTTGATCCAGTTTGGGGCCTCGCCGCGCGCCACCATCGCCCTGACCCTGGCCTCCAAAGCGTGGGCGCTGCTGCAGGGCCGGGACTATGTGACGCCCCAGGATGTCAAGTCGATCGGACCCGATGTCCTGCGGCACCGCGTCATCCTTTCCTACGAAGCGGATTCCCAGGGCGTGACCAGCGATACGCTCATCAAGACCATCTTTGAAACCATTCCCGTGCCGTGAGCGAAACGCAAACCCTCAACGAGCTGATCCGGTCGGTGCACCAGGTGGAAGTAGCGGCCAACCGCCTGGCGCGGGACACCATGGTGGGCGCCTATCTGAGCTCGTTCAAAGGGCGCGGCATGGATTTCGAGGATTTGCGCGACTACGCGCCCGGCGATGATGTGCGCCATATCGATTGGAATGTCACGCACCGGCTCGGCCGTCCCTTTTTGAAGCGGCATCGCGAGGAGCGGGAAATGGGCATGGTCCTGCTGGTGGACGTGTCCGCCTCCGGCGAGTCCGGCTCCACCGCCGCCACCAAGCGCCGGCTGGCGGCCGAGGTGGCGGGAACGCTGGCGTTTGCCGCCGCCCGCGCGGGAGACAAGGTCGGGCTGCTGCTGTTCGCCGACGAGGTGGAGCTATACCTGCCGCCGGCCAAAGGCCGGCGGCACCTGCTGCGCGTGCTGCGGGAGATCCTCTTTTTTGAGCCGGCGGGTTTGGGCACCAATCCCACTGCGGCCCTGCGGGCCTTGACCCACCGGCTGACGCATCGCTCCATGGCCATCCTGATCAGCGATTTTCTGTGCCCGCTCGGCCATGACCTGGCCCGGGCGCTGGGCCAGGTCAACGCCCGCCATGACCTGGTCTGCCTGCATCTGCATGACCCGTGCGAGGTGGCATTGCCGGCGGCCGGGACCATCCGCTTTGAGGACTCGGAAACCGGGGAGATGCTGGAAATCAACCTGGCGCGCGCCACGAGCCGCCAGCAATACGCCGAGGCCAATGCGCGCCGGCTGGCGGCCCTCGATCTGGCCCTGCAGCGCGAGGGGGTGGACACGCTGCGGCTGGAGGCCGGCCAGCCTTTCGCGGCCGCCCTGAAGCACTTTTTCGAACACCGCCACTGGCGCCGTGGCTGAACCTCCGGCCGGGAAATGCCTTCCACCATCCACCCTCTGACCCGCTGGCCGCTCCTGGCCGGCGCGCTGCCCGGCTTGCGGCCGATCGAGGATTTGCTGCCGCCCACCTTTGGGGAGCGGTACGGCGTCCCGCTGCTGTTGTGCCTCCTGGGGGCGTTGATGGTTTCGGCGGCGGCGGCCTGGTGGTTTCGGCGCGCGCGCCCCGCGGTGGCCCCCTCGCCCGCGGAAGCCGCCCGGTCCGTTTTGGGCCAGCTCGTGTCCGAGCCGGACGATGGCGCGCTGGCCGGATCAGTTCTGAAAACGCTGCGCCATTACTTTCCGGCCGTCTGCCCGGCGCTGCCGCGAGGGGAGCTGACTGCGGGCGAACTGGCCACCCTGCTGGGCCGGGAGCTTGCCTGGGCGCCGGAATTGAAGGCTGAGGCCACCGTGTTGCTCCGGCAGTGCGAACGGCGCCAATTCCAGTCCGGGCACCGGCCCGAGGCCGCGCGGCTGGCGGCCCGCGCCTTGGACCTGATTGGGAAAATCGAGGCCGCCCGCGTGGCCTCCCCGGCGCCCGCGGCCATCCGCCCATGAGCACCTCCTTCGAGCTCCAATATCCGTGGGTGCTGGCGCTGCTGGCGCTCCTGCCGGTTTACGCGGTGCTGCTCGGCCGCGCGGGGCAGGTTTCCACGCTGCGTTTTCCCAGCGTTGACCTGATCCGGGCCATTGGCCGGCCGGCCCGGGCGGCCTCCGGCCGGCTGCGGATATTCCTCCGGCTCCTGGCGGCGGCACTGATCGTCCTGGCCCTGGCCGGCCCGCGCACCGCCCGCGAGCGGACCGAGACCCAGGCCAGCGGCGTGGACATCCTGCTGTTGCTCGATGTTTCGTGGTCCATGATGGCGGTGGACATGGCGCCGCCGAAAGCGCACGCCACCCGTTTCGACCTCGCCCGGGAGGTCTTGCGGGATTTTGTGGAGCGGCGCCCCAGCGACCGGATTGGGCTCCTCATTTTTTCCGCGCTGCCTTACTCGGTGAGCCCGCTCACGCTGGAGCATGGCTGGCTGGTGCAGAATCTCGAGCGCATCCACATCGGCTCCATCCAGGATTTGGGCACGGGGATCGGCGACGCCACCGCGGCCGCTGTCAAGCGCCTGACGGCCATCCCGAACACCAAGAGCCGGATCGTCATCCTGCTGACGGATGGCGACCATAATATCGGGGAGATCAATCCGGTGCCGGCCGCCGGCCTGGCCGCGGCCCTGGGGGTGAAGATTTACACCATCGGCCTGGGCCGGGAAACGGCTTGTCCCTTGCCGGCCTTTGAGCCCGCCACCGGCCAGCTGCGGCTGGACGCGAAGGGCGAAATCATCCCCACCATCACGCTGCGGCCGCCCAACTACCAGGTGCTCGAACAGATGTCCCGCCTCACGCACGGCCGCCATTACCGCGCGACCAGCCGTTCGGAATTGGCGGGGATCTACCGGGAGATCGACCAGCTGGAAAAAACGGAGGTGAAGCTGCGCCGTTATACGCGCCACACCGCCCTGTACCACTGGCCATTGCTGGCGGCCCTGGCCGCGCTGTCCCTGGAATTAATCCTGGCCGCCACCTGGCTGCGGCGCATCCCTTGAGCTGGCCATGGACTTTGCCAACCCTCATTTCGCCTTTCCCGCCGGCCTCTGGGTGGCCCTGGCCGCGCCCCTCTTATTCGCGCTGCTTCAGGTTCATGCCCGCCGGGCCCGCCGCCGGGATCTGGCCCGCCTGGCCGCCCCGGCGGTGCTGGCCGGGATGCTGCGTGCGCACAGCCCGGCGCGGCGAAACCTGAAGGATTTGCTGCTGGCCGGGCTTTTATTCTGCATCGGCTTCGCGCTGGCGCGGCCGCAGTGGGGCGAGCGGGTGGAGCAATCCGAGTCGCTGGGCGAGGATGTGGTGTTCCTGCTCGACTGCTCGCAAAGCATGCTCGCCACCGATGTGCATCCGACCCGGCTCGCCCGGGCGAAACTGGCCATCCAGGAATTTGTCCAGCATTCCGGCCGGGGGCGCGCCGGCCTCGTGGCCTTTGCCGGCCAGGCCTTTTTGCAGTGCCCGCTGACGTTTGACTACGATGCGTTTCGCGATGCCTTGCAGGCCGTCGATGAACGGACCATTCCCGTGCCCGGAACGGACGTTGGCCGCGCCTTGAACGAAGGTTTTTTGGCGGTGGAAAAGAACGGCCGGCGGAAAATCCTCGTCCTGGTGTCCGACGGGGAGGATCTGGAGAAAACCGGCCTTGGCCAGGCGAAAATCCTGGCGGCGAAAAATGTCGTGATATTTGCCGTTGGCCTCGGCACCCCGTCCGGCAGCGAGGTTTACGCCATGGGTTCCGCGGGGAGCCGGGAGCTGTTGCGCAACGCGCAGGGGCAGCCCGTGCATACCCGGCTCGACGAAGCGGCGCTGCGCGCGATCGCCGGGGCGGCGCACGGCAGCTATCAGCCGCTGGGCGCGCTGGGCGATGGCCTGGATCACGTCCGGCGGGCCTTGGAAAACGCGGACGGCTGGGGGCGGTTCGTGGCCACCCGCCGCGAGGGCGTGGATCGTTTCCATGGGCCGGTGGCTTTGGCGCTGGCCTGGCTGATCGGTGAATCCTTGCTGGGCACCCGCCGCCCGGAGCGGAGACGCAAGGAGCGGGGGCGCCAGCCGGCGCTGGCGGCCAGGGCGGCCCTCCTGGTGGCGGGCGGGCTGGCGTGGACGGCCTGGATGGCACACGGAGCGGGGCATCAGCCGGAGCTGCCGCCCTCGCCGCGGGCCTGTTACAACCTGGGGACGCAACAGCTGCGGGCCGGCCATTGGCGCGAGGCCGAGCGCGCCCTGGAAGCCGCGATCACCAGCAACGATCCAGCGGTGCAGCCCCTGGCCCTCTATAATGCGGGCCAGGCCCGCTTCTGCGCCGGGCAGGAGGCCTTGAAAGGCACACCGCTCTCCGGGGTGCTGGAACCGCGGAGCGAGCAGGGGATTCAATCCGCTGATTCCGCCATCAAGTCCGCGGACGCGGCCCTGGCGGGCGGCAGCCTGGAGGCCGCCGGTGTGGCCTGCCGCCAGGCCGGCGCGGCCGCCCGGAACCTCAAGCAGATACGGGAGGCACTCCAGGGCAGTGCGGACACCTGCGGCGCCGTGCGGCAGCGCTGGCAGCGCGCGGCGGATGATTTCCAGAGCGCGCTGGAGCTGCGGGCGGATTACGATCATGCACGGGCCAATGCCGACACTGTGGATCTGCACCTTGTGGACCTGGCCCGGGAGCAGTGGCGGATCCGGGAGATCCAGGAAGCGGTCACCGCCCGGCAGGCGGAATTGAAGAAGCGCCTCGACGCGCTCAAGCGCCGATTGCCACCGGAAGCCACCAAGGGCGAGCAGGGTGAAAACTCGGACTCCAAGGATCCCAGCCAAACACCCAAACCCGGCGACCAGGACACCAAGGGCGAAAATGGCCAGGAAATGGTGCTGACCCCGGCGGAGGCCATGCGGCTGCTCTCCTCGCTGCACCTGGATTTAAGCCGCCAATACTCCGCCGGCAATCTGCCGGACGACCGCCAGAACCGCGCGGGCCGCAACTGGTAAAGGCCATGACCACACCCTTTTATCCCTCCCTGCTGGGCGCCCTGTTCCTGATCGGGGCGGCCGCCCTGGCAGCCCCGGTCCCGGCCGGCCCCACCCCGGCCGCGCCCCTCAATGCCGCCATGTCGCAATTGCTGCGGCAGGCGGCGGCGGAATCCGAGCTGGCGGCGGACGCGGGATTCGATCCGCCGGTGGTGGCCGCGGGCGGGACGGCGATTTACCGGGTCGTGGTCACCGCCACGCCGGACGCGGTGGACCTGCCGGAACGAATTCCGGCGCCGGAGGAACTCCAGCTCCAGAAAGGTGGCGTGGGAAGCTCGTATGTGACCAAAGGGCTGGTGGCGCAATATCGGGCCACGTTCAACTACCGGGTGGCCGCCCGTTCGGCAGGCTCGTTCACCATCGGCTCTTACGACCTTTACGCCGGTGGCCGGCGGGTGGCGGTGCCCTCGCGGACGCTCTCCGTGGTGGCTCCCGGCGCGCCGGAAGCCCGGCGGCCGCCCTCTTTGCAGGTCGAAGTTCCCGAGGGCGATTTCTATGTGGGCCAGGCGGTTCGCGTGCAGATCACGGCGCTGGACCCGGGCGACAGCAGCGTGCTCGGTCTGGCGGACCCGAAAGCGCTGGGCGATGCCTTTCTTTTTGAGCGTCTCGCCGGCACGCAGCGGCGTGAGCTGCGCGATGACCATGGCCAGTCAGTTTCCGCCCAGATCGAGGAGGTGATCGCCATCCCCATTCGCGCAGGACGGCTCACGCTCGCCGCTCAGGCCTTCGTGGAGCGCCGGCCGGCCACCGATCCGCAAAGCATCCGGTTGCCGGGCTATCGCCCCTTTCTGGAGGCCGCCCCGGTGGATCTGGAGGTCAAGCACCTGCCCGGCGGCGCGCTCCCCGGTTTCACCGGTTTGATTGGCCAATTTGAGGCGGCTTCGCCGCGGCCCGCCGTGCGCGAAGTCCACGCCGGCGATCCTTTCGATCTGCCCATCGTTGTCCAAGGGGAAGGGAACCTCGGGCGGTTGCTTCCTCCACCCATCGCGAATGCGCCAGGCTGGCGGGTGGTGGCTTCCGGCTCACACCGGAGTTCGCCGCCGGCCGGAGGGCAGAGCGGCAGCCATGAATTCCATTACACCTTGATCCCCCTGAATCCAGGCCTGACGGCTACGCCGACAATCCCTTTCAGTTATTTCGATCCCCAGCAGCGCCACTACGTGGATTTGACGATCCCATCGATCCCGATCCTGGTGCTGCGATCCGCGGGGGCGCCAGCCATGGCTCTGGCCACCAACGCCGCCAGCTCCGGGACCAATGCCTCGGCGCACCCAGCGCCGGAGGGTTTGGGCAGGCTGGCCCGGCGGCCGGTTCATTTCGCGGCCGCCCTGGCGCCTGCCCAGCAGCGCGCCGCATTCTGGCGGCTCCAGCTGTTGTTGAGCGTCGCGCTGGCCGGCTGGCAGGCGTGGGGCCGCGGGCGGCGTTATCTGGCGGCGCACCCGGAGCTCCTTCGCCGGGCCAGGGCGTGGCGGGAACTGCGCCGCCAGGAGCGCCGCCGCCGCCGCGCGGCCCGGGACCGTGACCCGGTGGCCTTTGCCAAGGCCGCGGTGCGGGCTTTGCGGGCGGCCAGCGCACCCCATTTGCTGGCGAGCCCGGAGGCGCTCGTTGGCGATGATGTGCTGCGCGCTTTTCCGCCCCCGGAGCGGGACGGCCGAAACGGGGATTTAGTGCGCCAGTTGTTTTTGTTCGCCGATGAGATCACTTTCCGGGATAAATCACCCAACCCGGAAAAGCTTTGGTCGCTGCAGCCGGATCTGGAACGATTGCTCGCGGAGCTAAGGAGGCGGCTGTGGTGAGCGTCTGGCTGGACTTTGCCAGGCGCCAGGTGCTTTCCTTGGCCATCCTGCTCTGGCTGGCTGCGGTTTTTCCAGCGCGCAGCGCAACCAATTCCTTTGCCAGAGGCTTGGCCGCCTATGAAGCGCATGATTTTACCGGGGCGATCCAGGCGTTTAAGGACGAAACCCAGCGGGCGCCTTCCGCCGAGGCCTGGCACAACCTGGGGAATGCCGAATGGCAAGGCGGGCATCCCGGTCCCGCCATTCTTGCCTGGGAGCGGGCTTTGTGGATCAATCCGCGGGATGCGGAGGCGGCCGCCAGCTTGCGTTTTGGCCGCCAGGCCGCGCCGCTCGGCGAGCTGCCGTTGCGATGGTGGGAAACCTATTCCACCCGGCTGCCGATGAATGCCTGGGCCTGGCTGGCCGCCGGCAGTTTCTGGGTGGCGGCCATCCTGGCCTTCGTGATGCCGGCCATCCTCGGCTGGCGCCGGCAGGCTTGGAGCCAATCGCTCGCGGCGATCGGCTTCGGCTTGTTCCTGCTGGCGCTGCCCGGGATGGCGGGAGTCCACACCCGGGCCAGGCTGGGCGTGGTTTTGCCGCCCGCCACACCGCTGCGCCAAACCCCCACCCAGCACGCGCACATCCTCACCCGGCTGGCCGCCGGGGAGGTGGCCCGCTGCCAGTATG
Organism: uncultured Verrucomicrobiota bacterium; assembly: GCA_964409245.1. Taxonomy (GTDB): domain Bacteria; phylum Verrucomicrobiota; class Verrucomicrobiia; order Limisphaerales; family UBA1319; genus CAIMWS01. Next base: position 20,627 of record CAYPCQ010000109.1, read on the forward strand.
GCCGGGGTAATTACCTTTTTATCCGCACCAGCGCGGGCGATTCTGGCTGGGTGGAAAAAAATCAGTTCCAGTTCATAAGCCTATAGTAAAAAGCCACTTATGAGAAAAACTCGGGGCTAATTGCGACCTGGGATCGAGTGCCAGTTGACAAATAACGACTAAACAAGTAGATAATAGAGTGTTGAGGCTGGATGCAGCTTCAGCACCAATCGGCTTGGGAATGAATCGGTTGCTACCTCTCCAGGGGCGCGCATGACTCCTTCCACTGGTTTGGGAATGGTTCCCAAGCAACCTTGGCCGGAAATGAAAGCGCGCCTATGCAAACCAAACTGAATACAAAACCAGTAAAACTGGAAAGAGCTGGAAAAAGCCAGGCCCTGGGGCCGAATCTCCACCGTTGCTTGACCCTGGGCTGCTCGCTGGCGGCGAGCATCGCCCTATTTGCCGCCGGGGCTTCCGCAGCCTGGGCGGCCAGCCCGGCGGCGGAGGCGGAAGCCGCCCGCATCATTGAGGCGGCTGGCGTCAAGGGCGGCTTCATCGTGCATTTGGGGTCGGGGGATGCCCAACTGACGGCCGCCCTCCGGCGCAACAACGGCTACCAAGTGCAAGGCTTGGAGCGCGATGGCGGCCAGGTCCAGGCGGCCCGCGAATGGCTGCTGGCGCAAAAGCTGTACGGGCCGATCACCACGGATCGCTGGCGCCCGGGGCCGCTGCCTTATATTGACAACCTGGTCAACCTGATCGTGGCCGAAAACCTGGAAGGCGTTTCCCGGGAAGAAATCCTGCGGGTGCTGGTGCCCCAAGGGATCGCTTACTACAAAGAGGGTGGAGCATGGCGCCAGCTGGTGAAGCCGCGTCCGGCCACGATTGATGACTGGACGCACTACTACTACGACGGCAAGGGCAACACCGTGTCGAAGGATTTGGAGGTGGACACCCCGGAGGGCTACCAGTGGATTGGCAGCCCGCGCTGGTCGCGCCACCACGACCGCATGTCGAGCCTCAGCGCCCAGGTATCCTCGGGCGGGCGGCTCTTCTACATCATGGACCAAGGCTCCCGGGTCTCGATCCTGCTGCCCGCGCATTGGGTGCTGACCGCCCGTGACGCCTTCAATGGCACGATCCTCTGGACCAACGACATACCCCACTGGCAGTCCCATCTTTGGCCGCTGAAGTCGGGGCCGACCCAGCTGGCCCGGCGCCTGGTTGCCGAGGGCGGCCACATCTATGTCACGCTTTCCATCGACGCGCCCATCAGCAAGCTCGATGGGGCCACGGGCAAGCCGCTCAAAGTATATGACACCACCCAAGGGGCGGAAGAAATCCTGCACGCTGATGGGATCCTTTATGCGCTGGTCAACCGGCGGGAGTGGACGCTGGAAGACTTTGCGCCGAAGTTCAACACCGGCGACCAGCGGCGGGTGGAGACCGAGTTCAACTGGGACGAGAAACCGCGCGAGCTGCAGGCCATTGAGGCGGCGACCGGACGGGTGCTCTGGAAACGGGAGGACAAGTTTGCGCCGCTCACCATCGCGGTGGATGGCCGGAAGGTGGTTTTCCACGATGGCGAAAAGCTGGTCAGCCTGGACGCCTCGACTGGCAAACAGCTCTGGGCGACCACCCCCGCCGCGCGGCGGCAGTTGTTTGAGTACAACTTCGGCCCCCGGGTGCTTTTATCCAGCAACCTGGTGCTCTACGCCGGCGGCGACGGCGCGACGAAAAGCTTCGACGCCGGCAGCGGCCAAGAGCTATGGCAGGCCCCGCATAACAAGTCCGGCTACCGCTCGCCGGAAGATCTGATCCTGGCGGGCGGATTGCTTTGGAATGCGCCGACCATTTCGGGCAATATGTCCGGCGAGTTTACCGGCCGCGATCCGGCCACCGGCGAAGTGAAGAGCCGGTTTCTGCCCGATGTCGATACCTATTGGTTCCATCATCGCTGCTATATCGCCAAGGCGACGGAACGGTTCCTCATCCCCTCCCGGACGGGCATTGAGTTTGTGGATTTCAACAAGCAGCACTGGCAGATCAACCACTGGGTGCGCGCCGCCTGCCTCTATGGGATCATGCCGGCCAATGGCCTGCTTTATGCCGGCCCGCACAACTGCGCCTGCTATCCGGAGGCGAAGCTGGACGGGATCAACGCCCTGGCGCCGCGGCGGGCCAGCCAGAATCCCAAGCCGCTGCCGGACGACCAGCGGTTGGAGCGCGGCCCCGCCTATGACTCCCCACTGGGAGCCGACCCTGGCGCGCTGGATTGGCCGGCTTTCCGGCATGACTCCCAGCGCAGCGGTTTCAGCGACCAGGCGCTGAGCGAGGATCTTTCCGAGGCGTGGGATATTCCGATCGGCGGGCAGTTGAGCGCGCTGACGGTGGCCGATGGCAAAGCGTTTGTGGCGCAGGTGGACACGGGAACGGTTTACGCGCTGGACCTCAACTCCGGCAAACCGCTGTGGCATTTCGTTTCCGGCGGGCGGGTGGATTCGCCGCCGACGTATTGGAAGGGGCGGATCGTGTTCGGCAGCCATGACGGCAGCGTCTATGCCTTGCGCACGAGCGATGGGGCATTGGCGTGGCGGTATCGGCCCTATGCCGACCAGCGGATGTTTGCCTTTGAACAGTTGGAAAGCGTTACGCCGGTGCCCGGCAGCGTGCTGGTGGAAAACGATCAAGTCAGCTTCATCGCCGGCCGCTCGGTGTTCCTGGATTGCGGCCTGCGCTTCTTCAAGTTGGACGCCCGGTCTGGCCGGAAAATCGTGGAAGAACTCTACGACAAGACCGACCCTGAAACCGGCGGCGATCTCCAGCTGCGGATCAAAACCCTGCAAATGCCGGTGGGATTGAATGATATTCTGGTGAGCGATGGCAAGTGGACCTATCTGCGCAGCCAGAAAATCGGCCAGGATGGCAAGCGCGTGGAAATCGGCCCCGTGTCCGGCAATGAGCAGGTGCAGGGCGCGGCGCAAAAAGGTGAAGGCGCCCATCTCTTCTCGCCGATCGGTTTTCTGGACGAGTCGCTCTTCCACCGCAGCTACTGGGTTTACGGCAAGAATTTCGCCGGCGGCTACGGTGGCTATTACCAGGCGGGCAAGTATGCGCCGTCGGGCCGCATGCTGGTGTTCGACGACAAGGAAGTCTTCGGCTATGGCCGGGAGCCGCAATACCTGAAGTGGACGACGACGATGCAGAACCAGCTGTTCTCGGCGAGCCGGGTGGCTCCGGATGCTCCGCCACCGCCCCCCAGAGCAGGATTCGGCGGTGGCACCAATAGTTTTGGTGCGGGCGGAACCAACCGGCTGGCGGGGGGCCGGGGTGGGTTGGGCCGGCCGCAGATTCAATACCCCGGGGTTCGTTTCCCCGATGATCCGCGCCTGATCCCGAGTGGCAAGGGGCTGACGGTGGAGGCCTGGGTGCTGCCGGATGCCCCCAGCGGTGTCATTGTCGCCCACGGCACGGCGCAATATGGTTACGCGCTCTCCTTGCGGGAGGGTTTCCCGGTCTTTCACATCCGCAACGCGGCGAATCTGGTTTCGGTGTCGTCCATCGCGCCGCTGACGCCCGGCTGGCACTACCTGGCGGGCGTGCTGGATGCCGACCGTTCCATCCGCCTCTATGTGGACGGGCATTTTGTCAATTCGGGAACCACCACCGCCTTGCTGGATTCCAAGCCGGCCCAGCCGCTGGAGTTGGGGGTGAATGCGGCCATCGGCGGCGCCCGGGGCGGCCTGGAGGGGGGCGCCCGGGTGGCGGATACCGGCACCGGGGTGGGGGACTACGAGACGGGCAGCCCCTACGCCGGCTTGTTGGACGAGGTGGCGATCTATCATCGCGCGCTCACCACGGAGGAGATTCAGCAGCGCTCGGTGGAGGCGGATGCCCATTCCGCTCCGGGGGCGGTCCTGGCGGTTTCGTTCAACAACAACGACGCGCGTGACGACTCCACCAATGGCATCCACGGCGTGATCACGGGCGTCGATGTCGGCAAGGGCAAGAATGGCGCGGCGTTGTGGTTCCACAAATTCACGCCGCCAGTGGTGGCTGAGGGGACCAACGTTTCCCCAGCCGTCGCGTCCAGGCTTCCCCTGCCTGCCGAGCAGGGCGACTTGAACCGCAGCGGAGCCTTGGGCGGATCGCCAGCCCCGGGAACGAACCAGGTGGCCGGCGGCCGGACCCGCCGCCCGGCAGGGGTGGGCTCCTTGGGGAATAACCCGGACGGCTATGCCCAGGCCGCCCCCGCCGGCCCCCGGGCTGGCGGAACCAATGCGGCCGCGGGTGGCTTCGGGGCCGGCGGTGGCCTGGGTGGGCCGCCGCGCCCGGACACCTATGTGAAATATGACTGGAAAACCTATGTGCCCGTCTCGACGCGCGGATTATCCATGTCCGGCACCAACCTCGTGGTCGCGGGCCCGCCGGACCTGGTCAACGAGGAGCAGATGTTCGAACGGCTGGTCAAGAAAGACCCGGCGGTGCAGAAGGATCTGGCCGAGCAGGACGCCAGCCTGGCTGGCAAACGGGGCGCGCTCGTGAAAATTGTCAACACGGGCAATGGCCAGGTGGCGCGCGATTTCACGATCGACAGCCCGCCGGTGTGGGATGGCGTATCGGTCGCGCAAGGGCGCATCTTTATCGTAACCGCGGATGGGAAAATCAAATGCTACGGACAACCACCAAAACCTCCCGTATTGCCCTAGCGCTGGCCCTGGGCATGACGGCCGCGGCCGGGTGCGATATCCCGGTCTTCCGCTATGCCCTGGATCGCTGGCCGGCGGACGCCTTCCGGCTGGAGGCGCCCGCCCCGGTCTTGCGGGCCGAGCCGCTGGCCACGGAAATCCGGAACTTGACCGGCGGCTCCGGCCTGAACCTCGAAACGGCCGTTTCGGCCGGCGGGGCGCGGCTGTTCTTTCCCGCCCATGTCCGCGGCGCGGCGCGGCCCGTGTGGGAGGGGGAACTCACCCCGGCCACCTATCGCACCCTCACGGATTCGCCCGCGCGGCGGGAATTGGCCAAACGCATCCTGCGCGGTGATTCCGCCGTCTGGGTTCTCGTGGAGGGCGGGCCGGCCGCGGCGAGCGACGCAGCGGCCAGCCTGCTGGAAAACCGGCTGCGCTTCCTGGAATCCGCCACCGGAATTCCGGCCCTGGATCCAAATGATCCCGGGAGCCGCCTGGGGCCGGGCCCCGAACTCAAGGTGCAGCTGTCCTTTTTGCGCTTGAAGCGGGACGACCCCGCCGAAGCGGCGTTGATCACGCAGCTCGCCGGCCCGCCGGGATTGAAGTCGTTCCCGGCCGGCGAGCCGTTCATCGCGGTGGTGTTTGGCCGCGGCCGGGTGCTGGGCGCCTGGCCGAAGGACCGGCTGAACGAGGAATTCCTCGAGGAGTCCACGCGGTTTCTCCTCGGTTCGTGCTCTTGCGAGGTCAAGAGCCAGAATCCCGGCTGGGATCTGCTGCTCCGCGTGGACTGGGATGAGGAATTGAAGCGGGTGGGGGCGGCCCGGGCGGCGGCCGCCGGCTCCTCCGAAAAACCGGCCCGGCTGCTCCAGCCGGAAACGGTCGTTATAAAGCCCCGGGAGGCATCGCGCTGACCCCGGGATTGAGAACGGCAAAACGGAAAAACTGTGAAATCAAGGTGAGGATTAGGAACTTATGAAACTGAATATGGGAAAACCAGCCATGGGGCCGGCCGTTTTGGCTGGGCTGAAGGCAGGGGCATGCCGATGGCTGCTCGCCGCTTTCAGCCTGGCGTTCGCCGGCGCGGCGCGGGCGGCATCGCCGACCGCCACCCCGCTTATTGTCTATTGCGGAGCCGGCTTGAAGAAACCGGTCGAGGCGATTGCCGGGCAATACCGCACCGAGACCGGCGTGGAGGTGCAGCTGCAGTATGGCGGCTCCGGCACGCTGCTCGCGCAAATTCGCCTCGCGAAGACCGGCGGCCTGTTCATCGCCGCCGATGACGGCGTGCTGGCCGATGCGCGCCAGCATGCGGTCATCCGCGAGGTGATTCCGCTCGCCCGCCAGCACCCGGTGATCGCGGTCCGGAAGGGGAATCCCAAGGGCATTAAAACCCTGGCCGATCTTCAGCGCGCCGGCGTGCGCGTGGCCCTGGCGAACCATGAAGCCACCAGTGTCGGCAAGGCGACGGTGGCCGCGCTGGGGGAGGACTACGCAGCGCTCGCCGCCCACGCCTTGGTGACGAAACCGACCGTGATGGAAATCGCCAATGACTTGAAGCTCGGCGCCGTGGATGCGGCGATCGTCTGGGATTCAACGGTGAATTCGTTTGCCGGGCTGGAGGCCGTGGAGGCGCCGGAGCTGGCGGCGCGCGTGGAGAACGTCAGCGCGGCCGTGTTGAGCTGCGCCCCGGAGCCGGCCTCGGCGCTGCGCTTCGCCCGTTACCTGGCCGCGCCGGAGAAGGGGGGCGCCGCCTTCAAGAAGCACGGGTTCACCCCGGTGCCGGGCGATCAGTGGGCGGCCCGGCCCGGATTGATCCTTTACAGCGGCGGCGTGAACCGCCCGGCGATCGAGGGCCTGCTCCACGAGTTTGCCGACCGTGAAGGCGCCGAGCTCACCACCGTCTTCAACGGCTGCGGCGTGCTGTGCGCCACCATGAAGGCCATGGCGGGCGCGAGCCATCCCAAGTTCCCGGATGCCTATTATGCCTGCGACCTCTGTTTTGTGCCGCCGGTGGCCGAACACTTTCCCGAAGCCGTGGTGCTGACCGAAACGGACATCGGCCTGGCGGTGCCGAAGGGCAATCCGCGCGGACTCCATCAGCTCGCCGATCTCGCCCGGCCCGGTCTTCGGGTTGGGATCTGCAACGCCCGGCAAAGCACGCTCGGCTACATCACCCGCGGCCTGCTGCGCAGCGTGAGCCTGGAAGCCGGGGTTCGGAAAAATGTCGCCGTCGAAGTGCCCACCGCCGATTTCCTGGTCAACCAGCTGCGTGCCGGGGGGCTGGATGCGGCGATCGTTTACCGGGTGAACGCCGCCCCGCAGAGCGCTCACCTCGATTACCTGCCGCTGAACCTTCCCAGGGCGAAAGCCGTGCAGCCGTTCAGCGTGCGGGGCGACTCGCCGAACCGGCAGCTCGCCACCCGGCTCCTGGACCACCTCCGCGCACACCAGGCGCGTTTTGAGGCCGCCGGTTTCCGGTGGCGGGGCGAGGCCGCGATCAAGAGCGCCGACATCAAGATCCCTGCCTGGCTCCTGGCTGGCGAGGCCGATCCGGACCGGATCCCGCAGTGAAACGGCGCCGGATCGATCCCCTTTGGCTGGTCCTGGGCGCCATCACCGGCAGTTATCTGGTGTTCTGGCTGGCGCTGTTGGGCGCCGCTGCCGTTCATAGTTCCCCGGGGGATTTGTGGCAGGCGCTGCGGACGCGGGAAATCCGTTATGCCATCGGGCTGAGCCTGTCCACCTGCACGCTCACGGCCCTGCTCTCCCTGCTCCTGGCGGTGCCGGTGGGCTATCTGCTGGCGCGGGGGCGGTTCCCCGGCCGGGCCTGCCTGGATGCCGCGCTCGACATCCCGATCGTGCTGCCGCCCATGGTCGTCGGGCTTTGCCTGCTGATTTTTTTCCAGACTGCGGCGGGCCGCGCCATGGAGCGGATCGTGCCTTTCACTTATACCATCGCCGGGGTCGTCCTGGCCCAATTCGTCATTGGCGCCGCGTTTGCCGTCCGCACGATGCGCGGGACCTTCGAGCATCTTTCGGAGCGGCCGGAGGAGGTGGCCCTGACGCTGGGCTGCTCGCGGGCGCGGGCGATCTGGCTGGTGACCCTGCCGGCGGCGCGGCGCGGGATGCTGGCCGCCGCGAGCATTGCGTGGGCGCGCAGCCTCGGGGAGTTCGGCCCCATCCTGGTATTCGCCGGCGCCACGCGGATGAAGACCGAGGTTTTGCCCACCAGCGTCTGGCTGGAGCTCAGCGTCGGCAACCTCGAGGCCGCCATCGCCGTGAGCCTGCTCCTGGCCGCGCTGGCCACGGTCGTGCTCGCGCTGGTGCGCCTCCTGGGGGAGCGCGTGTGATCCGCCTGGAAAAGATCGCCTGGCGCGCCGGCGGATTCGCCTTGGAGGGCATCTCCTTCACCGTGCCGGAGGGGTGCTACGGCGTCTTGATGGGGCGCACGGGCGGCGGCAAGACGTCCCTGCTGGAAATCATCTGCGGCCTGCGCCGGCCCGCCGCGGGCAGCGTCTGGCTGGGCGGGCGGGAGGTGACGCACCTGCCGCCCGGCGGGCGCGGCCTGGGTTATGTTCCGCAGGATGGCGCCTTATTCCCCACGCTGACCGTGCGCGAGCACCTGGGTTTCGCCCTGCGCGTGCGCCACCGGCCCGCCGGCGAAATTGCCCGCCGCGTGGAGGAGCTGGCCGGGGCGCTGGGGATAGCCCCCTTGTTGAACCGCCGGCCGGATGGCCTGTCCGGCGGCGAGCGCCAGCGGGTGGCCTTGGGCCGCGCGCTCGCCGCGCGGCCGCGGGTGCTGCTCCTGGATGAGCCGCTCTCCGCCCTGGACGACGATACCCGCGAGCCGCTGGCTGATTTGCTGCGCCGGGTCCAGCGCGAGACGGGCATCACCGTCCTGCATGTCACCCACCGCCGCAGCGAGGCGGCCCGGCTGGCCGATGCGCTCTTCCGCCTGGACGCGGGGCGGGTGGTTGAAACCGGGTTCACGCCCGGCTGTGAGCCGTTGCCGGAACCGCCGGGGCCGCCGCCCGCCGCGGATCACTGCGGCCGCCAAGAAAGCCAGGAGAGCCAGTGATGCTGCCAGCAGCTTCCGCCATGGAATACCGCCAGCTTGCCTCCCCATCCGCCCCGTCTCCAGCCTTGCAGCCTCGCCGGTGGCCGGTATTTTAGCCGGAGACAAAGCATGACGACCTGCACTCTGTTTGGCTGGATTTCGGTGGCCCTGATCGGCCTGGCGGCGGGCACCCTCTCCGGAAGCCTGGGGGTGGGCAGCGCCATTGTCCTGATCCCGGCGCTGGTGGCCATCCTGGCGATCCCGCAAAAGACCGCCCAGGCAATGTCGTTGATCGTCATGACCCCCATGGTGCTGATGGCCGCGATCCGGTATTGCCTCCAGCCCGGGATCCAGATCGACCGGTGGACCGCCGCGGTCCTGGCGGTGGCCGCCGTGGCGGGCGCCAATATCGGCAGCTCGCTCGCCTTCGCGCTCCCGGCGGACGCGCTCCGGCGGGCTTTCGCGATTTTCATGATTGGCGCCGGCCTGCTGCTGCTGCGGAAATAAGCGGCCCGCCCGGGAGCAGCGCTGGCAGCCGGCTTCACCAACCGCTCACCGGCGCTCCGGCCCGCCCACTTTCCCCACCGGGAAAGTGAGGGTGCCGCCCTGCTGCGGCGCCAGCTGTTGCGTGCCGCCACCGGGCAGGTGGACCACCACCGCGGTGCAATGGGCGGCGAACACGCCTTTCCAATGGGCAAAACGGACGGCGTCACACTTGGGCGGAACGACTAATCCGCTGATCATTTCCTGGCCGGGGCGGATCAGGGGTGACGGCAGCGTTCGCAGCCAGTTCTCCTTTCTGACGGATATTGCCCCCACCATCTTTGAAATCGCCAAGGTGGAGTTTCCGCAAGAGGTGGACGGTGTAAAACAGACGCCCCTCGAAGGCGCCAGCCTGGTGTTCACTTTCGACGATGCCCAGGCCCCGGCTAAACATACTCGGCAATACTTTGAAATGATCGGGAACCGGGGAATTTACAAGGATGGCTGGTGGGCCGGTTCGCGGCTTGGGGTTCCGTGGGGTGGCGGTGCTGGATCAGGAGGATTGCCGGCCGAACCGGGCCAGTGGGAGCTTTACGATTTGGCCCACGATTTCACCCAAGCGCACGACCTGGCAGATCAAAACCCGTCCAAGCTCAAAGAATTGCAGGATTTCTTCGCGGCGGAAGCAGAGCGCAATCACGTTTATCCGGTCAGTGAACGCGGATTGGGCTTGGCCGGAGCGCGCGGAGGGAATACGAATTCCTCCACCAATCAGGCGAGCTGGACATTTCGGGCCGGGGCCGAACGCATATCCGCACAATTCGCGCCGAGGCTCGCTGGCAATTCGCACACCATCACAGCGGAGATTGAAGTGGGTGAGGAGAAGCCCAACGGTGTCATCTTTGCCCAAGGCGGGAGAACCGGCGGATATGCACTGTTCGTGAAAAACGGGCAGGTGGTCTACGAGGGAACCGGTCGTTCGGCGGCCGGTTCGGCAGCTGCCCACACGCAGATCATTGCCAGCGAAGGCTTGCCCAAGGGCAATACAGGCCCTTGAGGCAGCGGCCGGACAGGTACTCTGGAAACAGAAAGTCGCCTATGCGCCACGGCGAGATGATGGCGGCCGAAAAGGCGGCGGGCAAGCTGGACATCCTGTTCATGGGCAATTCGATTACCTGCGGCTGGGGCGGCATGGGCCGGGCGGTTTGGGAACAAGAGTTCGCCCCCTGGCGGCCGTCAACCTCGGCATTACCAGCGGAATTTCCTCCATCCTCGCCTGGCCGCTCGAAAATTTGCCGGGCACCCGGGTGCGCCTGCCGGGGATCTTTCCCAAAGAGCGCGCGCCCGGTGCGCGGGAGCGCCGCAAGATTCAGGCGGTCAACTCCCTGATCGCGCCACTTAACGACGAGCAGCGGATTCGCTTCCTAGTACATCGTTTCATTAAAATGTATACACATTAGGCAAGCACCAGGTCCAAC
>CAYPCQ010000110.1:0-30877 GCA_964409245.1 uncultured Verrucomicrobiota bacterium
ACGAATACCGGCTGCCCACGGAGGCGGAGTGGGAATATGCCTGCCGGGCGGGGACGACGACCGCCACGGCCTTCGGGGACAGCCTGTCGGCGCGGCAGGCAAATTTCAACGGGAATTACCCATATGGGGGCGGGCTCCAATGGACCTACCGGGAGCGGACGCAGGTGGTGGGCTATTTCCCGGCCAACGCGTGGGGCCTGGCCGATATGCACGGCAACGTGCTGGAGTGGTGCCAGGATTGGTACACCAACCGGCTGGACTGGGATGCTAACGTAGTGGCGGGGGTAGTGGTGGCGGACCCGCAAGGGCCGCCGGCGGGGACGGAGCGGGTGGTGCGCGGGGGCGCCTGGCGCAGCCGGGGTGAGGATTGCCGGTCGGCGTGGCGGACCGGGACGAGCCGGTGGAACGCGAATTACGGGCTGGGCTTCCGGGTGGCGCTAGGGCCGGTGGCGGGCTACGGGCAGGGGGTGATCGCCGGCTCGGTGGTGTGGCAGGGCGGGGATGAGCCGCTGCCGGAGGTGGCGATGGGTCTGTATGACTTGGATAATCCGCCCGTGGGTAACCAACCGCCAGCGTGGCTGGCGGCCACGGTGACGGGGCTGGACGGGAGTTACGCCTTCACGAACCTGCCGCCCGGCAATTATTGGGTGGCGCCGCTGGAGACGGCAGATGGCGGTGGCTTGCGGTTCCAGTGGGAGACGAACTCAGCCTCGCCAAAGGTGGCGCAGGTGGCCGGGACGAACACGGTCAATTTCACCGCCGAGGATCTCTCGCTGTTCGAGGGGGGCGATGAACAACTTACCATCACGATTTACTACGATGCCACCCGTTTCACCAACGGCTGCCAACTGGCAGTGCATCGGCGATATTTTAGCGACTGGTTTGGCCACCACGACTGGTTTGGCGCCATCAGCAATAGCTGCGCCTGGAATCACACCAATACCGTTCATGGCCTGGGGTGGATCCGGCTGCAAGAACCCGCTGGGGAATATTGGCTCTTGAAAGCGTCCGGCCGGGAAAACGTCTTCTCGGTGGTCTTGCTGCCGTCCGGGGGGGCGGCACCAGTGGGCACGCAGATATCCCTGCCGATGGAGAAATACCCGACGAATGCCATATTTGCCTGGGACGTGGCGGGCGGGCGCGGTTCGTGGCGCAGCGCGGGCCTGGCCGCGCCGGCGGCCAAAGCGGCCACCAAACTGGAGTTCCCCGGCCGGTTTACCGTCCAGTGGCAGGGGGTGTCCGGGGCTTATGGCTATGTGGTGGAGGTGTCCACGGAGGGGAGTTTTATGGAAAAGGACGGGCGGCCGGCGCTGTCCATTGACGCGGGCGCCGCCACCGAGTGGGCGTTTGAGCTGCCGGAGGCCATCGAGAACCGGCTTCCGTATTATTACCGGGTGATCGCTTACGGGGACAATGTGTTAAGCCCCTATTCCACCGTGGTGCGGGTGGGATTGGACGCGGTGGCGGCGCCGGTGGCATTACCTGCCACTGGCGTGACCCTCACCGGTTTCACCGCCAACTGGGCTCCCCTGGCCGGAGCGGTTGGATATCGGCTGGATGTTTCAACGGATCTCAATTTTGGAAGCTATATCTTTGAGAATGGGGATATGGGAACCAACACCTCTTTGAGCCTCGCTGCACTGGCGATTGGAGGTTACTACTACCGGGTCCGGGCGGTGGCGGGGGATTTAACCAGCGGCCCTTCCGCGGTCATGGGCGCCGCCTATGGCATTCCGGGCATGGTATGGATACCGCCGGGCACCTTCACGATGGGGCGTTTCGACGAGCAGATGGCGGGTGTGAATTTGTTGTTTACGGGTCAGGTCTTTATTGATGCTTTTCCGGAAACGTTCGTGGTATTGAGCCGGGGGTTCTGGATGAGCCGCTGTGAATGCACCCAGCGGGAATACCTGGCACTTATGGGTGATAATCCCAGCCGATTCAAAGACAATGAAACGCGTCCGGTGGATTCGGTCACCTGGAACCAGGCGGCGGAATACTGCGCCCGGTTGAACGAACGGGAGCGGAAAGCCGGGCGCTTGCCCCAGGGCTATGCGTACTGCCTGCCCACCGAGGCGCAATGGGAATATGCCTGCCGGGCTGGAACCAGAACTCCGTTCAGCTTCAAGAGTATGAATGCCATCGCCAGCTATGTGCATTATACCTCCGAAATGGGGCTTTTCTCCTTCACACAGTCGGTTGGCATTCTCCAGCCGAATGGCTGGGGCTTGCATGACATGCATGGGAATGTATGGGAATGGTGCCGGGATTGGTATTGGGACGGCCATTATCCGGAGGCTCAAGCGAAGGATCCCCTTGGGCCTGAGACAGGCACCGACCATGTGCTCCGCGGGGGCAGTTATCTTTCCCGCCAGTGGGAATGCTATTCGGGGGCGCGCGCTGCCGGTGGCCTGATAGTTGACGTAGGGATTGAAAACCCCCAAATAACGCATTGGGAAAAAGACACAGTTGACTGCGGGTTCCGGGTGGTATTGGCTCCGGAATAGGCGGCGCCCGGCAGGCTGCCAGGTTCAATATTCGCTGGCCGGCGGCGGGGCTTTGGCCCCGCAGTTTCGGTCCCCGGGGGAGAACCACGCCGGTGCGCTATTCGCCGCAACCCCGGGCGGGATCTGGTTCCAGGAAGCAGGCTTCCCGGTTTTGCTCGAAAATCCTTGCCTTGAGCGGATTGGGTGGCGGAGGATGACGCCAGAATGGCCGTTGCCGGCCAAGGGAATCCGGCCGGCCTGGCGGTCACGGCCCGAGGGCCATTGAGCGGAACTGAACAACCAAAGAACAACTGCAAAAGATGGTGTTGGATCAATCATTCCTGTGGCACTTGGGGGCGATCCTGGTGATATTCGCCAGCACCTGCTGGCTCAAGCACAAAGCCTGCCGCCCATTGGAGGATGGCCAGCAATCCATTTTAGGCATTGCCACCCGGTTTGTGGCGACCCTTTTCGCCTTTATCCTGGGTTTCACGGTGGCCATTCTTTGGAAGGATTACCGGGAGGCAGACAAGCGGGTGGTGAATGAAACCACGGAGCTGCGCATCATCTGCAGCCTCAGCCGGGCCGTGGATCAGTCGCAAACCTTGCGGGACCGGGTGCTGGCTTATACCCAGGCGGTGATCGAGGAGGAGTGGCCAGCCATGGCCAGGGGCCGGACCAGCCCGAAAGCGGACCAGGCCAGGAACCGATTGTGGGAGGAGTCGCTGGCACTGGCCAAAAAGTACCCCCAACAAAAGTCGTTCACGGAGGCCATGCTCAAAGCCCTCATCCAGTTCGACCACGACCGAAGGGAGCGCACGGCGCTGCTGGAGAAATCCGTGCATCCGCTGATCTATTACACTTTGATCCTGAGCGGGATTTCGACGATCATCTGCTTCGCGTTCCTCTCCGTCAGAAGAACGCAGCTGCAATACGTGCTGGACGCCATCATTGTGAGCGCGGTGGTGTTCAACATCTACCTGGTCTCCGCCATCGACCTGCCATTTTCGGGCACGGGAATCACCGTTTCGCCCAAGCCATTCCTGGATCTGCAGCAGCAGTTGGCGGCGGAAATCCCGGAGGTGGATCCAGCCCCGGCTGACAGGAAATGACCGCGCCGGCCAAGGACAGGGAAAGGGTGGTTTTGCCAGCCGCAGGTTCCAGGAAATCCTTGCTCCCGCCAAAGGCGCTGCTGGAGAATGGTTCCGCAGAGCCGCTGCCTGCAGCTTGCCGGGCGCCTTTGGGGCAGGGACGGCTGGAATGGGATCGACCTGATGCACACCTGCCGGGCGCGGCCGGCCCTGAGGGCAGCAACAACGTGTTGCCAGGCCGGCAATAAGCAGGAACGAAAGGGCTAAACGGATGAAATGCAAACTGTGTTCGGGAACTCCAGGCTGGATGCCTGGCCGCAATATTTCCAGGACAACGGGACGCCACCGCCTTTGGGGACGGCGATGGACGGCGGCCTGGCTGCTGGTTTTATGCCTGGGGATCAGCGCGGGTGAGGGTTCCCCGCCGGAGGGGAATCCAACCGGCAGCCAGCCAGTGAATGCGCAACCCAAGACGACCCCTCCTGCAGGATCTCCGGTCGCCACCGGCCAGGATTGGTTCCCGCGCCGCCCGGTGGCAGAACTGGCGGCCCGCCCCGGGGTGGATTTCCTTCCGGCTGTGCGCGGCTACCAGCAAACCACCGAATATACGTGCGGTCCCGCGGCACTGCTTTCGTTGGCGCTCTACTTCCAGGTGCCTGGCATCGCCAGCAATGCCACGACGGAACTGCGCATCGCCCGGGAAGCCGGCACGCGCTTCCCCGAAAACCTTCCCCCGGGCGGCAAACTGGGGACCAAGCCGCAGGAAATGGCTGACTGGCTGGAAAAGCACGGCCTGGAGGCGAAGCTTGAGTTCGAAGAAAAAGGCGATGGCTCGGGCCTGCGCCGCCTCCGGGAAAACATCCGGCACGGCTGGCCGACCCTCGTGGAGTGGATCGATTTGGGCGGCCACTGGGCGGTGGCAGTGGGCTATGACGACCGGCAGAACGCCGACCCCTGGGACGATGTTTTGATCCTGTCCGATCCGTACGACCGGTATGACGATATCCAGGATGGTTATACTTTTGTGAATGCCAACCGCTTTTATTGGATGTGGTTCGACGTCCATTACTTTGACCGGGAAACCTGGCGCACGATGATCACGGTCAAGCCCAAGGCGGCCCGTCCGCAGCCGGGCAATCCTCGCGCGCAGTGACCGTGTGGAGTCCAAATCAATGAAGCCAATAGCGTGTTTTACCCCCCCGGTGAAGGTTCCGGGGTGCCGGTTGGGGCGGGCCGCCTCCGGCCTGGCGCTGGTGTTGATGCTGGCCTTGGGCGGCGGGTGCCGAAGCAGCCTCCTAGCACCGGCGGCGCCCCCGGAAATGACCGTGGTGTCCGACCATTGGCCGCCCTACAGCCTGGCTGAAGGCGCGGATCAGCCCGGTTTCACCGTTGAATTGCTGCGGGCCATTTACGAGCCGCAGGGGATCAAAGTAAAATACCTGGTGGTTCCCTTCGAAGCCGCCTTGCGGGGAGTGGAACACGGACGGTATGACGTTTTCTTGAATGGTGGGGTGCGGGATCTGGCCGGGTGTCTGGTGCCTGCGGAACCGTGTGCCCGGATTCGATTCACGGCCTTCGTGCGGAAAGGCAGTGCCTGGCGGTATGCCGGACCCGAATCGCTGCGGGGGCGGAGAGTGGGCCTCGTGCGGGGCTATCAATATGACCAGGGCGGGCCTCTGGATGGCTGGTTCAAAGCCAATCCCGGTGGTCTCAGGATGGCCTCGGGCCGGACTCCCCTGGCTGCGCTCCAGCGCTGGCTTGCGCAGGGTGAGGTGGAGGTGGTCATCGAGGACGATTTAGCCTTCGCCTGGGCCGCCCACAGCCGGGGTGGCCAGGAGCTTTTCCAGGCGGCGGGCACGGTGGGAAGCCTGGATTTATTCATTGGTTTTTCCCCCGCTGAAACAACCTCGCAGATCCGCTCCCGGATCTATGACCAGGGGGTGCGGGATCTGCGGCAGAACGGCCAACTGGCCCGGTTGCTGGCCCGGTATGGCATGGCGGATTGGCGGCCCGGGGAATCGGCGCCTGGGCGTTGAGCGAACCAGCCCATGGCTGAACGCTGAATGCGGATTATTGCCAGACAGTTGAAACCCCATGCCCGACACCTTGCGTCAAGGGGAGTGCCTCACCTCAAGTTTCCAGGTTCTTCCTTCTGGAGCAGACCCGGAGTAATTTCAGGCCGGATTTTGAGCTGCGAGCGCCGTTTTTAGCCTGATTCTGAGTTGTGAAAGCTGCGGTGGTGGTTTGTTTGTTTTACTTCTCGCTGGAAATTGTCCCCCCGGCGCTTTAATCACCGCGGTTGAGGGGTGACGAGCCGATAATAGCGGGGGCCAGAACCCCGGGAAGGATCTAGCCATT
Organism: uncultured Verrucomicrobiota bacterium; assembly: GCA_964409245.1. Classification (GTDB taxonomy): domain Bacteria; phylum Verrucomicrobiota; class Verrucomicrobiia; order Limisphaerales; family UBA1319; genus CAIMWS01. The sequence continues at coordinate 5,936 of CAYPCQ010000110.1, forward strand.
CGCGGGGACCGGCCAGCGGTTGGGCGGCGAAACCGGCCAGGTTGAACCAGGTCGAGGTCCGCAGGTCGCCGCAGGATTGGATGGAGTAGGAGGTGTTGGCGGCCGCCTGAAAAGTGAGCAGGACGCCACCGGAGGCCAGGCGGATGGACGTGAAATCCAGGCGGCTGCGGGCAGCATGGGGATCGGTGCCGCAGCGGTATTCCTGTTCGTTCGTCAAGCCATCGTGGTCAGGATCCTCCGAGCGGTCGGCGGCATCGTATGGATTCAGCCCGTGGGCCAGCTCCCAGGCATCCGGCATGGTATCCTGGTCGGAATCCAGCGTGATATTGTCTGGGCGGTTGGCCAGACCCGGGGTGGGGGTCATGGTAAACGACACAATGGCATCCGCTCCGTCCGGGCTGCGCCCTTGGGAGATTCCATCCGCCTGGGTGCCGAAAAGCACGGAATCGATGGGTTGCTGGCTGGCGTCGAAGAGGCCCAGGGAATCCCCGGAAGCACTCAGCTTGAAAGGCACATGATCGCCGCCCAGGGAAGTGTCGCCATCCGCATGGAACAAGCGCCAGGCATAAGAACCAGTGCCGATGAAAGACAGGGGCGGCAGGGGATGGCGCCGGGGATCCTGGAAATCGTCCGACAAGCTTAGGCCCGCCAGTGATACAGGGAGGGGTTCCGGATTGAATAGCTCGAACCAGTCATTCCCTGAGGCGGGCTTGGCCAGCCATTCGTTGATGCGCAGCAGGGAGGGGTTGCCGAGAGGTGCCGCCAAGTTGGGGCCTTCGGGAGTGGGCTGGGTGAGGGTCCATCCGCCGTCCGGCCCGGACTGTCGGCCCAGGCTGGCATCCGGAACTTGCAGGCCATAAACCAGGCTGTCCAGCAACTGGCTGTTGCGGGTCGGCGAATCATAAAGGAAGAGCGTGCCGCCGGTGGCGGAAAGGCCGAAGCCGGTGTTTGTGGAGGAACCTGGGGAATCGCCATCGCAGGCGATCACCAGGTATCCGCCGCCCCCCAGCATGGCCTGGGTGGCAAAGGACCAGCGCCGGGGGATTTGGGGATCATCCGTGAGGCTCAGGCCGGCGAGATCGATCACCGCCGCGGAGGGGTTGTGCAGCTCGATCCACGCTCCCGGGTAGCCCCCCCCCTCGCGGTCCGGCCAGCCAGCCGCCATGATTTCCTGCATGCGGATGGCGCCGGTGGCTGGCGGTTGGTTGGTGCCCGTGGCGGAGGGATTGGCGCTCCCGGGAGTCAACCGGCTCAGGGCAGTGATGGCCCGGCCGCCATCGGGGGTGCGCCCTTGCGGCTGGTCTACAGGCTGGGATTCGTAAAATGCCATGTCGAGCACCCGGCCCGCGGGATCGAACAAGCCGATGGCGCCGTAGTTGGGATCGAGCTGAAAATCGAGGGGGGTGGAGTCCCAGGTGGGAACCGGGGCGGCCGTGAACAGGGCAAAACCGCCACCATCGATGAAGCTCAGCGGCGGCAGGACGCCCCAGCCCGGCACCGGCTGGGAGTGCCCCGCCAGGCAGACGCCCGCCAGGCTGGCGGCCAGCGGCGAAGGGTTGAATATTTCGACCCAGCCGGGAGAGTCCGCGCCGCCGGGGCGAACCAGCCACTCGTTGAGCTTCAGGGATGCGGGGCCGCCTGCCGGGCAGGCCGTGTTGGCGGAACCCGGCGTGGGCATGGCCAGGCCCCAGCCGCCGCCGGGCAGCCGGCCGATGGAGCGGTTGGGAAGCTGGCGGCCAAACACCACGGAGTCCAGGAGCGTTTCCCCCTGGCTGGCGATGGCATATAAATCCAGGCGGCCGCCCTGGCGGTTCAGCTTGAAAGGCAGGCTGGGAAACGATGCCCCGGGGCCGCCTTCAGGCAATACGAGGAATCCGCCGGGCGGAAGCAGGTTGCCGGGAGGGATCAGCAAGCGGGGGGCATCGAAGGATGCTTCGGACAAGCTCAGGCCAGCCAGGTCGAGGGGGGCATCGCCCGCATTCACCAGCTCTATCAGGCCGGGATAAACGCCGTCCCAAAGGACACCCCCGGAATTATACGCCAGGATCTCATTGATGCGGATGGGTGGGGTGGGAATGGCGGTGGCGATCTGCCAGGTGCGCGATAGCGCAGCCTGGGGTTGCCAGGATCCGGCCAGATCCTTGCCCTCCAGGTGAATGGTGTGGCTGCCCGGCGGCAGGCCTGCCAGCAGAATGGGCAGGGTGGTGGCATGCTCCTTGCCCCAGATGGTTTGGTCCAGGCGCCACCGGATGGTGGTGATGCCTGGCCCGCCTGCGTAGAGCGTGAAATCCCGGCGCTGCGTGGGCAACTCCGGCAGCCCCGATAAACCCAGGCGATTAGCCATCGCCGCCCCGAGGTCCAGATTAAAAGCGCCGGCCGCCAAGGCGGGGGAATTAGGTTGGGGGGTGAAATCATCCCGGCGCACGAACCCCTGGTATTCCGCCGCGGGCGCCTGGCGGAAAACCGGATCGAGGAAATAATTGGTGGACCCGGCGGCCAGGCCATCCCGGGCGGAGAGGATATTTTGGGCCATGGTGATTTTCAGGCCCGCATATTGGGAATCCGTGGTGATATCTCGCGCGAAATTGCGGCTGGTTTCCCAGATGATGTTGTGGGCCAGGCTGATGGCCGAAGCGGGCGCTGGGTTGGTAGTGCGGGGATCTTCCAGCAGCAAGGCCGCCTTCGCCATGTGGAAGAGGGTGTTGTGATCCAGGTCGATCCGGCTGCCGCCCACAGCTTGGACGGCATAATCGCAGTCATGGAAAACATTGCGCACGAGCGTCAACTTGGCGGGCTGGCCGTTGGTGGCACTGCCGGATACGGCGCAGGCAATCCCAGCCTGGTTGGTGGGCGCACGGGCCTGGCGGAATAAATTCCCCGCGATGAAGGCGGAGACGCCCCGAAGATCCAGGTGCGGGCTGCCGGCCGCGCCAAAATCGTTATCCAGGATCTGCAGGAGGGACTCTGGGGAGCCACCAGGAGCAGCTTGAATGGCGGTGCCTGCCAGGGGGGATCCGGCGAACTGGTTGCTGGCGATGAGGCAGGAACCGGCCGAAGGCAGGCTCCAGAGGACGACGCGCGGGGCGCCCTCCACTGCTGGAAAGGATGAATCGTGGAGCTTGAGGGTTGAGGTCGCGGTGGCAATGCACGTTCCGGGGACATTGGAGAAGGACACATGGTCCAGTTCCAATTGGGATTCCACGGCGGTGATGGCGGCCGTGGCAGGTGGGGTGCGGTCCAGGATTACATGCGAAAGACGCTGGAGTGCCACAGAGGGGCCAATCAACAGGCCACCCCAGTGGCCGGTGGCATCCGGCTGCAAGCCCAAGTGGATGGGGGCTTGGGCGGTGCCCAGCGCCTGGATGTGGCCCCGGACCGCCAGCCGGGCGTTTGGCGAAAAAAAGACCATGGCGCCAGGTTCGATCACCAAGGTGGCATTTTCGGCCACCAGGAGTTCATTGGTCACCAGCCAGGGGGAACGATTGGCTGACAGGGTTAAGACCTGGTTGGTGACCAACGGAGGCACCGGGTTCAGCCATCCTGTATCCTGCCAGACCTCCACCCTGCGTTCTTCAAGCAGATTGCCCACGCGGTCAAAACAAGTGACCGACACCTGGTTCAAGCCGGGCTGCAAAGGGCAGTTGGTGGTGCTCCATTGGCCCCGCCAGACCGACCAATCTGCCGCCACCCCGTTCACCTTGACCGTGGCGCACGTGATGACGGGCGCCTTGCCCTCCAGGCTCAGCGTATTGCTGGCGGTACGGTAAAACCCGTTGGCCAGCGGCAAGGTGGTTTGGACGGTCAAGGCTTGGGGGATTTGGGAGCGGAGGAATTCCAAGCGGGTGGACCGGAACCACTCCAGCCATTGGAGGTTGAGTTCAGGGGATCGAGCGCCGACCACTTGCTCAACCAGGGAACCAAACGTGTCCGGATTCAGCAACCGCTCCGCATGACCGAGCAATTCCTCGTAATAAATGGCGGCGAACTCCGGATTTTGCAGGAAACGGGCAATGCGGGGATTGGCGGCGGCCCGGAACAATACCTCCTGGGGATTGCCCCAGGTATCCCCTTGGGCGAGGATGGTATCGAGGTCGTGGGGGACAATGATGCAGCGCGGGTCTTGGCGGCCGAAATACATCTTATAATCGTCCCCATAGCCCAGACCCAGGTGGCCGTTGCCGAGGCAGGTTTCCATGTTCACCACCAGCGTTTCCATCGCGAAATACCGCAGGCACAAACGCACGTTAAGCACCCGCTCGACTTCCTGGACATACGTGGCGGCGGGGGCGGTATCCAGAACCCGTGCCAGTTCCACCAGATCGCTCCAATCATCCTCCATGCGGTTGGTGCGTTTAAAGTAATTAACCTGGTAAGAGGCGGGATTGGCGCCGAGATAGGCCAAGTCCGCTCCCGTGCCCGAAAACCGCTTGCACTTGTAAAGGTTGCCATTGGGGTCGTCCGGGAAATACTTCCCGGTGTAATCCGGATCGGCCACTTCATTGGCCGCATAAAACCCGTAGGAAGGAGGCCCTTCGAAGGCAAGGTTCCGGCCATTGACCCGCACTTGGGCGGGGCGGGAGCCTGCCGCCGGCAGGCCTGAGCGTTGGTAAAGCGCGCTGCCCAGCACCTGCAGAAAGGGATATTGGGAGTTCAGGTTGAGGCCCGCTACCCCTTCCCAACGGGTGTCCTTTTGGAAATTAACGCGAAAGCTCTGGGGCTGCTTGAAGCGGCTGCTGGAGCCACGGTTGCGGATCTCCACGTTGAAGCGCAACTGCCAGCCACCGCCATCGTGGCTCACAAAGGTTCCGTTGAACGCCGCGCGGCTGTCGGTTGGAAAATCCGTTGGGTAAGGGGGTGGGGGAGTCCCTCGGTTAATCTGTTCCAACTCCGCGCGGTCCGCCGCGGTGAGGATCAGCCAGTAAACCGGGTCCGGGGTGGTTTCCACCGGATCATAAACCTGGTATAAGGCATTCAATCGCTGAACCTGTTCCCCGTCATTGGATGCCGGGGCTGGCCAGGTGCGGGCGAGGCCGGCCTGGTCCGCGGCTTGGATATAAAATTCCACCACGGCCAGGTTGGTTTGGGCCGGCAAACGCGCGCTGAACCAGCCATCGCCGGCCGCGCCGTCTTGGTGGAGTCCGTCATCCATCATGGGCAGGATCAGGAAATTGGTGGAGCCATCCAGCCGGTAGTGGAGTCCGGCCGTTATCGTCAGGCCCGGGGCGCTCCAAATTCGGGTGGTGACTAGAACTGAATCAGTGGATTTGGGGAGGGCCGGTTCCTGCCGGGTGCCGGTGATCAACGGGGCGGTATGGGTGGCGAGGACGGAATTGGCCCGGCCCGGTGATCCGTTGGTATGGCCGCAAGCCCAATTGGCCCCGAAATCATTGGGGAGGTTGGGATTCACCAATTCCAAAGAGGCGCCGTATTCATCGGCCGCCGACAGCCATTTCCATCCCCGGTGGCCGTAATCGATCGCCGACCGCACCCGCGAGGCCCATTCCCCGTTATCGGCGTAAGCCACGCGGTCCACTTCCTTGCCATGGCTGTCCGCGAGGACCAGCGGTTCGCCCCGGCGGCTGAGATTTCCCTGCCAGGGGCCGGCCAAATTGGTGACGCCGGGGTGGTTGGTCCGGAAGCAGTCCGGATCGGCCACCACCACGCAATAGGCGTCCGGCGCCAGCGTCAGCTCAGGGAAAGCGAATTGGATGCCGGAGGTGAATCGCCATCCGCCCAGAGCAGCGGTTGTGTCGCCAGTGTTATGAAGTTCCACATAGGCATCCGCCGCACGATTGGATGGGGGGCGGAACATGATTTCGTTGATTTGGACCTGTGCTGCACCCCGGGCGGCGCAGGCAAACCAAAGCATCAGGAAGGAAGGCAGGAAGGCCCCCAGTGGCTCACGCAGTTTGGCCATCAACCAGCGGCAGCGCTTGCGCCGGGGCACAGAATGGAATGTGACATCGGGAAGCACAGCTAGCGATGCAAACGAAAATATTGAGGCGCCGCCGCCGGGGCCACCGCGTAGGGGCTGATGGCGCCGGTGATGGACTGCCAGGGGCCGGCGGGGCCCAAAGCCCGCTCCAGGCTCCAGCCGGATTCAACCCAGTAAACCACCAGGCCACTGGGGGCGCGCAGCAGGCCGAGCGTGTTCGGCTTCAAGTCGGCCTCGGGTTTGAAAAAAACCTGCTGCAGGCCGGTGAATACCGCCCCAGAGGGGTTGTCCAGGCGGAGGCGGATCCAGTTTTTCCGGTCCACCGAGGGATCGAACGGGATTGGTTTCAACATCTCCCCGGGCAGGAATTGCAGAGTGCCGCGCCGGGTGGCGCCGGACACCTGATCCATGGCGTAATCCACCTGGACAAGGCGAGCGGAAAAGGAACTCAGGGCCACCGGGACACTGTCATGGAATTGGGTGGCATCCGCGGTGCCGGAGCGCAGGGCCAGCCCGAGGCCCACCAATACGCCGGGCGGGCCGGGCGTGAACGGCGCCAGGCGGTCGGCGTCAGCGGAAGGATTCCAAACCTGGTTGGCGGGATGCATGGGATTGGGCGTGCTGAGGAAATTTCCACGGATATCCATCTGATTAGTGCGCCAGGTCCAATCCTGCCAGGTCATGCCCCAGACATCGCGCTGATTGTATAAGATAAGGCTGTTGGTGACCTGTAGGAAACCGGGATAGCCCCAATTATAGTTGTCGCCAAAACGCAAACCCACGGCGCATCCAGTGGCCAGGATCCGCTGGGCGTGGATGATGGGGCTGTCCGGACTCATGCCATAGCCGGCCTCAATGCCCTGGCCACAATTCACAATCACCGTTTGGTCCATCTGCGCCACCCGGTAAGGCCCCGACCAGGCCAGAGCTTCGTGGTAGCAGGCTTCAAACCAGCAATTGGAAATGGTGACCAATCCCGCCGCGCCGGCACCGGCGTCAATCCCGTCATCCCGGGTCCAGCCGATGAGTGAATCGCGGATCGTGTGCGGTCCGCCGCCCAGGTAAAGGCCGTCTTCATCGGCATCGGCGAACTGGTCGGTTTCCTCCGGGAACTCAATCAGGCCCGAGCGGATGATCTCCACCGAGCCGCCCTCGAATTCACCACCGGTCAGGCAGTGTTGGATCAGGCATCGGTCCAGGGTGAGAAAGCCGTCCCAGCCGTTGCCCGCCTGGCCGGGACTAAAAATAAGGAAGGTATTGGTGAGGGCGGCGCGGGCGCCATGATGGAGCAGGAGGATGGCTTGCTCCAGGCGATGGGTGTAGGCAAAATGGTTCTGGAAATAAAGCGGATCCCCGCTGCCGCCAGTTAAAATGGCGCCGGTCAACTCAATACTGGCGGTGTTGGTTTGGGCTATGAAACCGCCCCAGGGGCGGGCTTCATCCCAAGGCATGAAAACGACCGGCTCGTCCAGGGTTCCCCGGGCGCTGAAACACCCTTGAACGACGAGGTTCACCCCGGCATCCAGCAGCACGATGCTGCCAGCACCGATTTCCAGGGCCGCGCCGGCCGCGATTTCCACTTCGTTGGTGAGGTGCAGAAAAGACCGGGGTGGCCAGGATTTGGTTTCAGTAACTTTGCCTGACCAGGCAGTCCAAGGGGGCGTGGCTTGGAAGGTGATCGACCGCTGGGCACTCAAGGAATGAACCGCTGCCGTGAGGGTTTGGGTGGATTGCCCCGAGACTGCGGGCAGCAGGCCGGAACCAAAACCCCGGCGCAGTTGGATGGTTGCGGAGATCCCGGCCAGCACTCCCCGGCCATTCAACCAGGCGGGATAGCCATCCGGCCTTTCCAACCGGAGGGCCACGGGCAGGCGCTGGCCGGTGGGGAAGGTGGCCGGCGCCACCATGACCAATCGCAGGCCAGCGGCTTCCCCGGCTGAGGAATTTATGGGCGGCGGCGGGGTGAACCGCGGCAAGCCCCACTCGGTATTTCCCCGGTCGCTGGCATAGACGATGAACGCCAGATTGGTTTCCATGGTTTGGGAGGAGGCAAGCGCGGTTCTCCGGACGCGCAACTCGTGGAAATTCGCCTCGGTCACCCCCAGCCAGGCATCCACCGGCACCGTTATGGAATCCAGGCTGGCGCTGGTTTCATATCCAGCCTGGGGCGGAACACGAAAGGTGACCTGGTCGGCATAGACTCCCTGATTGACCAGGCCTTCCACCGGGATGCCTGCGCCTGGATCAGCACCCAGGCACTTAAGAGCCAGAACTGCGGTGATCCAGATTCCGGAAAATAATCGGGAAGTGGCCATGAAGTGTTTTAATCGATGCGAGTCACGCGAAAATACTTGTTCCGGGCGCTATCGATGGGGATGGAGAAGCTGGCATCGGCTTGGTAGGCAAAGATGGGTGCGGTGTGGATTTTCCAGGCCGCATCACGCAGATCCGTTTTGAACTCCAGGCGGTAGTAACAACCCATCTGGGCTTTCCAATACAGCTTCAATTGGCCATCCGCGCACCGTTCAGAGCCTGTCAGGCTGGGGCTGTCGGTCACATCGATCAGGCGCCAGGCCTGATATTCAGCATTGGGGATGGTGGTTTGGCCGGCATAACCCTCGAAAGAGAGCGCGGTTTGCAAGGTTTGCCATTGCGGGTCGGCCGCACTGGCGGTGGCTTCGAGCCGGTAGGAAAAGCCCGGAACAACCTGCCAGGTCAGCAAGCGCCCACCATCAGCCAGCGGTTCGATTTTAACGAGTTGCGCCCCTTGGCTTGGCACCCGGCGATTGACGGCACCCGGGGTGGGCTCGCCCAGTGGGATTATGGTTTCCTGCCCATCCGGCCAGCGGCCGGAACTCACATCAGAATCCTGCGCGTTGAACTGGATGGAATCGACCACCATGCCATCGGGAGAATATAGGCCGATAAAATCGCCCTTCGCGGAAAGTTTGAAGCTGGCGTGCAAACCGGTGGTGCTATTGGTCTCGGCAAGGCCATCCGCCCAGACCAGGAGATAGCCCCATGGCTCGATGGTGGTGCCGTCAGGAAAGGGCCAGCCGAAAGGATCGGAAGGATCGTCCGAGAGATAAAATCCGTCCAAATCCACCAAGTCCGCGCTGGCATTGAACAACTCCAGCCAATCCTCAAAATGACCGTTGGCGGGATCCGCCAGGGTGCCGGTATTGCTGGCCATCCATTCGTTGATGAACACGGAAACCGCATTGAAATCCTGCCTGGCTCCCGCCACGAATTCGACCGGCGCGGACCAGTGGCTCCAATTCCCCAGGGAATCCTTCATTTTGACGCGCACCCGGTAGGTGCCGCCAGGATTGAGCTTTTCAGAGGGGATCTGTGCCTGCGGCGAAAAAGTGGTCAGCTCGCCACTTTCCCAAACGGGAGTGATCTCGTACCTCCAAGGCTCTCCAGATTGAAAATTGGGAGTTTGGGGATTGGAAATTTCCGCCAAGCGCCAGCACATCGCCAAAAAGCGGGCACCGCCAGCATTAGTGCCGGCTTTAAAATCGCCACATTGGAATTGCAATTGATTGACGGGAAATCCGGCGGGGCCGATGTAGGCTAGTGACGGTTGAGCAGGAATCCCCGGTTCGGCAGCCTCCGCGGCCAGGTAATAATAACCATAGCCATTGGGGTCGCCACTGCCCACCTTCCACCCGTTGGTGCCGGTGTCGGTCATGAAATCCTTGATGTATTTTTCAAATCCTTCGTGATTCGGGGTGGCCAGGACGCGTTGGCCGATCACTTGTCCCTGATAAATAAACGGCACCGGGTTCTGGTAAAAACAGCCCCGGTGCAGCCCCGCATTGGAGGGATGATAATCCCACATGGCTTCGTCCACATCCACAAATGAAAGGGGGAATTGGGGCGGGTTGACAAGGCAGGCCAATTCTTCAACCTGCTGGCAGGCCTGCCCGCCATAATCGCCCGCATCGCTGAAAAGCAAATCGAGCAATTCGCGGCAGTGGTTTTTGTATTCCTGCAGGATCGCCGATTGCTTCAGACAATTCGACTGAACCACCATGCTGGACCAAATTTCGTGCTGGATAGGCAGGAACAAGGCGTCCAAGTCCCACGGCACCGGCATCCATAAATCATTCGGAGCGTGATAAAATCCGTGATTCCAGCCATCCCGCAAGTCGATGTTGGAAGTGACGCGGTTGATGGCTTGGAAGCCGAAATAACTCCGCAAATCCAGGTTGGTGCGCCACCAGGCCTCGTTTTGTTCCTGCCCGCATTGGCTCACAAAGGCATACCAGTCACGATGATCCAGCACTTGCGCCGGGCCTTGGGCCTTTTTGTCGGAACAGTCTCCCGTCAGTTGGTAAAGGTTGCCATCCGGGTATCCGTGGGCTTTAAGGAATTGGCCGTCGGTTTCCTCCACCGCAAGGTAAAGGCCGCGGAGATCGCCCACATATTGGTTGACCGGGGAAGCTTCTTCAGGTTGGGAGATGACGCGGAAATGCAGCCAAAAGGTGTCAGAGGCCGGCACTCCGGCCAGTTGGTTCAGGCGGAAAGCAACTGCCTCCTCCAAGCCGCCCATTCCGCGGTTCATGGGCAGCCAGGGGGAAGCGCAGGCATTCAAGCTGAGCACATGCCAATCTTGGGGAAACCGGTGTCCGTAATTATCCCGAGTGCCCAGGCTGCGGGCCCGGTTGAAGCGGAATTTCCACTTGTTTTTGCCGGTTATGTAGGTGGAACCTTCGCCACGGTTGGCGAACTCAATGTGATCGTAAACCACCCCATCGTAAACCAGTGTGCCCTGGAATGGGCGGCCATTCCAATCCGGGTAAAATTGGGAATGCTGGACATCTTCATCCGCCGCGATCAGATGATAAACCGGCAGGGCATTGGCCATGAGGCTGGCAGGGAATTCCAGCACGGGTGTTTCCTCCGGGATCACCGCCCCTTTCCAGGCGGGCACACCATCATAACAGAAGTAGGCGAAATTGGGCTGCTCATCATCGGCATAGGGCAGCATCACCCGCTGGCCGGAGGCGTTCTGAACCACTATCCAGTAACGGATCAGCGCGCGATGGGTTTGGGCCTCGGCAGGGATTATCGCCGAATAGGAGGCTTCGTTGGCTTGAGCGTATTCGGTCAAGTCTTTGGCCATGTCCACGGTGGTCCAGTTGGTTTGATAGGCGGGATCGGTTTTTCGAATGTAATTGCCCGGAGTTACTATTTGGTAGTTCATTTCCACGCGGGTGATATCAACTGGATCGTGCAATACAACCTGCACGGCCACCTTTTCCCCAGCACGCGGTTGGGGGGGATCATGGAAAACCTGGACGACCTGGGGGGGGATGGCCGCTGAATAGACGGAATTGGCGGCGCCTGGCGTGGGCTTGCTGGAGGGCAGCGGTGCATTTTGCAGCTCAGCGTCAAAAGTGAAATCCCAATCAAGAAGCTCATTGTTGAGGGCATGAATGGCCAGGAGATTCACTCCTTCAACCAACAACCGCGGGGCGTTGGTGATGATCAACTCCTCCCAGCCCACTTCGTGCGTGATTCCCACGCTGTTGCAGGCCAGTTCACCATCGGGCACCCGTTGACGGGCACATTCCCGGCCGTTGATCCATACCACAAACCCGCCATCAGTCCGCGCGCGCAACAATAATTGTGCGGGTATTTCCCCTGCGGGGATTTGAAAAAGATGGCGCAAGAATACAGTGCTGTAGGATCCGGCCATGTCGCCTAGGGGGGTGTTGTCTCCCCAGAATCCGTATCCCACTGGAGTGCGGCCGGTTAACCAGGTCGCATCTTCCGAAAAATCCTGAGTGCGCCATAGATCCGGTGGATCGGATACGGCGTTCACGCCTTTGCGCAGGCGCCAATCCCGGTCGGCTTGGGGAATGAAAATCCGGCGTTCAAAAAAAGCGCCATCCATTCCCGAAGAGCGCCACGAAGAAGGCAGGTTTGGGTCCAGCGATGGATTGATCAGTTCCATGGAACTGCCTTCGCCCCGGGCGGCCGTGGGCCAGGGAAAGCCCGAATCGTAACTGACTTCGCTGGCTTTTTCTCCCAGAGCATTCCTTAACACCAATTTGTCATTTTCCGCGCCCAAACGATTGGTGTAAGGCCCCAGAACCTTTTTTGGGTCCAAAATATATTTGGCCGCCAAAAAGGCCGGATTTTCCGCAATCACCAAATAACCACCCGGCGGGATCTCTGTGGCTGCGGGAAGAGTGTATTGAATGCCACCGGATAGGCTCCAATTCGATATTTCGACGGAGCTGGGGCCAGCGTTTAATAACTCAACGAACTCGCCCGGTTCCGTCTTGGGATTCCAATCGTGGCAAATTTCATTGATGACGATCTGGCCGGAAGCAGTAGAAAATGCCACCCCGCAAATCAAGAAAAGCAACCAAAATCGCCTGCCAAAGGAACGAAAACAATCAGGTAATCTCAAACGGTGTCCATTTGCCCTCAACGAACCCATCCTACAGCGGAATCCCTGGATGGACGCGGTTTCATCAAATGCCTGGAAAGCAAAAAGTTGCATTCTTAAAAAAGCACGAAAACAATGGTCGGAAACAATCGACGCAACTAATCCGCTTCATGTGCCCAGTAAACAGCCATAATATCCCCAGCCCAATTTCTGCGCCTGTGATCCGTCAATCCAACTGAAGGAGCAGCCCCGCAATATTTTCAGAACGACCCTGCGCCACCAGTGGGCCAAAGCCGGTCACCCCACCACTATAGACGGGAAACACAGCGTCAAAGTTACACTGCATTACATGAATCGAATCTCCTGGCTGATGCCCTCTGGGGAGAAAACCGGACCCGTCAATCATAATTCCAATCCTTAAATTAAGTTCCCGCCGCCACCGTAGCTTCAGATTATTGAAAGCTAATGCATATTATTAGCATTAATCATGCCAAACAAGTGTCTGGAACGGCTTGCTGCGGCAGCCTGTCTGCTGGTTGCCAATACCCAATAAGTCGCCCAAGTGGGTGAATTACCCCACCTAAAGCCTGCTCATTTGACTGCCAGGCGTGTATTCGCAAGAAGTGGGCCAGATCAACTGAGGGTCACCACACTTGAATGGAGTCAGCGCGGAAGATTTGGTCCAATAGTGCTGCGTAATCAGGGTCGGGTTCACGCAGGTCGAACACAACCACGCGAGCAATCGCGTGGTCCAACTGGAGGAGCATATCTTCCTCGGCCGCCTGGGTGGTTGCGGTGTCTGATTTGATCAACAGGATGGTTTTCATGGCCCCGATGCGGATCTAGAAGGTCAAAACATAGTCATAGCTGGCCAAAAAATCTGGAAAAGCATGGCGGGGAACAATCGGGAATGGTTTATCTGATGAGTCAATGAGGTTCAAGAAAGGTGAACCTTGTTGAAGGAAGATGGTATCTGGACGGCTCGCCAAGGCAGGCAAATATTGATGGATGTGGACGGCATCGTGCAAATCCTCCACATCATTACCCACGATGAGTATCGCCGGGCCGCACAAGCAAACTGCGGCTTTCACCTTTTGCCAGCTTCCCACACCTGCCGCAAGGCGGATGGCTTCAGCCGGCCGCCGGCCAACGCGGGGATCGCTTTTTATGATGATCAGCAAGGATTTAAGATTCATCAGTTGAAACTCACAAAACGGTCGGTGTGGGCCACTAAATCACTCAGCGTGCCAAGCCCTGAAAAGATGGCATGGTCTCCCGGGGCAATGCCTCGCGCCCGGGCTCCGTAAGCGCAGGCGAATAGCCGCATGCCCCGTTCCCGCATAGCCTGTAAACGGGGATCTGAAATCCCCTCAACTGCGTCATCCAGGCAATAGAGATAGACTTCGATGCCCGCGTGCAAGGCGGCTTCCGCCAGCTTAAGCCCGTGCGTGAAATTGGCGCGCAGCGGATGAGCTGAAATCATCAAACCGAGCTTTCGGGGCCGATGGGCGGGATTCTTGCTGGAATTCGGCTCATTCATGCCATCATATACGAAAGTGTTTTATACTGTGATGTTTAACTGCAATGCATCCGGATTGCCTGGCGCCCAAGGCCCTTTTCCGCAACCCATAATAACGGTTTTTCCTCCGCCCAGCATTCAATTTGCTCCCGCAGCAGGGAGTCTTGGCGCCACTAATCCAACCACAAGTGGGGGGAATTGGAAAGCCTCTCCAGCAGGCGCGCGTCGGCGGCGGGAAAGGCATAAGCTGTCAATTCGTGTGGCAGAATCCAGGCAACCGCTTCGCAATGCAGTGGCTGCGGTTCTCCGCCGAGCAAACCGCACCGGTAGAATTGCAGATGCACCGAACGTTCCGGGTAATCGTGGCGGATGGTGGCGAGCAGGGTGCCCACCTGGGTTTCTATGCCCAGTTCCTCGCGCAATTCGCGCCGCAGGCATTCCTCGAACGATTCGGAGTTTTCGCGTTTGCCACCGGGGAATTCCCATAATCCTCCGCAATGGTCCTGAACCCGGCGCCGGGTTATGAGCAACTTGCCATTCCTGAACACCAAACCGGCGGCTACTTCGATCATCGGCCGATGCTTTTGTAAACGAAACCTTGCTGCTCCATTTCGGAGGGATCGAACAGATTGCGCCCGTCGAACAGGATCGGGTGGGACATCGCCTTGCGGGCACGTTCCAAGTCGAGGTTTTTGAATTGCGGCCATTCGGTGGCCACCACCAAGGCATCGCATCCTTCGGCCACAGCATCCATGTCTTCAATATACTCGGCTTGAGGCAGTTCGGCCTTGGCCTTGACCATGGCCTGGGGATCGTAAACGCGCAGCTTGGCTCCCTCTTTAAGCAGCCGCTGGCAGAGGTCCATGGCCGGGGACATGCGGGTATCGTCGGTATTCTCCTTGAAGGCGAGGCCCAAGACCCCGATGGTCTTCCCCTTCAAAATCCACAAGGTCTCCTGGATCTTTTTGAAAAACCGGTCCATCTGGCGGGAATTGATGAGCTGCACTTCCTTCAACAACCCAAAATCGTAGCCGATTTGCTCGGCGATCTTGATGAAAGCGCTCAAATCCTTGGGGAAGCAGCTGCCGCCAAAGCCCAGCGAGGCGTTGAGGAACTGCCGCCCAATGCGGGAGTCCATGCCGATGCCATTGGCGACTTCCTGGATGTTGGCTCCGGAAGCTTCGCAAATGACGGACAAGGCGTTGACGTAGGAAATTTTCAGGGCCAGGAAGGAGTTGGCCGCGTGCTTGATCAATTCCGCAGAATTGATGTCGGTCACGATGATCGGCGCTCGGAACGGGGCATACAAGTCTTTGAGCGCCTGAACCGGTCGCTGCGAGGCTACTCCCACCACCACCCGGTCCGGATGCATAAAGTCTTCCACAGCGAAACCTTCGCGCAGGAACTCGGGATTGGACACCACATCGAAATCAACGCGCGACTTGCAGTAACGCTTGATGGTCTCGGCCACCTTTTCCCCGGTTTTCACCGGCACGGTGCTTTTATCGACCACAATCTTATAGCTGGTCATGTAGCCAGCGATTTCGCGCGCCACGGCTTCCATGGCGCTCAAGTCCACACCACCATCCGGCAGGGGTGGGGTGGGCACAGCGATGAATATGACCAGCGACTCCTGGACTGCTTCCTTGGTATCGTTAGTAAACCGCAACCTGCCGGAAGCTTGGTTTTTGCGGACCAAATCCTCCAAACCAGGCTCGTAAATCGGCATGCCCCCGGATTGGAGTAACTTTACTTTCTGAGCATCGCAATCCGCGCAGATTACCTGGTGGCCGGCTTCCGCGAAACAGGTGCCCGTGACCAGCCCAACATACCCGGTGCCTATCAGAGCGATTTTCATGGGGATCAGCGGCCCGGTTCCCAAGTTGAAGGCTAAACTTCTTACTTCTTGGTGGCCGGGTTCGTCGCTGCCACCGGTTGGTTGGTGGTTATGTTCGTAATGGTAGCCAGTTTATTGGTGGAGACCCGGGCAACTGCTGGAGCCGCATTCGATGGGGCCGGAGTGCTGACAGGCTTGGTGGCCACGTTGGTCACAGCTCCTTTGTTGGCCGCGTTCGTCGCTTCCAAGGCCGACGCCACAGCCGGAGCTTTGACTTCGTTGGTGGCCAGTTGGGGATGCTTGAGCAGCAAAGACTCTTTCATTTCCCCGGCCATGGCCGCCCACATGGATCGAGCCGTCCGGCCGCTGGCATCATTGTAGGATTTAAGGGCTTGTTCGGGCTGTTTCTTAAGCTCAAAAATCCTTCCCAGCGAATAATTTGCCTGCGCGGCAACGGGTTCGTTCGGATAACGTGCCGCCACGTCCTGGTAGGCCTTGGTGGCGTCGTCCAAGCGGTCCAGCGACTCCAGGCAAGCGGCAACGCCAATGGCGGCGGTGGGCATCAGCTTGCTCCCCGAGAACTGGGATTGGTATTTTTGAAATTGCGCCATGGCTTCGTTGTAGCGGTTCTCGTTGAACATGGCATCGGCCGCCAGGATGGTGGCACGCTCCGCCGCCCGGGTTCCAGAATATTTATCCGCAATGGCCAGGAAATCGGAAGGAGCCGGCGGCGAGGTTTTCTCCCCCGACGCCAAAACGCTGCCAACTTTAAGCAGCGCGGCACTGGCTTCTTTTTCCTTTTCCCTTTTCATATGAACGAAGAGGGAAATGGCGAAACCGGCCACCGCAATCGCCACTGCTGCAGTAATCAACCGCTTCCTGTTGACTTCCAGCCAAGCCAGGAACTCGTAAAAGCCAACAGATTCTGTAATATCCGCACTCATAATATAATGGGAGTTCATCATCAAAGTGAGCGGCCAAAAGGCAAGCCTGAATTTGCATTAATTTCGCTCAGCCGGGGATTTTTTCCCCTGCGGGGGTGATTCTCCCGCATTTTCAATCAGCATTCGGGCAGTTTCCAATCGCCTCGGAACGGGCGAAGCCGCAAATGTTTGTTCGCGGAATTATCGATAAAGCTTTCTGTAACTGAATCCCACGCCAGTTTTTTGCCCAGCCTGGCCGAAATGTGGGCTAATTGGCATAAAGTATCACCCCGGACCGCCGCTCCGATGTCACTGATCGCCCGGGTGCGGTTCTTGATGGCGTCAATGAAGTTGCGCGGATGCGAATTACTGGCCGGCAGTTGCACGGGTAGCGCGGGTTCCTGGAATTGGGGATCATCCCGGAAATCCTTGGGGCCGGTGGAAAAACCGCCTCGGAGCACGTGGACCCAGGCCGATTCACCAACGAATTTGACGCCGTGATTGAAACCGGGGGTGCCGTCGCTCACAAAAATGATCGGGGCGGCCTTGGCGAATTCAAAGCGCACCTTCCAGCGCAGCATGGTATCGTGGCCGCCTTTTTGGGGGAAAACGCATTCGCCTTCCACCGAGGTGGGGCCGGTATCATCCGCATTATTGCCCCATTGGGCGATGTCCAGATGGTGGATGCCCCAGCAGGAGATCATGCCGAGGGAAAAGTTGGAGATGCACTCGTGCCGCTCGCGCAGCAGCTTATCCTGGTGGAACGAGGCCCACGGGGCCGGACCTACCCAGCGGTTCCAATCCACGTAATCGGGCACCGGTTGCGCGGGATAATCCGGGCCTTCATACCCCGCCGGCACCGAGACGTGGATTTCCTTCAAGACTCCCAAACTGCCGCTGCGCGCCAAGGCGCAGGCCCGGCGGAAACCGGAATCCGAGCGCTGCTGGGTGCCGAATTGGAAAACCACCCCTTTTTTCTGCACTGCCTTGCGCACCCGCTGGGCTTCCTCCAAAGAAATGGCCATCGGCTTTTCGTGGTAGATATGTTTGCCATGGAGGATGGCGTCGATGGCGGGGATGCTGTGCCAGTGGACCGGCAAGGCCATCAGCACGGCATCGACCGAAGGGTCAGCGTTCAATTCCCGGAAATCCGCAAATTCTTTCACTTCGGCGGCGCCATAAGCCTTCTGAATCGACTGCCGTGCCTCGGTCAGGTGGCGCTGGTTGACATCGCAAAGGGCGGTGACCCGCACATCTTCGTAGCGCAGGAAGATATTCATGTCCGCCATGCCCTGCGAACCCACGCCGAGCACTCCGAGGTTGATCCGGTTGGAAGGTGGAGTCTTGCCCCCGGCGCCCAGCACATGCGCCGGCACGATCCAAGGCGCAATGCCGGCGCAGAGCATGGTTTTCAGAAAAGCGCGGCGGGAAGGGGCGGCCGGGATTTTATCGATCATTTTCATAAAATTTCCACCGGGAATGAGTTTTTGTTCAGTCGTTTTGTTAAAATTTGCCTGAACGCAGGCGCATCGCCAAGCATTTCCCGCAAAAATCAGGGCGGTTGACAAAGCCCGGATTTTGCGCACTGTAGGGGCGATTCGAGCTTGGAAAAACAAGGGTTTTGATGAAATTGGCAGATTATTATCGGCGGGGCTCCCTGGCGGTGTCTTTTGAGGTGTTTCCACCCAAACTGGATACGCCGCTGGAAAGCATTTTCGACACCATCCGACTGCTCAAGGAATTGAATCCTTGCTTCATCAGCGTCACCTATGGCGCCGGGGGTTCGCAGAAGGGGCGCACGGTCGAGATCGCCTCGCGCATCCACAATGAATTCCACTGCGAGGCCATGGCCCACCTGACCTGTGTGGGGCATTCCCGGGAGGACATGTGCCAGATTCTGAACGAACTCGAGACCGCCGGTGTGCAAAAGGTGCTGGCTCTCCGGGGCGACCCACCCCAGGGACAGCAGGATTTCGACTTCAGCAAAGGCGAATTCCAATATGCCAGCGAACTGGTCCAGTTCATCCGGGAGCGCAAGGATTTCTCCATCGCTGCCGCGGCTTACCCGGAGGGGCACCGCGCCTGTCCCAGCATCGACTTGGATTGGCGCCACCTCAAAGCCAAGGTTGAAGGGGGGGTGGACCTGCTCATCACACAACTCTTTTTCGACAACCGGATCTTCTATCATTTCCTGGACCACGCGCGCGCCATGGGCATCCAATGCCCGATAGTTCCCGGCATTATGCCCGTGTTCAACGCCCGGCAGATCAAGCGCATCCTCAGCTTGTGCGGCGCTTCCATGCCCGCCGACCTCCTGCTGATGACCGACAAATATGGCGATCAGCCAGAGGATATGCGCAAAGCGGGCGTGGAATATGCCATCCGCCAGATTGGAGATCTTATTCGCCACGGAGTGGATGGCATCCACTTGGAGCCTATGAACAAGCCTGACCTCGCCCGCGAAATCCTGCGCGGCGTCGGCTATCTGGGGTAAAACTGAAGCCCTACGCGGATTCCAAAACGAGGTTGGCGTATTGAATGGTGTCCGCGGTGCGGATCAAGCCGATGGCCTTGGGGATGCGTAATTTGAATTCAGCGTGCGGCTCGAATTTGAGCGCGATCCCCTTTAAGGCCTGGGTGAAATCCCCGTAAACATCCTGGGTATTCCGCAGGCGAAATTCCTCCGCCATCCAAGCTTGGCCGACGCTGAAATTGGGCCGGATGGCCGCCAGCACTTGGAGCACAGTTGGAATGTTGTCCACCAGTGAAATATCCACGGTTTCGATCAAGGGCCAGAAAGGGAAACTGCGGTCGGCGATGACCAGCAGGTTGGTATGGCGCACCCGGCTCAGCAGGAAGTTTATCCCGGGATGGAGTATTCCATTTCTCAGCATTAATAACTCCTGATTTTGGCTGTTGTTTGGTGGAAAGGCGCGGAATCCGGTCTGGTGCAGCCTCTTCAAAAACCGCGCAGCGCGGTGCTTTGGCGTTTGGGCAGGCCATCCTTGGGCGTGCGCTTGAGGACGCGGTATTCGATTCCGTGTTGGGCGCAGTAGGAGCTTTTCTCCGGTTTGTCGCCATCCTCGTTTACGGCGTAAATGTCCGGTTGGAGGCGGCGGATTTCAGGTTCGGCATCAAGCCACCCTTTGCCAGTGGCCACCAAGGCGAGGTGGACGAACCGAATCGATCCTACCAGGTAACGCCGTTCATCCTGGGCAAACAGGGGGTGGCCTTCTCCTTTGAGCAGGCGCACATTCGCATCATTGCCCACCACCGCGATCAGGTCCCCCAATTGCGACACCTCCTCGAAAAAACGGACATGCCCCGAGTGGAACCAATCGTAGCACCCGGTGACCAGGACTTTTTTGCGCCCGGAAAACGGCCGGGGGGGCGGCTCCGGGAATCCCACCAGCGCGCTTGGCGTGATCCCATGGCAGGCCAGGCTGCGGGACTGGCAATGGATCTTGATCCTGGCGGCGAGGTCCGGATCCGCTTCGTCCACCACCCAGAGATCCGGCTTGAAATCGGCAGGGCTGGGCAGACCATCCCCATTGGGGGGGGCTGAGGGCGGCAGTATACGGCTCACGTACCGCAATGAACTCAGCAGGTAATGCCGCTCCACGTAAGGGAATTTGGGTGGTTGGCCGGTGCACTGGACAATGGCTTCATCAGTCCAGAGATGGACGTGCAATTCACCCAAATCCGCCGCCGCGTGCAAGAACCGCACTTGGTGAGCGCGCAGATCATCAAAGCCGCCGCTGACTAAAACCTTGGTTGTCATCGTCTGGTTAAAGCCTGACTTTTACCTGGAAGGCGCCCGGCACGGGTTCCTCGGAAACCACGAACAGGTAGCCGCCGCCGCACCCGGAATACATGGCGCCCGGATAACGGGATTGATAACACTTGAGCAAAGCGGCCAAATCCACCGGGATGGTAGGATGCCGGACCACGTGCGGCAACAGGGCTTCCCAACATTCCATGCAGCAGTTCATGGAGCGGCCGAGGGCGGAAATGTTGCGGGTGGTAATCGCGTCAAAGCAATCCTTCCCGCTTTGGCCCAGGCGCTGGATCCACACCGCATCCAGGTGTTTGATCCCCAGGGGGCTGTAGCCCTCCGGGCGCTGCAGCACAGGGATCAGGTGAATCACCCGCTCCAGCCAGGCCGCCACCTGGGGATCCTGATTGGTTTCGATGTGCTGCGGGAAAAGCCCTCCCTCGTGGCTGAAATCGTAATCCAGCCGGTTCACGCCGGGGTAAACCAAGCCGATCATGTCCTGGGAGCCGGATGGATCCGGCTTGCCCCGGTTTTCCTCCGCGTAGAGTTGTTTGACCAACCGGGTGGGATTCTCCTGTGGCAGGCCACCCGGCCAGATTCGCCGGGCCACGTGGCGGGTGCCTGTGGCCATTCCGGCACGGTCCATGAACCGCACCACCGGCTCCAAAGCCACCACCACCATGGATCCGGGCGGGGCGGGATTGAGCCGGGACACAAATGGCTGGTCGATCCACCCCCCGGCGAAGGCCATGCGGTAGGGCAGGGGACCGATCACATCGGTGAGGCGGGTGGCCTGGGTTTCCATGGATTGGGGCCGCTTAATAAATATCGCGCACGGTGTGGCCTCCGGCCTGGCGGGCGCGGAATTGCTCCTCGATCCACTGGTAGGTCGCTTTCAGACCTTTGCGGATGGGGATGCTGGGCTCCCAGCCAAGCATTTTCCGGATGAATGTGTTGTCGCTGTTCCGCCCCGCCACCCCGCGCGGCGCGCCCAGGTCGTAGGTTCGTTTGAGCTTGATGCCGCCGATGTCTTCGGCGAGCGAGACCAGATCGTTGATGGCGATCATTTCGCTCGTGCCCAGGTTGATGGGCGTGGCGATCAAGGCCTCGGTGTGCATGATCTCATCGATGCCGTGGAGGCAATCGTCGATATACATGAAGCTCCGGGTTTGGGCGCCGTCGCCCCAGATTTCGATCTCCTTTTTACCGGTGTGTTTGGCTTCGATCACCTTGCGGCAAATGGCCGCCGGGGCCTTCTCGCGGCCGCCATCCCAGGTGCCCCACGGGCCGTAAACATTGTGGAAGCGGGCGATGGCGGTTTTCATGCCCCGCTCCGCCCAGTATTCCTGGCAGAACATTTCTGACATCAGCTTTTCCCAGCCGTAGCCGCGTTCAGCGAACGCCGGATAAGCATCCTCCTCCTTGAGGGCGCGGCAGTTGGGATCCTCCTGCAGTTTCACGTTGTAGGCGCAGGCGGAGGAGGCGAAGAAATAGCGGCCCACCCCCGCCTGCCAGGCGGCCTCGATCAAATTGGTGTTGATCAGGATGCTCCGCAGGCACTGGATGCGGAACCGCTCGATGAAGCCCATGCCGCCCATGTCGGCCGCCAGGTTGTAAACCTCCGTGGCGCCCTCCACGGCCTGGACACAATTGTCTTCGTGGGATAAATCCAGGCAAAGGCTCTCCACGCCTGGCACGCGCTGGTACCAGTGCGGCAGCGGCTTCTTGTCCACCGCGCGGATGCGTGTATAACCTTGCTCGTGCAGGCTGCGGGCCAGGGCGCCGCCGATGAAACCGCCCGCTCCGGCAACCAGGATCAGGTCGTTTTTGCCGGACCGATTTGAACTGGTATTCTTTTTCATATTCAAAGTCTGGGTCGATTAAAACTGATTACTGGCTGGGGATCAAGGCTGCAGGTCCGCGCCGGGCCTGCCCCGCCCCGCTGGCCCAAATCCCCCATGCCACCACCATAACACGAGCCGCACGCTATTGAATGCACGTTCTTGATTAAACCATGACGACGATTCTTGATTCAAAGGGGGACATCCTGATTCTTTTTGGGGATTTTTCGCTTTCATTCGGTAGCTCCAAACGGGCGGCGTTAATCCCGGTGGGCAGTGCCCAGAAAGGCCGAAAACCTCCCGCTGGCCCTGGCCAAGTAACCGCCGAGGTAACGAGGCGGATTCGCCGATAGGGCAATCCCTCCCACAGCCTTATCTTCTTCAGGCTCTCCGCTCTCCCGCTCCACGCTAATCTCCATGCCCATCTGGCATTACCGATAGGTTCCACCTCCAGCACCGCTCCGCAGTGTTGGGCACTGGTCACTCCCAAGAACCGTGGGGCAATAAATCCAAGCCTGCTGCCAAAGTTCGCTCCATGAACCGAGGTCATTCTTGATCATTGCTTCTGCAATAGGGTCAGCACGGTTTCAGAAAGGAACCCTACTGTAAGAACACGGTTAAAGGGGGGCAAATAAATCATTCCTCGGTCAGCGAGAGCAACTGGAAAAGGTTTTTCGGATTCCGTCATCCAGCTTTTTCTTTTACGCCTTTTGGTAGCTTTATTCGTCCCAAACGGCACTGGAACACCTTAAATCCAAGTAACAGGAAGCAGGTCAGAAAAAACCGCCATTTCCTCCTAAACCGTTGTAAAACAAGGTGTTCCCAGTTGGGTTTGTGATGAGAAGATGGCTGCCGAACATGGATTTGAACCATGACAAACAGATCCAGAGTCTGTTAGAACATGCTGCAAACGAGCAACATATAAAAATGATTACGCTTTGTGATAGACTTAAACGACTCCATGTGTGATATTTGAGCCACCAAGAGAACGAAAGCGAACGCATGGCTAAAAACCGAACAGGATTTGTTTTCAAACGTGGCGGCCGGTATTATATCCAATGGCGGGTATCCGGGAAACTCTACTCCAAAGCCCTCACAGGCCCGGACGGCAAGCCGGTCAGCAACGCCAAACAGGCGGAAGCGGCCCGGTTGCAGCACATGGCCGCATTCCTGGCCGGGGATGAGGTTGGAGTCCTGAAAGCCATTTCCGAGCGGATTGCAGGCCGGGAGGCCGAGCTGGTTCGTTTGCAGGATGAGCAGGCCCCCGCCCTCGAGCTTTCCAAGGTTTGGACCGCCTACGCAAGCTCAACATCCCGGCCGGATACCGGCCCCAGCACCATGGAACAGTATGGCCAGCAATGGCACCGCTTTCTTAGATGGACCCAGGAAAAGCACCCCGGCCTTGGAAAACTGCGCGATGTCACCAAGGAAATCGCCGGGCAATATGCCACGCATTTGATGGGCGAGGGCATATCTTCCAACACCTACAATAAGCACATCGGCCTTTTGAATCTGGTTTGGCGATCATTGCAGGAATCGGCCAATCTTCCTGCCAATCCGTGGGCGAGCATCAAGCGCCGGGTAATCAGCCACCAAGGGAGGCGGGCGTTTAGCGAGTCTGAACTGCGCCTGGTCATTACCACTGCCACCGGGGAATTGAAGATCCTGCTTTCCATCGGCCTGTTCACTGGCTTGCGTTTGAAAGATGCCTGCCTGCTATCCTGGGGCGATGTCGATATGGCCCGCCGGATAATTACCATCGTTCCGGCCAAGGTGGCCCGGCGCAAACCGGCTCCGGTCATCATTCCCCTTCACCCTGTTCTGAATGAGCTTTTGGGCGATCTGCCCAAGGGAGGCAAATATGTTTTGCCCGCCGTGGCCCAGCGATACCTGCAAGGCCCCTATCTGGTGACCGATGCCGTTCAAAACCATTTCCAGAAATGCGGCATTAAAACCCAGCGGGAAGGAACTGGCGAGGGGAGCGGCAAGCGGGCATCCGTGGAGTGTGGTTTTCATTCGTTGAGGCATTCGTTTGTCTCGATCTGCCGCGCTGCCAACGTGCCTTTGTCTGTCGTGGAAAGCATTGTCGGTCACAGCAATCCGGGCATGACCAGAGTTTACACGCACACCAGCGAGGAATCCGCCACCGCTGCCATTGGCCTGCTGCCCGATGTGGTGAACGGCACCAAGGCGTTGCCCGCACCGCCGCCACCGGCGGAGGCCGACCCTATGCCCGGCATTGTCGCCACCCTTGAGAGCATGACCACCGATAACTGGCAGGCCCGGCGCGATGACCTGCTGGCCCGCTTGCGCCAACTGGCACAAGGTGCAATGGTTGAATTGTAGGCGGGCTGATCCCCTGCCGAAAGTCCTGCTGGTGCGCTGGCCTATTCCCAGCCACCGGCGGGCAAGCTGAATAGGAGCATATGGAAATCATCATCAACGGCCAACCGGAGCGGATTTATTGCTATGCCACCAAGAGCGTGGTCGAGTATGCGGACAATCTGACCCTTTTATGCGTGCGGTTCTGGACGTCCAGCCTGGCCGTGGAACTACGCTTTCCATCCGCCGATTTCCACCCCCAGGTTGTGCGGGTTGCACCCATCGAACTTGTTCCCTACGCGGACGACGACACCACCGTTTTTTTGAAAAACGGGCACCAGCACCCGGCATCGCTTCAGATCCGCCTGCTAAACGACACGCAAC
>CAYPCQ010000111.1:0-30620 GCA_964409245.1 uncultured Verrucomicrobiota bacterium
CCATTGAACTTCCATTGATAAGTCAGGGGAGCGGTGCCAGTGGCGGCCACGGTGAAAGTCACGCTGGCGCCCGGGTTGATGGCCTGGCTCACCGGTTGCTGGGTGATCGAAACCGGCGTGTTCAGGCTCAGGGTGGCTCCGGCACTGGTGACCGTGCCCACGAGGTTGCCCACCTCCACGGTATAAGTCCCCGCGTTGGCGGCGGCCACGCTGGCCAAAGCCAAAGTGGATGCGGTTTCACCCGTGATCGTATTGCCATTGAACTTCCATTGATAAGTCAGGGGAGCGGTGCCAGTGGCGGCCACGGTGAAGGTCACGCTGGCTCCGGGGTTGACGGTCTGGCTCGCCGGTTGCTGGGTGATGATCACTGCTTCATTCAAGCTCAGGCTGGCTCCGGTGCTGGCGACCGTGCCCGCGACGTTGCCCACCTCCACGGTATAAGTCCCCGCGTTGGCGGCGGTCACGCTGGCCAAAGCCAAGGTGGATGAGGTTTCGCCCGTGATCGGCAGCCCGTTAAAGTTCCACTGGTATGTCAGCGGTGCGGTGCCAGTGGCGGCCACGGTGAAGGTCACGCTGGCTCCGGGGTTGACGGCCTGGCTCGCTGGTTGCTGGGCGATCGAAACTGGCGTGTTCAGGCTCAGGGTGGCCCCGGCACTGGCGGCCGTGCCCACGAGGTTGCCCACCTCCACCGTATAAACACCCGCCAGGGCCTCGCTGAGGTTGTTCAAGCTCAGGCTGGCGGTGGTGGCCCCGACCATGGCCCCCCCATTGAACTTCCATTGATAAGTCAGGGGAGCGGTGCCAGTGGCGGCCACGGTGAAGGTCACGCTGGCTCCGGGGTTGACGGTCTGGCTCGCCGGTTGCTGGGTGATGATCACTGCTTCATTCAAGCTCAGGCTGGCTCCGGTGCTGGCGACCGTGCCCGCGACGTTGCCCACCTCCACGGTATAAGTCCCCGCGTTGGCGGCGGTCACGCTGGCCAAAGCCAAGGTGGATGAGGTTTCGCCCGTGATCGGCAGCCCGTTAAAGTTCCACTGGTATGTCAGCGGTGCGGTGCCAGTGGCGGCCACGGTGAAGGTCACGCTGGCTCCCGGATTGACCGTCTGGCTGCCCGGTTGCTGGGTGATCGAAACCGGCGTGTTCATGCTCAGGGTGGCCCCGGCACTGGCGGCCGTGCCCACCACGTTGCCCACTTCCACCGTATAAACACCCGCCAGGGGCTGGCTCAGGTTATTCAAGCTCAGGCTGGCGGTGGTGGCTCCGACAATGGGCCTCCCATTGAGCTTCCATTGAGCTTCCATTGATACGTCAGCGGTGCGGTGCCGGTGGCGGCCACGATGAAGGTCACGCTGGCTCCGGGATTGACTGCCTGGCTCGCCGGCTGCTGGGTGATGACCACCGGTTCATTCAAGCTCAGGATGGCCCCGGCGCTGGCGACCGTGTCCACGACGTCGCCCACCTCCACGGTATAAGTCCCCGCATGGGCGGCGGTCACGCTGGGCAAAGTCAAGGTGGATGAAGTTTCGCCCGTGATCGGCGCCCCGTTAAAGTTCCATTGGTAAGTCAGAGGTGCAGTGCCGGATGCTTCCACCGTGAAGGTCACGCTGGCTCCGGGATTGACTGCCTGGCTGGCCGGTTGCCGGGTGATGCTGGCGGGTGCGGCAGGGCTGAAAGCAATCGTGGAACCGGACGAATACCCGGATCCAGGATTCAAGATGTTCAGCGAAGTCGCTGTGCCAGAGTTGGCGTTCAGGGTGAGGGGATTCGCCAGCCCCTCCGCCGAAGGGGCGGCACCTGAACCGTTAAATTCCAGGGCCGCAGTTACCGGAGTAATGCTATCGCAGCCGAGGGCTGCGCCCAGCGCCACCAGAAAAAATATTCTTCTCAATTTGATTTCCTTTCCTCAACCTCGCTACCGTAGCATATATTTGAAAACAACCGTCGATGTCAAAGAAAAATATAAGTTTAAAATGGCCCTTCCCGCTCCAAGTTCAGACCTGCGGTTGCGTGGCCGGGCCAAACCCAAATTAGTGGGTGCGTGAAAATGATGCAGCCAGTGTCGGGGAGTGGGGCGGCTCAGTCATAATCCATTGCAAATGAGTTGATTGTGGATAATCCACTGGACCAAACACGGAGTTTGCCTGGGTTGGGGAGGATCCGGCTAAAAAAGCAGCGAACGCAAGGAAAGAGACCAGTTTTATGCGGAGGCGGGAACCCAAAACCAGGCCAGCCAACCTGAATTCAGCCTCGAAAGGGCGCCCAGGACTCGGATTGGGGGAAAGCCGTTGACCAGATTCCAGATTCCAAACACCGCTCACGCCGCCGGCTGGCCCACCAGCTTCAGCAGGGCTTCCCGCAAGAGGCCGAACTGGGTATCCAGTCCCGCGAGGGCGGCTTTGACGGTGGCGAGGTCAGCGGCCTTGGCCGCCATTTCCATGCCCAAGGCATGGGCGCACATGGCCTCCCCGCTGACCGCGGAGGTGGAGCCTTTGATTTTGTGGGCTTGGCCTTCTATGCCAGGGATATCTCCCGCTGCCACGCAGCTCTTCAAACGCTCGATTTGCGCCGGCATGTCCTCCAGGAAATTGCCGATCAGAACCTGCAGAAAAACTTTGTCGTTCATCACCCGCCCCAGGAGAGCGTCGCGGTTGAAGATGGGGTGCGCACGTGGGCTGGGTTGGGCGGCGGCCGGCGTTTCGACCGTGGCACCCGCCGGAGGTGGTGGTGGCGCCGCCCCAGCCGGTGGGAGCCATTTTTCGAGCACGGCCGTCAGGATCTTCAAATTAACCGGCTTGGTGATGTGGTCGTTCATGCCGGCGTTGAGGCTCCGTTCCCGGTCGGCCGGCATGGCATGGGCGGTCAGGGCGATGATGGGCACCTGGTGGTTGAGAACCTGCGATTGCGGATTCCGGATCAGGCGGGTGGCGGTCAAGCCGTCCATCTCCGGCATTTGGACATCCATCAAGACCAGATCGTAGGGCAGGGTTTCCAAGGCCCGGACCGCCTCGGCGCCGTTGGCGGCCACCTCGGCGCGGAAGCCCATTTTTTTCAGGAGCCCCACCGCCACCAGCTGGTTGGGGATGTTGTCCTCGGCCACCAGGATGCGGGCCTGGTGGTTCAGCCGCCGGGCCTGGTCCATCGCTTGAATGATTTGAGGCACGGCGGCCGGTTTGCCGCCGAGGGCCGCTTCCAAGGCCTCCCGCAGCTCCGGAC
Organism: uncultured Verrucomicrobiota bacterium; assembly: GCA_964409245.1. GTDB lineage: Bacteria > Verrucomicrobiota > Verrucomicrobiia > Limisphaerales > UBA1319 > CAIMWS01. Next base: position 3,214 of record CAYPCQ010000111.1, read on the forward strand.
GCCGCACGGGTTTGGCCAGCGTGGCGGCAAACCCCGCCGGGCGCTGGTCCTTGCCCAGCTGGTCCGGGGAGGCCAGCAGCACCAGGCGCGTGTCCTGCAGGCGGGGATCGTTTCGGATGGCGTGGCCCAAGGCCTGCCCATCGATGCCCGGCGGCTCCATATCCACCAGGGCCAGTTGGAACGGATCCCGGGCCGAAATGGCTTCGGCCAGCATCCGCAAGGCCGCCGGGCCGTCGCCGGCCTCGGCGGGCCGGAGGCCCCAGGTGTGCAGCAGCACCAGCAGATTCTCCCGGTGGGCGGGCGGGCCATCGACGATCAAGGCGCGCCGGCCGCGCAGGGCGGTGGACGCCAGCGCCGGCGCGCCGGCGGGCGGCTTGCCCAGGCAGACCGTGAACCAGAATTCCGACCCCTTGCCCGCCTCGCTGCGCACGCCGATGGCGCCGCCCATCAGCTCCGCCAGCTGCTTTGAAATGGCCAGGCCCAATCCGGTCCCCCCGAACTTGCGCGTGGTGGAGGCATCGACCTGCGAGAACAGGGCGAACAGCTTCTCCAGCTTGTCCGCGGGGATGCCGATCCCGGTATCGCTCACGGTAAAACGCAGTTGGACCGTTTCCGGGGTGCTGGCCAGGGCGGCCACCTGGATGATGATCTGGCCTTGGGGGGTGAACTTGATGGCATTGCTGGCCAGGTTGGCCAGGATCTGCCGCAAACGGCCCGGGTCGCCCTGGAGGGCGGAGGGGACGTCCGGCGCCACGTGGCAGTCGAAGACCAGGCCTTTCTCGCGGGCCCGCAGGGCCATCATTTTGGAAAAATCGTCCAGGAAAACATCCAGGTCGAAATCCAGCATTTCCAGCTCGAGCTTGCGGGCCTCGATCTTGGAGAAATCGAGGATGTCATTGAGCAGGGCGAGCAGGGACTCGCCGCTGGTGCGGGCGGTCTGGGCGAAATGGCGCTGCTCCTCATTCAATGGGGTGTCCAGCAGCAGGCCGACCATGCCCAGCACGCCGTTCATGGGGGTGCGGATTTCGTGGCTCATATTGGCCAGGAACTCGCTCTTGGCGGCGCTGGCCTGTTTCGCCTGGGCCGCCAGTTCGTTGGCGCGGGCGGTGGCGGCTTCCAGGTCGCGGTTGGTCTCCTGGAGCTTCGCCTCGGCGCGCTTGCGCTCGGTGATGTCGATCATCACGGTCAGGAAAAATGCCCGCCCATGGATGCTCAGCATCTGGCCGGTGAACAAGCCGTCCAGGACGCCCCCATCCTTGCGCCGCACCTGCAATTCAAAGTCGGAGATGCGCCCGTCCGCCTCCAATTTGTCCGCCACCCTGGTCTGTTGTTCAGGATGCACAAATAAAGCCAGATCGGCCGCCGTCTTGCCAATGACCTCCTCCCGGCGGTAGCCGAGCTTTTTCAGGAAGGTGTTGTTGACATCGAAGAACAGGCGGTCGGGCAGGCTGGAGAGCGCCATCACGGTGGGGTGCTTGCGGAACAAGTGCTCGAAACGCTGCTGAGCCTCCTGTTCGGCGGTCAGGTTCTTGGAGATGCCGTAGATGCAGGGCTGGCGGTTCCAGCTGCCAAACCAGACACGGGTCTCCACGGGCACGGGCCGGCCATCCTTGCGGGCCAGGGGCAGGGGGCAGCTGCCCCGCTCGCCCCGGAACATGGCGGCGAAGATTTCCCCGGCCTCCTCCCGCTTGTCGGGGGGATGCAAATCGAGCACCCGCATGGCGGCGAGCTCGGCGGCGTCATAGCCCAGGACCTGGGTGGCGAAGGCATTGGTGAAAAGAATCCGCCCATCCGGTGTGCCGACCAGGATCAGGTCGGTGATGGTCTCGAAAAAGGCCCGGAAATTGGCCTCGCTCTGCCGCAGGTCGGCGGTCAGCTGCCCGGCCATCTGCCGGGCTTTGAGGCGGGTGTTGAGCAGGTTGAAAAGCAAGCCGGCCAGCAGCAGGCTGGTGCTGGATCCGCTACAGGCCACGAACCAGACCTTGGTGTAATCCAGCACCGGGGAGGAATGGTAGCCGGTGCGGGTGAAACGCGCGGTCCATTGGCGGCCGGCGGAAACCACGGTGCGCTGCAGGGCCAGCGGCGAGGCCGGCCCCGGATGGGGTTGTCCCGGCTCGGCCGATTGGCTGTCGTAAAGCAGGGTTTCGGGGGTGGTTTGGGCGCCGTCGAAAATCTCCAGATGAATGCGCCGGGGATTGGTCTGGTCCCAGCGGCCGAGGATGCCGGTGAGGAGATCGTTCATCCGGTAGGGGCTGTAGGCCCAGCCCAGCAGGGCGTCGCGCCGCTGGCTTGCGGTTTCGTGGGGCAGGCCCGGGCGGTAAACCGGCGCATACATCAAGGTGCCCGCCTGGACATCCTGGCTGGTTTCCTGCACCAGGGTGACCCTCCCGGACAGGGCGGCGGCATCCTCATCCCGGGCCCGCTCCATCGCCTCCCTGCGCACCGGTTCGCTGAACATGTCGTAGCCGAAAGCGCGCAGGTTCCGGTTGGTGAAAGGCTCCAGGTAGATGATGGAGGTGTACATTTCCCGCTCCCCTTTGGGGGAGACCTCGTAGTTGGGGAAGCCTTCGGCACGGATCTCCGCGATATGCTGGGCCAGCTTGGGACGGGGGATCGCCAGCGAAAAGCCGATGCCCTGGATGCCGGGAAGCTTCTGCTCCAGCTGCTGGCGGCTGGCAAAAGAGCGCCATTCCTGGCGGCTCACTCCGCCGCCGTGTTCAATGAAGGCGGCGGCGCTGCGCAGGATCTGCTCATGGGCCCGGAGACGGTCCGCGAGCTTGGTCTGGATTTCGGTGCAGACGGCGTCGAAATTTTCCCTGGCTTCGCGGACCACCTCGGATTTCGTGTAACGGGCCACCCAGGCGGTGACCGCCAGGCCCGCGAGCAGGACCGCCCAGGCCGGCCAATGGCCGCGGCGGCCCGCCTCCCTGGCCAGCGCGGCTTGCTCATTCTGCTCGTTTTCTACATTAGTCATGCGAAGTCACCCGGTCGCTGTTGGGAATCGCGGGTCCGAACCTGCGCCAACCTCAGGTGTCCATCTCCCGCTCTCCCCCCCACCCAAAGCAAAAAAACCGACTCCGGTGCGGGCGAGGAGTCATACTATATAGGGCCAGAGCAGATTCAAGGCGCAATTTGGCGCGCGGCGGAGCGGCGGCCGGCCCGCAGGAAGCAAGTGCCAGGGCGGCCCGGGGAGTTGAAAAATGGGAGGCCAAAAGGAGGGATCCCGGTGGCGTGGCGATCAGTTGGGCCGCCTGGAGTGGGGCCGGTAGCGGCTATTCAGCAGAGCCCGCAGCCAGGACGGCCGGTTCGTGCCCGGCGCCGGAAACCGTTTTCCGGCGGTGGAAGAGCCGGCTCAATTTGTGATTGAGGGCGTCCATGTAAATATAAACCACCGGGGTCAGGTACAAGGTCAGCAACTGCGACACCAGCAGGCCGCCCACCACCGCCAGGCCCAGGGACCGCCGCGATTCCGCCCCGCCGCCGATCCCCAGGGCCACCGGCAGCGTGCCCATCAAGGCCGAGAAGGTGGTCATCATGATGGGGCGGAAACGGATCAGGCTGCCCTGGTAAACCGCCTCGGCCGGGGCTTTGTTTTCCTTGCGCTGGGCATCGAGCGCGAAATCGATGACCATGATGGCGTTTTTCTTCACGATGCCGACCAGCAGGATGATGCCCACAAAGCCGTAAAGGTTCAATTCCTGGTGGAAAATCATCAGCGTCAGCAGCGCCCCGAAGCCGGCCGAAGGCAGGCCGGAAAGGATGGTCAGGGGGTGGATGAAGCTCTCGTAGAGGATGCCCAGGACCAGGTAGATGACGAAGATCGCCAGCAGCAGCAGCAGGCCCAGCCCTTTCACCGAGGATTGGAAAGCCTGGGCGCTGCCCTGGAACGAGGTGGTGATGGTGGGCGGCAGGGTGGTGCGGGCCAGCGCCTGGATGGCCGTGACGGCCTCCCCCAGCGCCACTCCGGGCAGCAGGTTGAAGGAGATGGTCACCGCGGGCAGCTGGCCGACGTGGTTGACGGTGAGCGGCCCCACGCCGCGCAGGAGTTTGGCCACCGCCTCCAGCGGCACCAGCTTGCCCGAGCTGGAGCGGATGTAGAGCAAGGGCATGGCCGAGGGATTCTGCTGGTAGCGCTGATCCAGCTCCACGATGACCTTGTATTGGTTGTTGGGGGTGTTGATGGTGGAGATCTGACGGGCGCCGTAGGCGTTGTAAAGGGCGTCTTCAACCTGCTGCGGCGTGACTCCCAGCATCGAGGCGCGGTCACGGTCGATCTCGACGCGGATCTGCTGGTTCTTCAGCTGGAGGTCGCTGTTGACGTCGATGAGGCCCGGGATTTGCCGGATCTGGCCCTCCAGCACCGGCGCCAGGCGGTAGAGCTCCCCGGTGTCCGGCCCCTGCAAGCTCAGCTGATAGAGGCTCTTGGTCAGCTGCCCGCCGATGCGGATGGGGGGGAGGTTCTGCAAAAACGCCCGGATGCCCGGCACTTGCGACAGCTTCGGGCGCAGCTGCAGGATCATCTGGTCCACGTTGAGCTGGCGCTGGGACCGCGGTTTCAGGCGCATGAAAATGCGGCCGGAGTTGCCGGTGGTGGTGGGGCCGCCGGGGCCGATGCTGGACATGAAAGCCTCCACGTTGGGGTCGGCGGCCACGATGGCCGCCAGCGCCTGCTGGTGCCGCGCCATATCCTCGAACGAAATGCCCTGGCTGGCCTCCGTGAAGGCAAAAATCTGGTTGGTGTCGTCGCTGGGGAGGAAGCCCTTGGGCAGGCGCAGGAACAGCCAGATGGTGGCGGCCAGGAGCGCCACGGAAAGCAGGGCGATGAACAGATGGTGGCGCAAGGCCCAGCGCAGGGTGTGGTCGTAGCCGCGGCGCAACGCCTCGAAAAAGGCTTCCGAAGCCGCGTAGAGGCGGCCGTGCTTCTGGGCCTGGGGCGGCCGCAGGAACCGGCTGCAGAGCATCGGCGTCAGGCTCAGCGACACAAAGCCGGACACCAGGATCGCCGCGCTGATGGTCACCGAAAATTCGTGCAGCAGCCGGCCCACCAGCCCGCCCATGAACAGCACCGGGATGAACACCGCCACCAGGGACAGGGTCATGGACAGGATCGTGAACCCGATTTCCCGGGAGCCGGTCAGGGCCGCCTCCATGGGGCTGAGGCCCAGCTCCATGTGGCGCACGATGTTTTCCAGCATGACGATGGCGTCATCCACGATGAAGCCGACGCACAGCGTCAGCGCCAGCAGGGAGAAGTTGTCCAGGCTGTAGCCCAGCTGGTACATGATGCCGAACGTGGCGATGATGGACACCGGCAGGGCCAGGCTGGGGATGATGGTGGCCGACAGATTCCGCAAAAACAGGAAGATCACCATGACCACCAGGCAGATGGCCAGCACCAGCGTGAACTGGACGTCGTCCACCGATTGCCGGATGGAGACGGAGCGGTCGTAGAGGGTGTTCAGGTCCACCGCGGCCGGCAGCTGCGTCCGCAGGGTGCCGATCAGCTTCTTCACATCGTCCACCACCCGCACGGTGTTGGCGCCGGGCTGGCGCTGGATGGCCAGGATGATGGCCCGGGTGCCCTTGAACCACCCGGCCACCTTGTTGTTTTCCACGCTGTCGATGACCTTGCCCAGCTCGCGCAGGCGGACGGGTGTGCCGTTGCGGTAGGCGACGATCAGCGGCTCATAGGCGGCGGCGTCCATCAGCTGCCCGTTGGCCTGCACGGTGAAGGCCTGGTGGCTGCCGTAAAGGGTGCCGGTCGGGAGATCCACGTTGCCGCGCTGGATGGCGGTGACCACCTCGTCGATCCCGATGCCGCGGTAGGTCAGGGCCTTGGGGTCCACCTGCACGCGCACGGCATATTTCTGGGTGCCCAGGATCTGCACCTGGGCCACGCCGTTCACCATGGAGACGCGCTGGGCGATGTAGGTCTGCGCGTACTCATCCACGGTGGAGAGCGGCAGGGTTGGGGAGCTGAGCGCCAGGTAGAGCACCGGCTGGTCCGCCGGGTTCACCTTCTGGTAGGTGGGGGGATAGGGCATGTCCCGCGGCAGCTGGGCCGCCGCCTTGGCGATCATCGCCTGCACATCCTGGGCCGCGGCGTCGATGCTCCGCTCCAGGGAGAATTGGATGGTGATCTGCGTCAGCCCCAGCGCGCTGACCGAACTCATCGAATCCACCCCGGCGATGGTGGAAAACTGGCGCTCCAGCGGGGTCGCCACGGCCGCGGCCATGGTGGCCGGGCTGGCGCCCGGGAGATTGGCGGAGACCAGGATCGTGGGGAAATCCACGTTGGGCAGGTCGCTCACCGGCAGCAGCCGGTAGGCGGCGGAGCCGAAAATCAGGATGCCCAGCATGACCAGCGTGGTCATGATCGGGCGGCGGATGAAAACAGCAGCCAGGTTCATGGCTGGGCTTTGGTTGGGGCGGCGGCTTTGGCTTCCTCCCGCTTGATCTCCACTTTGGTCCCCTCGACCAATTGGAGCTGGCCATCCACCGCCACCAGCTCTCCGGGCTGGAGCCCCTGGTCAATCACCAGGCTCTCGCCGGCAAAGCGGCCCGCCACCACCGGCCGATAGGCCACGGTCTGGTCCGGTTTGATCACGAACACGTATTGCCCCTTCTGCCCCGATTCCACCGCCTCCGAGGGGATCAGCACCGCGTTGGTTTGCGTGGAAAGGGTCAGGGACACGTTCACGAATTGCCCGGGCCACAAATTCCGGGCCTGGTTTTCGAATCTGGCTTTCAGCCGGATGGTCCCTGCTTCCACCGTGTTGTCGATGAACTCCAGGCGGCCCGGCTCCGGCGCCGTCTCCCGGCCGGGGATCACCGCCTGGACGGCCAGCGGGCGGCGCGCCTGGTTCGCCTGGACTTCGTGCAGGTATTGTTCCGGCACGGAAAACTCCACGTAGAGCGGGCTGATCTGGTTCAGGATCACCAGGGCGGTATCGTTGGCCTTCACCACGTTGCCCTGGTTCACCAGGTAGTTGCCCGCCCGCGCGTTGATGGGGGCTTTGAGGCTGCAATACTCGAGCTGCAGGCGGGCGTTTTCCAGGGCCGCCCGGTCGGAGGCCACGGCGGCTTTGGCCGCCGCCTCGCCCGCCTTGGCGGAGTCGTATTGGCGCTGCGGCACGCTTTCCGTCTTTAACAGTTCCTCCGCCCGCCGCGCTTCCTGCGCGGCGTTTTCGGCCAGGGCCAGATCCCGGGCGAGCATGGCCTCGGACTGCTTGATCGCCGCCTCGAAGGACCGCGGGTCGATTTTGAACAAGGGGCTGCCCGCCTGGACATCCTGCCCCTCGGAAAACAGGATTTCCATCAACTGGCCGGTCACCAGCGGCTTGATGGACACCGTGGCGAAAGCCTCGCCTTTGCCGAAGGTCAGCACCTGCACCGGGACATTGGTCTGGATGGCGGTGGCCGCCCGGACCGGGACGATCAGCGCGCGTTTGGGGGCGGTCTCCGGCTTGCCGCAGCCGGCCAGCAGGGCGCAGCCCAAGGCCCAGGGCAGCTGCCAGCGCAGCGTTTTCGGGCGGCCGGCCGCCGGGGCCGCTGCTGGCCGGTGGGAAAAAAGGGATTTCGGGAACATGGATAAAGAGGGATTGCGGTCAGTGTTTGTTCAGCCGGGAAATGCGTTCTTCCTGGAGCGTGCCGGTAACCCGTTCGAGGTTGCGCAAGGCCACTTGGAAGTCATAGAGCGCCACGGTTTGGTCGGTGCGGGAGGTGTTCAAGTCGTTCAAGGCCGTCTGCACGCCCAGGCTGGTGGCGGTGCCCGCGCGGTATTGGTTTTGCACGGTTTTGAGGGCTTCCTCCGCGGCGGCCACCTCGCTCTCCAGGGCCTGGAGGTTTTGGGCGAGCGTCTGCACGCTCAGCCAGGCGTCCTGGACGTCGAGGTTCACAGTCTTGGCCAGGTTTTGCGAATGGAGCTGGGATTGCCGTGTTTCGTGTTTTGTTTTGGCCAGGTCCACCTCCCGCTGGCCGCCGGTGAACAGCGGCACCGACATCGCCACCCCGGCCTGCCAAAAATTGTTGCGGCTGGAGGTGGTCTCCGGATCGACCCATTGGTTGCTCCATTGGGCCAGCAGTTTGGGGCCGTATTGGGCGCGCACCTCCCGCTCCCGCTCGCGGCTTTGGGAGATGCCCAGGCTGGCTGCGCGCAAATCCTCCCGCTGGCTGGCGGCCCGGGCCTGAAGGGTTTCCAGGGTATCCGCCCCCAGGGTGGCGGGCGCCGGCTCGATCACCTGGAAGGTCTCATTGGCGCCCAGATTCAAGAGGCTGCCCAGCGTATGGCGCGACAGGATCAAGGCGTTTTCCGAGGCGGTCAAAACCCGGCGCGCTCTTTCCACCGCCACTTTGGCCAGCAGGGTGTCCGTTTTGGTCACCTCCCCCGATTTGGCCCGGTTTTGCGCCAGTTCAAGCTGCTGCTGGGACAAATCCAGCGTCCGCCGGTTGACTTCCGCCAGGCGGGATTTTTTCAGAACGTCGTAATAAGCCCGGGCCACGCCGAACAGCACCCCGCGAACCGTGTAGTTGTAGGAATAACGGCTCGCCTGGGAGCTTAGCCGCCCGGCCCGGTAAGCCGCAAACACAGTCAGATCCACCAGCGGTTGCTGCACGGTAATGTCCCCCCGCCACGATTCCACGATCAGCGGCCCCTGCGCCGTGGTGATGTTTTCCTTGGGGTTGTTATAGCTGCCATTGCCGGTGACGCGCGGCCCCACCCGCGTGAGCGCGCTCCACCGCACCAGATCGCTCTTCCGCACTTCTTCCAGCGCCACTTGGATGCTTTGGTCGGTGGCCAGGGTCCGGTCCAGGGCTTCCTCCAATGAGATAGTCCGGCCCGAATCAACCCCATTGGTTTGGGCGCCAGCCGAACACGCAAACCACACGCCAATCCACAGCAGCGGATTTTTCCAGAGTTTCATAACACCTTGATCTGCCCGGCAGCAGGTTGGTTTCCATCGCCGCCGTGACATGCCGCAGCACCTTAATGGAAACGCAGGCTCCGTCAACGGCTATTTGCCGGCGCGCCGCGCCGGGGCTAGGGCCGGACCAGGGGCGCTTCATCCGGGCCCGAGGCGCGAACGAAAGAACGGGTTTGGACTGGGTCAGGTTGGCCCTCTGGTGGGTAAAAATGGCTCACCCATATGGCAGGATGAATTTGCAAAATGCTTATGGTCAATGGATTGCGAAATCGAGCCGGCGCGCATTGTTCCTGCTTTAGTACAACCGGAACTTTGGCTGTTGGGAGTCTAATGCAGCCCGATGGAGACCAGGATAACTGTATGGATTTAAGCAAATTCACCGAACGTTCGCAGGCCGCCCTGGCCGAGGCGCAGAATATCGCCACGCGCAATCATCACCAGTCCGCCGAGGTGGAGCATTTGCTGCTGGCGTTGCTGGGCCAGGAGGAGAGCCTGGTGGCACGGCTTTTTGAAAAAGCCCGCGTGGCGCCCGATTTGTTGCGGGCCAAGGTGGAGGAGGAAATTGCCCGCCAGCCCCGGGTGACCGGCGATGTTTCCAGCAGCCCTGGCATCTACCTGACCAGCCGGCTGAACAAGCTCCTGGTGAAAGCCCAGGATGAAAGCAAACGGCTCAAGGATGAATATGTGAGCGTGGAGCACCTGGTGCTGGCCATGTTCGACGAGCCGGCCGGCAGCGGGGCGGGCAAAATATTCAAGCAGCTCGGCCTGGGCCGGGACGGTTTTTTCAAAGCGTTGTCCGAAGTGCGGGGCAGCCAGCGGGTGACCAGCGCCAATCCCGAAGCCACTTATGAGGCCCTCGAGAAATACGGGCGCGATCTCACCCGCCTGGCGGCGCAGAACAAGCTGGATCCGGTGATCGGGCGCGACACCGAAATCCGCCGCTGCATCCAGGTGCTTTCCCGGCGGACCAAGAACAACCCGGTGCTCATCGGTGAGCCGGGCGTGGGCAAGACCGCGATTGTGGAAGGACTGGCCCGCCGGATCGTGGCCCGGGATGTGCCGGACAGCCTGCAGGACAAACGCCTCGTGGCGCTCGACCTCGGCGCCTTGATCGCGGGCGCGAAATACCGCGGGGAATTCGAGGAGCGCCTGAAAGCGGTGCTGCAGGAAATCACCCGCGCCGAGGGGCAGGTCATCCTGTTCATCGATGAAATCCACACCATGGTTGGCGCTGGCAAGGCCGAGGGAGCCATGGACGCCGGCAACATGCTCAAGCCCATGCTGGCGCGCGGGGAGCTGCATTGCCTCGGCGCCACCACTCTGGACGAATACCGCAAATACATCGAGAAGGACGCGGCGCTGGAGCGGCGTTTCCAGCCGGTGCTGGTCAGCGAGCCCGGCGTGGAGGATACCATCAGCATCCTCCGCGGCCTGCGCGAACGCTATGAGCTGCACCACCGCGTGCGCATCCAGGACGCCGCGCTGGTCGCCGCCGCGCAGCTTTCCCATCGCTATATCTCCGACCGTTTCCTGCCCGACAAGGCGATCGACCTGATGGATGAGGCATCGGCCAAGCTGCGCACCGAGATGGACAGCCGGCCGGAAGAAATCGAAACCCTGGAGCGGCGCCTCATGCGGCTGGAGATCGAGCGCGAAGCCCTGCGCAAGGAAAAGGACCAGGCCTCCCAATTGCGGCTGGCCAACCTCGAGAAGGAGATCGCCGAGATCAAGCCGGAAAAGGACGCGTTGACCGCCCGGTGGCAGAACGAAAAGCAATTGCTGGACGATATCCAGAAATTGCGGGAAGCCATCGAGATCACCCGCAACCAGGCCGAGGAGGCCCAGCGCCGCAACGATTACACCCGCTCCGCCGAACTGCAGTATGGCCGGATGCCGGAATTGCAGAAACAGCTGCAAAAGGCCGAAGCCACCCTCAAACACCAGGACCAGGCCGGCTCCCGGCTCTTCCAGAAGGAGGTCACCCCCGACGAGGTGGCGGAGGTGGTTTCCCGCTGGACGAGCGTGCCGGTTTCCCGGCTGCTCGAGGGCGAGAAGGAAAAGCTGCTGCGGCTGGACCAGATCCTGCACGAGCGGGTCATCGGCCAGGACGAGGCGGTGCAGGCGGTGACGGATGCCGTCATCCGCGCCCGCTCCGGGATGAAAGATCCCCAGCGGCCAATCGGCTCGTTCCTGTTCCTGGGGCCCACGGGGGTTGGCAAAACGGAATTGGCGCGCGCCCTGGCCGGCAGCCTGTTCGACAGCGAGGAGAACATGGTGCGCCTGGACATGAGCGAATATATGGAGAAACACGCCGTGTCCCGCCTGGTGGGGGCCCCGCCCGGCTACGTTGGCTACGATGAGGGCGGCCAGCTGACGGAGGCGGTCCGCCGCCGGCCCTACGCCGTGGTGCTGTTTGACGAGCTTGAGAAGGCCCATGCCGACGTGTTCAACATCCTGCTGCAGGTGATCGACGACGGCCGCCTCACCGACGGCCACGGCCGCACCGTGGATTTCAAGAATACCATCCTGATCATGACCTCGAATGTCGGCAGCCTCCACCTGCTGGAAAATGCCGGTGCGCAGGGCGAGATCGCCGAGCCCGTGCGCCGGCAGGTCATGGCGGAATTGCGCCGCCAATTCCGGCCCGAGTTCCTCAACCGCGTCGATGAAGTGGTCTTGTTCAAACCGCTGACCCTGGCCGAGATCGAACGTATTGTGGAGCTCCAGCTGCAGCTCATCCGGCAGCGCCTGGCCGGCCGGCGCATCGATTTGGAGTTGACCGGGGCCGCCCGGGAGCATATTGCCCGCGAAGGCTACGATCCCACCTATGGCGCCCGGCCGCTCAAGCGGTTCCTTCAGCGGCATATTGAGACCCCCCTCTCCCGCAAGCTGCTGGCGGGCGAAATCCAGGATGGCAGCCTGGTGAAGGTGGATTACCGGCACGAGGGGCTGGTTTTTGTGCCCCGGCCGGTTCGTTCCCGGAAAAAAGATGGTGAACCGGCAGATTCCGAGTGACAATGGGCCCCAGTGGGTCTATGCTATAGAAGCAAAGCAGAAACATGAATCATTCATCATTGACGAAAGAGCGAACCGAATTGCAGCATTCATGAATACCAAAATGCTTCTCGCGGCCGATTTGGGGCTTCTCAAAGCCTACAAAGTTGAATTCCGACCCAAGGCCTCCCCGCATCTCGAGTTATTATCCCACACGGTTTTTACCGAGGCCCATCAGCGCATCAGTGAAAAGGTCACCGACCTCGCCGGACGCAACACTGGTTCCGGCCAGGGCCGGGGAGGCGGGCCCATGGCGGACGTCCACAACCTCGAGCTGGAAATGAAACGCCGGTCGCTTCGGCAGCTGGTGTCCCATATCGAGACCCTGGCCCAGGCCAATCCGGGCGACGGCTGCTGGCTGGCCGCCCCCAAGGAAATCATGCACCAGGTGCTGGAATCACTGGCTCCGCCGGTCCGGGGGCGCATTGAAAAAAGCGTGCCCCGGGATCTGACCAAGACCGAGCCCAAGGAATTGCTGGAATACTTTTTGCCGGACCATATGACCTCCCGGTAGCTGGCGGGAAGCTGTTCTTCCCCGATTTGGCAGGTTGCCGGAATGGTGGTTGGTGAACAAGGCCGTGCAAAGGAAAGGAGTAATGGATCAATGACGACGTCCGTACCGCTGGCTTGGAACCTGGTGGCCAAGAATTTCAGTGCCCATGACCAGCTGCAGAAAAAACTCTCCCAAAAAATCCCCAAGCTGCAGCGTTTGCTCGTGCATTTCCCCATGGATGCCGTGCATTTGCGGGTGGTTATGGAGCGGCATCCCAAAAAGGATTCCTTCACCGCCGCGGTGACGCTGGAGGTGCCCTCCAACACCTTGCACAGCGAGAAAAATGCGGATGATCCCATCTCCGCCTTCGACCAGGCGGTCAAGACCATCGAACGCGAACTGGCCGCCTTGAAGGCCGAGCTGCGCCACGAGGAGAAGTGGAAGCCGGAGGCCAAAACCGAGGGCGGAATGGCCGCCGGCTGACGGCTTGAGATAATCTTGCAGGCCCCATTTTTCCGCGCAGCGGAGATGGGGCATTTTGCTTTTCAAGCCCGGTTGTCCGACAGGCCTGCGGTGGAGCCGTTTCCAGGCCGTTGGGAGGGGAGTGATTGCGCCGCCGATTTTCGCGCAAGACGAGGATTGAGCCACGCGCCGGTCTTTAACAGATCTGCAAGTGGCGAAACGGCTGAGGAGCCTGGTTGACACCCCGGCGCCGGGCGTGTTTCATTCCCCCATGAAGTCAATTCGCAAGCCCGGTTGGATTTTTCTTTTCGGCGCGCTGTATCTGTTCGCTGGCACCCTGTGGGCGTCCCTGAAACCATCGGGGCCCCGGCAGTCCCTCAACCTGGACGGCCTCTGGCAGGTGGCGGAGGGGGGCATGGAGTCGCCGCCCGCGGAGTATGGGCATGCCGTGCCGGTGCCAGGCTTGGTGGATATGGCCACCCCGGCCTTTCGCGAGGTGGGTAAAAAAAGCCCGTTGCGCCAGGCCTTCTGGTACCGGCGAACCTTCAAAGTGGAGGGCGGCCTCCCCGCCGCGGCTTTGCTGAAGATCCACAAAGCCCGTTATGGCACCCGCGTTTACCTGAATAGCCGGCTGATCGGCGACCACCTTCCGTGTTTCACGCCCGCCTATCTGGAGGCGCGGGATGCCCTCAAGGGCAACGGCCAGGAAAATGAATTGGTGATCCGCGTGGGGGCCGACCGGGAAAGCCTGCCGCCGGACATGCCCACCGGCTGGGATTTCGAAAAATACCTGTATCTGCCCGGCATTTATGACTCCGTGGAGCTGATCCTCACCGGCCTGCCCCGGGTGGTAAATGTGCAAACCGTGCCGGATCTGGATGCCGGTGTGGTGCGGGTTCTGGCCGAGGTGGAGACGGTTCCGGGCGGCCCGGTCACGGTGCGGGGGCAGGTGTTCGAGGCCGGTGGCGCGGCGGCGTCCGAGCCGCGCCAGGCCGGGGTGTCCCCCGCGGTTACACGGCAGGTCCAAACGGTGGATTTCAACGTGCCGATCCGCCATTGCCGGTGGTGGTCCCCGGATGATCCCTACCTCTACACTTTGCGGGTTGGCACCGGCGCCGACGAGGTCCAGCTGCGCTTCGGGATGCGCTCCTTCCGGTTCGATCCGCAAACCGGCCGGGCGGTGCTGAACGGCAAGCCCTTTTTCATGCGCGGCAGCAACGTCACCATCTACCGGTTCTTCGAGGATTCCGAGCGCCGGGACCGGCCGTGGCGCGCCGAGTGGGTGCGACGGCTGCACCAGCAATTCAAGGCCATGCACTGGAATTCCCTGCGCTACTGCATCGGCTTTCCCCCGGAATTCTGGTACGACATCGCCGATGAACTCGGCTTCCTGATCCAGGATGAGTTCCCCATCTGGCTGCTGGGCGGGGCGCCGGAAAAGCCCGTGGCCGCGAAGATCATCCCTGAATACACCGAATGGATGCGCGAGCGGTGGAACCATGCCTGCGTGGTGATCTGGGACGGCCAGAACGAAAGCAACACCGCGGAGACCGGCAAGTCCATCCAGGCGGTGCGCCATCTCGATCTTTCCGGCCGCCCCTGGGAAAATGGCTGGGCCGAGCCGCAATGCGTCACCGATTGCGTGGAAGCCCATCCTTACCAGTTCATCCGGATCTGGCAGGGCGGGACGTTCCATATGCGTGAGATGGCCCACCTGTCCGGCGTGCCGAACCTGTCCGCGGCCCAGAAGAAATTGGCCGTGCCGATCATCATCAACGAGTATGGCTGGCTTTGGCTCACGCGCGATGGCCATCCCACCTGCCTGACCGGCAAGGTCTATGAAAACCTGCTGGGGCCGAATTCCACCGTGGATCAACGGCGGCAGGTGTTCGCCAAATACCTGGCCGCCAAGACTGAATATTGGCGCTGCCACCGGGAGTGCGCCGGGGTGCTGCATTTCTGCGGCCTGGGCTATTCCCGCCCGGGTGACAAGCCCCGGCCCGAGGGGGGCGCCACCAGCGATCATTTCACCGATCTGGAGCAGCTGGCTTTCGAGCCGCATTTCCAAAACTACGTTGGCGATGCCTTCAACCCCGTCGGCTTGATGCTCAATTTCTGGGAGGATGAAATGCCCGCCAGTTGGGAGCGCAGCTGCCAGGTTTTCGTGATCAATGACCGCGGCCAGGATTGGCAGGGCCAGGTGGCTTTGAAACTCGTGCGGGATGGGCGGGCGCAAGTGCTCCAGTCCCAGGCGCGCACGGTTCCCGCTTTGGGGCGCGAAATCCTGGATTTCAAAATCAAGTTCCCCGCGGAAGCCGGTGAATACACTCTGGTGGCGGAATTGAACGATGCGGCGCGGCCCGTGCGCAGCCAGCGCGATTTCAAAATCACCCGGCTGGAAAGGGCGGCCTGTTCCACCCTGTGCCAGCTGAAACAGCCCGCCGAAAAGGCCTTCCAGGCCATCGCTGGCGCCGGTTTCAAGTGGCTGGATCTCTCGTGCTTGAGCTGGGCGCCGCACGTCAACGCCGCCAAACTGGCGGCTGACTTTGAGCCGGAGGCCATCCGGGTGGAGCGGGCTTTGGACGCCTCCGGCCTGCGGGTGGCCAATTTGACCTTCGACGCCATCGAGACGCTGCCTTTTGAGAAATACGAGGCGCAATTCCGGGCCCTGGTCAAGCTGGCGGCCCGGCTGGAGGCGCGCCTGATCAACCTCATGGCTCCCTCGGCCAAGGGCGGCCGCGGCGACCAGGTGGCCAAGCTGCGCAAGCTGCAGCAGATCGCCCGGGAAGGCGGGGTGATGCTGACCGCCGAAACCCACTGCAACCAGATCACCGAATGGCCAGCTGACGCCGTTCGTTTATGCCAGGAGGTGCCCGGGCTGAAGCTCACGCTCGATCCCAGCCATTATTTTGCCGGGCCGAATCAAGGCGCCCGCTTCGACGAAATTTACCCGCTCGTGGAGGGCACTGGTTTGCGGGCGGGCGGCCGGGATTGGAACTCCATCCAGCTGGCCTGGGGAGAGGGGCCCATCGATTTCGCGGAGGTGATCCGCAAGCTCAAAGCCGCCGGTTACCGGGGCTTTTTTGCCGTCGAATACCTTGAGGGCCACAACCAGGTGGACGCCCTCGCGCAATCCAGGCGGTTCCTGGAGTGGTATCGGAAAAGCGGGTTGAATGAGTAGCATGAACGTAGTGCTGGTGGAGCCGGAGATCCCGCCCAATGCCGGCAATGTGGCCCGCTTGTGCGCCGCCACCCGGTCGGTCCTGCACCTGGTCGAGCCGTTTGGCTTCCGGCTGGAGGACCGGGATTTGAAGCGCGCCGGCATGGATTACTGGCAGCAGGTGGCCTGGCGCCGCTGGCCCAGCTGGCAGGGTTTCCGGGCGGGCTTGCCGGGTTCGGCGCGGCTCTGGCTCATTGAGTCCGGCGGCCCGCGCTCCTACTCGGAGGTTCAATACCAGCCTGGCGATTACCTGGTTTTCGGCCGCGAAACCGCCGGCTTGCCGGCCTCTATTTTGGAGGCCAATTCCGGCGCCTGGCTGCGCATTCCGATGTTCAATGCCCAATCCCGTTCGCTCAACCTGGCGAACTGCGCCGCCCTGGTGCTCTACGAAGCGCTGCGCCAGCAGGGATTCCCGGGGGAAATCGCCCCCGGGTGGCAGGGCTAAAGGGCGAGGTCCGCACCAGACCGGGCGCGCCGGGCGGACCCGCCAGCTGGGAAATGGGCGGTGACGATCAATCCGCCAGGCCCGGGTTTTCCATGAAAGCGTAGCACAGCAGGTGGCAGATGGTCAGGTGGGCATCTTCCACCCGCCCGTAGTGGGTGGAGTCGATCACGATCACTTGCTGGGCCAGGTCGGCCAGGCGGCCGCGTTTCCCCCCCACCAGGGCCATGGTTTTCAAGCCGTTCCGGCCGGCCCACTCAAAAGCTTTCACCAGGTTGGGCGAATTGCCGCTCACGCTCATGGTGAACGCCACATCCCCCGGGCGGGCGAAATTCTCCAGCTGGCGCATGAAGACATCCTCGTAGGAGTAATCGTTGGCGATGGCTGTCAGCCAGCCCATGTTGTCGTTGAGGGACAGGCAGCGGAAGCGCCGGCCGATCTTATCCGAGGCCCCCTTGCCCAGGTCCGTGATGAAATGGGAGGCTGTCGCCGCGCTGCCGCCGTTGCCGAACACAAAAATCTGCCGGTCCTGCTGCACGGCGGTTTGCAGGGTCTCGATCATGCCGGCCACCCCGTCCGCCGGGAGGGCTGCGAGCACTGCTTTCTGTTGATCCAAATATTCATTGATCCATCTCTTCATATGTGGCTAAACTAAGAGGAGCCAACGCGGTTGGCAACCTTAAGCATGAATATCCATCACTTGGAGCTGTTCTACTACGTGGCCAAACACCAGGGCATCAGCGAGGCTGTCCGCAACATCCCCTATGGCATCCAGCAGCCGGCCGTCAGCGGCCAGATCATCCAGCTGGAGGAGGATTTGGGGGTCACGCTCTTTCACCGGCGGCCGTTTGAGCTGAGCGCCCCGGGGCGCGATTTGTATGAGTTCATCCGCCCGTTTTTCGACCAGCTGGAGCCGGTGGCCGACAAAATCCGGGGCGGCACCGTGCATCACATCCGCATCGGCGCCTCGGAGGTGGTGCTGCGGGAGCATCTGCCCCAGCTGGTGCAGATGGTGCGCCAGCGGTTCCCCCAATTGCGTTTCACCCTCAAAGAGGGGTATCAATCCCAGGTGGAGGGCTGGCTGGAGCGGCAGGAGATCGATTTCGCGGTGACCACCGTCAACGCCAAGCTGCCCACCGGCCTGCAGGGCAAGGTGTTGATGCAGCTGCCGCTCATGCTGGTGGTGCACCAGGACAGCCCGTACCGCACCGCCGAGGATCTCTGGCGCAACGACCGCATCGCGGAGCCGTTGATCGTCCTCTCGGCCAACCAGGCGATCAACAAACAGTTCCAGCAAACCATCCAGAAGCGGGGCGTCGATTGGTTCCCCAGCATTGAGGTCAGCTCGTTCAATCTCATCGAGACCTACGTGGCCAATAAATTTGGCATCGGGCTGTTCGTGGATGTTCCCCGGACCATCCTGAGCCCGCAGGTGCGCAAGATCGAATTGCCGGATTTCGAGCCGGTGCCGCTGGCCGCCCTCTGGCGCGGCAAGACCACCCCGTTGATCGAGGCCTTTATCGAGGCCACCCATTTCCGCGCGAAACAACTGGAGAGCGATTCCGGGCGTGCCCCTGGGAAATGATCGCCCGGGTCCGCACCGAGATCGCCCTGGAAAAGGATTTCGACTACCTGGTGCCCCCTGAGCTGGAGAGCCAGGTGGAGCCGGGCAGCCGGGTCAAAGTGCCTTTTGGCCCGCGCCAGGTGCTGGCCACCGTGGTGGCGGTGGCGGATTCCAGCCCCCAGCCCAATCTGCGGCCGATCACCAAGGTGCTGGGCGGCCAATCCCTGGTCACTCCGCAGGTCATGCACCTGGCCCGGTGGATGGCCGGGTATTATTGCTGCCCGTTCGAGCTGGCCTTGAAGAGCGTGGTGCCGGTGGCGGTCCGCCAGGAGGAAGCCGCCTGGAAGCAGCAATTATTTGTCCGCCTGCTGCCGGCCCCGGCCAGCCCGCCGGAGCTGACCCCCCGCCAGGCGGAGGTGCTGCGGGTGCTGGAGGAATGGCGGGAGCTGCCTTTGCAGGCTTTCCTCAAGGCCGCGGACACCACGGCGCCCACCGTGCGCAAGCTCGAGGATCTCGGGCTGGTGGCCATCCAGCGGAATATAACCGAGCGCGATCCTTACGCCAGCGAGCATATCCTCCCCACGCAGCCGCTGGCCCTGAATCCCGAGCAGGCCGCCGCCCTGGGCCGGATCAAGGCCGCGCTCCAGCCCCTGATCCGGAGCCGGAGCGGCGCGGCGCCCGCGCCGGAGGCCACCACCGCCACCGGCCCGGGGGCCGCCGGGGAGCCGGGCACGTTCCTGCTGCACGGCGTGACCGGCAGCGGCAAAACGGAGGTTTACCTGCAGGCCATAGCACATGCCCTGGAGCATGGTTTGGGCGCCATCGTGCTGGTGCCCGAGATTTCCCTGACCCCCCAGACGGTGGAACGTTTCAAGGCCCGCTTCTGCACCGGCCCGTTGAAGACCGTGGTGGCGGTGCTGCACAGCCATCTCTCCGGAGGGGAGCGCCACGACGAATGGCACAAGATCCGGGATGGACGCGCCCGGATTGTCATCGGCGCGCGTTCGGCGATCTTCGCGCCGATGAACCCGCTCGGGCTGATCGTCGTCGATGAGGAGCACGAGCATTCCTACAAGCAGGAGGAAACCCCGCGCTATCACGCCCGGGATGTGGCGGTGATGCGCGGCCAGCTGGCCCATGCGGTGGTGGTTTTGGGCTCGGCCACACCGTGCCTGGAGAGCTATTACAACGCCCGCCAAGGCAAGTATGCGCTGCTGGAATTGCCCACCCGCGTGGATGACCAGAAAATGCCCCTGATCCGGATCGTGGACCTGCGCGACGAGATGCACAAGCAGCATGGCCCCCCCATTTTTTCGCTCAAGCTCAAGGAGGCCATCACCCAGCGCCTGGAGCGCGGGGAGCAGACGATGCTGTTCCTGAACCGCCGGGGCTACGCCACCAGCCTGCAATGCCCCAAGTGCGGCTATGTGGCCGGCTGCCCCAACTGCAGCATCACCCTGACCTATCACCGCCAGGCCCAAAAGCTGTGCTGCCATCTGTGCGGCCACGAGGTTCCCGCGCCCGCGGTCTGCCCCGAGGCCCATTGCCGCAACCCCGGCATCCGCTATGCCGGCCTGGGCACCGAGAAGGTGGAGGACACCCTGGCCAGGCTGTTTCCCCAGGCCCGGGTGAAACGGATGGACTCGGACACCTTGAAACGCAAGGAGGATTACCGCCGGGTGCTGAGCGATTTCCGGGTGGGCAAGATCGACATCCTCGTGGGCACCCAGATGATCGCCAAAGGGCTGCATTTCCCCAACGTCACCCTGGTGGGCATCATCTACGCCGACCTGAGCCTGCACATGCCGGATTTCCGGGCCGGGGAGCGGACTTTCCAGCTGCTGACGCAGGTGGCCGGGCGGGCCGGGCGGGGGGACGTGGAGGGGGAGGTGTTTGTGCAATCTTTCACCCCCTTCCATCCCGCCATCCAGTATGCCCGCCGGCACGATTACCAGGGGTTCTACGAGCAGGAGCTGGAAACCCGGGAGCAGCTGCGCTACCCGCCGGTGAGCCGGGTGGCCCTTTTGACCTTGCGCGGGCGCAACGAGGACAAAGTTCGTTTGGCCGCGGATCATCTGAAACAGCTGCTGGAGCCGGTCATGGCCACCCTGGCCGATCCCGTGTTGCTGGGGCCGGCTCCCGCGCCGCTGGTGCGCGCAGAATCCTACTACCGCTACCAGATCATGCTGCGCTGCCGGCAGATGACCCGCCTGAGCCGCGAGCTAAGCGCGCTGGCCGGCCGGCTGGCCCTGCCGGAGGATGTCTCCATGCAGGTGGATATCGACCCGGTGAACCTGATGTGAGGGGCGGCCGCGGCCGCCGCGGATCAGCCCGGGTATTTCCCGGAGATGTAATCCTCGAGGTGGGTGATCGTGGTTTTTTGCGAGGAAATGATCCAGTTGACCAGGTTGCCGATCGACACGATCCCGACCACCTTTTCACCTTCGAGCACAGGCAGGTGCCGCACCCGGTGGTCATTCATCAGCCGCAAGCCTTCATCAATGGTGTGGCGCGGGGTCACGGAGATGATGGCTTTGGTCATGATTTCCTCCACCAGCACCTGCTTGGACACCTTGCCCTTGATCGCCACTTTGCGGGTATAGTCGCGCTCGGAGATCATCCCCACCAGCCGCTCCCCCTCCATCACCAGCAAGGCGCCCACGTTTTTGGTGTCCATGCAGGAAATGGCCTCATAGACGGTGGCTTGGGGGGTGGTCTGGTAAACGGCCCATCCTTTATGGGCCAGGACCGATTCGATTGTGCCGGAGCTTTTCATGACCTTGTGTTCAACCCGGACCCCGCAACCAGGCTCCGCGGATGGCTCCGCGGCCACCCTTGGCAAGGCTGGTTGCGTCCGTGGCCAAAGCGCTTTCCCCCGCCACACGGCTGTGAAACAGCGATGACCCTGGATGCCGGAATTTGTTCATTGTTTCGCGCCAACTTACCACACACGGCCAATAGCACAAGTCATTTGGATCGAAACAATCGCTTTTTAGCGCCGCTTCAAACCCGCCGCCAGCCGCCCTCGCCGGAGGCTCATGGTTTGGCCCAGGTCATGGGGATTTTCCGGGTATTGGTGGCCACGATCCTGCCCTGGGCATCCACCAATTCCACCGCAATGGTGTCGGCCCGGAAAGTGCCGGGGATGTTGCGGCCGGTTTTGACCGTGAAATCCAGGAGCTGGACATGACGGCCACTCTCCGCCTCCGCCGGCGACATATCAAAGAAATCCGCCGTGGCGGGCTTGGCGGAGTCGAAGAGCTTGAACCGGATTTTCCCGCCCGCGGATGGCAGCCCGTAGCGGACGGAAATTTGCCCGGAGGAAACCGAGGTTTGTTTGATTTCCTCAAACTCCAGGAAGGCGCCGGCGCCGGTCTGCGTGGCGGCTTGAATCATGCCAGGCGCCCGCCAGACCAGGAACATGGTGGCATTGAAAATATTAAAACGGGAGGAGGCCGCTGACTCGGCCAGATAAACCAGGAGTTGATCCGTGGTGAATGAGCTATAGCGCCCGGAAGGATCCGCCGGTGGCTTGTATTGAACCGGCAGCAGCACGAAATTGCGCCGGCGGCCGATTTCCGAAGGGCTGGATTGGAATAATTTGCTGATATCCGATTCATCGGACCGCTGCAAATCCACCCCCAGCATCGGTTTGCCGAAGTTGTCATTATATTCAAACTCCACCCCGATGGTCATCCGGGTTCGGTCGAGGCTGCGGTTGAACACATCCACCCCCGTGATTTTGGTCTTGAGACCGGCCATGACGACGGTGGTTTTAGCCGCCGGGGTGGCGGGCGTGGGGCTGCTGCCAGGAGTGGTGGGCGGGGTTTTGATCGGCTCTTTAATCTGCGCCGTTCGGCTGGCCAGCTCATCGGCCTGGCGTTTTTCTTCAGCCAGCCGCGCCTGGCGGTCCGCCTCGGCTTTGGCCTTTTCCTGCTCGGCGGCCAGCAGCCGGGCTTGCTCATCGGCTTTGCGTCTTTCTTCAGCCAGCCGTTGGGCCTGGGCTTTTTCTTGCGCCAGTTTCAATTCTTGCGCCTTTTGTTCGGCCAAACGTGCCTGGCGGTCCGCTTCGGCTTTCGCCTTTTCCCGCTCCCTGGCCAGCAGCCGGGCCTGCTCATCGGCCTGGCGTTTTTGTTCGGCCAGCCGTTGGGTTTGGGCTTTTTCCTGAGCCAGTTTAAATTCCTGCGCTTTTTGTTCGGCCTGAATCCGTTTTTCCTCAGCCAGGCGGGCTTGGCGGTCCGCTTCGGCTTTGGCTTGTTCCTTTTCTTTAGCCAGCTGGCGGGCTTGCTCATCGGCCTGGTGTTTTTGTTCGGCCAGCCGTTGGGCCTGGGCTTTTTCTTGGGCCAGTTTCAATTCTTGTACCTTTTGTTCAGCCAAACGTGCTTGGCGGTCGGCTTCGATTTTGGCCCTTTCCTGTTCTTGGGCCAGCAGGCGGGCTTGCTCATCAGCCTGGCGTTTTTCCTCAGCGAGGCGCTGGGATTTAGCTTTTTCCTCGGCCAGTTTTAGTTCGCGCGTCTTTTGTTCGGCCTGGAGCCGGCTTTGTTCGGCCAGGCGAGTCTGGCGGTCGGCTTCGATTTTGGCCCTTTCCTGTTCTTGGGCCAGCAGGCGGGCTTGCTCATCAGCCTGGCGTTTTTCTTCCGCCAGGCGCTGGGCTTGGGCTTTTTCTTCAGCCTGCTGCAATTCCTGGGCTTTTTTCTCCTCCTGGAGCCGGGTTTGTTCAGCCAGGCGGGCCTGCCGGCCGGCTTCGATTCTGGCTTTTTCCTGTTCCCTGGCCAGCTGCAGGGCTTGTTCGTTGGCCTTGCGCTTTTCCTCAGCCAGGCGTTGGGCTTGGGCTTTTTCCTCAGCCTGCTGCAATTCCTGGGCTTTTTTCTCCTCCTGGAGCCGGGCCGTTTCGGCTTTGGCGGCCAGGCGGGCCTGGTCCTCAGCCTGGCGCTTTTCCAACGCTTTTTGTTTCGCATCGGCCAGGGTTTGGAGGCGTTTTTCTTCACGGGCCTTTTCCCCGGCCAGCCGGGCGGCTTTTTCAGACGATTGGCGTTCAGCCTGGAGGCGGGCCTGGGCTTCGCGC
This sequence comes from uncultured Verrucomicrobiota bacterium, assembly GCA_964409245.1. Lineage (GTDB taxonomy): Bacteria > Verrucomicrobiota > Verrucomicrobiia > Limisphaerales > UBA1319 > CAIMWS01. Next base: position 26,438 of record CAYPCQ010000111.1, read on the forward strand.
TCCTGGCGCAATTCCTCCCGGGATTTGGCCTGCTTGGTTTTACCGGGAGGCGGGCCGGAGGCTTTGCCCGAATCCTGTGATGGTTGTCCGGCGGGCGGCTGAATTTCCGGGCCGGCGGCTCCCCATTTGATCGTTTTGGAGAAAATGCTGCTGCCCACAATGGCGGTTCCGCCCTCGTTCACGAAGAGCATGCGCACCCGGTCGGTGGTCAATTGCGGGGGCACCCCGGGTTCATCGTTGAAGAATTTCACCTTCATGGAAATCGCGCCCCGGCCTTTGGGCACCATCACCGGATCCACCCCGAACCAGGCATTGACTCCCTTCTGGCCTTTCTTCTCCAAAACCGGGAAAACCTGGGCGGTGAAACCAGCCATGCCGTTGTATTCATATTCCATGGCCAGCACGGCTTCCGTGCCGTCCTGGGATTGCTCCATCAAGCGCAGGCTGCTGCAGCCGGTTCCGCCGCCAAAATCCTGCATGGAATCCATGCGGGGGACGACCGGGGTCGATACCGGAGGGGCGGCAGCCAGCAGGCGCCCCGCCAGCAGACAGGCGATCAGGGGATGTAAAAACATCTTCATAGCTCAATTCAATTCTTGCTCGCGGCCGTTCTTAGCTGGCCTTGGTGGTTCCAGATTGAAATCCGTTCGTTCGGAATCCATGGGCCGGCTGGCGAGCCATCGGCTTTTCAATTAAAGCACCCGGAGCCGGCTACAATTTCAAACTCGCCATCAAGGTTCCGTATAATCTAACCCATGGGAGCGGCGAGTTCAAACAGATTAGCCACCTGCCAAACCGCAATCTGGCGGGAGGCCGTGGGAAAGCTCGCCGCGGGGTCATTTTTCCTGGGCTTGGAAGCCGGTTGCCACCGGCCGGTGGTCCGAGGCCACCCCCCAATTGGGCATGGCCAGCACGTGGGAGGCCTCCGCCTTGAACTCCCGGGCCATCCCGCGGCTGAGGAGGATGTAGTCGATCCGGCTGTAAACGTCCTCCTTGGCGTAAAATTGAGTCCAAGTGACATTCCGGTGGAACTGGCGCTGCATCTTCGATTTGAAATCGTCCCCGTTTTCCTCCGCCGGGCGGGTATCGAACAGCCGGTTCTTGTTCTGGCCGATCACGGTCCGCACCGCCTTGGAACTGTGGACATCATTGAAATCCCCCACCACCGCGAGGTTCGCATCGGGGTCCGCTGCCAGGATGGCGTCGATCCGCCCGCGGAGCTTGATCGCCTCCTGCTCGCGCAGCTCGGATTCATCCGCCTCGGGCGCCGCCCGCCGGGATTTCAAGTGCGCCACGAGCAGGGTGAACGCATATTGCGGGTTGACCCGGATATCGACCTCGAGGAACCCCCGCGCCACCTGGAAGCGGCGCCCATGGAGCAGGAAGCTGGCCCGGGTTAGCGGGCGGCGGGCGGCGATGGGGAATTTGCTCAATACGGCCACCTGCGCGTTGGTGTCGTAGCCGGTGATCAGCTCCCAGTGCGGGTAATCGCACCCCTCAGCTTTCAAATCCCGGCGCAGCTCCAGCAAGGCGTTGGTGCCGCACACTTCCTGCAAAGCCAGGACCTCGGCCTGGCAGGCGGCGATCATTTCCCGGACCTTGGCTTTGGACTCCTCAGATTTGCGCGAATCATCGGCGGCGGCTTCGGCTGGATACCGCTCCACATTATAGGTGGCCAGGGTGAACCGTGGAACTGCTCCGGGTGGCGCAGCGCCCAGGCAGACGATCCAAGGCATGCATAACGCCAGCCATGCCAGCCGTTCCCACCCGCCCTTTCGGTTTGTTTCAGATATTGGCCTGTTCATCGCTGTGCTCCGTTTACCCCTCCTTTATTGGAACGTCCGGGGTTAAAGTCAAACGCCGATCAGTTTCACCTGGTTATTGGCCTTGATCCGGCCTGCCCACCGCATACCCACCGGTTCCGTAAAATCCATGGTTGCGGTTCCCGGGCAAATTGGACCAGGCTTGAACTTCGCCAGCGGCCGATCCGCCTCGTTAACCCGGGGCAGCTACGGCTGGCGGGTCGTGGGGAGGACGCAAATAATCCTGACCAAGGTATTCGGCGACGGCAAAAGCGCGTTTTTGCCGTCGCGAAAGTTTTCAGATTTTCTGTCGCGGGGCTTGCGAACACCCAAGCCGCTAATAAAATTCCGGCTATGAAACATCACCGCTGGCGGTTCGGACGCCGGACATTCTTAAGGGTTTCCTGCACTGCAGGTTTAATGGCGGGGTGGGGCGGGGTGGGCGGGGCCACCCCAAAAACTTACCGGGCGGCCATCATCGGCCGGACTGGCGGTGGCGATTATGGCCATGGATACGATGCCATTTTCAATGATTTGCCCAACGTGGCCGTGGAAGCCGTTGCCGACGCCCAGCCGGAGGGCCTGAAAAAAGCGGCCGCGCGCTCCGGCGCCAAACGGCAACACCTGGATTTCCGGGAAATGCTCCAAAAAGAAAAACCGGACCTGGTGTGCATTGCCCCACGCCAGCCGGATTGCCACCTGGCGATGGCGCTGGCGGCCATCGAAGCGGGGGCCCACCTGTTCCTGGAGAAACCATTTGCCGCCACCATTCCGGAAGCGGATCAGATCATCGCCGCCGCGGAGCGCCACGGCACGCGCATCGCGGTGGCCCATACCCGGCGTTTCCAGGCTGGTTTCCAGAAAGTCAAAGCCCTGATCGAGGAGGGATTCCCCGGGGCGGTGCGGGAGGTGCGCATCCAGGGGAAGCAGGATCAAAGGGCGGGCGGGGAGGATCTGATCGTGCTCGGCACGCATGATTTCGACCTGATGCGCTATTATTTTGGCGATCCGCTCTGGTGTTTCGCCGTGATCACCCAAGGCGGCCGCGAGGCCACCCTGCAGGATATCCGGCGGGGCGCGGAACCGATCCGGGTGGCGGGAGACACCATCCACGCTTCCTTCGGTTTTCCCGGGAATATCCACGTGACTTGGGACTCCACCACAACCACCGATCATTGGAATACGAATGCCATCCAGCGGGAAAAGTGGGGGTTTGAAATCTTCGGCACGAAACGCATCATCGCCAGCCAGGCCGGCCTGGATTTTGCCTGGCTCGATTCGCCGTTCCTGGCCCATTTGACCAGGGCACCGGCCTGGAAGGAGCTGCCCGAGGCCGCTGCCGCCCCGGCGCCGCCCCATCAACGCCACCCCATCCGGAGCCTGATCCACGCCATCGAGAACAACCTCCAGCCTGCCTGCAGCGGCTACGATGGCCGCTGGGCGATCGATATGGTGGCGGCGGTTTACCAATCCCACTTCCGCAAGTGCCGGATCGATTTCCCCCTCCGGGACCGCACGGATCCGCTCGAAAAAAACGGTTAGGCAAATCATGGCCATGCCTGGCCGGGCTGGCCGCCGGGCTGCGCCCGCGGACGGAATCGAATCAGGCCGGTTTTTTCTCGAGGACGCGCGCGAGGGTGTCCCGGAGCATATCGAAGTCGTAGGGCTTGGCCAGGAAGGCCTGGGGCCGTTCCCGGTGGCGGCCGGCCATGGCCTGGGTTTCGCTGTAGCCGCTGGCCAGGATGAACGGGATGCCAGGGGCCAGCTCGCGGATGGCACTGATGGTTCCCCAGCCATCCATGCGGGGCATGGTCAGGTCGCTCAACACACAATGGATCTGATCGTGGTGCTGTTTGAACAAGGCCACCGCGTCCACGCCATCGGCCGCCTCATAGACCTGGTAACCCATGCGCTTGACGGCGCCGGCGATGGCCGCCCGGAGGTCGGCATTGTCTTCGACCACGAGGACAGTGCCGCTGGCCGGCGGGCGGGAAGCGGGAGCGGCGGGGACCGCCCGGGGGGGAGCGGGGCTGGCCGAGAGCGGGAAGAAAACCCGGAAGATGCTGCCCCGGCCGGGCTGGCTCTCCACGGTGGCGAGCCCATCATGCGCCCGCACGATGCCGAGCACGACCGGCAAACCCAGCCCGCGGCCGGTGAACTTGGTGGAGAAAAACGGGTCGAAAATCTGGTCGATATCCGCGGGCGTGATGCCGCAGCCATCGTCGGCCACTTCGAGGCAGGCGCAGGGCACGGCGGGCGGCGGGGTGTCGGGCGGGAACCGGTGGACGGCGGGGAAAGCGGCCGGGGCGAGCGTCCGGACCGCCAGGCCAGGGCAAACGCATTTAAAAGCCCAATAAATGCGATAAATAGTTAAGATCCCA
>CAYPCQ010000112.1:0-30616 GCA_964409245.1 uncultured Verrucomicrobiota bacterium
TGCCATGCCCCCCCACCATACCACCCACCTGGTTTATCTGTATATCTTTTAATGATACGTTGTACTAGTTTGAACGCCTCACTATACCTTATTCCCACCCGTCTGACTCCACTTTTTCGTCTCATAGAGTGTCAATCTATTCCAGGACGGGACCTCCGATTTGTTTTCATAATTTTTGATTATTATTTAGTTTCTTGAGGGCCTTCATTTAGATCCCTCATTGATACGTGCGCCAAAACCGGTCAAAAAGTATGGAAGAATTTTGAAATATTTAAAAAATCGGTGAAACCAAGGAAAACAAGGGACACTCGGCAGGGAGGAACCCCTAAGCTGGGTTCCGGCCATTGGCCCCGTCGCGATGGCGGATCTTTTTGCGCAAGATACTCTTCATCAACCACTTATAGATCTGGTTCAGCGCGGCTTGCGCAACAATCTGCGGCGCAATTTATTCCCCCGCAGTTACAAAACGCACTTTGTCCTTTGATTTTTCGTAAAAATGGGGGGATGCGCTTTAGGGTGAAAGTTCATCGCGGAGGCCAAGCGCAAAGCGGTCCGCACCGCCCGCCGCGGATTCCGATCACCTTTGAGGGGCCAGCGCCAGGCACCGGCAGGGTGAAGCCTCCGTCTCTTTAACGAAAGCGGACACCGAGGGGCGGGTGCGGCAAAATTCGAGGATCTCCGGCTCGCTCAACACCATGAAAGCGGTGGATAGGGCGTCCGCCTCGGCGGCTGAGGAGGCCTGGCTCCAGGCGCGGCAGCGGCCCGCGGCTGGCTGGCCGGTGCGGGGATCGAAAATATGGCTGCCTTGCACCGCCAGTCCGGAGGCGCTGAAGGCGCCATCAGCCAGCCACAATTCCCGGCCGGGTTCCAGGATCACTTTCCAACCCGGAGCCCCCGGCGGCCGGCCGAGGGCGTAAATGGTGCTCTGGCTGGCGCACAGCAACGCGGTTTCGATCTCCCACTCCGCCAGCAGCGGGACCAGGCAGTCCAGCGCAAAGCCTTTGCCGATGGCCCCCAAATCCAGCTGGGGATGGTCCACCAGGGCGGTGGCATGGGGGGGCAGGCAATCCACCTGCACCACTGGCCCGGCTGGATGCCGGCGCCGCGCCGCATAGGCAGCGTCGAAAGCGCCCTGGGCCGCCGCCGTCATCTCAAGAGCGATGGAAAGGCAGCGGGCGGTGTCCGGATGGATGGTGGTGCTTTGGCCCGCCGCCAGCCGGTTGATGCGGAAAAGGTCGCCATGCTCAATGAAGCGGCTCAAGCGGATTTCGAGCGCGTCCAATTCCGCCCAGGCCGCCGCCATGGCCTGGCGGGCATAGGCCGGCTCCGGGTGATGCACCACCAATTTGAAGCTGGTGGCCATGGCCTGGTGGAACTGGGCTTGGGGCGGTGAAGGCGGCGGATTCACAGGGATGGGGACTGGCGGAATGGCCGGCAGCCGGGAGGGAGCCACCAGGATGGGCACCGGCCCATCCTGGTGGCGAATCACCAATTGGTTGCACAATGGCTGCACGATCACCGGCCGACGTGAACGATCTCCTCGTTGGTGGCGGCGTTGATGATCTTGAATTCCTCGGCGTGGAAACTCGTTTCGGCCCGGAAAGCCATTTTGCCGTAGTAACGTTTTTCCAACTCGATGAAGAGGCTCTCGTCCTCGGTGCGCAGGCGCTCGAGCACGGAGGGGTGCACGACGATGCGCAATTGGAAATCGGACTCATCCCGCTCCCGGCGTTTGAGGATCTCCGACAGCTTGCGCTGGATTTCCACGCTCATGCTCAGGGGGCTCTTGACCTTGCCGCGGCCTTTGCAATAAGAGCAGTCATCATAGACGGCGGAGCGCACGCTCTCGGAATGCCGCTGGCGGGTCATTTCCATGAGCCCGAGCTGGGAGATGGGCAGCACATGCGTTTTCGCCCGGTCCCGGCGCAGGCCCTCCTTCATCCGCTGCATGACAGCCTGCTGGTCCCGCCGCATTTTCATATCAATGAAATCGAGCACGATCAGACCGCCGATATTGCGCAGGCGGAGCTGGCGGCAAATCTCTTCGGCGGCCTCCAGGTTGACCTTGACGATGGTGGAATCCTGGTCGCGGTCCCGGCTGCTGCTTTTGTGGCTGCCGGTATTGACGTCGATGGCGACCAGCGCCTCGGTTTCATCGATCACGATATAGCCGCCGCTTTTCAGGTGGACCTGCCGGGCGAAGGCGCTTTCCAGCTGGCGGGTGATGTTGAAGCGGTCGAACAAAGGCTGGGCGTCGTTGTAGGGCTTGACCTTGTTGCCGGAGCGTTTGGAGATCTTGCTGATGATGGTCCGGATCCGCTCGAACTGCTGGGGCGAATCGATGACGATCCGCTCGACATCCTCGGTGAGGAAATCCCGGACCGAGCGCTCCATCAAATCCGGCTCCTGGAACACGCACAAAGGGGTGGTCTTGCGGGAGATGTTTTCCTGGATGGTGCGCCACTCCTCGAGCAGGAAGGCCAGATCCCGCACGAAATAGCGGGCCTGCTGCTCTTCGCCGGCGGTGCGGATGATGACGCCCATGCCCTCGGGGATGCTCAGCTTGCGCAGGATTTTTTTCAGGCGCAGGCGCTCCTCGTGGTTCTCGATCTTGCGGGAAATGCCCGATTGATCGGAGTTGGGCAGAAGCACCAGGTAGCGGCCGGGAAGGGACAGGTTGGTGGTGACGCGCGGCCCCTTGGTGCCGATGGGCCCCTTGGTCACCTGCACGACAATCTCGCTGCCGACGGGATACAGGCGGGGAATATCCCGCTGGGTGATCTTGGGTTTATCGCGCTTGCGGGTTTCGCGCTCGACGATTTCCACGGTGCTGTCGAAATTGCTGGGGACGATATCCCAATAATGCAGGAAGGCGTTCTTCTCGAAACCGATGTCCACGAAGGCCGCCTTCAGGCCGTCCTCGAGGTTTTTCACACGGCCCTTGTAGATGCTGCCGACCAGGCGCTCCTCGTTGGTGCGCTCGATGGTGAATTCCTCCAGCTTGCCATCCTCCAGGACGGCGACGCGGGTTTCCAGCGACTCGGAGTTGATGATGATCTCCTTGTGGAGCTTCTTCTTGGGCCGCATGAAGCGGGTGACTTTCTGGATCATCTTGTTGGCGGCCGCCTTGATGGTTTCCACGAAGCCCTTGGGCTGGGGATCCTTGATGGCCACCGGCTCGTAGAGCGGGATTTCCTGCAGCACCTCGGGAACCTCCAGGTTGGGTTCGCGGAATTCTTTCTTGGCCGGGGCGGCCGTCTCGGCGGTCTTTTCGACTCCCTCGGGCGGCAGGCCGGCGGCGACGTTTTCGGAGCGTTCGATCTCCTTGGCGTGGCGGGATTGGTCAAACACCGGCTCCTGGCCGGCCTTCTCTTTGGTGGCTTCGGAACGGGCTGGCAAAGTGGGGCCGCCGGGCCGGGGCCCCTGGTTGTTCATGCCGCCTTTGGGCCGGAAGCGCATGCCGCCGGGATGCCGGCGGGAAAAAGTTCGTTCACTCATGGTTAATATGCTTTTCGATACCAATAAACGCTCTGCAAAATGCCTGCCGCGATCAGCGAGCATAACACTGAAGATCCGCCGTAACTTAAGAGCGGCAGTGGGATGCCCGTCACAGGCATGATGCGTATGTTCATGCCGATGTTGATGAAAACATGGCCAAAAAACAGGGTTACCACCCCGCTGGCCAGCAGCTTGCCCAGGCGATCGCGCGCCTGGTTGGCGGTCCTGATCCCGGCAAATAACACTACCGTGTAAAGCGCCAGGACAGTGACACTGCCGAGAAAACCTTTCTCCTCGGCGATCACGGAGAAAATGAAGTCATTGTGCGCCACCCCGCGCGGCAGGAAACCGAGCCGGATCTGGTCCCCCTGCCTCCAGCCTTTGCCGGTGATCCCGCCGCTGCCCACCGAAATGAGGGCCTGGCGCACATTATACGAATCGTTGAATTGTTGAATCCGGGCCAGCCGGGTGGCCTCCCGGGTGGTATTGGCAGGGGTGTAATTCCGGCCAAAATAAACCAGGATCCGGCGGCGCTGGTAGTCCTCCAGCTTGATGACGTGCCACCCGGCGGGCAGGAACAGGACATCCACCAGGATCAGCGCCATCAGCAAAATGGCGCCGCCGACCAGCCGCCGCAGGAATATCTCCGGCACCCCGGCCACGAACATCATGGCCAGCCCCACCGGCATCAGCACCAGGGCCGATCCCAAATCAGGCTCCTTCAAAATCAGCAGGAACGGCAGCACGATCATGCCGATGGCGCGCCAGAAAACCGGCGCCTGCCGCAACTCCTCGGTGGGCCGGCTCAGGAAGTGAGCCTGGGCGAAGATAAAGGCCAGCTTGCTGAACTCGGAAGGCTGCAGGCTGAAGAACTTCAAATCGATCCAGCGCCGCGCGCCCCAGCCTTTGGTGGAGCCCAGGAACAGCACCAGCACCAGCAGGGCGATGGACAGCCAGTATAAAAGCATGGACCACCGGGCCCACACGCGGTAGTCCACCAGGCACATCCCCACCACGGCGGCAATGCCGGCCCCGTACCATACGGTTTGCAAAAAGGCGAATTGCCGGTACCAGGGCAGCTCGCGCAAATGCTCCTGCACACTGGTGGCGCTGTGGATGAAAGCCAGGCCAATGCACATCAGGCCGCCCAGGGCAATCCAGAGCGCCCAATCCACGCGCGTCACCCGCTCCCTTAGTATTTGCTCATACATGGTCAGGGCTGGCTGGCGGAAGGGTTGGCCATGGCCACTTTCTGGCCGGCGGGCGGGCTGGCCGCCGCGCGGTTGGATTTGCGCGCGGGCTGGGCCGGCCGGTAAATGGGTTTTCCCGGCAATGAATAGTTGGGATTCTCATCCAGTTGTTTGATCACTTCATAGATTTTTCGGGCGACCGGGGCGCAGGTTGAGCCTCCGGAAGCCCCGTATTCCACCAGGATGGCCATGGCATATTTGGGGTTTTCATAGGGGCCAAACGAGACGAACCACGTGTTGTAGTGATGAAAGGTGGTGTTTTTCATGACTTGGGCGGTCCCGGTTTTGCCGGTCACCCGGAAGCCGGGCAAGGCGGCATTGCAGCCGGTGCCCTCACGGCGGTCCTCCACATCGGCCAGCATGGCCTCCCGAACCACCTCCAGGCTGGCCGGGTTGATCCCCAGCAGGTTGCGCACGGCCCCCGCTGGAAAGGTTTTCACCAGCCGGCTCCCGGCCGGGCCGGGCGCCTCGATGCGGTCCACCAGCCGGGGCCAAAACAACTTGCCGCCATTGGCCACCGCCGCGGTCATCATGGCCATTTGCAGCGGCGTCACCGTCACCTGGCCCTGGCCAAAGCAGAGGTTGGCGACCTCACCGATGTGGATCGGGGTGCCCTGTTCCTTCATTTTTTCCACCCAGGCAGGGGTGGGGAAAAACCCGGCCACTTCCTGGCGCAGGGGCACTTTCGTGCGCTGGCCAAGGCCAAAGCGCGCGCTCATGTCCATCAGCCGCGGCAACCCCATCCGGAGCCCGTATTCGATGAAATAGGAGTTGCTGGACCGCACCAGGGCCCGGCGCAAATTAAAGTCCCCCGAGCCGGCGGTATCCTTGATCACCCGTTTGCCCAGCAGGTAATGGCCTTGGCTGGCATAAATGTCCGAAGGGGTGATGGTTCCGCATTCCAAGCCCGCCAGCGCCACCACGATCTTGAAAATGGATCCCGGGGCGTAAGCCCCGAACGTGGCCCGGTTCAAGGTGGGGTTGCGCTCCTCATCGCTCAGTTTCGCCCAGTCATCGGGCTTGATGCGGGGGATGAACTGGTTGGGATCAAAAGTGGGGGCGGAGGCCAGGGCCAGAATATCCCCGTTCCGGCAATCCACCACCACCACGGCGCCCCGGACCTCCTCCTTGGCCGCCTGCAGAGCTTGCTCGGCGATTTTTTGGATCCGCCAGTCGATGGTCAGCACCACATTGCAGCCCGGTTCCGCCTCGGACCAATATTTTTCGGATTGCCGGTAGCCCAAGTGGTTGACCAGGATGGCCTTCACGCCGGCGCTGCCGCGCAGTTCATTGTCGAACGCCCCTTCCACCCCCACCAAACCCAGGCAGTCCGGCAGGCAATAGTCATAATCGATTTCCGGCTCGCCATCGCTGGCCTCGACGCGCTCGGTCATCCGCACCTGGCCCAGCAAATGGGCGGCCAGCGTGCCCTGCAAATAAGTCCGCATGGGCTGGAAATCCAGGCTCAAGCCCGGCAGCCGGTTGGGCTGTTCCTCAAAAAGGAGAACCTTTTCCTGGGGCAAATTCTCCAGGATCGGCATGGGCAAAGCGAGGCGGTTGGTGTAATGCTTTAAGAATCCGGCCGGATCCAGGGCCAAAGGCTGGTTCAGCTGCTGCCCCAGTTGCTGGACCAGGTTGCTGACCACCGAAAAACGGCCCAGCCGGCCCAGCTCGTCCCGTTCAGCCTTCGCCATCCGCTTGCGGGGATTGGCCGTCCGCCAGGCTTTTTGTTTCTCGCGGAAAGCCTCCTGGAAGGAGCCGCTGAGCTCTTCCAGGTAAAGATTGATGTTGAAGCTGGGCCGGTTATCCGCCAGCACCATCCCGTTGCGATCCATGATGCGGCCACGCAGGGCGGGATAACGCACTTTCCGGAAGGATTGCGTCCGCAGGCTCTCCACGTATTTGCGGCTGGAAACGCCCTGGATATACCATAAGCCGCCCAGCAAAACCAGCAACCCGGCCAGCACCACCACGGTCAGAAACCACAGTGGCCGGTCGCTCTTTTTAAACTGGTCGAGAATCAACATCGCCTAAAGATACCTTCCGTGTTTCACTTCGCGGTCCGACCGGAACCAGCTCGGATGGGCCACCGGATGTTCCAACGCCCGGATCAAGCGGTCGAACAAGGCGAACACCAAAGGCGCCAGCACGGCTCCGGCAGCCACCAGGATCAAGCCCTGGCTCACGGATGCCACGCCAACCAAAGGGGCCGGTTGGGCCAGGCTGGGCAGGATGGCCCCGGCTTCCAAGGCCGGCGCGGTGTCGAGGGTTAGGCCGCTGCCCGGCCGGCCCGGCTCGAACAAACCTGCGTAGAGCATGAGCAAGCTGAGGGCGGGAACGGCCAGCGTGGCGGTGGCCCCGCAAATCATCTGGGTTACAACCTGGTTCCGCACCACCAGTTCCCGGCAAAAATGCAGGGTGTAACCGGCAACCAGCAGGGAGACCGTGCTGACCCCCAGCGGATTAAAGGAGAATGCATCGAAGAACCCACCACCCACCACCGCCAGGCAAAAAACCGCCGGCAAGTCGAGGGTGAGCGCGGTAAAAACCATCAGCAAAGGCAGCAAATCCACCTGCACCCCGAGCAACCGATGCGGCCAGGCACTGGCGACGGTCCAGTAAACCGCGAGATAAGCGGCGACGAGGAGTATGCTGGCGGTGACTTTGTTCATGGCAGGATCACAAACACCTCTTCCAGGCGGCCAAAGTCCACCGCCAATTTGACGCGGGCTTCCAGGTAAAGCCCATATTCCATCTCGCGGCAATCCATGATCTGGCCGATCCGGATGCCTTTCGGGAAAATCCCCCCCTGGCCGCTGGTGTAAACCGTCTGGCCGGGGACGACGTTGCTATGCCGGGATAAAAAAGTCAGATCCACCACGGCGTTATCGATAATATCCCCCGAATTCGGGACGATTACCCCGGTGGTGTCCACAGTTTGGGTTCCGGTTTCGCTCTTTTGCTGAACCAAGGCGGCCACGCGGCAATTGGGATCGCCTACCAATAAGACCAGGGACCGGTTCAGGCCCACTTCCGCAATCCGCCCCGCCAATCCTTCCAGGGTGAGCACGGTCAGGTTGATTTTCATCCCGTCCCGGGAACCGCGATCGATATGGATGCTGCGCCACCAATTGGCGGGATCGCGGCCGATCACCCGTGCCAGCTTGTATTGCCGGGGATGCTGCTTGGTGTAGGCCAGCAATTCACTCAAACGGGTGTTTTCCTTGAGCAATTCGGCGTTTTGCTGGGCCTGGAGGCGCAATACCTGGTTCTCCTGCTGCAACTGCTCATTTTGGGCAACCAGAGTTTGGCGGGGCACGACCGCCTGGCGGGCTTTGGCGGCCAGGTTTTGCGAAGAACTGCCGAGGCCGAACAACGGGAGGAATAGGCCCGCCAGGGCCACTTTCAAACGCAAGGCGGCCCGCGGCGGAAGATTCATCGCCACCAGCACGAGCAAAAGTGCGCCAATAATGGCTATATAAACCGGCCTCTTAAACATGCCTCGCCTGGACTAACAGGCCCGGGTTTCATTCCGGCAGCCTGTCAGATGGGCGAACGCACAAGAAAATCATGTCCGAGTGTTGGCTGCGAGCCGCTTGAGAAATTGTATTTCCTGGAGAACCCGCCCCGTGCCTTCAGCCACGGCGCTCAATGGATCATCGGCCACATGGACCGGCAGGCCGGTCTCTTCGGCCACCAACCGGTCAATCCCTCGCAAGAGGGCACCCCCGCCGGCCAAAACAATCCCTCGATCCACCAAATCAGCCGCCAATTCAGGCGGACAACGCTCCAAAGTGATGCGAATAGACTCTAAAATGCTTGATAACGGTTCTTTAAGGGCTTCGCGGACTTCTTCGGACCGCACCGTGATAGTTTTTGGCAATCCCGCGCTCAAATCCCGTCCCTTGACCTCCATGGTCAATTCCTGTTCCAAGGGGTAGGCGGACCCAATCCGGATCTTGATTTCCTCTGCCGTGCGTTCACCGATCATTAAGTTGTATGCGCGCTTCATGTAAGCCACGATCGTCTCATCAAATTCATCGCCGCCCACGCGCATGCTGCGGCTGAACACAATCCCTGCCAGTGAAATGATTGCAATCTCACAAGTTCCTCCGCCAATATCCACAATCATGTTGCCCGCCGGTTCGTGGACCGGCAAGCCGACGCCGATGGCGGAGGCCATGGGCTGCTCTATTAAATATACCTCGCGCGCTCCCGCATGGTTGGCGGAATCCTTCACTGCCCGTTTCTCCACTTCCGTGATCCCGGAAGGCACCGCCACCACCACTCTGGGCGCTATGAGCTTCCGGTTCTGAACTTTTTGGATGAAATACCGCAACATCGATTCCGTTACCTCGAAATCGGCTATGACCCCATCTTTCATGGGCCGGATGGCCACAATGTTGCCGGGAGTGCGTCCCAACATCCGTTTGGCTTCTTCGCCTACCGCCAAGACATTCGTCGTCCCGGCCTCGATCGCCACCACAGACGGTTCGCGCAAAACAATGCCCCGGTCCCGCACATACACCAACGAATTTGCGGTACCGAGGTCTATTCCAATATCATTGGAAAACAAACTCTTGAACTGGCCGAACATCGATTATGCCTACACGTTCGCCCCAGTTAAAAAGGTGCGCTGCAAAAGGTCAAGAATATAAATGATTTATCCATCGTCGAGGTTCCTCAAAGTCAGCAATAAATCGCGCGCGGGCACCCGGCAGGGAGCAGAAACGACCCCATCTGAAGTGCTCCGGCCGGCCGGCCATGGGTTTTGGCGGATACGCCATCTGCCCTCCTGAATTTCCAAATGCGCCTGCTCGAGTTTGGCCCCGATCCCGTCCTTCAGTTCCAAGCGGTCTTCACAAAAACCCCCAAGACCGGTGCAACCGGTGCTGGCGCCGAGGCGGACCGGCAGCATGGGCGGATCAATATTCCCGGTCCACGACCTTGCCGGGCTGGGGCAGGGGATATTTGCCATCCGCATCCGCGAGCAGCGGGGCGGGGCCGGCCGGGATCAATTGGTCCGCGAGCGGGGCAAATTCATGCTGGAGGTTCAGGATATTGTCCCAAGTCACCACCCGGCCGGTGTGCGCCGCCATGCGCCCCATGGCGGTGACCAGGCTGGCCTCGGCGCCCCGTTGGGCTTCGTTATACGGTTGGTCCTGGCGGATGGCCTCCACCAGGTGGTCCCATTCCAGCTGGTAGGGATTGCGCTCCGGCGGCGGGAACCGCCAGGCCAGCTCTTCCTCCACCGGGTTGTGGCCCTTGTAAATCCGGCATTTGGCGGGGGTGTGGGAGGAGGTGGAAATGACCGCCATGCTTTTGGTCCCATGCGCGTAGCTGGCAAATTCCTCATGGCAGCCTTTAATCGTCCGCCCATAGAGGAAAAACTTGGTCCCATCGGGGAAGGTGTATTCCACAGAGTAATGGTCGAAATTCTGATCCACGGCCTCGCCCCGGTATTGCCGGCCGCCCACGGCCTGGGCTTTCACCGGCCAGGCATCCTTCATCCAGCAGCATTCGTCGATGTTGTGGATGTAATAGTCGCTGTAAATGCCGCCGCTGGCCCACAGGAAGCTATGGAACCGCTGGACCTGGTAAAGCACCTCGGATTGGCTGGCCGGCTTGGGCCCGGCCACCCCGCCCGGCCCATGCATCCGGTAGGCCCGGAGGGTGAGCAGATCGCCCACCTGCCCGCTCTTGATGCGGTCAAAAAGCTCCCGCCGGGCCTGGCAGTGCCGGCACATCAACCCCACCCCCACTTTGAGGTTCTTTTTCCGCGATTCCTCCGCCAGCTTCAGCATCCTGCGGGTGCTCGGGCCATCCACCGTCACGGGCTTTTCCATGAACACGTTGATCCCCTTGGCGATGGCGTAGGTGAAATGGACCCAGCGGAAGGCGGGCGGCGTGGCGAAAATGGCCACATCCCCGGGATTCAGGCAATCGATAGCCCGGCGGTAGGCGTCGAAGCCCACGAACCGCCGGTCCTGGGGCACATCGACCTGGTCCGCCCGGCTTTTTTTCAGATTGTCATGGCTCCGGGTCAGCCGGTTCTCGAACACATCCGCCATCGCCACCAGCTTGATCGGCCCGCTTTTGGTGTTCAGGGCATTGGCGGCCGCCCCGGTGCCCCGGCCACCGCAGCCGACCAAGGCCACCTTGATGGTGTTGTTTTCAGCCGCATAACCCGGCCGGGCGATGGCGGTGGCCAAGGCCGCCCCCGCCAGGGCCGAGGTTTTAAGGAATTCACGCCGGGATGAGTGCTCCAGGGTGTTGATGTCGGTGGATTTCATATGGCCTCCAGTATTGAATACCAGGACACCGATGGCAAGCCTCAAGCCAAGGCGTGGCGTGCAATTGGCGCAGCCGAGCGGGCTGAAACTTTTTAGGGCAAAGCCTTTGTCTTTCGCCGCTTTTGGCTCCGGGCGCTGAGGTGGGAACAGCCTCGCTTTCACCCTGACCATCTCCCCCCAGGAGAGGGAATACGCTTTGGGGTGTTAGTTCATCATGGAGGCAAAGGGCAAACCTGCCCGGACCCCTCATCTTCCATCCTTTCTACTTTTCCTCAATAGAGTCCACCCAGTCCACCGAAGATTGGCCGCCATCACCCATTTGCGCCATATTCACCCTGGCGGATGTGGATCCGCTCCGCGCCCATGCCCACGCGGGTTGCGCCAAGAAAAACAACCCTATGCAACTGACGAAACGAGATTTGCCCGGCCGCCCTTTGCCCGCTCCACGCGCTCTGCCCTGCTGCGCTCTTTCCGCTTTGCTTCGGGAAGGGCCTCCTTCTTCCACGCAATTCCACCTAATTCCACATCCGGGCATTTTACCCCCCCTGGCTGGCTTCACCAGATGGGCCGCGGCGTTGGTGGGAACCGGTGGCGGCCCGCCGTAGCGCAGATCTCTGAATCGGCTGTATCGTCGGCATTCCAGCCGGCAGAGGTTGGAAACACCCCTGCGGAGGGACATCCCATCATCAGGGAAATAAGGTGGTTAACCAGAAAGGGAGTTGGCCACGGAGCACAAGGAAAATGGAAAGTGATTCCAGATTGGGGATTTCAAACGCCTGATTCCGCAACCCCTGTGGGTTTGTAATTCAAGTTTGGGCCAGTTTACCCAGCTCGTGCCTCGCTGCTGGGCTTTGCTGCGGATTTCCCTTGGGATTCCCGGATGGTGGTGGGGACGCAACAAAGGGGATAAACCACGACTTACATGGAAGAAGATAAATCCAAAGCGGCGCCGCCGCGCCGCAATCCAAAAGCACGCGCGCGCAGCTTGGCCCGCATGGCATCCGGAGCGTTCGGGTTGCGCCAGGGTTTCCTTTGAACAGCCTCCGGGTTCGATACTGGGCGGCCCCCTCCTCACCCTGGCGGGGCATTTCCAAGTTTTGAAACCGGAATGGGGGATGATTTGAACCTGCCCACATCAAAAACGGGGCGGTTGATGGTTCCCCAAAGCGGAGGCATTGCTTTTTAAGGAGCAGGCGAATAAGTTGCCGGCAGTTCAGGAAGGCAGGCAGATTATGAAACTCATGACATCCTGGGAGGACCAAGGCTTGATCGGAGGTCCAACCGCGTTGGCGGGCCGGTGGGGGCGCCGCCGGCTTGGGTTTTTGCCCCCCCTGAATCGAGGCCCGGATCAAAAGGCACTCGGGCCGGAGGGCCAGGGTTATTCACTGGCGGCTCCGGATCGCGGTGCTTTTCTTCATTGGCCGGCCGTCAGCAGTTGGGGGCGGAAAGCCATGCCCAGGGGCAGCCGGAATACCCCGCGCAAAAACCATGCTGGCTGAGGAATGGCAATTCATCAGCTTCACGCTGCGCATGGCGGTGGCTGCCACGCTGGTCATCCTGCCGCCCGGATTGGGGCTCGCCTGGCTGCTGGCCCGCCGCCAATGGCGGGGCAAGGCGCTGGTGGAGACCCTGGTCTCCCTGCCGCTGGTGCTGCCGCCGGTGGTCACCGGCCTGGCCCTCTTGAAACTGTTTGGCCGGCGGGGGCCTTTGGGCCATTGGCTATATGACTCCCTGGGCGTGGAGGTCGTCTTTACCTGGAAGGCGGTGATGCTCGCTTTGGGGGTGATGGCGCTGCCCCTGCTGGTGCGGGCGGCGCGGACCGCTTTTGAGGAGGTCGATCCCCTGTATGAGCAGCTGGCCCGGACGCTGGGGGCGGGCGAGTGGCGGGTGTTTTTCACCATCACCCTGCCGCTGGCCAGGCGGGGGGTGCTGGCCGGGGCCTTGCTGGCGTTTGCCCGGGCTTTGGGTGAGTTCGGAGCCACCATCATGGTGGCCGGCAACATCCCGGGCCAGACCACCACCCTCTCCGTGGCCATTTATCAGTACGTCCAACTGGGCCAGGAAGACCACGCCTGGACCCTGGCCGCCGTGGCCGCCGGGCTGGCGTTCCTCGCCGTCTGGGCCAGCGAGCATTTCCTGCGGCAGCGGAAAAAGCGGTGACCGCCGTGGCCGGCCACGGGGTGCTTGGGCTAATTCCCGTCTGGATGGAACTTCGCTTCGATGGCCACCGGCCGGCCTCCCGGCAGGGTGAGTTTGCAGCCTTGCTTGCGCACCCCTTGGGGAACCACGGTTGCGGCGGCGCCGTCCACCGTCAGCCGGTCGATCGCCATGCCCGGCGGGAGCACCAGGTCAATCCCCTGCTCCACCTCGGAGGTGAGGGTGGCCTGCAGCCAGCCGGCCGGCAGATCCCAATGGATGCGGTTGAGGCCGATCCGGCCCCGGGCGCGGGTGCCCTGCAAGGTTCCCTGGGGCAGCGCTTGGGGGATGGCGGGCAGCAGCATCAGCCGCCCGGGCTTGGATTGCGCCACCATGCGGTTGACCATTTCTGGTATGGCCCCATTGCCATCGTCGCAGAGGATGGCCGGGCCCGGTTCATGGGCTGTCACCAGGCTGGCATACATCGAGCGGCCCGTGGCCATGGTGCGCAGCCGGGCGTAGGCTTCCTCCGGCATGCCCAGCACCGTGGCCGCCAGCCCGGTGTGCATATAGCCGTGGGTGGAGGTTTCCCGCGTGGACTGCAGGCGGTTCCGGAGCGCCACCCGGGCCGCTTTGAACAGCGCGGGATCGGCCTCCTCGCTGAATTCCTGGCTCTCGAAGGCGCCATACAGGTGCATGAGATGCCGGTGGTTGTTGTTCTCGCCCTTGTCCGGCGTGGACCATTCCTTGAGCTGGCCTTCCGGATTCACGAGGTAGGGCGGCAGTTTCCTCAGCAGCTCCCGCCACCGTGGGATGGCTTCCTCCTCGATGCCCAGGGTTTGGCAGGCGGCCACCAGGTTCCCCAGCAGCTCGCGCGCGATGGCGATATCCTGCGTGGCGTTGTCGGCCGCGCCGTTTTCCGCCGAAAACGAGGGCCGGAAGGTAAAATGCCCGCTGGCATCCTCGGTGCCCTTGAGGAAGTCCTCGTAGAAGAGCGCGCACTCCTTCATCCACGGCACCGCCCGTTCCCGCAGGAATCCACGGTCGCCCGTGTACAGGTAATAGTCGTAGAACCAGTGGGCCAGCCACGGCGCGCCGGGGGTCCAGATCTCCCCCGGCCAGCCGGCATCCCAATGCAGATGGATGCCGGTGTTGGAGGCCCGGCTGCCGGAGAGGATCCCGCGGCAGCCGTAGAGTTTCTGCGCATTGAGGCGGAAATCCGGGAGGAAGCTCTCCAGCAGCCGGAAATAACCCGCCAGGCACTCCGCCATGTCGCAGCTGAAGGCCGATTCGATATCCAGCTGGATATTGGTGTCCAGGGTGTAATCCCCCGACCAGGCCGGCTGCCACGTGCCGGTCCAGATGCCGAACAGGTTGGGCGGCGTATCCGGCCCCGCGGCGCACAGGAACACGTAGCGGCTGGCGTCATACATCCGCTCCAGCAGGGCGGCAGGCAGCCGTTTCTCCTGCTGGGCGAGGCCGAGCAGGGCCTCGCTGGACAGCCCCCGTTCGGCGGGGCTGCCGCCCAGGTCGAGCGCCACCCGGTTGTAGATGGCGCCGTGGGCCTGGGCGTGCGGCTGGAACCAAGCCTCGTAGCGGGCCGGCCGGGCGGCCAGCTCACGGATCAGCCCGTCCATCCACTGCGGCTGGTAGGACCGGGCGGCTTTCTGGGAGCGCGTGGCGGTTTCCTTTTCAAAATCCGGATTGCGGGCGGAATAAGGCCACGCTTCGCTGCCCGGCAGCGGCGTTTTCCACGGCTCGATGCGCATCACCAGCAGGACCGAAGTGGCCCCGGCCACCGTGATGGCCTGGCCGTCGCCTGCCAGGGCACCATCCCCGGCCGCCACCCGCACCGCGCCGTCATACCCCCCCTTGCCGTTCACATAGGTGTTGTGGCACGTGATCAGCCCGTCCGCATGGGTCACGGCCGATTGGATGAGCCGGTTGCCGATGGCCTCCATGCGCAGCCGGCAGGCCAGCTTGCCTTTCGGGCCGGTCAGCTGGAGGACGGCTACGTTGTCCACGCGGGACACGCATAGCCGCCGGGAAAAACCACCCTGGGCGGTTTGCCACTGCACCCGCACCTCCCCCGTGGCAAAGTCCTCCACCCGCGCGTAATCCGTGATGGCCCCTTCGGCGGTCTGCTCGATTTTGAGCACGAATCCCGGGTGGAAAGGATCGGTCCACACCAGCTTGCCATCCCAGCCCTGTTGCCTGGCCCGTTCGAGGAAGAACTGGCGGCCCGCCGGATACCCTTTTTCGCCGATGATCCGGCGCAGCTCCGGCAGCACGTTCCCCACGTCCGGCACCACCTCGCGGGAGCCCAGCGGCAGCCACAGCTTGCAGTGGTTCAGGATCAGGGTGTCCGCCATCGGATCGCCCGCCAGCAGGGCGCCCATGATGCCGTTGCCGGTGGCCAGCGAATCCTCCCACCGGCCCGCGGGCGCAATGCTGACCGTGCCGTGCTTGGGCATCAGCCGGGCAAGGTCCGTGGCGGGTGTGGGCGCCGCCGCCAAGCCCTGCGCCGCGCCGGCGGCCAAAACCGCTCCCATGATCAAATGCAGATAATATTTCATATGTGGTTGCGGAGGATACTCTAACCGGTTCATCCGGCCTTGCCAATGGCCATTTCCGCGCCAGTTGCGCGGCGGAGCCTTGGTGAGCACGCCAGCGCTTTTACCACTCCCCCTTCTCCTGCATCCGCGCCATCCGTGGTAAAAACCGGAACCACAGATCACACTGAACCCCCGCCCTTTTTTGTGCCCTTTGTTCCCTTTCGTGGCCATTCCGGTCCCCACTTGGAAACCTGAAATCACTCGCGGCCATTTCTTTTCCCTCCGGGAACCCCAACGGGTTTCCCGGAGGGAGAACACGGGAAGGGCCGCAAAGGGGCAACCGTCACACTACTTCGACGGGGCACTTGGGGATGGATTGCAGGAAGGCCGCGCCGTATTTCTTGGTGAGGACGCGGTTGTCCAGCACCACGATGATGCCCTGGTCGGTTTTCGTGCGGATGAGCCGCCCGACGCCCTGGCGGAATTTGAGGATGGCCTCCGGGAGCGAGTAATCGCCGAAGGCGTTGCCGCCGGCGGCTTCGATCTGCTCCAGGCGCGCCTCCACCAGGGGGTGGTCGGGCACGGCGAAGGGCAGCCGGGTGATGATCACGTTGGAGAGGGCTTCGCCGGGCACATCGACGCCCTGCCAGAAGCTGTCCGTGCCGAACAGGACGGAATCGACGTTTTCCTTGAATTTTTCCAGCATCACGGAGCGGGGCGTGCCGGTGTTCTGGATGAAGCACTCCAGGCCCAGCTCGTCGAAAAACGGCTGCAGCTCCTCGCCAAGCTGCTGCATGAGCTTGGAATTGGTGAAGAGCACGAAGGCTTTCCCATGCGTCTGCCGGATGAAGTGCTGGATCCAGTGGACCAGGGCGTCGTGGTAGCCCGGGTCGCGGGGATCGGGCATTTTGCCGGCCACGTAAAGCTTCATCTGCCGCTCATAATCAAAAGGGGAGCCGACCTGGAGGGCGGGCACCTGCCCGGCGCCGAGGCGCCGGGCGGCATATTCCAGGCCTTGGGCGGGAGCCGCCCGCCGGCCGGGGGCGGGGGCGGCCTGGAAATCCCGCGTGGCCAGGGTGGCGCTGGTGAGGATCACGGAGGTGTTCGCCCCGAAGAGCCGCTCCCGCAGGAAAGGCCCCACCTGCGCGGGGGCGGAGTTGAGGGTGATGATGGGCCGGGTCCGGCTGCGCCCGGAGCGCTCGATCCAATAGACGTGGTCCTCAGGATCCTGGCTGATGAAACTGGCGATCTCCTCCCGCAGCTCCGCCAGGCGCCGGTTGGCCTCCTGCAGTTCCTCGCCCGTGTCCTTGTCCTCGGTCTGGCGGATGAGGTTGCTGATATTCTCCCGCAGCCGCTGGATCGGGAGCGTGAGCGTATCGGCGACGAAATCCGGCCGCCGGATGCGGAGTTCCGTCCAGGCGCGCCCGGCGCCCGCGGCGGCGGCGGCGGCCGGGGCGGCGGCGCGGGTTTCCAGGAACAGCTGCCCGGCCGCCTCCTCCACGGCGGTGAAAAAGCGGTCGTTCTCCTCCAGCAATTCGGCCACGCGCGTCACGGCCTGGCCGGCGCGCAGCTGGGCCAGGAGCCCTTTCTGGGTGTGGGGATTCCACAGGCGCTGGAGGGCGTAGCGGATCTGGCCGTTGGAAACGCTCAGGCCCACGTGCCGGGCGGCCACGGTTTCCAGGGTGTGGGCTTCGTCGAACACCACAAAATCGTTTTTGAACAGCACCCCGCCGTCCGGCGGATCCTCCACCGAAGCCATGGTCAGAAAAAACAGGGTATGGTTCAGCACCAGCACATCCGCCGAGAGGAACCGGCTGCGCGCCCGCTGGTAAAAACAGAGGCCGTGGTCCTTGGCGAAATCCGACTGCCCCCCGCAGAGCTTGGGCGAGCAGAGGCCGCGCTCCGAGCAGACCTCCTGCCAGATTTTCTCGCCCGGCTCGAGCTCGAAATCGGAGCGCGTGCCATCCTCAGTGCGCTGCGCCCATTCGTGGATCCGGCGCAGCTCCTCCTGCTCGGGGGTGGTGAACAGCCCTTGGGCCTGGTGGATGGCCCGCTCCAGCCGGCGGGTGCACAGGTAGTTCTGGCGGCCCTTGAGCATGGTGTATTTAAAGGACACGGGCAGCGCCTGCGCCAGCATGGGCAGATCCTTCTGGATCAGCTGCTCCTGCAGGTTGATGGTATGGGTGGAAACGATGCACTTCTTGCGGCTCGCCAGGGCGTAGTGGATGGCGGGGATGAGGTAGGCCAGGCTTTTGCCCACGCCAGTGCCGCCCTCCACCAGGAGCGATTGCCCGCTCTCCAGGGCGTGGGCCACCGCCACCGCCATGCGCTGCTGCTGCGGGCGGTATTCGAAGTTCGCGGATTTCGAGAGCAGCCCGCTGGGGGAGAAAATGCCCTCCACCAGGGGGCCTAATCCAGCCGGGGAATCGGCGGGCTGATTTTCCAAAAGGCTGATCATGGGGTCAGCGGCGCTCCGAGATTTCCACCGACTGGCGCAATTTGGCCACCCGCCCCTCGGGCAGCACGCCGCGCCAGGCCAGGTTTGCGTAAACCACCGCCCCCCGCCCCAGGATGGCGCCGGGATTCAGGACGGCGTTGCAGCCCACCTCGGCCCGGTCCCCCAGCAGCGCGCCGAATTTGCGCAGGCCGGTGTCGTGGCGCCGGCCTTCGTACTCCACGGTCACGTGGCCCGGCAGGAGCTTCACGTTGGAGATCTTCACCCCGGCGCCCAGGTGCGCCCGGTGGCCCAGGATCGAATCGCCCACGTAGTTGAAGTGCGGCGCCTGGCACTCGTTGAACAGGAGGGCGTTTTTGAGTTCGCTGGCATTGCCCACCACGCAGCCGTCGCCAATGATCACATCCTCCCGCAGGTAGGCGTTGTGGCGGATCTCGCAATGGCTGCCGATGATGGCCGGCCCCTTGATCATGGCGCCCTCCTCGATCACCGTGCCCTCCCCCACCCAAACCAGCTCCCCCAACCAGACGCGGCCCAGCAACCGCCCGTGGAAACCGGGGCGGCAGTGGGTGGCCAGGTAACTCTTGATCCGGGGCAGCGCCTGCCACGCAAACTCGCAGCCCTCAAACAGGGCGGCGTGCGCCGTCTGGCCCAGATCGAACAAATCCTGCGGCCTGAACATGCCCGCAGTTTGTGGCAAAGACCGCCGTTCGGCAACCCATTTCCGGCGCCCGGCCGCGCCCCGGGAAACGCCCCCGGAATTGAATTGTCTTCGGGGGGCGTTCCGGGCCAGAATGGCCGGCAGCACGCTTATGAATACAACTATCTCGCGCAATCCGGGGCGCCCGCCCGGCTTTTGGACGATTTTGATGCTTTGCCTCGCCAGCCTGCCCCCGGCCGGCGGCTCCCAAACGGTGGCCGCCCCGGCCGGCCCCGGCGTGGAGGAGACGGAATTCGGCCGGACCGCCGGCGGCCAGGCCGTGCAGCTATTCACCCTGCGCAACGCCCGGGGCATGGTGGTCAAGGTGGCCAGCCTGGGGGCCATCATCACCGAAATCCGCGTTCCGGACCGGGACGGCCGCCTGGCCAGCGTGGTCCTGGGCGCGGACCGCCTGGCGCCTTATCTCCAGGGGCACCCGGCGGCGGCGGCGGTGATCGGCCGGTTCGCCAACCGCATCGCCCAGGCCCGGTTCAAGCTGGATGGTGTGGAATACCGGCTCGCCGCCAACAACGCTCCGAACCATATCCATGGCGGCAACCAGAATTTCAGCGGCAAAGTCTGGCGGGGCCAGGCGCTGCCCCAGGCGGAAAACCCCGCCGCCGTCCGGCTCACTTATTTCAGCCCGGACGGGGAGGAGGGATACCCCGGGAACCTGGAGGTGAGCGTCACCTACACCCTGACCGCCGACAACGAGCTGCGCCTGGATTACCGGGCCAGGACCGACAAAGCCACGGTCATAAACCTGACCAACCATGCCTATTTCAACCTGGCCGGATCGGGGGACGCCCTGGGCCATGAACTCTGGCTGGCGGCGGACCGCTACACCCCGGCGGACGCCCAGCTGATCCCCACCGGCGAAATCGCCAGCGTCCAAGGCACCCCGCTCGATTTCACCCAGCCCGCCTTGGTCGGCGCGCGCATCGCCCAGCTCCAGCCGAAGCCGGGGGGCTACGACCACAATTACGTCCTGCCGGGCGGCGGCCAAACTCACCGCCTTTTCGCCCGGGCCTATGATCCGGGCAGCGGGCGCGTGATGGAAGCCTACACCACCGAGCCGGGCGTGCAGCTCTATACCGCCAACCACGTCCGCAACTTCACCGGCGCCGATGGCGCGGTGTTTGGCGCCCACGCCGGATTCTGCCTGGAGACGCAGCATTTCCCGGATTCCCCCAATAAACCGGCGTTCCCCTCACCGGTCCTGCGGCCTGGCCAAAACTTCAAGAGCACCACCATCTTCAAGTTCAGCACCCGGCCAAAATCCTGAGCCAGGCTCCAGCACTGGGGAGGGAAGTGATTGCGCCTCCGGTTTTTTGAGTGGCTGGCGGCGGTGGTGCAGGGAAGATCGGTAAAAAGGGGCATAAACCACACAGAATACATAGAAAGGGGAAAACTGAAACCGTGGAGGAAACAAAAGCTGTTGGCCAGCCGCGGCGCAGCCAAAGGCCAGGAATGCAAAGCGGCGCAGCCGCGCCGCAGTCCAAAAGCTCGCGCACCCTCCGTGGCCCGCAGCGCATCCGGTGCGTTGCGATCTCCGCCAGGTTTTGGTGTGCGCCGGCCGGAGGCCCTTTCCAGGTTGGAATTGCCTGCGGCCGGGCAGGTTCAAAACATCCCCCCATTCCGGTTCCAATAAGTGGGAGGGTTCAGAGGCCCATTGCTGGATGGTTTTCTACGGGCTGCTATGATTCCCAACTGACTGGTGCCGAGCAGTTTGAATAAACCAAAACGCGGGCAGGCAAATTTTTCCTACGCAGTAAATACGCAGTGGCATCATTTGTCGCCATCCGCCGTACCAAGGTATCATGGCCGCCGGTAAAAGAGTATTTTACCGCTCGTTGTTAAATGTGGTTTCCCCCCCGGTGGATTTTGTTCCGTCCACCGGGGGGGAGTGAGTCATAAAGCCGATGGCATCCAGCTTGCCGTTCAGTGATGCGACAAGCCCCCAATCCTTGGAAGAGCCGCGTCCGGAAACCCGATGGCCAGTCAGAACCAGCGGACGGCAGGCGCTCGCAAAAGAACCTTGGCAATATTGCCCACGCTCAGCCTGAAATCATCAAAAGAAACCCGGAACAAACTCCGATATTGATCCCAAATGCAAACCTTGCGAATGAAACACTTGACGAACCTGGCAGCCACCGCCCTGGGCATCCTGTTGTCCAGCCCGGCAGTCGGCCAGGAGCTGCTGAATGAAAACCTCAAACCGCTGGCCTGGCTGGTTGGCCAATGGGAAGCTAAAATGGAGGACGGGAATGGCAATCCCCTCCGTTGGACGTTTGAAGCCAAGCCGGATCTGAAAGGAACGGCGCTGAACATCCGCTATTCCGTCCAAGCCCAGGATGGCCATGAATTCGTAGCGGGTAACATCATCTATTATTGGCAGCCGGAAACCCGCACCCTCGGGAGCTTCAGCCTGGACACCATGGGCGGCCGGGCGGCGGACACGCTGGCCCGCCAGGGAAACAACCAATGGATCTGGATGGGACTGGGGTATGACGGCCAGGGAAAATGCGGGATCGGATCCACCGAGATCACCAAGCTGAACGAAAACGCCTGCACCGTGCTGATACGGGGCCTCCAACCCACCAGGGAGGCGGCCATGCCCGATCTCAAGCTGACCTTCACGCGGGCCGGACGATCCGCCGATGAGCAGGAGCTGCTCCGGCTGGAAAGCCAGTGGAATGACGCCTTGATCAAAGTGGACGCCAGGTTCCTTGACCGGATATACGCCGATGACTTCATCATGACGGATTCCGAGGGGGTGGTCCTGAGCAAAGCACAAGCCATCGGAATCATGACCGCGGGCGATGATGTCGTGAAATCCGCGGTCAGCGATGAATTCAAGATCCAGATCCATGGCGACACAGCCATCTTGAATTTGCGCATCACCACCCAGGAGACCTATAAGGGCCAGGATGCAAGCGGATCCTACCGCTGCACGGATATCTGGCGCAAGCAGGCGGGAACCTGGCGCTGCGTGGCCACCCATGGCGCAAAGATCAAAGCCGGCAGCGCGAATGCCGAAGCCGAGCTGATCCAGCTGGAAAACGAATGGAACGACGCCCTGGTGAAGGCGGACGTGCAGAAGCTGGATCAGATCTACGCCGGGGAGTTCATTTTGACCAACGCCGACGGGGAGGTTTGGGATAAGGCAAAATGCCTGGCTTTGGTGAAGTCCGGCGAGGATGTCTTCAGCTCCGCCACGACTGACCAGATCAAAGTGAGCCTGCACGGGGAAATGGCGGTGGTCACCGGCCGCATGACGGCGAAAGAAACTTTGAAAGGCAAGGATGTGAGTGGAACCATCCGCTTCACCGACACCTGGTGCAGGAAAGGCAGCGCCTGGCGGTGCGTGGCCAGCCATGGGACGAAGATCAAGGATTGATCCCAATCCCCGGCGGCTGCCTCTCTCCGAGGCGGGCGGGCGGGACACCGTCTGCCCGCCTCACGTTTTCCCCTCGCAAACCGGCCGGCTCCCGCCCGCCCGCCGGGCGCCGAACACGCCGCTTGAATTTTTCCCGGAACCGCTCCACACTGGCCGCATGCAATCGGTTATTAGTGGACCTATTTTTGTGGTCCGGGACAACATCGACACGGATCAGATCATCCCGGCCCAGTTTTTGAATCTCATTCCGACCATCAAGGAGGAATACGAGAAACTGGGGAGCTATGCCCTGTGGGGGCTGCCGGAGCAGCTTTATCCCACGCGGTTTGTGAAAGAAGGGCAGCTGGACACTGAATTCCCCATCGTGGTGGGCGGGCGCAACTTCGGTTGCGGCAGCTCGCGCGAGCACGCCCCCATCGCCCTGGGATCCGCCAATTGCCGGGTGGTCATCGCCGAAAGCTTCGCGCGCATTTTCTTCCGCAACTGCGTGGCCACCGGGGAGGTCTATCCCTGCGAATGCGCCGAGCGGCTGTGCGAAACCTTGAAAACCGGGGACCGGATCACGGTGGACCTGGATGCCGCCCGCATCACCGTGGCCGCCACCGGGAAGGTTTTTGAACTGAAACCCCTCGGGGATGTGCGGCCGGTGGTCGATGCCGGGGGCATCTTCAACTACGCCCGCCAGGCCGGCATGATTTCCAAGTAACCTGGCCGGCGCCAGCCGGATTCATTCCGCCAGGCGGGCCCGGAAAAAGAGCCGGGCGGCGCCGTTCGTCCGGGGATCGCCAATGACCCAAGTGTTGGTGGCCAGTCGGTTCGTGGCGTAAGCCTGCCAGGAAACCGGGCTTTTCAAGCTATCCGTGAAGTCCACGAGATAAGTGTTCCCAGCCGACCCCGACAGCACCAGGCCGGTGCGGGGTGTCCAGCTCAAGGCGGGAACCCGGCCAAAAATGGCGTTCACCGCAAGGTTCCTGACCAGGGTGACATCCACCCGGGCCTCGGATCCCTGGAGGTCGCCTGACCACTTCACAAAAACCGACCCGGCCGCCGGCGTGGCGCTCAAACGGACGGAAGTGCCGGCCTCGTACCAAGGCCCCGGAGGATTGACCTCCACCGTGCCATTGACGGGGGTTTGCACCGTCAGCTGAACCATCACGGTCAAAGTGGCCACGGAACTCGTGGCGGATCCCGCCGGATTGGTGACCACCACCCAATAAGAACCCGCGCTGGCCGGATCCACATTGGCCAGGCTGAGCGAAATGCCATTGGCGGCGGGGATGGCCTGGGAGTTGAAAAACCACTGGTAATGCAGCGGCTCCGAGCCGGTGGCGGCCACACTGAACAAAGCGGTGGAGCCGGCGGTTTTGACCAAACTGGCCGGTTGGGCGGTGATGGCCGGAGCTCCCAAAACCGAGAGCACCGCCACCAGGTTGGAATAAACGCCCGCCGGGTTGGAGACCACCAGGCCATACCCACCCGCCTGGACGGCTTGGAGATTGGCCAGGGCCAGGGAAGCATTGGTGGCGCCGGCCAGGGGCGCCCCATTGAACCACCATTGATAGACAAGCGGCGCCGTTCCGGTGGCGCTCACGGAAAACGACACCTCGGTCCCGGCCATATTGGTCTGCCGGATCAGCGGGTTGCTGAAGGACGGCGGAACCTGGACGGCCAGCGTGGCCACCTGGCTGGTGGCGAATCCCGCCAGGTTGGTGACCACCACCCAGTAAGAACCCGCGCTGGCCGGATCCACATTGGCCAGGCTAAGCGAAATGCCATTGGCGGCGGGGATGGCCTGGGAGTTGAAAAACCACTGGTAATGCAGCGGCTCCGAGCCGGTGGCGGCCACACTGAACAAAGCGGTGGAGCCGGCGGTTTTGACCAAACTGGCCGGTTGGGCGGTGATGGCCGGAGCTCCCAAAACCGAGAGCACCGCCACCAGGTTGGAATAAACGCCCGCCGGGTTGGAGACCACCAGGCCATACCCACCCGCCTGGACGGCTTGGAGATTGGCCAGGGCCAGGGAAGCATTGGTGGCGCCGGCCAGGGGCGCCCCATTGAACCACCATTGATAGACAAGCGGCGCCGTTCCGGTGGCGCTCACGGAAAACGACACCTCGGTCCCGGCCATATTGGTCTGCCGGATCAGCGGGTTGCTGAAGGACGGCGGAACCTGGACGGCCAGCGTGGCCACCTGGCTGGTGGCGAATCCCGCCAGGTTGGTGACCACCACCCAGTAAGAACCCGCGCTGGCCGGATCCACATTGGCCAGGCTGAGCGAAGTGCCAATGGCGGCGGGAATGGCCTGGGAGTTGAAAAACCACTGGTAATGCAGCGGCTCCGAGCCGGTGGCCCCCACGCTGAACAAGGCGTTGGTGCCGGCCGTTTTGACCAAACTGGCCGGCTGGGTGGTGATGGCCGGGGGCGCGAGCAGGCTGAGCAATCCCAGCCCGCTGGCAACCTGCCCCACGGCGCTGGTCACTGACACCCAGTATTCGCCCGCGTCCTTCAATTGGGCATTGGCGATCGACAAAGTGTCATTGGTGGCGCCGGGCACCAACAGGGATTGGAAGTGCCATTGGTAGGCCACCGGGAGGGCGCTTTCCGCCACCACCCGGAAAACCACATTGCTGCCGGGCCGCACGCTCCAGTTCACCGGCTGCTGGATGATCCGCGGCAATTCATACACCGCCAGGGAGGCCTGGCGGCTGGCGATCACCCCGGCCAGGCTGCTCAAGGTCACCGAATATTGCCCGGCATCCTCCAGGCGGGCGCTGGGAATCAACAGCATGGCATTGGTGGCGCCCGGCAGCGGCCTGGTGTTGCGATGCCATTGCCAGGCGATCGGCAGCGCGCTGGAACCTTGGGCCGCGAAAGTGGCCGGGGCGCCCGCCGCCACCACCAAATCCGCCGGCTGCTGGAGGATCGCCGGGGGCTCCCAAACCGTGAGCACCGCCACCAGGTTGGAATAAACGCCGGCCAGGCTCGACACCACCAGGCCATAGCCGCCCGCCTGGGCGGCCTGGAGGTTGGCGAGGGCGAGGGAGGCATTGGTGGCGCCGGCCAGCGGCGCCCCATTGAACCACCACTGGTATTTGAGCGGCGGCGTCCCGGTGGCCTCCACGGAAAACGCGGCCGCCGTGCCGGCCATATTGGTCTGGCGGACCAGCGGGTTGCTGAAGGACGGCGGAACCTGGACCGCCAGCGTGGCCACCTGGCTGGTGGCGAATCCGTTCTGATTGGTGACCACCACCTGGTAGGCTCCGGCCAGGGCAGGCGCCACATTGCTCAAAGCGAGCAGGTAATTGGTGGCGCCCGGCAGAGCCAGGCCATTGAAGCTCCATTGGTAGCCCAACGGGTCGGCGCCCACGGCAGTCACCGAAAAAGCGGCCGTGCCCCCGGCAGTCCGCACCAGGCTGGCGGGCTGGGTGACAATCTCCGGAGCCTCATTGGTCGAGGCGATGGTTATTTCCAGGCCCCAGCCGGCCAGCCTGGTGACGGCGGTCAGGTTCTCATTGTCAAAAACCGTCAGCACCCACTCGCCGTCCGCGCTGGAGCCGATGAACGAGCTGAGCAGCGCGGTGCGCGGGCTCCCGGTCTGGACCAGGGCTGGATCGTCCGTCCGCCCATCCGGCGCCCAGGCGCCAGTCAAGGCCTTCCCACCGGGATCGGCGGCCTGCCGGTAAAGGTGGATGTCCCCGTTGGGCGCGTGGTCATCGAAGACCACGGACACCCCCGCGTCCCAATAACCGACGGAATTGGTGGCCGAGCGGCCCACGCGGTTCATGAGCACGGCATAATTGGTCCCGTGGGTCAGGGACACATAAAGATCCCCATTGAACATGGGCGCTTCCGGGCTGAGGCTGTCCAGGTCGAGCCGGACATTCACATCCTTGATTTTGCGCCCGCCCAGGCTGGCCTGCTGGCTATCCGCCAGCAGCACCGCCACCCGCCGGTTCAGGTTGGTGTAGTTGAAGTAAAAAGTTTCCGCCGGCACGAAGGCGCAGCAAGCGCCCCAAACCGCCAGCCCAAGGGCCCAGGAGTCAAGTTTCATCAGGCCAGCTCCAATACCGCCTGGACGAGTTTGTTGATGCCGGCCTCGGCTTCGGTGATGCGGGAAGCCAGCATGTAGGCCGGGGTGGTGACAATTTTCAAGCGGCGGTCGATGACCACGTTGTGCGTGTTGCAGGCGACATGCTTGGCGCCGGTTTTCTGCAGGCGCGCGGCGGTGCCCGCATCGTTGCCGATGGTGATCTCCACCTGGTCCACACCCAGCAGTTGAGCCGCGATCACCGGGGCGATGCAGATAAAACCGAGCGGCTTGCCCGCCCGGTGCGCCGCCTGGAGCAGTTGGGCGAGGCTGGAATCCACCTGGCAGGCGGCCTCCGTCAAGGCAAAATCGCACAGATTGGTCGCCGCGCCGAAACCGCCGGGCAGGATGATGGCGTCCACTTCCTCCAGCTTCAACTGGCTCAAGGGGACAATGTTGCCGCGGGCGATCCGGGCCGATTCCACCAGCACGTTGCGGCTTTCACCTGCGGCCGGCTGCCGGGTGAGGTGGTTGGTGACATGGTGTTGAGGGATATCCGGCGCGGCGCAGATCACCCGGGCGCCGGCCCGGTCCAAAGCCAGCAAAACCAGGACTGATTCATGGATTTCACTGCCATCGAAAACCCCGCAACCGGAAAGTATTACGGCAACTTTTTTCATCGCTCCCACTATAGCAATCCCCCACCAACAATGCAAGCTGTGGTCCGCCGCCGTGGTCACGGCGCCGGCTCGCGCAGCAGTTCCTGGGCGAAGCCCTTGATCACGTTGGTTTCCAGCCGGATGTCCCGGGTGTCCCGCCCCAAACGAATGGCCACCCGGCGGCCGGGTTGGCGGGTTTCAATCAGTTCGTTCTGGCGCAAAACCACGCCTTGGGTGGGCCCCTGAACATCGATGGCCACCCCATTTTCCCCGCCGCTGTTTTCCACCCGGTTGCTGAGGATGAGGTTGTGGTTCCCCGCAAAGGAGGCATCCCGCTCCGGGCGGAAAAGGATGCCGGTTTCACGGCTGTTGACGACCTGGTTGCCGGCCACGAGGTTGCCGGTGTCGCGGTGGCCGATGGAGATGCCCACGCGGTTCCCCACCAGCTGGTTCTGCTCCGCCAGGCCGTATTTCACGCCCCAGCAGAAAAACAGGCCGATGTCGTTGTTCTCCGCCCGGCAATGGCGGATGACTGTCCGCTGCGAGCCGGAGCCGGGGTGAAAGCCCAGGCCGGTGTGGCCGGCGGAAACACAGTGCTCCACCACCACCTCATGGCAAACCTGCCAGCTGAGGCCGTCCCCGTTGTAATTTCGGGCGGTGACCCCGCGGATCACGACGCGGCTGCAATCCTGCAGCCAGATGCATCCGGCGTAATTGCCGTCCAAATTGGCGTTGCGCTCTTTGTTGCCATCCAAAACGAGGTTTTCGATTTCCACGTCCGCAATCCCCTCCCCGCTGAGGATGGGAAAGAGCGTGGCGGCGCTGGACTCGCCCATTTGCCAGAGGTTTTCCCGCAGGGGGCGGTCGAGTTTGAAGCGGCCGCCCTGCCGGGCCACCAGGGTGCGCTTGAGCACGGTCTGGCCGTTGCTGTGGGGGTTTTTGGCGCGCAGGCAAACGCCATCCCCCACCTCGAATCCGGCGGCGCTGGCCAGCGTGATTTCCTGGTCATACCAATCGCTGTCGGCGGCCAGCGGGGAGGCCATGGAATCCGCCTTGATCAGCACCGTTCCGGCGCCGGCCCCCACCAGGCGCACCCGGGAGGCGAGGAACACTGAGTTGCGCAAGCGATAGGTTCCCGGAAGAATGCGCACGGTCCCCCCGCCGAGCCGGGCCACATAATCCACCGCAGCCTGCAAAACGCGGTCGGAAGTCCCGTTCAGGTCCGCCTTCTCCGGCCCCACGGTGATCGCCAGGCGCTCGGCCCAATCCGGCTCCACCGCGGTGTCTCCTGAAGTGGCTCGCGGCTGGGTGACCGGCGGGCGTTCCGCGGCCCGGAGAGGGTGGGTGAATCCGCCGCCCAAGCCAGCTAATAGGGCTGCCAGGCTGGTCCATACGCCGAACCGGATGGTTCCATAAAGGGGATGGCAATGGTGCTTCATAATTCAGGGTTTTTCCACATTCACAAAAAAGTCGAACAGCTGGCCCAGGCGGCGGCCATCCCGCGTGACATCGATCGCCACCAGGTGGATGCCCGGGGTTGCCTTTTCCCCGATCCTCAGGCGCACCGGCAGACGGGTGGTGGATTTCGGCCCGGTGCTTCCTTCCCGCACCGGAGCCTCCACCTCGATGTCCGGCAAAGCGCTCAAGACCAGCCGGTGGCGCTGGGGCCGGTCCTGGAAATTGGCAACCACCAGCGTCGTTTCAACCGCCTGGCCGGGCTTGGCGGAGAGGCGCAGCGGCTCGGACCGGACCCAAAATGGATCAAAGCTGTAGCGGTAGTCAGCTTCCGCGCTGACCGCCTGGAAAGCCGCCCGCATCTGGCGGGACCAATTGCCGAAACGCTCAATCAAGCCCCGCGGGCGGCTCATCACGTAGGAATGGCCGCCGACAATCAGGTCCGGCTGGATCCGCTTCAGCAAATCCGCGCCCAGGATGTATCCTTCCTCAAGGATGGCGCGGTTGTGAGCCACCACGGCCTCGTGGCCGGTCTGGGCCGGGTCCGCGGGGTTGCCGAACAGGTTGTCCCCGGTGAAAGCCACCCGCCGGCCATCAATGATCCCGTGCAAGGCGCAGCCGTAATAGGTCTGGCCGGGCATCCAAT
Organism: uncultured Verrucomicrobiota bacterium; assembly: GCA_964409245.1. Lineage (GTDB taxonomy): Bacteria > Verrucomicrobiota > Verrucomicrobiia > Limisphaerales > UBA1319 > CAIMWS01. The sequence continues at coordinate 29,075 of CAYPCQ010000112.1, forward strand.
CCACCGTGAAAGTGCAGCCTTCCCAAGTGAATCGTTCGCCGCTGATGAACTCGCGGTCGCAGGCCAGGGAATCAAAGCCCGCGCCGTAGGCCTGGATGGGCGCCGCCAGGTCATACCGCCCGGGATGCCGGCACAGGATGGCCACCTTGTCGAGCGGCCAGGCCTGGACCCCGTATTTTTCCCGCAGGTAAGGCACATCCAGGAAATGGTCGCCGTGCATGTGGGTGATGAATACCGCATCAATCTGCTGGAGGCCATAACGTTCCTTCAACAGGGCGAGGGTGCGGTCCAGCTGCTGGCGGTCCGCCAGCCCGCAATCCACCAGCAGGGCGTGCCCGCTATCGGCCAGGAGCAGGGTGAAATTCGGCCAGTAATCCGGCCCCTTGAACTTGAACAAATGCGGGGTGATCTGCCACAAGTGGGGCACCCGGCTGGGGCGCGACACCACGTCCTGGTCCGCGGCGCCGAACGTGTTGATCTCATACCCGCGCACCAGCAGCCGGGCGAGGCGCCGCAGGCGTTTTTGGTGGAGCGCCAGCAAGGCGCCCGGCTCCGCCACCAGATCCCCATGGGCGGGCAGCAGCAGGCTGGGCCGGTAGCTGGCCACCATGCTGGCGGAACTGATCAGCGCATACAGGCCCGCGGCAAAGCCGTAATCCCACTCCGAATCGAACCACTGGTGCAGCTTGCCGCCCGCGAGCATCACATCCCCGCTGAAAGCCAGCCAGCGGCCCCGGTCCCGCAGGAAATAGGACATGGCCCCGGGGCTGTTGCCCCGCGTGTCCACACACCATATTTCGCTGCCGTGCCAGTCGAACACGTCCATTTTCTTGAGGCCGCGATCCAGCGGGATGGGCTGGATGGAAGGCCGGACATAGCTGGCGCCATGGATGGTGTAAGCGTCCCCCAGCGCCACCTTCATTTTGCGGAAATCGGCCGGGCGCTCGAACAAAGCCCGCTCCGCTTCCGGCGCCGCAACCCGGGCGCCCCAGGCAGCCAGTCTGGCGATGCCCTGGCACTGCTCCCGGTGGTGATGGGTGAACAATACCCACTCGACTTGTTTGATCCCCAGCGCCGGCAGTTGGTCCAGCACGCTCCCCTCCCCCAAATCGACCAGGAGCGCGGACTCACCATCCTGCAGCACATACACATTGCAGGTATCAGACCACACGTGCAGCCGCCGGCCCGCCTCCAGCGGAAGGGTGGCCAGGGTGGAGGGCTTGACCGGCCGGATTTTTCCCGCCGGCAGTTGGGCCGCGGGCACGGGCTGGGGCCAGGCCAGGAGGAGGCAAACCAACAGCATCGGCCAAACCTGGGGCAACGCCCGGCAGCCGCAGGCCCGGAAATGGCGGGCCACCGTCAATGGCAAGCATGCTTTCATGCGCGCCATTTTCCAGGCCAGCCCGCCGGATGTCATCAACAAAATGGCCGCCAGCGGGACGCCCCGGGCAGGCGGCCCCTGAATATCTGCGAATCCGGACGGGGAATAATTTGACTTCGTAACGATAAAACTTGCGCTCAGTCAGAATCTTTTGTAGATTT
>CAYPCQ010000113.1:0-30505 GCA_964409245.1 uncultured Verrucomicrobiota bacterium
AGCCAGCGGAGTGCTTTGTCCGCATTTCGCGGATTCAGACTTTTGCCAAACTCCAAGGAACCGCGCTCAGGCGCGGGCCAGGGTTCAGCCGCCAAAAGTCAATCATCATGGAACCACGATAAGGGACTGGCTGGGTACCGTCAACTAACTATATCGATAACGTTACAAGAAATAGTCTCTACAAACGGCTAGAATCAAAATTACTAGTGCTGATTATCAACGACTTACAACAAATATTTGGAAAAATACTGGCCTTCGATAACGTTAACTTTACAAACTGGTGCGAAACTTGGGTTAGAAACCGACGACCGTGCCACAGTTCTGAGGCTGTTGTATGCTCGGAACTTTAGTATTTTAGTATATTGGCCCCTTTGCCCATCGCAAAGCTCGCCGTATTTCCACAGGGGACTTTTGCTGCCGACCACTTTACTACTGACCCTCCGCCATTTCTTTGGTTTGCTCTCCGGGAATGAGTCGTAATGCAAAGCGCAAGCCGCCCCCCGTGCCGCTGCCAGAATCCCTTGACCACAGTGCACGATCAGGTTCTGCCACGGAGGCGAGGGACCGGGACAATCGTGCAACATGCAGAACTTTGGAATCGATCGCCATAGTTTCAGATCGAAGGACATGCAGGATTTTGCGATGACACCAATTGGTAAATTAAGCGCAAATTTGTGCCGGGAAACACCGTCTCGGTTTCGGTTAATTCCTGGCAGAGGTGTGCCAGGACTTTGGCCGTGACGGGATTGGCCGGATAATGCAAGCCCACGGTCAAGGTGCCCGCCACCTCGTCGGGCACCAAATCGGCTTCCGTGGTGTAGGCCGAACGCAGCAACTTGCGCGCGTCGTCCTGCTGCCACGAGCGCATGGCCGCCCGCGCCGTTTCGCACATGGCCGTCTCGGCCCGATAGGCGATCATTTTGATCGTGTCGATAAAGTGTTTGCTCTTGAACCGCAACCGGCCCACCTGTTCGGAGGCCGGCAGCTCACTCACGGTGATGTGAGTGGCAACGGGGGACCGCTTCGCTTGGAGTTGCACTAACTGGGCCTCCAACTGTTGGATCTCGCCGCGCAACGTTTCCTTGCGCTCCACATATTGCTGCACTACCGATGGCTCGATCTCGCCCCACAGGCTCATTTGGCCGAAGGCGCTCTGCTTGCGCTGCAATTGACCGCGCACCTTGCGCACTTGGCTGTCCAAACGCCGCCGTTCGGGATTGACAACCCGGGTCTGGGCGTCCACCGGTTCTCCGCCATATTCGATCATCCGGTCTAAATCGAAGTTCTCCCGCATGTATTTGAAGTAATTCTCTTGCGACCAGCGCCCAAACATCCCGGCCGCCACCGCCCCGATCCGCAACTGCTCATTGGTGGTCAGCACCGGGGTCTGGTGCCCCTGCTGGCTCAAATGCCGGATTTCCCGCACCTCCAATCCGTTGCTCAGCACCGTGCGCCGCTGGGCCAGGCGCATCGTCTCCATCTGCCCCCCGGCCAGCCGCACCGCCATGGACCCAAATTCCTTTTCCGGCCAGTCCGGCCCGGGATATTTGTGATAGCTCAAACAGGCCACCCCCAACTGCCACATGTCCTGGAAAAAGTCCGGGCTGTAGCCCTCCCGGTCAAAGCCAAGCGTCAACCGGCACAACTGCGGATCGGCGGCCAGTTCCGCCGCGCTGGGCTGGCCGGGCATCTCGGCCAGCAAGCGCGGCACGATCACCTGGCGCAAGGCCGCCAACAGGCCTGCGTCCACCGCTGGACTCACCACGAATAGCGGTTGTCCGTCCATGGCATTGACCCAATAGCCAGCGCTGGCCCGCAGGCACAACCGCTCCCGGGCCACGTAATGCTTGGGCAGATTCACCGCCTGCCCATGATACACCCGCACATGCCCGTCCACATACAACACGCCCAGGTTCAGCGGATCGGCCGCCATCCAGTCCTGGCCCAATTGGCCGCTCCACGCTTCCACCCGGCTGGTGGCCGCCAAATGCTTGAGCTTGCGCCGCAAGGTTCGCACCTCCGGAATCCGGTCCAAGCCCAGCAGTTTGCCCCATTCCCCCGGCGGTTCATAGCGCAGCGAATCCATCGCTTTGATCCGCGCCAGCGCCATAAACGCCAGCAGCAAAAACACCTGCACCACCGTGTAATACCCCTTGGGCAATTGAAAATACTTGGCCTGGTGGCGCAATAACCCCATCTCCAACAGTGCCGGCAAGGCCAGCAACACCCCCGCCCTGGCCACATCGGCGCAGGCCTCAAAACGCGTCGGCACCCCTTCCAGCGCACCCAGGCTGGCCAGCAATCGTTCCTCCGTGTTCGTGGCTCCCACCCCCAGCGGCGCCTGGCTATCGGCCGCGCTACGCTGGCTTTGCGTGCTGGCCGCCTCTGCAGGTGGCGGGGCCGGCTCCGCCGGCGGCCGATGCAATTTGCCCGCTCGCACGGCCTTGCGCAGGGTGTCCACCTTCAGGCCCAGTGCCTGAGCCACTTCGGACACACTCTGCCGCTGATCCAGCCGCTGCTGGACCTGCGCCACCACCGCCTGGGTTAACACCGCCGGCCCGCGGCCCGCCCGTGGCTGGAAAAAACTCTCCGCCCCATGCTCCCGAAACTCTTTCACCGCCCGTTTCACACTCAAGGGCGTCACCCCAAAAGCACGGGCGATCTCCGCCTGTTCGGCATGGCCGTGGGTGTAGAGTTGGCTGGTAATGAGGCGGAAGCTGGCGCGATCTGGCGCATCGTGCTCAAAAATCGGCGCGCCAGGCACAAAATACGTGATCCGCCCGTCTTGCCGGCTGAAGCCCACCTGCTGGTTAATCAGCATCGTGCCTTCCGGGAAAATGGGTAAAAGCAGTTGCGCCATGACCCGCAGCCTACCGGGATCACCAAAGCATTACCAGCGCTCAAGGGGATCGTTTTATTTTCCCGCCCCGCTCCCAGCGGAGGGCCGCCGCCGCTCCCAGCTGCCACCGGGGAACCTTCCCGCCACCGAATCCCGGCGTCGGATTTCCTGATCCCTAATCCCTGCTTCTGGCAACGCAAACCATTGATAATCAATGCCAAGGTTATCCGTGTGAGATCAGGATACTTCTTCACTCCCCAACCCAATACATCCCGATACCTAATCTGATTTATTTGGTTTATTAATCCTACGTCCCCATCAGATGATCGCTGGATGTCCAACGTTCTGAGATTACCCACGCGGTTCCAAGGAGCAACGGGCGATTCGGGAGGCGGCTGATGCGTTCATCTACCTTCGCTTGCACGAGCGCTTGAAGGAGAGTTACGAAGCGTTCGGCCAGGCTTCCACAAAACCGTTGACTGTTGACCAAGGCGCAGCAGCAGGTGCTGAAGAGAGCAGGAGTATCGCTATGACGTGGCCTGGATTTTTGAGTAGCTCAAAGCAACGCCTGAACGTGTGTTGAAAATGCCCAAATCTTGATCCGGTGGGGATTTCCAGAACTTGAAAACCGCACTCCATGTCGGCCCAGACCAACCGATTAGCAGCAACGGTCTTCGGTTTGCACACAGTTCATCCAGCAATCTCAAGCGTGCGCAGACGCTCCCAGCTAGCAAGCGATTCCATCCCCATTGCCTGGTGGCCGCGCAGAGGAATTTGCTCTCATAGTTGACAGCAAGCATCCAAGCCAACATACCTGCAATTAAAGGCCTCATTCGGTGAGATTTCTCCTCCGTGAGGAGATATTTCAGCTCGTAGCGAGCGGCCTAAATTCCATCGTTTTTCACCATGGCCTATGCTTTATGGCGACTCAGGCCGTCTGGCAAGCCGGGTATGAGATCACCATTTCCATGAGAACCACTCCCCCACCCTCATTAAAAATTGGAATCTTCGGTGCTCAACATGCCATCGGTTGGCGCGAAGTCGTCGGTCAACACTCGGGATCGCGCGGCAGCACGCGGTGGAACCAATCGGAAATTTTCCAACCGGGCTGCGAAAGTGGGCAAGGTGGTCCATCCCTGTTTGTGCAGAGCGTCTAAATTCCGTTTCAGCCCCTCCATCGTTGCCGGCCGCGCGGATTTGGTCCCTACCAACACCACGTTCCGCGACGAATTGGCTGGAAAGTAATAAACGCGCGGGAACACACTCGACATGGTTTTATAGATGGCGCTGACAATGCTTTCCCGCTGCCCCATGACCGAGCCAATGACATTGTAAGCAATCACCCCGTTGGTGCTCAAATGCTCGCTCGCTGTGGCAAAAAACTCTTTGGTTACCAAAGAATAAGGGATGGAGGATCCGTAGCGCCCGGTGGTGTAGGCATCCAGGAGCAGCACATCGTATTTCTGTTGGGCGCGACGCAAAAAAATCCGGCCATCCTCGATGTGGATCTTGAGGTTGGCGGTTTCCTTCACCTGGAAATATTTGGTCGCCACTTGGGCCACCTTGGGGTCCAATTCCACAACTTCGAAGGTCACATTCGTGTAATAATGCTGCCAGGCGAGCGCCGTGCTGCCGCCGCCCAACCCGATCATAAGGGCGCTCTTGATTTGGTTGTTCCAAACCCACGGCATATGGAAATACTCGGAATATTCAAAATGCCCTTTCAGGGGATCGGAGAGTGAAATCCGGCTTTCAGTGGCGTTGTCGAACATCAGGGTGCGCATGCCTAACTGGTCCATCACCCGGATGTGGTGATATGGGGAGGTGACTTCAAAAACCACCCCTCCTTGCGCCTGGAGGAAACCTCCCATGGCGCTCAGCAATAAAGCCACCGCTGCGCAAATGCCAAAACCCACCATCTGGCAGGTGAGCGGGCATGCAACGTGGATTTGGTTCATTCGGGTTTTAGACAGTAGATCGATTTTCATTTTGCGGATCCAGTTGGCGGTTGTTTTTCCTGCAATACGGTTTCCCCGGCCTTTAGCCAGCGGTCCATGAACAAGCATAAGACCCCCAAGGCAATGGTTAATATTCCCGATGCCCGGAAGATTTCGGTCAAACTCATGGCGTCGATGAGGATGTATCCCGAGATGAACACCCCTGCGATGCTGCCGATCGTGCTGGAGGCGGAAATCACTCCGCTGACTTTGCCCACTTGAGCCAGGTTTTTTGAAGCCAGCCGGATCATATAGGGCGAAAGAGTGGCCAATACAAAGCAGGGCAGCAGGAATATCAGGGCGCTGCCGACTGCCGGATCCAGTTTTTGCCAAATCCGCGGAATGGGTTGATCCAGCGGATGCCGCATGACAATGGCATTGATCAGCTGGCCGGCAAAATCCGGAATCAGGCAGGTGAACACGCCTGCCGGCACAAGCAAAGCCGCCAGGAAACTCGCCTTTTGGAATCGGTCCGCCATGGCACCGCCCACAAAATAGCCGGCCGCGAGCGCGATCAAAATGACCCCGATCTGGCTGATCCACACGTAGAATGCGCCGCCAAAATCCTTGGCCAAAAAACGGGCCCCAATGATTTCCAGCACCATGATGACGAAACCGCCCAGGAACACCAGAGTGATGGCCGCATAGTTTTTCATCTGCCGCATCCTAATGATCCTGCCGCTGACAGTCAAAAGGGTAAACCGGGTTTCAATGCTCCAAAAATTCGCGCGGGAACCATGCCCGGGGCAAAGAAAAAACCCACCCTGGATAAACCGGGGCGGGTTGATTTGTAAATTATTTCAGTTTGGTATTACTTGGTGGCTTCCGCCAATTTACCCGTGAGCGGCACGGTGGTTGACTGCAAGCCCATCTTGGCACAGGCGAAATAGGCCACGGCGCCCACGATGAAGGCGGCCACCGGCGCGCAAGGAATATTCACCTGCATCGCAACCGGCAGCATGCCGTTAGGCAGAATGCCAACGATGAAGCCCAAGGCCCAGGCGATCCAGCCAGCCGGATTGAATCCAGCCCGGGGTCCAGCCCACTTGCCGCCCGCTAACAGGTAATCCACCGCCATGGCGCCGCAAATCGGCCCGAAGGAGGCGCCAATCAAACCAAAAACACCGCCCAAATTGCCCGCCGCCCCGGTAATGGCCAGCAGCATGCTGACGATGGCACCGATGCCGACGGTGACAAATGGATTGATTTGTGGCATGACCGTTTTGAAGCTATTAGCCGCAATGAGGGAGGAGAAACACGCGCCCGGGAAGGACGCGAGAGTGAGGCCGATCATGATGGCGGCAAACACTTCCTTGCCGAGGACTTTTTGGAGGGCATCCGTCATGGTGGCCACGTTGGCGAGTTCAGGAGATGATGCGCGGGCGCCAGCCACGGCGATTACCGAGATTCCCGCCGTAAAGATGATGGCAATCACGATGCCGACGATGCCACCCATTTGGACATCTTTGCGATCACGGCTGTTGGTGCCGAAATCCACACCCGCCGCCCCGGCAGTGGCAAAAAAGCCCACAATGGCGGCAATCATTACCAGCATGGCATTCAAGCCTCCCCCCGTGGCCGCGGCACCAGCGGCGGAAGCGGGAATCGTGTAATTGGCAGCCGAACCGCCGAATTTGGCCAAGCCGACGATCAGGACCACCAGCGGTATCAGCGGCAGGAATGTGGCCACCTTGGCCACATATTGAATGCCTTTGAGCCCCACAAACGCTGCGCCCAAAGCCCAAATAACGCACAATGGAATAAAGAGGTTGGGCATGCCGAATCCTTTGGCCAAGGCGCCGGCCGATCCCCAGGTATTGACTCCCAACCAGCCGAACTGCAGCAGTCCCATGAAGAAGCCAGGCATGATCAATCCCCCCACGGTGCCGAACGTGGAAGTACCCACCACATAGAGGGGCAATCCCGTTCTGAGCCCCAACAGGCCCGGCACCAAATAAAAGAAAAAGTAACTGATTACGGCGCCCAACACGATGCCCAGCAAGGTGGATCCCAACCCGCCAGTGGCGAGCCCGTTGCCGGCCATGGAATCCCAGAACACGAACCACAGGAAAATGCCTGCGTAAGTGGGGGCCGTGTTGGAATACCACGGAGCGCGTTTATCCTTGGGATTAGGGCTGGCGTTGGCCAGATATGCCGGTAGTTGACTAGTATTTTGGTTCATCGGGTTACTCATATTTGCGTTTGATTAACTTAAGTATTTAATTCGCTCCGGAGCAAGCCTAAAAATAAGGCTTTAATTGGCTTGGGGATTCGGGCCGCCTGGCGGCTGTGGTTGCCTGGCTCGAAAATTTTTCAACACCTCCGCAACGGTTCCATTGCCCAACAAATTCCCCCCGGCTTCCAAGAGATCCAAGGCGTGGCGGGCATCCGCCATGGAACCGAGAACCTTGATCCCGAATTCCGGCCCCACAAATTCACGCACCCGGCGCACCTGATCCACCGTTATAGGGCCAAAATCCCTCCCCACACCGGAAGCCACAGTGATGAAATGGGCTCCCGAATCAACCACCAGGCGGCAGGCCAGCGCCAATTCCGGGGCGTTTAACCGGCCGGCGTCGATAATGATTTTCACCGGCCGCTCATCAGCGGCTTCGCACACATCCCTCAGTTCGCGCAAAATGAGCTGGTCGTTTCCGTCTTTAAGCCAGCCGAGGTTAATGAACGCTTCGATTTCCTGGGCGCCGTTGTCCACCGCGGCCTCCACTTCAAAACGCTTTGCGTCGGCATCGCAGGCACCCCAGGGATGCCCCACTACGGCGCAGGTCTTGATGGGTGTATCATCAAGCAAATGCCGCGTAAGAACCACCCGTGATCCATTGACACATACCGCTCTCAAATGGAGGAATTTGGCCTCCTGGCAGAACAGCTTTATGGTTCTCTGGTCTAGATCTGAGGCGAGTGCCGCCAATTCGAGCAAAGGCGCCAGTTTTTCCACAGAATCGATGCCGTGGGTGGAATTTCCAACCTGATCCATGATGTTTTGCCGTTGAATCAGCCTTTTCGGGCTTTGGCCGCCAGTTTGCGCAAAGCTGGCAGGATGTGGCCGAAGCCCGCCTTGGGCGCATCGGGTTTGCCCAATCCGTAATAAAGATCCCGATATAATGGAAACAATTCTCCGTAAATAGCCGCGGATTTGGCTTGCGGCTTGATGATGCGGTAGGCCGGGCACAGTGCCTTTTGGGCAGCCTCCACACTCTTGAACACGCCCGCCGCCAGGAAAGCGAAGATCGCGGAACCAAGGCTTGTCACCTCTGATTTAGGGACCAGCACTGGTTTATTGAACACATTGGCATAAACCTGGTTTAGCGTTGCGTTCTTTTGGGGAATTCCTCCACCATTAATCACGCGCTGGATGGGCACGCCATATTCACTCATGCGCTCCAATATGATGCGGGTGTGGAAAGCGGTTCCCTCAATCGCCGCAAACAGCTCATCCTGAGCGGTATGCACCAGGTTCCACCCAAGGCAAACACCCCCCAGTTCCGGGTTCACCAAAACGGTGCGGTCCCCATTGTCCCAAGTCAGGCGCAATAAACCGGTCTGGCCCGCCTTGAACTTTTCCAAACCTCCCGAGAGGCTGCCCAAATCGGTGTTGGACCGCCGGGCTATGGCGTCAAAAATATCGCCCGTGGCTGATAAGCCAGCTTCAATGCCTGTGAATCCCGGATGAATGGAGCCTTGCACCACGCCACAAACGCCCGGTATCAGCTGGGTTTTCCTGGCGATGGCCATGATGCAGGTTGAAGTGCCCACCACGTTGACCACATCACCCTCGGCAATGCCGGCGCCCACCGCGTCCCAATGGGCGTCAAAGGCGCCCACCGGGATGGGAATCCCCGCCGGCAACCCAAGTTTTTCGGCCCATTCGGGGCACAACCGTCCAGCCAGTTTATCCGAGGTGGCATACACGCCAGACAACTTGTCGTTTATCCCGTCAAAGAGGGGATCCACCTGGCTGAGGAATTTTTGCGCCGGCAGACCACCCAAAGCCTCATTCCACATCCACTTATGGCCCATGGCGCAGACACTGCGTGGCGCTTGCCTGGCCTCTTTGATCCCGCATAAAACGGCCGCCACCATGTCGCAATGTTCCAAAGCGGTGACCATGCTGGCCCGCTTTTTGGCATTGTTCCGCAGCCAATGCAGCAGCTTGGAGAATCCCCATTCCGACGAATAGGTGCCGCCGCACCAATTGATATTTTTCAGTTTGAGGCGGTGGGCCAGCTCAGTGATTTGGGCCGCCTCGCCTTTGGCCCGATGGTCGCACCATAAATAATAATCATCCAACGGCCGCAGTTCGGCCCCTACTGGCACCACACTGGATCCGGTGGTGTCCAGGGCGATCGCCAGAACTTGCCTGCCATCGACCTCCGCCGCTTTCAAAGCCTCCCGGGTGGCCTTGGCCAAAGCCTCCATTTGGTCGGCGTGGCTCTGAGTCGCGTGGTCGGGATCGTCCTTTTTGCGGTGCAACGGGTATTCGGCGATCGCTGAACCCAGCCTGCCTTTCTGGCTGTCCACGATCGATACGCGCACACTCAGGGTTCCAAAATCTACACCGGCTACAATTTTCATAATTTCAGATGGTTTTCCGGATATTTCGCCAATCCACCGCAAAGCACAAGGGAAAAATCTTCCCGCGATTTTCTTGCAGGCGGCGATTGACGCGCAGCAAACCATTGATTATAACGCGGATAAACAGAAGTTAACCAATAATACACATGAGTACGGTCAACCAATTCAGCCTCACGCAAGCCGATTTGCCAACCCATTGGTACAATATTTTGTCGGATTTTCCCGAGCCGATGCCTCCCCCGCTCCATCCCGGCACCAAACAGCCCGTGACCTTGCAGGACATGGTCGCAATTTTCCCGGAAAACATCGTCCGCCAGGAGATGAGCGCGGAGCGTTGGATTGAGATCCCCGATCCCGTCCGTGAGATTTACAGCCTTTGGCGCCCGACGCCGCTGATGCGGGCAGTGCGCCTGGAACGTGCTTTGCAAACCCCGGCCCACATTTATTATAAGTATGAGGGCGGCAGCCCCGCCGGCAGCCACAAGCCCAACACGGCGGTGGCGCAAGCCTATTACAATAAGGAAGCCGGAGTTAAGAGCCTATCCACGGAAACCGGGGCCGGCCAATGGGGATCTTCGTTGTCCATGGCCTGCCAGTTATTCGGCTTGGAATGCACCGTGTTCATGGTGAAAGTCAGCTACCAGCACAAGCCTTACCGGCGCATGCTCATGCACACTTGGGGCGCCAAGGTGCATGCCAGCCCCAGCCATGAAACTGAATATGGCCGGAAAGTTCTCGCCCAGGATCCCGAATGCCCCGGCAGCTTGGGGATCGCCATCAGTGAAGCCATCGAGGCCGCGGTCCGCACCCCTAACACCAAATACTCACTCGGCAGCGTCCTCAACCACGTGTGCCTGCATCAAACCGTCATCGGCCAGGAAGCCATCAAACAAATGGAGATGGCTGGTGAAGAACCGGATGTCATCCTGGGCTGCGTTGGCGGCGGAAGCAATTTTTCGGGGCTCACCTTCCCCTTCATCCGCAAAAAAATCATTGAGAAAAAGAATTACAAAATCGTCGCGGTGGAACCCTCCGCCTGCCCGTCCCTCACGGGCGGCGAATTGCGGTACGATTTTGGCGACACCGCCCAAATGACCCCGTTGCTGATGATGCACACCCTGGGCCACGATTTCATGCCGCCCAAGATCCACGCCGGCGGTCTTCGCTACCATGGCATGGCGCCCACGGTCAGCCACAGCAAGAAACTCGGCCTGATCGACGCCGTGGCGCTCCACCAAACCAAGGTCTTTGAAAGCGCCGTCCAGTTCGCCCGCACGGAAGGCATTGTGCCTGCTCCTGAATCAGCCCACGCCGTGGCCGCCGCCATCCAGGAAGCGGTTCAGGCCCGCGAATCCGGCCAGAAACGCGTGATTTTGTTCAACCTCAGCGGTCATGGTTTGCTGGATCTCAGCGCTTACGAAACTTACTTCAGCGGCCACATGGCTGATGCCTGACCGCCAAACGCTCAACTGACCGCCTCGGGAATCCGCGGCGGTTGGTTGAACCCTTGGTTTTGATAGCTTGGTCGAATTTGTTGGTCGAATTTGTTTGCCTTCCACCACGCTTGCGCATAGTTTAGGACTCGATTTGCGCGAGTAGCTCAATTGGATAGAGCGCCGGCCTCCGGAGCCGTAGGTTGTGGGTTCAACTCCCGCCTCGCGCACCATCTTGATCTTCCCCGGCCTCCGAGTCCCTCGTTCCCGTTTGGCCGCTTCTGGTTTCCGGCTTTTCAGCCGGCTCCCAGCTCTGCACTATTTGCCACCATCCGAGGTTTAATCTCATTTCCCTTGTTTGCGCCTTTTGGGCTGCTTCGCGGCCCTTTTTTCCCCGGCACGCCAGTCCCTTTCCCAGCGGAATCGAGCGTGTATTGGTGATCGTTGACCATGTTGCGGAGCCAGAAATCGAGCTTTTCCATGGTCTGCAACGCCTCGGTGGGCCAGTAATGTTCATCCCCGGATCGCGCCGGGTATTGGGTTTGGGCAAGGGCGTCGTTGGGCGCAGGTTTCTCGGGCAGATACCGCAGGAGATCCCGCATCGCGATCACATGAAAACCGCCTTGCTTCAGATAGCCCATATAGGCGCGGAAACGGTCCTCCGGGGTATGCACCCAGGGATGTTTCACATCCGGCACCCCGTGGAACTGCACGATGGCGATCTGGCCATTGCCTGCTCGATCAACCACTTTTTGGAAGTGCTCCAGCGTCCAGTCCGGATAGGCATCCCCGGCGGAGGGGATCAGCAAGGGATGATGGCGTTGCGGATCGAAGAGCGGCCCCAAGGCGAGGCTGCCGTAGGGCGCTTCGGGCTGCATGCCGCGGCGCGCCAGCCGGTAGCCGGACCTTTCGAGCACCGCCAGGCAGTCCGGCCCGAAGACGTTGCCGGTCCAGCCAAAAGTGATCGGCTTGGGCACCGCCACCCTGGCCAGTTCGTTCTCGACCAGCGCCAATTCACCCGCCAGCCGGGCCGCCCCGCGCGGCGTATTGAATCCCGCATGCGTCCAAGTGTGGTTGCCGATTTCGAAGCCCATCTGGTGCAGCTTGGCGGCCTGTTCCCAGGACAGGAAATGCTCGCGGTCGTTCATCCAGGCATGCGAAATGAAAAAAGTCGCCCCGAAACCATGCTCTTTAAGCAAAGGAGCCACGATTTCCAGGTGGGACTTTACGGCGTCATCAAAGGTCAGGACGACTGTTTTGGGGGGGACTGGTTCCGCGGCGGAAGTCCCTAACACGGCGGACAACCAAGCCATCGCTGCCCAGGCCGGCCAGGCCATTAACCTTTTGGTGGCGGTGATTTTATTCATGATTGGTGAGTTGAATGGTTGTGGATTGCTTTGGCCTGCCCAAGCCTCGCTCTGCTTGATCATATCCCGGATGGGGCTGCCACCTCTGAATTGAAGGCTACCCATGGGACTCATTGGGGCTCGCATTGCCTTAACCCTGTTCAATGTGGCTGCGGCCGGTAGCGGTCCTGGTATAGGCCGATCCGGCTGAAGGGGATCGCTGGGAAGCCGGGCACGTCAACCGCAAAGGTTTTTCTATTCAGGGAGGCCGCTGCGGCGTCTTTCACCACGGTATTGCCCACCGTTTCGACCGTCTTCTCGTTCAGGCCATCCAGCCAGTCGATGGCTTTGGCCGTCCCCACAATCACATTGTTGGCCAGCCTGTTGTATTTGGCCTTCGCCGGCTCGTCCTTCAAGATGTTCGCAAGGTGCGGATAACGGGTGGCATACGGCGGCTGGTCATAGGGCACCTCCTTGAGGCCGTTCATGATGAACGGATCGCGCCCGTCAAACCAAAAGCTGGCCCAGCCAGTCCCGCGTGCGTCCACATGGATGGCTGGCCGGCAGTCGATGAACAGGTTGTTTTCGATGGTGTTATCCCGGCCCCCGCCGATCATCGCGGCGCGTCCGGTGCGTTCAAAGATATTGCCGGTGATGGTTGTGCCGCAGAAGCAGTCGTCGAGATACACCGCCATCACATCTACGAAGCCGTCTTTGGCGGTGAGCGTGGGCCCGATATCATGGAAATAGTTGTGCCGGATCACGGTGCCCCGCATCGTGAGGTTGCGCCCCATGTATATGGCCCCTGCATCCCCCGTCTGGGTGCAGACCCGGTGGATCTCGTTGAAGGCCACTTCATGGTCGTTGCCGCCCATCAGGATCGCATTGTGCGGGCCGTCGTGCAGGCGGTTGTGCAGCGCCTTGTTCCCCACCCCGTTGATGCCGATGGCCGGGCGGTAGGTGCGGCAGAGCCGGCTGTGGTGATGGATATCGCAGTTCTCCACCACATGCCCCCCGGCCTCCAGCGTAGCGCGGTCCCCCCCGCTCACGGACACCCCGCTCTCGCCCAGTTGCCAGAGGTCGCAGCTCAAAACCCGGTGGTTCTGGCCGCCATTGATCCCCATGCCGCTCCCGCCCAAGCCGCGCACCGTGCAGCCCGCCACGGTTACATTGCTGCCCCCCGTGATCTGGATTCCGTCACCCCGCGAACCAGCCAGGATCAGCCGCTCCAGGGTGAGGTTCCGGGCGTTGGCGACGGTGATCAATGGCGTTTCCAGCGTCGAGACGGCCGTTTCCCCGGGGCCTGGCAGCCAGGCGTAAAGCGTGGCCGTTTTGCGGTCCAGCCAGTATTCCCCGGGCGCGTCCAGTTCCTCGATCAGGTTGAAGGCGTAGAAACGCTGGCCCGCCTTGTACCCGTACGCCCCGTGGGGCGGCACCGTGGCAAGCGTCTGGGCGGCGGGGTCGATGGCCGCCACCTTCTCACACGTATCGGCCCAGTCGTAAGTCCAATACCCATGCACCCAGAGGTCGTCGGCCCGCGCCCAGCGGGCCAGGCGTTCCGCCTCCACCCGGACCCCGAACCTGCCCTCGCTGCCCGCGGCCAGCGTGCTGAACTGCTCCCCATTGGGCCAGCGGGCCAGCGTCTGGGGATCCCCTTCAACCAGCAGCTCCAGCGGCGCGGGCGAGGAATTCACCCCAAACCCCCGGCGGTTGAGCTTGCCCAGGTCGCAGGCCAGGCTCGCCTGCATCACCTTGCCCCGGGCCGCTTCCGGGAGCCGGGGATCCGTAGCGGGCTTCCAGCCAGTGACCACCTGGCCGCCCAGCAACCGTGCGCCTGGCTCCCCCATCACGGTCAATCCGGAGTCGCGCTGGTCCAGCGTGAACGACGCCGTTCGCGGATAGGTTCCCGCCAGCAGCGTGATCGTGTGCTTCCCCGCCCCTGCCCCGCGTAGCTGATCGCGTGCGGCTTCCAGGGACGCCAGCGGCTGCTCCCGGGTTCCCGGATTTGCGTCCCGTCCATCCGGTCCCACAAATAATTCCCGGGCCTCCACCCCTATCCCCAGCATCAGCATCAGCCACGCCAGCCAAGAGCAAGCCGGCTTCAGCCCCCCCATTCGGAAGCGGGCGCCAATCCCCTGCCGCATGGTTTTGCCAGGGTTGCTGCCCGCCAAACCCGGTTGGATCTGCCTGGCTTCGGAAGTGCAATTCGTATTCATAAGTGTTCGGATTTATCGGCTTAGAATACCGCTGCCCAGCCCCCGCCAGCAAGCCTATATCCGCTTCCCACCGGTTTGGGAGAAGCGATTGTCCCGCCGATCAGCCAGCCACCCCTTACAGTGCCAAACAGGCCAGGAAATCGGCCGCCAGCTGCCCAAGTGAGGCGGGCTTGGAATTGGCGATGGTACTCATGGTGAATAGCGCCATCATGGTGAAGCAACACACCATTTTGCCCAAGGAACCGAGCAGCATGCCGAGGATGGCGCCCACCCCGGCGCGGGTGGCAACGGCCCAGTCGCGCCCTCCGGCCAGTTCAAACAAGGCGGCGCCCACGAATGGGCCAAGAATGAGGCCGGGGAAACCAAAAAACACGCCGGCGATCATGCCCACAATGGATCCCACCACCCCTCGCCAGGAAGCCCCCAGCTTTTTGGCTCCCAGCACGCTGCCCAGGTAGTCCACCAGGAGTGACAGCACGACCAATCCGGTCAGGACCGCCAGCACCCAGTTGCTGGCGCTATGCAGCCCAAAATACCACCGGTGCCCGATGGCCGCCACCAACACCAGGGGAACCCCGGGAATCCCAGGCAAAAGGCTGCCTATGGCCCCAATTCCCATTAACAGCAGAGCCAGGACCAACCCGATAATCTGTTCGATCGTCACGGCGTGAAATTAACATTCCTGGCCAATGCCTGCCAAGGTGCATTCCAACTTCGCTGAAGACCGGATTCCCGCCCCGCCCCGCTCTTCAATTGATTGATCAGGGCTGCAGCAGAGGGAGTGAGGAGAAATATCGCCGCAGATAACCGCGATCAGCGGCGGCCAGGCGACTGGCTTGCGTTTCCGCATGAGCGGCTATCAAGAAATCAGGGATGATATGCTCCCGCGGGCCTCCAGCCTTCCGGTATTGCCGGAAGGTGGCGCCCGCGAGCCAGGCAGCGGAGGAAGTCATCGGCTCAAACGCAATTCCCAACTTGCTCAAAGCCACCTGGAGCTGTTTTTCGCTGGCAAAAACCGGTGCCAGTTCAGCGTAAACCACATCACAAATGACCAATTGGCCTTGCAGGCGAGCTTCCACCAGCAAACTAAGCCATTGATCCGACCTGGGTTCAGCATTAAATATCGCCAACAATACCGACGAATCAATCGCGGTTTTCATCGGCATTATCGGGCAACTCCACAGCACCCCGGGTTTGGTTCAGCCACGCCTCGGAACTGCATTCCAATCCGGGTTTCGCGCAACCAATAACCGAGCGCATATCCTGCTCGTCAAACACGGCGATCGCTTTCAGGAATGAGGCTTTCTCATCGAACTCCAGGATTTGCCCCGTCTTGAGTCCGAGCCTTCGCCGGATTGCAGCCGGTATGGTTATTTGCCCTTTCGATGTAAGTGTTGCCTTCACGGGAACAATGTAAGGCACAAAAGCAAGAATAACAAGCAAGGAAATCCGATGATCGGAACTTCCTTTCATATTTTCCAATGGGGTTGTTCCAGACCAAGCTAAACCGCAGATCCGACCCAGAGGATTTCTTGTTCCGCCAAAAAAACAGCCCGGTTCGCGGCTTGGTTAACGGAAGCCAGAGGTTTTCGGCCGCGTAAAGTTACCCGCCACCTTGTGATTTCCTTGACTCGGATGCCAATGACCTTTTGAGTATGGTGCCATGCAACTGGATAAATCCATTAACCGCGGCTATTTGCTGATTCTGGCCGTGACAGCGGCCTTGGGCGGCTTTTTGTTCGGATACGACACCGCAGTGGTCTCCGGCGCCATCGGTTTCCTGAAATCTTATTTCAACCTGAGCGCCGATTTGACCGGGTGGGCAGCCTCCAGCTTGCTGGTGGGATGCATGGTGGGCGCCATGCTGGGCGGGCCGCTGGGGGATCGTTTTGGCCGCAAGCCGAGCCTGATCCTTTGCGCCGCGTTATTTGCCATTTCCTCCCTCCTATCGGCCATCCCCGAGACTTTGAGCGTTTTTGCCTGGTCCCGGTTCGCGGGTGGCATAGCCATCGGAGCTGCATCCATGCTCTCTCCCTTATACATCGCCGAGATCAGCCCGGAAAAAATCCGGGGCACCCTGGTGGCCCTGTATCAATTGGCGATCGTGGTGGGCATCCTGGTGGTGTTTTTCGTCAATCTCCAAATCCAGCGTTTGGGCGACCAGAGCTGGAATGTCCAGACCGGCTGGCGTTACATGTTCGCTTCGCTCACCATCCCTTCGGTGCTGTTCGGCCTGCTGATGGCCTTGGTGCCGGAAAGCCCGCGCTGGCTCATGAAAATGGGCCGGACCAGCGAAGCGCGCAAGATCCTGGAGCGGGTGGGCGGGGCGGCCAACGCCCAGCGGGAAATCACCCAAATCGAGACGGCGCTGAGGCAGGAGGAAGGCCGCTGGTCGGAATTGTTCACCACCGGCTATTCCCGGGCGTTATTGATCGGCGCTCTGCTCGCCGTGGCCGGCCAGTTCAGCGGCATCAACGCCATCATGTATTTTGCGCCGGAAATTTTCAAATCGGCCGGCACCGGCGTCGATGACGCCTTCCGGCAAACCGTGGTGGTGGGCATCTTCAACGTGCTGTTCACTTTCGTGGCCATCTGGCTGGTGGACAAAGCCGGGCGCAAGCCCCTGCTCATTGTGGGCACGCTCGTCCAGGCGGTTTCGCTCGCGCTGGTGGGCTGGCTGTTCCACACCAATTACCACGGCCCCTTGCTGCTGGCGGGCATCCTTCTATTCGTGGCCGCCTTCGCCGTGGCCATGGGGCCGATCCCGTGGATTGTGAATTCCGAGATATTCCCGACCAAACTCCGCGGCCGGGCCATGTCCATCGCGATCCTGACCCTCTGGTTCGCGGATTTCATCGTTACCCAGACCTTTCCCATGCTTCGCGAATCAGCCTCCGTGGGGCCCGCGAAAACTTTCTGGATTTATGCTTTTTGCAGCCTGGCCAGCACCTTTTTCGTCTGGTTCATGGTGCCGGAAACCAAAGGCCGCACCCTGGAGGAAATCGAGGCCAGTTGGAAGCAGCACTAATTGACCCAACGAGCCTGTCCGGGCCTGAAGGAAAAGCTCAAAATCTGCCTGGTTTGATGGGTAATCCAGGAACCGGGCGGCGCGCATCCAGCAAATGCCGGATGGCCAGGATGGGGTGCCGCCAAAGCATGCGCGGCCCGGCGTAACGCATGATCTCCTGCACCGTCGCGCGTTGCTGCGGAGCATAGCAGTGGACCGGGCATTTCGCGCAAGCCGGTTTCCCGCCCTGGAAACGGCAGCGCCGCAGGCGGACCCTGGCATATTCGTAAATTTCCTGGCAGGTTTGGCACAAATCCGCCCTCCGGCCATGGTGGTCCTGGCAGTAAATCCGCATCATGGCCGCGATGGTCTTGCGTTCCCGTTCCAATCGCCGATCCTCAAATTCCATATCCGCCAGCATATCCCCAAACCGTTTTCCCGTCTTGATCCAAGTCATGTGTTGGAGCGGATCGGTTTGTTTCCATAAACTGGAAAGCGGGATTCGCTTGACCTGAAGCGGCGGACTTTTCAGGATCGCTTGAAAGCATAGCGAAAACGATCCGCATGATCCATTTGTGTCAAATAGTGAGCTGGCGCCAAAATTACGATCCTTTTAACCACTGGGTCACCTCCACGCTCATCTCAGCCCTGCCGGTGCTGACGCTGTTCTTTGTGCTGCTGGCGTTGAAAAAGCGGGTCTGGATTTCCGCGTTGAGCGGGATGATCATGGCCGTTGGCCTGGCCGCCGTGGTGTTCCAAATGCCCTCCCCGCTGATTGCCCAATCCGCCCTGCTCGGTTTTGTGTTCGGTTTCCTCAAGATCGCCTGGATCATCATCGCCTCCATCTTCCTATACCATGTCGCCGTTGAAACCGGCCAGTTCCAGGTGATGAAAGAATCCATCGCCACGCTTTCCTCGGATCGCCGGATCCAGGTCATCCTCATCGCTTTTTGTTTCGGCGCCTTCCTGGAAGGCACCGGCGGCGGCGGCGCGCCCGTGGCCATCGCCGGGGCCTTTCTGATTGGGCTGGGTTTTCCGCCTTTCCAGGCCGCCACGGTGTGCCTGCTGGCCAATACCGCGCCCGTGGCCTGGGGGGGCGTCGGCAATCCGGTCCGGGTGCTGGCCTTGGTGACCGATCTGCCGGAACCCGCCTTGAACGCAATGGTGGGCCGCATCCTGCCGCCGTTCTCGCTCATTCTGCCCTTGTGGCTGGTCCGCAGCATGGTGGATTGGCGGCGGACCTGGGAGGTTTTTCCCGCGCTGCTGGTCAGCGGCGGATCCTTCGCCCTGATGCAGTTCTTCTGGTCGAATTACATGGATACCAGCCTGGTGGATATCGTGGCCGCCATTTTCTCCTTGTTGGTCATGGTGGCTTTTCTCAAGGTCTGGCGGCCCAGGAATCTCATGACCATCCAGGCATCGGCCATCATTCTAAAAAAACATGGCGCCTGGAACGTGGTGAAAGGGTGGTCCCCTTTCATCCTCTCCTCGATTTTCATTTTTGTCTGTGGCATGCCATCCTTGAACAAGTATTTGAAAATCGCCGCCCTGAGCTTTCCCTGGCATGGCCTCCATAACGCGGTGATCCGCATCCCCCCGGTGGCGCCGGTTCCCAGCCCTGAAACCGCGATCATGGATTTGAATGTCCTTTCCCTGCCGGGCACCGCCGTATTCGCGGGCGCCTTTTTGTCGGCCTGGCTGTTTGGCATGCCGGCCCGGAAAATAATTTCCATCCTGGGGCAGACTTTCCGCCAGCTCATCCCCTCCCTGCTCGCCATCAGTTTCATGGTCGGCCTGGCCTACGTGACCCGTTATTCAGGGATGGACACGGTCCTCGGCCTCAGCCTCACCCACACCGGCTGGCTTTACCCGTTTTTCGGCACTTTGCTTGGGTGGTTGGGCGTGGCGCTGACGGGCACCGATGCCGGCTCCAATGCCCTGTTCGGCAACCTGCAAAAAGTGACCGCCGAACAGCTGCACCTGAGCCCCATCCTGATGGCCGCCGCCAACAGCGCCGGGGGGGTCATGGGCAAAATGATCGATGCCCAATCGATCGTGGTGGCCAGCACTTCCACCCGGCAGGAAGGCCAGGAAGCGGCGATCTTCAAAGCGGTTTTCAAACACAGCATCGCCCTGGCCACCCTGGTTGGCCTGCTGGTTCTGTTGTATGCTTATGTTTTTCCCGGCATCATCCCCATCCCGGGCAAGTAACCGGAACCCCTGCGCAACGGCAGCCCAATGAAAGGATCCCCATCCCATGAATCGACGCCATTTCCTGAATCGTTTGACTAAAGGCACCGCCCTGGCGGGTTTGGTTTGCGGCAGCCACCGCCTCCTGGAACCCCCCGGCCTGGCCGCCGAAAGCTCCCCCCCGGCGGGCCGCCTGAAAATCACCAAAGTCAAAGCCATCCTCACCAGTCCGGGCAGGATTCGCCTGTGCGTGGTGAAAGTGGAGACGAGCGAACCCGGTTTGTATGGCTTGGGTTGCGCCACTTTCACCCAGCGTATCCGCACCGTGGCCACCGCGGTGGACCAATACCTGGCCCCCTTCCTGGCCGGCAAAAATCCGGATCATATCGAGGATTTATGGCAAGGCATGTATCAAAGTTCCTATTGGCGGAATGGCCCGGTGCTCATGAATGCGCTCAGCGGTGTCGATGCCGCCTTGTGGGACATCAAAGCCAAGCGGGCGGGCTTGCCGCTTTACCAACTGCTGGGCGGCAAGTGCCGCACGGCGGTGCCGGTTTACCGCCACGCGAGTGGCAACTCCCTGGAAGCCGTGGCCGACAGCGTCCGCAAATTCATGGCGGAGGGCTGCCGCCACATCCGCGTGCAACTGGGCCTGCGCGGCAATAGCAACTACGGCGCCGGGGGGGGCGGCTCCCCATCCCCGGGCAACGATCATTTCCAGGGGGATCTCTTTGATCCCGGCGCTTACCGCCGCTCGGTCCCTAAATTATTTGATTATCTCCGGCAAAATGTGGGGGATGAGGTCGAGCTGCTGCACGACATCCACGAACGGCTGGCGCCCATCGACGCCATCGGCCTGGCCAAGGAACTGGAGCGCTACCGCTTGTTCTTCCTGGAAGATCCCCTCGCGCCCGAGGACGCTGGCTATTTCAAACTTTTGCGGCAGCAGTGCGCCACCCCCATTGCCATGGGCGAATTGTTCAACAACCCGAACGAATGGCTGGAATTGGTCAGCGGCCGGCTGATCGATTTCATCCGCTGCCATCTATCCCAGGTGGGCGGGGTCAGCGCCGCCCGCAAAATTGCCGCCTTGTGCGACTTTTTCCGCGTGCGCACCGCCTGGCATGGCCCTGGCGACACCTCCCCGGTGGGCCATGCGGCCCAGGTCCACCTCAATCTCGCCACCTGGAATTTCGGCATCCAGGAATGCACCCTCTTCAACGACACCGTCAAAGAAGTATTCCCCGGGACGCCGGAAGTCAAAAACGGCCTGATGCTGTGCAACGAGCAACCGGGCTTGGGCATCGGCCTCGATGAAAAACTGGCGGCCAAATTTCCCGTGAAAGACGAGCCTCCCTTCGACCTGCAATGGGGCCGCTTGCGCGGTTGGGATGGCACCATTCAACGCCCTTGAGCAAATCATGAAAAGTGTGGTGCATTGGTTCCGGCGCGATCTGCGAGTAACGGACAATACCGCTCTCTATGAAGCGATAAAACGGGGCGAACAGGTTTACCCGCTGTTCATCTTCGACGATTCCATTTTAAGCGCCCCGGATATAGGCGCAGCCCGAATCTCCTTCCTGCTGGATTCCCTGCGCGAGCTGGCTGGCGCATTATCCGGCCTGGGCTTCCGGCTGACGGTTCGGAAAGGCCTTCCGGAAAACGAATTGCCCCGTTTTTGCCGGGAGATCCAGGCGGAGGCAGTTTTTTGCAACCGCGATTATGAACCCCACTGCCAGCAGCGTGACCGGCGGATTTTCAATCTCCTGAACACCGGGGGGATTGGCTTCGAGGTTTTCAAGGATGCCGTGCTGTGGGAGGACGGGGAAGTGCTCACCCGCACCGGCACGGTTTATTCCGTTTTCACCCCCTTTGCCAAAGCCTGGCGGGCGAAAACACCACCAGCCCCGCGCCCCCGGATTCCCGCCGCCAGCCATAAAACCATCCCCGCCGCCTCGCTCGATATTCCCCAAACCTCGGCCGGCCTCGGTTTTCCGCTGCGGCAGAAAATTCCCCGCGGCGGCGAATCAGCCGCCCGGGATTTGCTGAACCGGTTTGTGAACGAGCGCCTGTTTGATTATGAACACGCGCGCAACTTCATGGCCGTGGAAGGCACCTCCCAATTATCGCCGCACCTGCATTTTGGGACCATCAATATCCGCACTATCTGGGATGCCGTCCAGCGCGCGCGCAAACCGGCCGCTCCGGCCCAAAACAAAAGTGTCGAGGTGTTCCTCAACGAGTTGGTCTGGCGGGAATTTTACCTCCAAATCCTGGCGCATTACCCGCACGTGGCCACCGGCTGTTTCCGCCCGGAATACGACCAGTTGCATTGGCAGGCCGACGCAAACCTTTTTCAAACCTGGTGCTCAGGCATGACTGGCTATCCCATTGTGGATGCGGCCATGCGGTGCCTGAACGCCACCGGTTGGATGCATAACCGCAACCGCATGATCGTCTCGATGTTCCTGGCCAAGGATCTCCTCCTGCCCTGGCCATGGGGCGAGCGCTATTTCATGCAGAATTTGGTCGATGGCGACCAGGCCGCCAACAACGGCGGCTGGCAGTGGAGCGCCGGGACCGGCACGGATGCCGCCCCCTATTTCCGAATTTTCAACCCGGTGCTGCAGGGGGAGAAATTCGACCCCCAAGGTGAATTCGTGCGGAAGTGGATCCCGGAACTGGCCGCCCTGCCCGGCCGGCACATCCACCAACCGTGGAACCACCAGCTCGTTTTAAGCGGGAAAAATAATTACCCTGCCCGGGTGGTGCGGCACGCAGAACAACGCGGAAAGTGCCTCGCGTTGTTCCTGGCCATCCGTGGGCGGTCGCCGGGCCGGATGCCAGCTTAAAAAGCGCTGTCCAAATCCGCCGCTCCCCGCTGGACTGGCGCCGGGGCGGGATTGAGGACTTTCTTGAGGTAAGCCACCGCGTCCGGGATGCGCTGCACCGAGCGCGGCAGCGTGGCGCCCGCGGCATTGGCGTGTCCCCCACCCTGCAGCAGGCTGGCCACTTTGATCGCCTCCCCATTCCGGCTGCGCACGCTCACCACCACCAAGCCATTGGACTTGCGCAACAAAGTCAGCAATGCCGAAAACGGAGTGGCTTGCTGTTCCAGCAATTGGTGCAGGATGTAATTGGAATCGCCGAACAACGTTTCGACGTAACCCACGGTGGGAGCCAGCGCTGAAACGTGTTCCTTGCACCAGGCAAATCCCAGCGGATCCTCCACCCGCCGCTTGACCGCCATCACCTCCAGCAACGGATGATCCAGCAGCTTCTCCAACTGGTTGCCAATCAGGGAATACAGATTGCGGAATTGGTAGGTTTTGACCAGCCCCGCGTAATCCAGGGCGGTGAAAAAATCGGGATCCCGCGCTAAAAACAAATCCGCCACATTGTTGAGGTGCACGAGGCGATCCAGCTGCGGTGAGCCCAATCCATGCTGGCCGCACCAATCATAAACCAACGAACCCGCTGACTTGCTGGGATCATGGATCAACCGCGCATACTTGGGGGTGCATTGGGTCGGGTGGTGATCAAAAACCACCCAGTTGGCCTTGTCCAGCCGCTCCTCAAAAGTGAAATCCGCCACCCAGGCCGCGTTTTCTTTCAACGGCCGCTGCTTCCAGGAATCGTAATGATACATTTCCAGCCGGGGCTCCTCGCCAAACGACCGCGCCGCCAAACGCTGGAGCAGCATACCCGCCACAAACCCATCCAGATCGCTCTCGTGGGTCAGGATCACATCCGGTTTCGGTAAAGACATCATGCGGTGGATAAACTAGACTTGGCACGGCTGTTTGGCCAGCACTTTGGCAAAGGCATGCCGGCCGCCCCGGCGGGTGGCGCCGTCAAGGCTTGGGCACAAACAAAGCCAGAGACGCAGTATATCCATGCAAAAAATTACGCTCGCCTACCGGCCCGATTTCGCCGTTGCAGAAAAATCCGGTCAGGCCCATTTGCCCCAAAACCTGGCTCACCAGGGCGGCATCGTGGTGTTGGGCCCCAAACAGCCGGCTGCCGCGCCCATTGCAGCAGCACAGGCAGCCGCCATAAATGGTTTGGCCGCCCAACTTTTGCTGCGTCCGCTTCAGCAATTCAGACATGTCCTCCGTGGCCGCTTCGGCATCCCGGCGCTGGAATTGAACCGTCTGGCCCTGCCGCGGCGTGGCCCCCACCGCGATGATTCCCGACCGGGGATCCGCACCCAGCAAATTGCGCACCAGGAAATCGCCCCGATGGAAATCCTCCAGATACTCGTTGATGGCCAGCCCCACCAGCACGTTGCCCCGCGTTTTCTGCTGCTCCTCGGGTGACATCCGATGGAACATTTCAAGGAGGATTTCGTAGGCGCGCCGTTTGCCGATTTCCAGGATCAGGTTGCGTTCCGCTTTGGTGATGATCCAGGTCTCACCGATCGGGGTGCAACCCTGCGAAATGACGCTTTTGATTTGAACTGTCCCGCCGAACGACACCGCCACCCCGCCCGAATCGTAAACCTCCCCATTCAAAAACACCCAGGTGCGGGTTTCGTTTTCCATGCCGCTGGCCAGTCCGCCAATGATCGGCAGGCCGGGATAAGCTTCGTTCCAACCCAGGATCATCCGCTCCATGTCCAGGTGAAAAGGATCAGCAAAGACCAGCCAGCCATTGCATTGCTCCGGCTTGATCCCCGTCTCCAGGTGCCAATACCCGGGGCCATTCGCCTCTTCCACCTGGTCGCCGGTTACCCGGCAGGCCTGCAGCTGCGCGCCGGGCAGATAATAAAGCCCCAGCACCAATCCATTCAGGTTCTCATATTCCTTGTCCAAGGCGATCAATGACTCGCTGGTGCAGCCCACCAGGAGCGGCACTTGGGCGTGCAACCGCAGGATTTCCAGGATGGTCTGCGCATGAGCCTGCAGCTGGGGAGACATAAAAACCAGTCCCAACGTCACTTGGGGTGCCGCCAGTTGGGCGCGCAGGCCATGGGCCCACTTTTGCAGCCCTTCCTCATCGAACTTGGCACACCAGTGCGATGCGACAGCATTATGCTTATCCATGCGGCCAAGTTAATATTCCCATGGCTTTTAGCAATCCAAACCCTTCCCTTGGGCGATATCCAGCAATCGGCACTTCCCGCGCTGGGCAAAACCCGGCGGCGGAGCAGCCCTTCCCTGCCGGACGGCCCTCGCGGCCAACACCTTGGCAGGTCTCATAGCCGTCCAGGTTGAAAGCTTCTTCAATGGCGGCATGCACCTCGCGTGCCTGGACCCGGGCGTGCCTTCGGGCTATGGGATATGCCAGCCAGAGGCACGGGTATTTCAAGAATATTTGAACCCAAACGGCCTCGGAGAACCCATGCCGCCCCAGGAATTCACCGCCCGGAAATCATCAGCAAATTTGAAAAAACCTCACATTCAGCACTTTTACTTCAGGGCCGGAGGCGGTAACCTCCTGGCCGGTTTCAACCAACGAACTTAAAAAGGATGAACGGATTGGCAATATCCGCTTTGCTGCTGGCGGTCATGGCACCAGCGGCAATCGCGCAGGAGGACCGGGTGGCGATCACCGAATTCATGGCCGGCAACCAGCATACCCTGAAGGATGCCTATGGCGATTCGCCGGATTGGATCGAGCTGCAGAATGGGGGAGGCAGCCAGGTCAACCTCGCGGGCTGGCGCCTGACGGATGATCCCGCCCGCCTGGACCAGTGGATCTTCCCCGGCGTGACGCTGCCGCCGGGGGGCTTCCTCGTCGTGCTGGCCTCCGGCCGGGGGACCGCCGACACCAATGGCCAGCTGCACGCCAGTTTCCAACTGGCCAGCGCCGGTGAATATTTGGCCCTGGTCAAACCCGATGGCACAACCATCGTTTCGGAATTCACCTTTGCCGCCCAATACCCCGATGTGTCTTTTGGCCTGGGCCGGCAAATCCTGACCAACCGCCTGGTTCCCCTCGGAGCCGCCGCCCGGATTCGTGTGCCCGCCGATGGCCTGGAGGGATGGCGTTGGACAGGCTCGGCCACCACCGAACCATTCGACGATTCAGCCAGCGCCGGCTGGACGCCAGCCATCACCGGCGTGGGCTACGAAAGCGGTTCAACGGCCGATCCGTTCCAGCCCATGGGTTTCTGGAATTTTGACAACGCCACCAACGCCAGCCTGGCGCTGGATGCCTCCGGCAAAAAACACCACGGCGCCATCCTCGGCGCCCAATACACCGCCGACGCCAAAGGCCGGACCGGCTTGCCCGGCGATCGCGCGCTGGATTTCGGCCTGGGTGGCGCCGGGGCCCGGGTGGAAGTGGCGGACGCCGCCAAGGGCGTGTTCGACTCCGCCGCCATCCACAACGCGCTGACCGTCAGCTTGTGGATCCTGGGCGCGTCCTCGCAGCCTGCTAATGCCAGCGTTTTTTGGTTTTCTGAAAATGCCGATGGCGGCGGCGCCCGCGCGGCCCAGGCGCACCTCCCCTGGGGCGATTCGGTGATTTACTGGGACACCGGCAATGGCAGCGATTGCTGCGGGGAATCCGCGCGCATGTTCAAAGCGGATCCGGATCCGGCCCATTGGAAAGGCCGGTGGAATCATTACGTGCTTCTGAAAAATGGCAGCCGCAAGGAAATCTGGCAGAATGGCGGGCTGTTTCACTGCGACGAAAACAACTACCACCTGGCCGTCCTGCATGGGCTTACGATCGGCGCCATGCCGGGCGGTTCTGCCAGCTATGCCGGCTTGATGGATGATTTCGCCATCTGGGACCAGGCTTTGAGCATCGACCAGATCCGCGCGCTGGCCATGGGCGCCTCTCCGCTGGCGCTGTCGAGCTTGAAAGCCTTCATCGCCACGGATGTGGCCGCGCTGATGCACAACCTCAGCCCCTCAGTTTACCTCCGGATACCCTTTCAGTTCCAGCCGCCCGCCGGCTTCGACTCCCTGCAATTGCGGATCCAATATAACGCCGGCTTCATTGCCTATATCAATGGCGCCGAAGTAGCCCGCCGGAACGCGCCGGCCAGCGCGTCATTCGACAGCTCCGCCACCGGCGGGCGCTCCCGGGCGAAGACTCTGGAATTTGAGGAAATCGACCTGCCGGGCGCGGCCACCCTGCTCCATGCCGGCGCCAATATCCTGGCCTTGCACGGGCTGAACGCCTCCGCCACCAACGCCGATTTCCTGCTGCGGCCGGAATTGGTTCCCTTGAAAACTTTCCCCCGGCAATACCTGCCGCAGCCCACTCCCGGTGCGCCCAATGGCCTGGGCGTCACCGGCTTTGTGGCGCAGGCGAAATTCAGCCAGCCGCATGGCCTCTACACCTCGCCTTTGGAAACCACCATCCAGATCGACACTCCCGGAGCCACCCTGGTTTATACCACCAACAGCTCCGCGCCCTCGTTGACCAATGGCACCAGTGTGGCCGCCGCCAGCCCTGAGGCCAGCCCTTCAACCTTGGTGCGCCTCAGCCATGCCACCATTGTGCGGGCGGCCGGATTCAAGCCGGGTTTTGAGCCCGGTGCGCCCGCCGCCTGCACTTACTTGTTTCCCGCCGATGCGGAGCGCCAGCCCGTGCGTCCCACGGGTTTGCCCGCCACCTGGCCGGATGGATACCAGGCGGATTATGCGATGGACCAGCGGATCGTCACCAACGCCCTGCCCGGCTATGGGATCAGTGAGGCGCTCCGCGCGATCCCCAGTGTGTCCATCGCCATGGATCCCCAGGATCTGTTCGCCCCGGCTAATGGCATCTACGCCAACGCGACCCAGCGCGGCGCGGCCTGGGAACGGGCCGCCTCGGCCGAGTGGATCCTCCCGGATGGCGGGACAGGCTGGCAGATCAACTGCGGAGCGCGGATGTATGGCAATATCAGCCGGCAAAACGACTTCACCCCCAAGCATTCCGTCCGGCTGGTGTTCAAATCCCAATACGGCCCTGCTTCGCTGAAATTCCCGCTGTTCCTGGATTCCCCGGTGGACCGCTTCGATGAAATCGTGTTCAAGGGCCTTTCCACCGACACCTGGCCGTGTGTCGAATGGGGCGCGGGCGCCGATGGCTTCCTCCGCTGGCAGCGCCGGCAGGCCAGCTATATCCGGGACCAATGGGTGCGCGACACCCAGCTGGCCATGGGCCAGCCTGCCAGCCACGGCGCCTTTGTGCATCTCTACCTCAACGGCCTGTATTGGGGCCTCTACAACCTCGTCGAGCATCCCGATGTGGCTTTCCTGTCCGACTATTTGGGCGGCGCCAAGGAGGACTATGACGTGATCAAGGATTTCGTGGAAGTGGTGGCCGGCTCCAGCGCCACCTGGGATCAGGCGGCCGCGCTGGCCACTGCCGGTTTCAGCACCGAAGCAGCCTACCAGCGCATCCAGGGCAACTGGCCCGATGGCGCCCGCAATCCGGCTTACCCGGTTTACCTCGATATGGACAATCTCATCGATTACATGATCCTCCATATCGCCATCGGCGCCGATGACTGGCCCAACCATAATTGGTGGGCCGCCCGCCGGAAAGGCCCGGAAAGCCAGGGCTTCAAGTTCTTCGCCTGGGACCAGGAAATCAGCAACAATTCCACCCAGCGCACCACCACTTCCTGGGGGCCGCGCTATGAGGAGGTCGATGCCTTCAATACCCCCGCCTATTTTTACAGCCGGCTGCGGCCGAATGCCTCCTTCCGCCTGCGGTTCGCCGACCGCGTGCAGCGCCACTTCTTCAACGGCGGAGCGCTCACCACCGAAGCCAATGAACAACGCTGGCTGGCGCGGTCTCGGGAAATCGGCCAGGCCGTGGTGGCCGAGTCCGCCCGCTGGGGCGACAGCCAGCGGGCCAGCCCCCCCTATAAACGCGAGGTGGAATGGCTCGCCAACGAAACCTGGATGCACGGCTACTGGCCCCAGATGCGCAACCTGGCCCTGCAGCGCTTCCGCAACGTGAGCCTGGTCTCCCTGGTGGGCGCTCCGGCCTTCCTTCCGCCGGGCGGCAAGGTTCCCCAAAACTTCGCGCTGACCATGACCCACACCAATGCGGGCGCCGCGATCCTCTACACCCGGGATGGCAGCGATCCCCGCCGCCCGGACGACACGCTCAACCCCCTGGCGGAAACCTTCACCCAGCCATTGGTTATTTCCAATGCCTGCACCCTCCGCGCCCGCGCAAAATACAACGGGCGCTGGAGTGCCATCACCGAGGCCATTTTCCTGCCGGCGCCGGATTTAACCTCCCATTTCACCATCCAGCAGATCCAGGCCGGCAACTCCCAAATCCAGCTCTCCTTTCCGGCCGAGCCTGGAGCCAGCTATTTCCTTCAATACCGGCCCAGCCTTTCCGAAGGCGCCTGGCTGTATCTGCCCACCCCCATCCAATCCGCCCCCAACGGCCTGCTTTCGATCCTCCTCGACCGCCAAACCAACGCCCCCTCCGGATTCTACCGGGTGATTTGCACCTACTGAAAATCCAGCCATGGCTGGCCTCAGCCAACACCCCGTGCTGGGGGGAACAGGATCTTCCGTTGCATGCGCAAACCTGACGCTGGCAGCCACCGAGGCAACGAGGCCGATCTGCCAGCCGGATCACGCCCTGATGGCAGTGGGGGCAGGTTAGCGCTTTGCTTCCGCGATGTTATAGAGGGAATGCTCAAAGTTTGGGTTGAATAGCGTATAATAGGGTTAAACAGCCTTTAAAAGCGTTAAAAACCGCAGCGTTTTCCGGCCAGCGGGAACGTAAGATGATGGGGGGTTGGCCAGGGGTGGATAGGGATTGGCTCCAGCGCTGGCGGGCCAACAGGATGAACCAAAACGGGCGTTGACCGAACAACGCCGAAGATGCGGACCAGGCAGGCCTCCGGCGGAGCCGGATCTCCCTGGAATTTATTTCTCGATTTTTGCCAGGCCGTTATTACCGGCTGAGCCGGCCGCCCAATCGGGCGCGCACCTGGGGCCGGCGCAGCAGCGCAAACGCCGCCAGCAAACCGGCCACCGCCGCCGCCGTCGCCGCCGGCTCGGGCACCGCGGTGATATCGACCGAAAACCCGTTCAGCTGCATGGTTCCCGACATGTAATTATCCCCAATCGTCAATGTCCAAGCCCCGTTGGGGTCAACGCCTTTGAACACGTCGAGCGTGTTTTCGCGCGTTGATGATTCCCCAGTCCCCAAATCGGCGCCACCCCGGCCATCCGCCGACCAGGTTCCGGTAAGACGGTCGTTCACATAATTCGGAGTGGAATCCTGATAGTTATGAACATCATCATAGGCGAGGCCGGTGCCGGGATTTTTCAATGAGGTTAGCGTTATCGAAAAACCATCCTGGCCGTATAAGCCGCCACCCACCCGGTTCAGCAACACCGCCGTGGCAACGCCATCCTTGGCCAGGGTCGCCACCAAGTCGCCGGTAAAGCCGCCCTCGCCATAGCCTGGAACATTCAAAAATATTGAAATATCCGCAACGGAGGAACCCAAGCCGTTCAAAGTGAACTGCTTGGTCACCACGTTGTTGGCGCTGTATCCATCATCGGGGATCATGTCCGGCGTGGCGCCTGCATCATAACTATACACCACCGCCCCCTGGGCCACCCCGGCCAGCCAGCCAAGGACCGCCACGGCCATTATGTTTTTAATCGTTTTTCTCATAACCATTCGTTCTTGCTTTTTTTGTGCCGTTGTCACGGCTTCGTTTTTTAACAGTCCAACGCCCCTTCCCCGGGTGGAATCCCATCCCTCGCCCCTGGCCGGGCGGGCGCGCCAGCGCCCGCCCGGCCCCCCAAACCGCACCGGCGAATACGCCGGGCAAACCTCATTTAGCCGGGTCGGGAGCCTGCAGGCTGCCCCAACCGCTTGATTCGCCGGGCCGGGGGACCCGGCCTGCAGGGTTAATACGCCGGGTAAACGGCGCGGTAGAGGCCCATCGCC
>CAYPCQ010000114.1:0-30426 GCA_964409245.1 uncultured Verrucomicrobiota bacterium
TGCAGCAAGCGGTCATTTGCCCGGATATTGGGTCATTCAGGTTGGTGGGACAGGCGTGAAGCATCGCGGGCCGGGGTCTGGTAATGGGGGAACGATGGGCACCAAACGCCGGCGCGGGGTCCGACCGCGGATTTCGCCGTAGCTGGCTGGATCTTTTTGCCCAAGACATTCGTCATCGCCACTGATCCCGATCAGATCGGGACTCGCGGTTTTCCTTTGGTCTGGCACAAAAATCTGCGGCGCCATCACTTCCCTCCCGATTGCCTGGACACGGTTTAGCGGATGGCGCGGGCGTATTGCACCGGCGGCTGAGTGCCCTGGGTGTGGTTCAGCTGGCGGGCGGCCTGCAAGGCCCAGTTCGGATTGCGCAGCATCTCCCGGCCCAGCAGCACCAGGTCCGCCTGCCCATTGCGGATGATGGCATCGGCCTGGGCGGATTGGGTGAGGCAGCCGACGCAGGCCGTCCGGAGGCCGGCGCCCTGGCGGATCGCCCCGGCCAGCGGAGCCTGGAAGCTGGGGCCAAAGGGGTAGGAATCCATTTCCGGCGCATTGAAACCGGAGCTGCAGTCGATGAGGTCCACGCCTTCAGCCTGCAGGAGCCTGGCCAGGCCGATGGAATCCTCCAGCGTCCAGCCGCCAGGAACCCAATCCGTGCAGGAAAGCCGCACGGTGAACGGGTAATGCGCGGGCCAGGCCTGCCGCAGGAGGCGGGCGGTTTCCACCGTGAGCCGGACGCGGTTGGCAAAGCTGCCGCCATACTGGTCCTGGCGCTGGTTGGCCAGCGGCGAATAGAAACTGTGGAGGAGATAACCGTGTGCCGCGTGCAGCTCCAGCCATTCCACCCCGGCCGCCAGCGCGCGGACGGTGGCCGCCCGGAACGCCTCCTGGACGGTGCGGATGTCCTCCAGCGTCATGGCGCGCGGGGCGCGTGTGATCCCGGCCCCGAAGGCCAGCGGGCTGGGGCCCAGCGTTTCCCAGCCGCCTTCGGCATCGGAGAGGGATTGGCCGCCGTCCCAGGGCCGGGCGGTGCTGGCCTTGCGGCCGGCGTGGGCGAGCTGGATGCCGGGCGCCGCGCCCTGCTGCCTGAGGAACCGGCAGACCCGGGCCAGCGGCTCGATCTGGCGGTCCGACCACAGGCCCGCATCGGCGGGGGTGATCCGGCCGCGGGGCTCCACCCCGGTGGCCTCAATGATGATCAGCCCGGCGCCGCCCGCGGCCCGGGCGCCCAGGTGGGCGAGGTGCCAATCGTTCAGCAGCCCGTCCTCCGAGCTGTATTGGCACATGGGGGACAATCCGATGCGGTTCCGCAGCGTCACCCCCTGGATGGTCAAGGGGGAGAACAGGTGGGGCGAGGGATTGGATGGCAGCTGGCTCATAGTATGGGAGGATGTGCGGTGGGCGGCGGTTACAGATCGTTCTGAAGGACGAGCCGGTAGCGCACCCGGCCTTCGCGCAGGCGCTCCAGGGCGTCGTTGGCCCGGGACATGGGGAACAGTTCCGTGATCGGCGCAATGGCGTGGCGGGCGCAAAAATCGAGCATTTTGGCGATGGCCACCGGGCTGCCGGTGGGCGAGCCGCCCACCGAGCGCTGGCCCATGATCAGCGACATGGCCGCCACCGGCATCGGCTCCAGCACCGCGCCGACGATGTGCAAATGCCCCCGGGGCGCGAGCGTGGCCAGGATGGCATTCCAATCGAGCGCCACGTTCACCGTCGAGATGATGAAATCAAAAGCGCCCGCCAGCTGTTTCAGCTGCGCCCCATCGCGCGCATTGGCCACCTGGTGCGCGCCCAGCCGCCGGGCCTCCGCGGCTTTCGAGTCGCTGGAGGTGAAGGCGAAGACCTCGCAGCCCCATTTGCTGAGGAACTGGAGCGCCAGGTGGCCCAGGCCGCCGATGCCGATCACGCCCACCCGGTCGGTCGGCTTCACCTCCGCCAGCAGCAGGGGATTGAAGACGGTGATGCCACCGCAGAACAGCGGCCCGGCCTGGGCCGGCTCCAGGGCCTCCGGCAGCGGGATGGCCCAGGCCCAATGGCAGCGCACCCGGTCCGCGAATCCGCCGTGCCGGTTCACAATGGTCCCTTCACCCGCGGAGCACAAATGCTGGTCGCCGGAGAGGCACTGCGGGCAGGCCAGGCAGCTGCTGGAGGTCCAGCCGATGCCCACCCGCTGGCCCACCTTGAGCTTCCGGGCGTGCCCGCCCAGGGCGGTCACCTTGCCCACCACCTCGTGGCCCGGCACAAAGGGATAACGGGTCATCCCCCAATCATTGTCCAGCATCGACAGATCCGAGTGGCAGATCCCGCAATATTCCACCGCCACCTCCACCTGTTCGGCGCCCAGGGCGCCCGCGTCAAATTCAATCGGCCGCAGGGCTTCGTGTTTGGCGGAAGCCGCCATGCCCCGGAATAATGAGCTTTTATCCATAGTGGAGAAAACCATATACCACAAAACGGCAATCTTCAAGGCGGCCTGGCTCCGGGGGGCCGCCGGGCACGCCGGTGCCCCCGCCCGGGATGCCGCCGGGGGCGGGAATGGCCGCCCAAGGGAACCCCTGGGCGCGCATTCAAAAAGGAGGCAAACACGCATCCGGGGAATGCCTCCAGCTTGGCATTACAGCAAGCGCAGCTTCTTCCCGGCCAGAGCCTGGTAGCAATCCGGCAGGTCGAATTGCTTCAGCACCCCGGGGATGAAGGTGGAAAGCGGCCAGTCGTAAGTTTCGGATTCGGCGATTTGGGCATACGCAGATGGGGCGCCCCGCAAGGTGACCTGGCTGACCGCGGGCGAGAGCAGGGCGGCGAACACCGCCGGCACCGTGCCCCAGCCAGTGGCGGCGAGGTGGATCTCCGCATGGCCGAGGGCGGCCAGCCAATCCAGGGCACACAGCAGGTCATGGGTCTTGCGGCCCACATAGGGCCGGTCCAGCATCAGCGCATGAACCGCGTAGAAATAGTCGCTGCCGTAGGGGCTGGCAAAGTTGTCCTGGCCGCAGGTATCGGGGCGGGATTCGCCGATGCCGCGGACATCGCAGGCATACCAGGCCGAGGCCGGCTCGGCGGCAAACAGCTCACGCACCAGGGGGTTGGCGCGCAGCTCGGCATCGCTGGAGTGGTGGGCCACGTAGAGGACCGCCCGCCGGTTTTCCCGGGGCGGCCGCGCCTCGTGGGCCTCAGTTCCCAGGCGGTAAACCAGCGCGTGGATGCCCGGCTCGGTCTGGAGCGCGTAAACCGAAGCGTGGGGCAGCGGGTATTGGCGCCCGGAAAGGCTCCGCAGGATGCGGTATTCCGGAGGCCCCTCCCGCGGCGGCAAATGAAGGATTTGGGAAACCGCCCGGCAGAGCTCCCGGCCCGCCAGGGGAGGGCGCCGGGTGGCGCGGGCGCGGGATTGTCCGCTGGTGAATGAGAATACCGTGCGGGAACCCAGCTCGCATACCTGGCCCTTGGGGGTGCACCAGAGGTCGGATTCACGTTCCAGGACCAGCTCCGGCTCGGTGGTGGAATCCGAAACGCCGGTGATCCGGTTGAACCAGCGGTACATGGCCTCCCGGTTTTCCCTGGAATAGCCGTGCGTGGTGGGGCCGGCAAAAAGGGCGATGTGGTGCGGGGCGCCGAGCAGGGAGTATAGCTTCCGCAGGCGGCCGAAGGCTTCCTCGGTGCCGCGGATGTCGAAGAAATCCCGCTCCTTGGCGAGGATGAGCACCGGTTTGGGGGCCATCACGGCCAGGAAATCCTCGTGGTCCAGCCCCAGGGCGAGCGCCCGCGGGGGGCATTGCTCCACATCGGCGGGCAATTCGTTTTCGAGGTTCCGCCGGAAGGTGGAGACAAAACAGCCCGGGGCCGCCATGGTCCAGCGCGGGTCCAGGCCGCAGAGCCAGGTGGTGAGGGTGCCGCCGCCCGAATTGCCGGTGATGCCCACGTGCCGCGGGTCCACCTCCGGGCGGGACAGCAGGCAGTCCAGCGCGCGGATGCCATCCCAGGCCCGCCACGCGCCAAAAAATTCGCCAACCAGGGATTGCTGGTTGCCGGCCAGCAGGTGCTCCCGCACGCCGATCCCCACCCGGGATTTGAGGGTGGCGTCCGGATATTGGAGCCGCTCGCCCTGGCCGAGCGGGTCGAAAATCAATACCACAAAGCCCTGGCGGGCCAGGCCTTGGGCGAAGGCCTGGTAAGCTTCGTTGGCCTTGCCATCATCGGAATGGCCGCAGGAACCCACCACCCCGGGCAATGGGAACGGGCGGCCTTTGGGCAGGTAAAGGTTGGCGGACACCAGCAGGCCGGGGCGGCTCTCCAAAAGGATTTTTTCGATCCGGAAAGCCGGCCGGTCCAAAACCCCGGTGATCCGGGCGTTGAGCGGGTTTTTTTCCGGGAACGGCCCAAAGCAGGCGGCGATGCGCTCGCGGACCCCGGCCTGGTAGGCGCGGACTTCAGCGGCCGAACTCAATTTGGCCAGCGCCTCGCGGCGGGCGGCATCGCCGGCGCGCAATTGCTCCACGTAGTATTCCTGCACCATGCGGGGAAAGCGGTTCAAGAGGGGGATGGGAGCTCCCGCTGGTGACGCTCCCGGGAGGGAGGTGGGCGCGAAATCAAAGGCGAGGCCGCCCAAGCCGAGGCCCGCCAGCTTCAGCATCTGCCGGCGGCCCAGGTTCTGCCCCCGGCCGGGTGCAATCCGCAGGTTTGGGGAGGAATGGCTTTGCATGGCGGCAGCATCCGCCAAACGGCCAGCGGCGGCAAAACAATTTTGCGCGATTGCCGCCGGAAAAACCTGGACCAAGGCCGGCGGACCCTGGGAGGCTGAAGATCGCCGCCAGCCCGACAATGCTTGCATGTGCGAACGGGATTGTGTAAAGAATAGGAAGGAATATTACGTATGCCCTCCTATACATATACAGCTAGAGAAGCCGGCAGTGGGCGGGAGCAGCAAGGCTCGATTGATGCCAACAGCGAGGAAGCTGCCATCGCCAAACTGTTGAGCAGCAATTACTTGGTGATCAACATCAAGGAAAAGACCGTCAAGGGGGGAAAGACCGCCGGCGGCAAAGTCACCCTCCAGGATCTGGTGGTTTTCACCCGGCAGCTGGCGACCATGATCGACGCCGGTCTGGCCGTTGTCCAATCCTTGCAGGCCCTGGCGGATCAGACCTCCAACAAGGTCATGAAGGATGTCATCCGCGATGTCTGCAGCCGGGTGGAGGGGGGGGAGAATTTTTCCGCCGCCCTGCACCGGCACCCCAAGGCCTTTTCCAAGCTTTATGTCCGCATGGTGGATGCCGGCGAAAAAGGCGGTTTGCTGGCGGAAATCCTGGCCCGGCTGGCGACCTTCATGGAAAACATGGCGCGCCTGCGCAAAAAGGTGAAATCGGCCGTGATGTATCCCACCGCCGTCACCATCGTGGCGATCGGCATCACGGTCTTCCTCCTGACTTATGTGGTGCCCGTTTTCAAGGAGATCTTCGCCGGTTTCAAAGTCGAGCTGCCCGGCCCCACCTTGTTCCTGTTGAGCGCGAGCGACCTGGTTAAAAAGTATTTCTTCGTGGGCTTGGGACTGGCCGCGGGCGGGGGGTACGGATGGTGGTTTTTCATCAATAAAACCAAGGGGGGCCGGGAATTCTGGGATGCCACCCTGGTCAAGCTGCCCATCGTGGGCCCCATCGCGCATAAGATCTGCCTGGCGCGGTTCACGCGCACGTTCGCCTCCCTGGTCCGCTCCGGGGTGCCGATCCTGGAGGTGCTGAACATCGTGGCGGGCACCTGCGGCAACGTGATCATGGAAAAAGCCATCCGTTCCGCCTGCCAGGATATTGAGAAAGGCGACGGCATTTCCGTCTCCCTCGGCAAACACCCCATCTTCCCGGTGATGATCATCCGGATGCTGACCGCCGGCGAGCAGACCGGCAAAATGGACTCCATGCTGGAGCGCGTGGCGGATTTTTTGGATGAGGAAGTGGAAACCACCTTGTCGGGGCTTACGTCCTTGATCGAGCCGCTGTTGATCGTGTTCCTCGGCGTGGTGGTGGGCGGCATGGTGGTGGCCATGTTCATGCCCATGTTCAAGCTGATCCAGGCGGTCATGTAGCAAAAACCGGCCGGCCGGAGTCCCGGCCAGGCCCAAATTAAAGTGATAAGGTTGTAATGGCCAAAGTACTCGTCGTGGATGACGAAGCGACCATGGTGCAAATGGTCACCGAGATGATGCGTGCCCAGAAGCACGAGGTGCATCCTTACACCCATGGCCAGACCGCCCTGGACGCCCTGGAGTCCATCGCTCCGGAACTGGTGATCACCGACCTCTACCTGGAAAAGTCCCGGGCCTTGGGCCTGGAGATCCTCCAGAAAGCGCGGGCGATGAATCCCCCGCCCCTGGTGATCCTGATCACCGCCTTTGGCTCGATCGAGACCGCGGTCGAAGCCATGAAAAAGGGGGCTTACGATTACCTGGAAAAGCCATTCAAACTGGACAACCTGCAGTTGTGCGTGCAGCGGGCCTTATCGTATAACAACGCCATCACTGAGAATCTCTACCTCCGCAAGCAGCTCAAAACGAAATACCAAATCAGCCAGATCATCGGGAATTCGCTCCGGATGCAGGAGGTGTTCAAGATGATCGAAAAAGTGGCGGATACGGATTCGACCATCCTGATCCTGGGGGAGAGCGGGACCGGCAAGGAGCTGGCGGCGCGGGCGCTGCACTTCAACAGCCGGCGCCAGTTTGCCCCGTTCATCCCGGTCAATTGCTGCGCCTTGCCGGAGACCTTGCTGGAATCCGAGCTGTTCGGGCACCGCAAAGGCTCGTTTACCGGGGCCGTGGCGGATAAAAACGGCTTATTCCAGGAGGCGGATGGGGGGACGATCTTCCTGGACGAGGTGGCCTCCAT
Source organism: uncultured Verrucomicrobiota bacterium (assembly GCA_964409245.1). GTDB lineage: Bacteria > Verrucomicrobiota > Verrucomicrobiia > Limisphaerales > UBA1319 > CAIMWS01. The sequence continues at coordinate 6,873 of CAYPCQ010000114.1, forward strand.
GTCCGCCATGCTGCAAAGCCGGCTGCTGCGGTTTTTGCAGGAGCGGGAGGTGCGCCGGGTGGGCGACAACGTGCCGCAGTATGTCAACGTGCGGGTATTGGCCGCCACCAACGAACCGCTCGAAGAAAAGATCAAGAAGGGAACCTTCCGCGAGGATCTGTATTACCGGTTGAACGTCATCTCGGTGGTGCTGCCGCCCCTGCGCGAGCGCCGCGACGATATTCCCCTGCTGGCGGCCCATTTCCTGAAGCACAAGCTCAGCGGGCGGACCGGCAAGCGCTGCCAGATCACCCGGCAGGCCATGGCAGCGATGGAGGCCCATGATTGGCCGGGCAATGTCCGCGAGCTGGAAAACGCGGTCGAGCGGGCCTGCGCCCTATGCGATGGCTGCGTGATCCAATTGACCGACCTGCCCCCGGTTTTGCACCACTACGCCTCCCAGGTAACCTCCAGCCTGGAGCTGGACACCCGGATCGGCGACTTATCAGCCGCACCCGCAGCGCCGGCCGCTGCCGCCACCACCGCCGAGACCCATCCGCAGCGGTTCCCCGCCGCCGGCGCGGATTCCGTGAGCTCCCTCAAAACCTTCCTGCGCGACCAGGAGCTGAGCCATATCAACCGCGCCCTGGCGCTGGCCGGCGGGGACAAGGAAAAAGCGTCCGGACTGCTGGGCATCAGCCTGGCCACCCTGTACCGCAAGCTCGTGGAAAACGAGCAGTGACCACCGAACAGCCAGCCCCGGGCCGGCCACGGCTTTGGGTGAATCCTCCCCCACCTGCATGAATCAATTGGGCTTCTTAAAAAACTTCATTTCCAACCCGCAATTCACCGGGGCCATCGCGGCCAGCTCCACGCACCTGGCCGAACTCATCACCGACCTGGCGGAATTGCCGTCCGCCTCAGTGGTCATTGAATTTGGCCCGGGAACCGGGGTCTTCACCGAGTGCATCCTGCGCAAAGCCGCCCCCCGGACCCGGTTTTTTGCGATTGAGATCAATCCCGAATTCGTGCGGCAAACGCGGCAGCGCTGCCCGGGGGCGGTGGTCCACCACGATTCGGCGGTCAACGCCCCCAATTACCTCCGGGAAGTTGGGGAAACCCAGTGCGACCGCATCATCAGCGGCCTGCCCTGGGCGGGTTTTCCGGAGGCGCTGCAGAACGATCTGCTCGGCGCCATCGATACCGTGCTCAAACCGGGCGGCTTGTTCCTGACGTTTGCCTATGTGCATGGCACGTGTTTGCCGGGCGGAGTGCGCTTCAAACGCAAGCTGCAACGGCATTTCAGCCGGGTAACCCGCTCCCGCGTGGTATGGCGCAACCTGCCCCCCGCCTTCGTCTATCGGGCGGAAAAATAATTTCCGAAATGCGCTCAAGTTTTTGGGCATCCGTCCGATGTTATAAATGTAAGTAAGATGCTCTTTGAAACCCTGTTGGACTCGCGCCGCCGCTGCTGCCACGAACTCGAAATGATCAAATTAAAAGCCCCGATCCGAAGCCGCCATCAACCTGCCTTCAATGGACGTTGCCGGCTCTTCGCCGCGGCTATATTAAAACCAGGTTCCGATGGCCAGACCGGCGCGAGCCCAGCAGGGTTTTATTTTTCCGGATGCCGCCGCCGCCGGCATCCACGTCCAGCGGGATGCGGTTGACCCTGCCGGGCGCCGGGTGGTAGGATGGTTCCGATGAAAGCCCAAGTGAGTTTGATTATTCTCGGTTGTTTCGCCTGCTTGTGCTGGCCGGGCTGCGGCCCCAGCGCCCCGGGCATCCCGCTGCACCAAGCCGTGGAAAAAGGCGGCCTCAAGGAGGTGCAGCAGCACATTGCCGCTAAAACCGACTTGAACAAACCGGATCTCGCAGGCTGGACACCGCTGCACCTGGCCGCCATGAAAGGGAACCTGGAAATTGTCAAAGCGCTGGTCAAAGCCGGCGCCGACACCCAAAAACCGGGCAAGGAAGGCAAAACCCCTTTGGATGTGGCGCGTGATAAAGGCCACGCGGAGGTGGTCGAGTTCCTCTCCGGAGCCGGGGTGCCCGCGCAAAAGGGCAAATCCGGGGGCCGGCGCCTCATGGATGGCGGCCTGGGAGTGCAGGAAACCATGGATAACATGTGATCCCGGCGGCATTCCCGCCTGGGGGGAACCAGCGTCCTGGTTGATCACTCCCCCTGGAATTGGCGGCCGCCCCGGCGCAACGCAGGCAGGTGGCCATGGGGAGGGCATCGCCCCGCCGCCCGGGCGGGAAGGAATATGGCTGGCACCGCGGATTGGTTTATGCGATGATGCTGGTCCGTGCATAAAAAGCGGGCCATGTTCATGGAGGTAAAAACGGGCCGCATCCGGCCGATGCGCTCCCGTGCCTTGCTGCAATCCAGCGCCTCCAAGCCTTGGAGTGGTTTTTTCATCGAAGAACATTCGCCCCTGGAGACCAGCCTGGCCAATATCCACCTCACGAGCAGCGCCGTGCATCTGGTCTTGGACAGCCACACGGACATCGAATGGGCGAGCAGCGGGCACTCAGTCAGCCGGCGCCTGGCGCCGGGGCAGATCAGCATTTTGCCCGCCAACCAACCTTATTCGGTCAAGCTAAGATCCTCCGGCGGGAACGTGATGGTATTCCTGGAGCAGAAACTGCTCTCCAGCGCCGCCGCTGAACAAGGGATGTTCAACGAGGTGGAACCGGCTTGGGTCCATGGGGTGGAGGACCATCTCGTGCGCGAACTGGTGATGGGGCTGCGGGTGGAAATGCAGCGGCCGGACAGCACCCATCCCGGGTATTCCCGCTCGCTGGCGGCCACTTTGGCGGCCCGCCTGGTCCAGCACTATGCCACGGATCACACGCAAACCGCGGAACAGCCGGGCGGCCTGGCGCTACCCATCCTGCGCGCCACCGTCCAATTCATCGCGGAGCACCTGGCTGAGGATCTGCCGATCGAGCGCCTGGCCGCGCAGGCGAACTTGAGCACGGCCCATTTCGCGCGCATGTTCAAGCAAACCACTGGCAGGCCGCCTCATCAATACGTCCTGGACCACCGCCTGGCGCTCGCCCGGCAACTGCTGGCGAAAAAATCCGCCACCCTGGCCGAAGTGGCCGCGCAGGCCGGCTTTTGCGACCAGGGCCACCTGACCCGCTGCTTCCGCCAGTTCCTGGGCACCACCCCGGGCGCCTATGCGAAAAGCATTGCAGGCATTGCCTGAACCGGAACCGCCAGGGGCGGGCGGACCTGCGGCCGCTCTGCGGCAGTGAGGTTGAGCCGATCCCGCATGATGCCGGTTTTGCTCATGCCGGAAATCTGGAAGCCATCCCAGGCAGCAACCCGTACCCGCCGCCGATGCTCCTGAGTGGTGGGGATTACCGGCTCAATTTTTCGGCGCCACCGGCGTGTTCCCGTTGGGGCAGGCGCCATCGGCATTGCGCGGGCCGGTGCCGTCGCGCAATCCCATTCTCATACCCTGGCCCCGGCCCATCCCTTGTCCCTGGCCCCGGCAATAACCTTTGCCTTGACCCTGGCCATTCCCGTAGCCGGGGCCGGCGCCCCGCCCGCCGCGGGGATTACCCGTGAGGCACATGCCGCCGCGCTGCCCGGGGGTGAGCGTGCGGCAATAGCCCGGCTCATTGCCCATGGGGCACACCGGGGTGGCGGTTTGGGTTTGGGCCGTTGCGAGGAGGGAGGAACCGCCCAGCAGCGATGCCACGATGATCGATTTGATGATATTCATATGTTTCCTGATGTTTGCGTTTTTGGTTTTTCTCGCGGGCGCATCCGGTGCCGCCCTTCCATATATATCAGACCCGGTGAACATGAACACCGACCGCTGGCCCGGATTACAGTTTTGTAATCTTTTCGGGCGCCCCGCCAGGGGGTTGCGAAAACGCCGTCAAGGCGCCCACCAGGAACACCAAAGGGTAGGCCTCCTCGTGATACCAAAGAGAGGCGAAGTAAAGGCCGATGGGGGCGGGCGGCAGGACCGTTCCCAGGCGGGTCCGCTCCAGCAGCCAGGCCAGGCCGCGTTCCGCCGCCTTGGAATACCGGGCGCCGGCCAAGGCCAGGGCGCGGGTGGCCAGGGCGGTTTCCTCAACCGAAGCCGCCACGCCCTGGCTGCCGCCCCAGCCCCCGTCCTGGTTTTGCGCCGACTCCAGCCACTGGCATCCCTTGGCGATCAGGGAGGGGAGGGAGGCGAACTCCGCCGGATCCAGCGCGCCCAGCGCCAGCACCACCTGGGCCGTGCCATAGACCGGATTGAAGTGGCCGGGCGCTGCCTGGTTGCCGAACCATAGCGGAACCCAGGCGCCTTCCGGAGTTTGGTTTTGGCCCAGATACGCGAGGCCGCGGCCCAGGGCGGCTCCGATCCGCCGTTGCAGGCCGGCCCCGGCCTCCTCCCGCCAGGCCACCAAAGCCCGCAGGGCGTGGGCGGTGAGATCCGGGCAGCTGCGGTCAAAAGGCAATTTGCCCCAGCCACGGCAGAAGGTCGGCAGGCCGCCGTCGCGGTTTTGCAAAGCCAGCAGCCACCGGATCCCGGCCCCGGCCGCCAGCCGCGTCCCGGCGGGGGCACCAAGCTTTTTCAGGGCCAGCAACGCGCCGGAGGTGTCATCCGCGTCGGGAACTCCACCGGACAGGTTCGTCCAGGCCCAGCCGCCGGGGGCGGCCCGGGTGAACGGATGCGGCCGCCGATGCTGCTGATCGAGCAGCCATTGGAGCACCGCCTGGCGCTGGGCAGAGGACAGGGTTTGATCAACTTCCGCATCCAGGTTGTTGATGGCCAGGGTGGTGACCCAAGTGGCCAGGTTGGCATCGATCGGCCAGCTGCCATCGGAGCGGACCGAGGCCTCGAGGAACCGGACACAATCCCGGGCGGCCGGGTGGCCGGCATGGCCGGCAGCCGCCAGCCCCAAGGCCACAAACGCGGTCAGGGGCGCCGCTTCCAGGAACCCGCCGGAGGCGGGCTGCATGCCCCGCAGGATTCCCAGGACGCGCCGGCGCTGCCGCTCCCGCAGCCAGCCCAGGATGGACCAGCGGCGGCGGGCATGATGGTGGCGGACCAGCCCGATGGCAATCAGCGCCGGGATGGCATAGCTGACCACCGATAAACGCAGCCAGCGGAACAACGCCCCGGGCAGCAGCGCCAGCTCGAAGGGCAGCTGGGGCACCCAAGCCCAGGCCGGGCCCGCCTCGCCCAGGCGGCCCGCCAGGGCGCACACGGTGAGGATGGGCGCGGAAAAAGTACGGTCCTGGCCATAAAACCGGAGGACCGCCCCCGCGATCATGGCGGGGTCCAGCCCGCCCAGGCGCTGGCGCAGCCAATCCTCAGTTTTTTGGATCACGGGCGAGAATTGGCCGGGCCCGGCTTGGGAAAACGCCGCCCACACCAGGAGAGTGGTGCTCAGGTTGGCCGGGCTGGCCGGGGTGTCGCCCCACCCGCCGCCTGGGTTGAGGTGATCCGCCAGCCACTGGCAACCCTGGTCAACCCGCCTGGCGTGGCGCTGGCGATCGATCTTCCCCAAGGCCAGCACGGCGACGGCGGTCGAAAGCGCGCTGCTCGCCAGCCGCCCCTCCCAGCACCCCGCGGGATTGAAGGCGGCCATGAGTTTTTGCCGGGCATTCGCCAGCGCCTGGTGGGCTTGTGGGTGGAGCGGCAGGCTCATGCGCGGGGTCAGGCCAGCAGGTGGCCCAGGGCCAGGAGCCCGTAAAAGGTATATTCGCTGTCCACCTCGTGGTCGGCCAGGTGGCCGCCAAAGCCGCCCCCCTCGGCCCAGAGCGATTCCACGAATTCCAGGCAGGCCTGGCGGCCCTCCGCCAGCGGCTGCCGCAAGGCCGCCAAAGCGTGCAGGGCGGTGGCGGTGGAGAGGAGGTCCGGCATGGGGGTTCCCGCCGCCGCCAGGAATCCGCCGCAGGGATGGAGCCGGGCCCGCAAGAATCCGGCGGCGGGCGCGGGCGCCGGGTATCCCAGGCGGGACCACAGCACGAGTCCGGCGGCAGCCACCGGCGTGGGGCCAGCCCAAACTTCGGATCCGGCCGGGGAGCGGCCCTCCCCAGCCGCCAACTGGCTTACCCAGCGCTGGAAATCCCCCAGCCGGGGCATCGCCAAGCCCGATTCCTCGTAGGCCAGCAGCGCCAGGAAACCGTCGTAAACGGATCCGTTTCGCGCCGGGGGGGCAGCCGGAGCGCCCACGCCCGCCGCGCTCCGCTCATAACCACCGTCCGGGCAGCGGAATTGTTCCAAGCCGTGGAAAATCTGCTGGTTCACCGCCGTCTCCACACGGGTCTCCGGCAGCAAGCCCCGGCAGCGGGCCAGGCAGATCCGGTGGACGAAATCCAATCCCGCGCCCGTGGCGAATCCGCGCAGGTATCCGGCCGTGAGCGGCGCGGCGGGCAGGCCCAGGCCCTGGCAGCAGGCCAGCTGGAACACCGTATAATAGAGATCGGCCGCCCCGCCCCGGCCCCGGGCGGCGCCCCCCGGCAGCCATTGGCGCCGGAGGCAAGCGGCCAGCTGGCCGAGCAGGGCGGGATCCAAGCTCCCGGCCGCCCGGTGGATGACGGCCAGCATTTCCTGGCTGATGGTCTGGCTCACAGTTGGGGGGGCCGGCGCGCCGTCAGGCGGCATCGACAATTCTTCCGACCAGCCGCCGCAGCAGGCCTTTGAGCTGCGCGTTGCGCAGGGGGCTGAGGGAACGGATGGCCTCGTTTTTGTAATGCTCCAGCAGCTGCTGCGCCTTTTCCTCCACGCGCTGGGCGGCCATCGCGGATTGGATCAACGCGGGCAGCTGGCGGTCCCGGGCCGCGGATTTCCAGGCCTCCACCATGGCCGCCTGCAGCTCGCCGGCGGCATTTTCGTAGGCGAGGGCCTGCAGGATGGAGGGCTGGAGGGCGGGCAGGCCGGTGGCCTGGGTGTTCAGGTCATCGAGGTCGTCGCGGATCTGGAAGGCGATCCCCAGGGATTCGCTGAAGGTCTTGAGCACCGGGTGCACCTCGCTCCCCGCCTGGCCGCAGAGGGCGCCGATCCGCAGGGCCACCTCGAAGGCCGGCGCGGTTTTCCGCCGGAACAGCTCGAGCACCTTGCGGGGGGAGAGGGCCCCGGGGTTGCGCATCCAGCACAGCTCCTCGCCCTGGCCCAGGCAGAGGTTGTGGTGGGCCTCCGCCACCACCGCCAGCATGTCCGCCACCTGGGTTGGGGGCGCGCCGCTGGCGGCCACCAGCCGGTAGCCTTCGCCCAGCAGGAAGTCGCCGATGTTCACCGCGATGGGGATGCCGTGGCTCTGGTGGACCGTCGGGCTGCCGTAGCGGAAGCTGTCCTCGTCCTCGATGTCATCGTGCACCAGCGAGGCTTTGTGGAAGCATTCCATGGCCACGGCCAGTTTCCGGACGGAATCCGGCAGAGGGCCATCTTCCAGGCCGGTCACCGCCCGGTAGACGCAGGCCGCCAGCACCGGCCGCCAGCGTTTGCCCGCCCCGGAGAGCCAGGCCAGAGCGATTTCCCCGGTCTGCGTGTTTTCCAAGGCCAGGATGGCGCGCAGCGCCTCCGGCTGGAACCACGTTTCCACCTCCAGCTTGAGCCGGTCGATATCCACCCGGCCCAGCCAGGAGGCGCTGGATTTCAGCTGGATCGCCTCCACCACCCAATCCAGGTCCACCGTGGTGTTCTCGCAGCCATCCCGCACCAGCGGCAGGGCCAGGCCCGGGATGGCGTGGGCCGCCATGTGCGGAAAAGCGCGCTCCAGCACGGAGAGGCAGCTGACGCCGATCACGGCATCCACCGTGCCCTGCTCGAGCAGCCGGGTGACCACCGTGGTGCCCTCCGCCACCAGCACCACGTAGCCGAGCTGCTCGGCGCGGGCCTGGATGCCGCCGGTGGGGCATTGGCCGCACTGTTCGCAGAGCAGCCCGAGCTTATCCATGGGGGCCGGGCAGATTTTTTTGTCGCGCAGGCATTGGGGCAGCATCAATACCCGGCGGTCGTACGGGATGCCCGCCATGGTGTCCCACCACACGGCGTTGGCGGTGAGGACCGTGATGAAATCGCGGTAATCCGGGCGGAACCCCGTGGCGGCCAGGATCGCATCCGCATGCATCCGCAGCTCTTCGATGGAGAGGGGGGGCACCAGCTCGTGCTGCACCACATATTGGCGCACCGCCGCCCGGACGGCCTCCCGCTCCTCTTTCTGCGGCGGGACTTTGATCCCCTGGCCGGCGGCGCTGGCGTGCCCATGCACCGAGGGATCGGCCAGGGCGTGGGCGAGGCTGCTCCGGGCGGCGGCGGGCTGGGTTTCGGGTTTCATGCGGTTCGGTGATGCCAATGCGCGCCTCAACCGTAAGCCCCGAAGCCGAAAAACCAATGTTTTTTGGCGAACCGGTAAACCCAGCTGCGCTCGGGTATTTCCTGGCCGGGCACATGGTGGCTGGGGCGCGGCCGCATGGCGCCCAGCTCGGCGAGGCCCGTGTTCCGGCCGGTCGTATCCGCGGCGCCCTCCCGCTCCAGGAACTGGCGGAGCTCCGCGGGGTGGTCCATGATCACACAGCCGCGGGTGGTGCGGGCGGAGAATTCCCGGAACCGGGCGAGGTATTCTGAATTGGATATTTTTTCCACCAGGCCGCGGCCATCGCCGATGTTTTCCTTCGCGAATTGAATGACCGGGCACGGCTCGATATCCCCGCCCGGGCCGATGTGGTGGCTGATGCCGGTGGCCGCGGGGCAAAGCGCCCGGCCTGCGTGGTCCCAGTAGGCATCCACCAGGATCAGGGGCGCGTGGCAGCGGGTGTCCACCATGAACCGCCGCAGCTGGAGGATCTCCGCCGCCTCCAGCGCCAGCTCCGGGGCGGGGGTGGCCCCCACCGGCCGGTAAATATAATACCACAGGTAATGCACGCCCCGCCGCACCAGGTCATCCACAAAATCCAGGCTGGCGAGCTCGGCAAAGTTGGAGCGGCAGACGCTGGTGGCCACGCCGATGAACAAACCCTGGCGGCGGCAGTGCTCCAGCCCCTCCATGGCCCGGCGGTAAACCTCCCGGCCGCCGCGGCGTTCGTCGCTCACCCGCTCCCGGCCCTCGATGCTGATCAAAGGGGTCACGTTGCCCAGCCGGCGCATTTCGCGGGCCAGGCCTTCGGTTAGGAGGGTGCCGTTGGTGAAAACCTGGAAATAGCAGTCCGGGTGCCGGCCGATCACCTCGAACAATCCTTGGTGCAGCAGCGGTTCGCCGCCGAGGATGCCGAAAAAGGAGGCCCCCATCTTTTTGCACTCGACGATGGTCTGTTCCAGGGTGGCGCTATCAATGGCGCGGGCCGGCTGGTCCACGCTCACCCAGCAGCCCTGGCAGCGCAGGTTGCAGGCGCTGGTCACGGAGAGGAACACGAAGGCCGGGAAGGGGCGGCCTTGCTTGAGCCGCCGGTTGAAAGCGCCGATGGCCCGCATGCCCTTCCAGCCGCAATTCCACGCCAGCTTGGCCAGCAGGCGGGTGTCGCACTCCTTCAGCAGACGGTAAGTTAATCGGGCCAGCATGATATCATCTCAACTTTCATCCACGACCGGGTCTTTGACGAGCCGGGTCCGCGCCTGCTTCCGGCGCGCGGCCAGGGCCGCATACGCATCGGTCCCCAGCACCTCCGCCAGGTTGACCTTCACGCGGCCCTGGTCCAGGCTCTGATCATCCACCGGCGATCCATCCACCGGAGCCTGGTTGAACTTCGGGAACATGATGGCCGCCTCGGGGCAGACCCGGGCGCAGGCGGGGCAGTTGTTTTTGCAGCTTTGGGGATCCGCCACGGTGATCCAGCCCCGCTCATCTCTTGCGTAAACGCCAAACAGGCAAAAGCTCAGGCACTGCCGGCAGTTGTTGCACCGGTCGAAATCAATCACCGGGAACCATGGCGCCCAGCTTTCCGGGGGCGCCTGCGAGGGGGTGCCCTGGCCGGGGATGGGCGGTTCCGCCACCGGCGGCACGGAGGCCGGGGCGCTGCCTTCCCGCATTTCCCCGCCGGTGGCCAGGGCCACCAGGCGGGCGGCCACCGTGTCCGCTGATTCCGCGCGCAGGTTGGAGAAATCCACGCCGGCCGCCAAAGTGTGCCCCGCCGCGTGCAGCAGCCATTTCACCGCCCGCGGATAACAGGCCACGATCCGCAGGGGGCCGCCGGCCAGCATTTCGCGCAAAGCCGGGCTTCTCCGGCCCGCCAGGCCGCACAGGTCCGGCACCGCCCGGTGGGGAATCCGCGCTTGCTCCAGCGCGGCCAGAACCTGGCCCACTGCCGCGGAAAACGCCGGCTCCCGATCCGAGCATCGGCAGAGCAGGATCGTTGGCGCCTCACGTTTCACAATATTCTCCGTGGCGGACATGGTCATTAATTCCAGCACATGAATTAAACCCAGGCTTCGGCAAGCGTCAAATAGGAATCCAGCGGGCTGAGGCGCCCCAGGCAGATCCCCGGAACCGGCAACGGCCAAAATGGAGATTAATGGCGGCCAACCCAGAGCCGCTGGCGGCCCGGGACTCAAGCCCGCCGCCGGGCGCCGCCAAACCCGGGCCGTTTGATTCCCGCAGGGGCGCGGCCGGTGGTTTGCGCCGCCGGATTGGCCGATGGATTTGCCTTGTTTAGTCTTCCTAAAAAAGGGAGCATGATGCCCAAGCAGTGGTGATTATCGAGCATTATGATCGCCAAGGGTCCGGCGCAGCGGCGGCAGGCTCAGCCAGCCCCTCAGCGCCGGCCACCGGAGTTTAAACTGGCAGTTGAATACCTATATGAACCTGAAACTCTATACGAACCGCCTGGCGGTTTGCAGCTGGTCGCTGCAGCCCAAATCCCCGGACGACCTGGCCGACCAACTGGACGCCATCGGCATCCACCGCGTGCAACTGGCCCTGGACCCGATCCGCGAAAACCCGGCCACCTGGGGCGCCTGCTTTGAGGTGCTGAAAAAACGGGGGGTGGAGACGGCCTCCGGGATGATGACCTGCGTGGGCGAGGATTATTCCACGCTGGAATCCATCCGCATCACCGGCGGGCTGACGCCGGACCATACATGGGAGCAAAACCTGAAGAATTTCACCGAAAACGCGGATCTCATGCGGAAAAACGGGTTGGCCATGACCATGTTCCACGCCGGCTTCCTGCCCCACGAGGAGCGCGACCCCAATTTCGCCAAAATGCTCCAGCGCCTGGAGACGGTGGCGGACGTGTTCGCCGGGCGGGGCCTGAACCTGATCCTGGAAACCGGCCAGGAATCCGGGCCGGCGCTGCTGGCCTTCCTGAAACATCTGAACCGGCCCAACGTGGCGGCGAATTTCGACCCGGCCAACATGATCCTTTACAACAACGGGAACCCCATCGACACCTTGCGGATCCTGGGCCAATACGTCCGCAACGTCCACATCAAGGACGCCAACGTGACGAAGGTTCCGGGCACCTGGGGGGAGGAAGTGGTGACCGGCACCGGCCAGGTGGAGTGGCCGCGGTTCTTCGCGGCGCTCAACGAAATCGGCTTCAGCGGCGATCTGTGCATCGAGCGCGAGGCTGGGAACCAGCGCGTGGCGGATATCCGGGCGGCCCGCGTCTATCTGAACAAACTCCTGGCCTGAACCAAACCTGATTCAATAAACAATGAGTGCTGAAAAAACCATCAATGTTGGCGTCGTGGGCTGTGGCTTCATGGGCCATACCCACATCAAAGCGTACCGCAAACTGCCCGGGGCGCGCATCGCCGCCATCTGCGACGCCTACCGGCTGCCGCCGGACGGGGATTTCTCCGCCATCAGCGGCAACGTGGGGGACAAGGAATCGGTGAAGCTGGACATGGCCACCGTCAAAGCCTGCTCGGATTACCGCGAGCTGCTGGCGAACCCGGAAATCGACCTGGTGGACGTCTGCGTCCACACCCTGCTGCATCCCGAGGTGGTGCAGGCCGCCCTCCAGGCGGGCAAGCATGTGCTGTGCGAAAAACCGATGTCCCGCACCAGCGCGCTGGGCCGGGAGATGGTGGCCGCCAGCCGCGCCAGCCGCGGTTTCCTCATGCCCGCCATGTGCATGCGGTTCTGGCCGGGCTGGTCCTGGCTGAAAACGGCCATCGCGGAAAACACCTACGGCCGGGTGTTCTCCGCGCGCTTCCGCCGCGTGGCCGAGCCGCCGGGCTGGAGCAAGCAGACGTTCATGGACGGCAGCAAATCCGGTGGCGCCCTGCTGGATCTGCACATCCACGACACCGATTTCGTGCAGTATTGCTTCGGCCGGCCCAAGGCGGTGTTCTCCCAGGGCTACACCAAGATCAGCGGCGCCATCGACCATGTGGTGACCCAATACGAGGTCACCTCGGGCGCCATTGTCCATGCCGAGGGATCCTGGGCCATGACCCCCGGCTTCGGCTTCAACATGTCCTACACCGTCAACTTCGAGCGGGCCACCGCCGATTTCGACTCCTCCCGGGGCGCCGACGCCCTGCGGCTGTGCGTGCTGGATCAACCGGCCCAGACCATCCGCTGCGAGGAGGGCGATGGCTACCTGGGCGAGCTGCGGCACTTGCTGGAAGCCATCCGCGCGGGCCAAGCGCCCACCGCGGTCACCGCCCAGGATGGCCTGAGCGCGGTGGAAATCTGCGAGGCCGAGGAAAAGTCGATCCAAACCGGCCAGCGGGTGGCCCTGTAAATTCCCCGAGCCGGGCAGGCTGCGTTCTGCCCGGTCTCGGTTGAAGAGTGGATAAAGGGTGGCGGCGGGGAAAGATGGGGCCATCCCCTTTCTCCCCCACCCCATTGCCAAGAGCGCGGAACGCAGCTTTTTTCCCCTCCGGGCAGCGTTCCAGCAGTTTGGGGATGGCCTCCGGAACCCAGGCCCATGAGGGCGTGATAGCCAAGCCGTGCCCAGGCAATTGGCTCAGTCGAGCTGGCGGGAACTTTTTGGGCAAGGCATTCGTCGTTCGCCACTTATTCCGATCCGATCGGAACTCCTCGTTCATTGCTCGTCTTGCTCAAAAACCTGCGGCGCAATCACTTCCCTCCCCTTTTCCAAGGAACGGCCCCGGTGGCGGAAAATCGTTGACCCCCGCCCGCCGCCGGATAAGGGTAGGGGCATGCGCCTCACAAATCACTGGGCACGGTTGTGCGCCGGCCTGGCTGGGCTGGCCGGGATGATGGTGGCCGACCTCCACGCCGTGGACCTGACGCCTCCCAAAACAGTTGGGGAGCGATGGTGGCTGCGGGTTGAAACCCCGGAGGAGGACATCAACGAGGCGGCGCGGCTGGCAGTGCTGGCGCTCTGGAACGGGGCGCGCCCCAAGGCGGGGATTGTGGTGCCGACCGTGTGCGGGGCGGGCAGCTCCTACCCGGACTGGATCCATCCCTACGATAATTTCTGGATCAACCGGGTATCCTGTTACCTTTTCGAGCGGGAGTCCACGGAGTGGCCCATCCGCCTGTTCGCGGCGTACCAGGCCCCTTCCGGGGAAATTGGCGGTGGCGTTTATGGGATACCGGACCAGGACTGGGCGGGCGGCTTCGCGGCCGCGGGAGGACTCAAAGGCTGGCAGGGCAAGATCGCGCGTCCGCTGGCGGATCACCAGGCGCTGCTGGCGAAAACCGCGGACCGGGCGAACTACGGCATCTACGTCCGCGACCATTTGTATGTGCTCCAGGTGTACGACCAGTGGCGGATGCGCGGCCACCGGCCCTTCCTCATCGAGCTTTACCCGTCGTGCCGGCGGGCCCTCAAATACCTCGAACAAATGCGCGACCTGGACCACAACCAGCTGATTGAAACGACGGCGGTGCTTTCCGACCTGGTGGTGGCGGGGGACCAGGACATCCACTCCACCGAGCGGTCCGAAGACCAGGTGCTGGTTTACGGGGCGTTGCGGGCGTTCGCGGAAATGGCCACCGAACTGGGCGGCGCGGAGGACACCGCCTGGGCGCTCGGCTGGGCGGAAAAGATCCGGGCCCGCCTGCCGGGGCTGTTCTGGCGGGAGGAGGGGCGGTTCATGTTCGGCGTCCGGCGCGCGGACAAGCAGCCGGTGCTGGAGTATGTCACCACCACCTACGCCAACGGCTATGCCATCCTGTTCGGCCTGACCACCGCCGATCAAACCCGGGCGATCCTGGATTTCATGGCCCGGCAGGAATTCGTGGTGCCCGGGCCGTATCACATCCCCCCGGTGCGCGTGGAGGATAAACCCCAAAACCCGCCCGGGGTTTACTGCAACGGGGGATGCGGCTGGGGCCGGGGCATCATGCCTTCCGTGGCGCTGGCGGCCTTCGCGAATGGCCGCGCCGGCCTGGCCACCGGCTACCTGAAGGCCCAGGGGGCCGCCGCCCGCCAGGCCGGTTCCTTCCACGAATACTGGACTTGGGAGAAATATGCCGGCCAAACCACCCCGGGCGGCGCGCCGTGGTATGGGGAGACCTCGGCCGGTTTCCTGGATGCGCTGTTCCACGGCCTGCTGGGCCTGGAGGCCGGCGCGCCCGGCTACCGCCGCGTGCGGCTGGAGCCCCATTTCCCCGCCAGCTGGCCCCGGGCCGCCTTTTCCCTCTGCCTGCCGAATGGCTCGCGGCTGGATATCCGTTACCGGTCAGAGGCGGGCCAGGCCACCCTGGAAGTGGCCGGCCCGGCGGGCCTGCCGATCACCGTGGCCCTGCCGTGGACGGGGCCGGGGGAGCCGAAGATCGAAGGCGGCGGGGTGCAGTCCCCCCGCCTGGAGGATGCGGCGGCGGGCCGGCGGGTGCGGGTGGAGTTCACCGGCCAAGGGCGGCTTACCCTGCGGCCTTGAAGGAAACGGTTCCCCACCGGGTTGCCCCGCCGCCTGCTGGATGGCCGTGCGCAGCGCGCTCCCGCCGGCCACAAATGACTTGGAAAGAAACCGGAAAGAGCTAGATTGAACTTATGAAGAAGATCCTGTGTGGGATGTGCATTCTGGTTGGCGGATTGGCCGGCTGCGGACAGAAGGAAGCCGCCAAGCCGGCCCCGGCCACCAATGCGCCAGCCAAGTCCAGCGTTGGCAACCCGCTGACCGCGCCGGTGGATTACATCGGCGTGATGGGCAAGGCCCAGAAGGCCGCCGTGAAAACCGTGGACCTCAGCGCGCTGAAGCAGGGGATCCAGGCTTTCAAGGCCGGCGAGGATCGCCTGCCGAAAGATTTAAACGAGCTGGTCACCTCCGGGTATTTGCCCCGCCTGCCAGAGGCGCCCCGGGGCGCCAAATTCACTTATAATCCCAGCACCGGCCAAGTGGGCCTGGTTCAAGAATAATGGAACAGATCGTCATCCTGGATTTTGGATCGCAATACACGCAGGTCATTGCCCGCCGCATTCGCGAGTGCAAGGTTTATTGCGCCATTGTGCCCTGCCAGACGCCGGCGGCGGAGATCGCCAGGCTCCGGCCCAAGGGCCTGATTTTGTCGGGCGGACCGGCCAGCGTTTACGCCCCCAAGGCGCCGCTGCCCGACGCAGGCATTTTTGCGCTCGGGGCGCCGGTGCTGGGCATCTGCTACGGGCTGCAGCTGCTGGCCCAGTTCCTGGAAGGCAAGGTGGAGCCCGGCACCAAGCGTGAATACGGCAAGGGCCAGCTCACGGTGAAAGATCCCGCCTGCCCGCTGTTCAAGGGCGTGCCGGAGACCTCCCAGGTCTGGAATTCCCATGGCGACCAGCTGACGCGCCTGCCCAAGGGCTTCAAGGCGGTGGCGGTGACCGAAAACTCGCGCTACGCCGCGGTGGAGCACCGGGGCCGGAAAATGTATGGCCTGCAGTTCCACCCCGAGGTGGTGCATACCCCGAGCGGCCGGGAAATCCTGGCCAATTTTGTGCACGGCATCTGCGGCTGCGGCGGCGAGTGGACCATGCGCCATTTCATCGACCAGGCGGTGGACGATATCCGGAGCCAGGTGGGTCCGGAAAAGGTCATTTTAGGCCTCAGCGGCGGAGTGGACTCCAGCGTGGCCGCCGCCCTGCTGCACAAGGCCCTCGGCGGCCAGCTGACCTGCATTTTTGTGAACAACGGCCTGCTCCGCGCCCGGGAGGCCGAGACGGTCCAGGAAGTTTTCGGGCGCCATTTCAAGATCCACCTGGTTTACGAGGACGCCTCCCGCAAGTTCCTCCAGCGGCTCAAGGGGGTCACGGACCCGGAGCGCAAGCGCAAGATCATCGGCACAACGTTCATCGAGGTGTTTCAGGACGCCGCCCACGAGGTGGGCAAGCCGCAGTTCCTGGCCCAGGGCACGCTTTACCCGGACATCATCGAGTCCATCCCCATCGCCGGCAACCCGGCGGCCAAGATCAAGAGCCACCACAACGTGGGCGGCCTGCCTAAGAAAATGAAGCTGAAGCTGGTGGAGCCGCTCAAATGCCTCTTCAAGGATGAGGTCCGCCAGCTCGGCCTGGAGCTGGGCCTGCCGAAGGAAATCGTTTACCGGCAGCCGTTCCCCGGGCCCGGCCTGGCCGTGCGCATCCTGGGCGAGGTGACCGCCAGCCGGCTCGAAATCCTCCGCAACGCGGATTGGCTGGTCATCGAGGAAATGAAGAAAAGCGGCTGGTATTATAAAATCTGGCAAAGCTTCGCGGTGCTCCTGCCGGTGCGCAGCGTCGGGGTGATGGGCGATGAGCGCACGTATGACTATACCATCGCGCTGCGGGTGGTCGATTCCCAGGACGGCATGACGGCCGACTGGGTCAAGCTGCCCTACGAGCTGCTGGAGACCCTGTCGAACCGGATCATCAACGAGGTCAAAGGCGTCAACCGCGTCTGCCTGGATATCTCCAGCAAGCCGCCGGCCACGATCGAGTGGGAATAGGCTGGGCCATGGGCCAGGCGCCGCCGGGGCGGCCGGCCGCGGGCTTTCAGCCCCCAATAAGGGTTCATTAAAAGCCCAATAAAGCCCAATAAAGCCGAATAACGACCTCACTGGCGGTCCAGGCAATCCCGGACTGCCGTGCACAACACCCTTTCGTCGTACGGCTTGGCCAGGAAATGGACGCCGTGCCCCTGGGGTTTGACGAGGCCGGTGGCTTCCCAGTTGTAGCCGCTGGTCAGGATGACCTTCAAGCCCGGTTTTTCCCCGCGCAACCGCTCTGCCAAGCCCACGCCGGACAGGCCGCCGGGCATGACCACATCGGTCAACAGCAGGTCGATCGCCGACGCCTCCTGTGCCCAGGTGGCCAGGGCTTCCGGGCCATTGGCGGCCTCGAGGACCCGGTAGCCCAGCAGCCGCAGCCGCTGGGCGGCGTTGCGCCGGAACGTGGAATAATCCTCCACCAGGAGGATGGTCTCCGGGCCGCCGCGGATGGCCCCTGGTTCGGAGACTTCGCCATGTTCCACCTCCAGGCCGGCTTCAGCGGGAATAAAGACCCGGAAGGTGGTGCCCTGGCCGGGCTGGCTGTCCACCTCCACCCAGCCGTGGTGCTGGGCCACGATCCCATAAATGGTGGCCAGGCCCAGGCCCGTGCCCTTGCCCGCCTCCTTGGTGGTGAAAAAAGGCTCAAAGATCCGTTTCAAGGTGGCCGCATCCATCCCGCAGCCCGTGTCGGCCGCCGAGAAACAGGCGAACTGGCCCGGCCGGCGGCCGGGGTGGGATCCGGCCTGTTCTTCGCCGAGGCAAACCAGCTGGGTGCGGATGACGAGGCGCCCGCCAAGGGGCATGGCGTCGCGGGCGTTCACCGCCAGGTTCATCAGGATCTGCTCCATCATGCCCGGGTCCACCGCCACCGGGGGCAGCTGGTTGCAGGCTTCGAAGGCGAGGTCGATGTGCTCCCCGATCAGCCGCCGCAGCATCTTCAGCACATGCTCGATCACCTCGTTCAAATCCACCACTTTGATCTCCAGCACCGACCGCCGGCTGAAGATCAGCAGCTGCCGGGTCAGCGCCGCGGAACGCCTGGCCTCCGACTCCACCTCCTGGACGGCCTGCCGGGCTTCCTCGTCCAGGCCGGGGTGATGGATCAGCAGGCTCAGGTTCATCATCATCGCCGAGAGGATGTTGTTGAAATCGTGCGCCACCCCGCCTGCCAGCTGGCCCACCGCCTCCATCTTCTGCGCCTGCCGCAGCCGCTCCTCCAGCTCCCGGCGCCCGGTGATGTCCGTGGCCGTAAAGATGGCCGACTCCGCCTGCCCGTTGATCATCACCGGGCGCACCCGCACGCCATAGGAACGCACCTCGCCATCGGGCCGGAGCCCCTGGCATTCGTATTCCTGGGGCTGGCCGGTTTCAAAAACCGCCTGCAGCACCCGGTCCAGCAGCCCGTGCTGCTCCGGCAGCACCCAGCCATGGATCCGCGTGCCCAGGATTTTTTCCCGCTCCGCCCCCGCGGCCGGGCGGTTGAGGAACAGGATGCTGCCCTGGCGATCCGTCTGCAGGATCGTATCCGGGGCGTTCTCCATCACGGTCCGCAGCTTTTGCTCGGCCTGCTTGCGCGCCGTGATGTCCTGCACCAGCGCCACGAAGTAATCGGGCGCGCCGCCGGCGCCGCGCACACCGCGCACCGCCAGGCCGGCGTGAATCACGGTCCCGTCCTGGCGGAGGAACCGCTTCTCCAGGGAATAGCCCTCCTGCCGGCCCGCGAGCACCTGGTTGAACTGCGCCAGCTCCGCCTCCAGGTCGTCCGGGTGGGTGAGTTCCGCCCAAGTCAGCCGGCGCAGTTCGGCCCGCCCGTAGCCCAGGATTTCGCACAGCCGGTCGTTGACCTCCAGCCAGCCTTTTTCCGGGGAGGCGATGCAGATGCCGATCAAGGGCAACTCGAACCAGCTCCGGAACCGCTGCTCGCTCTGGCGCAGGGATTCCTCCGCGGCGGCCCGCTGCCGCTCCGTCTCGTATTGGTCCAGCGCGTAGGAGATATCCCGCGCCACCTCCTCCAGCAGGTTGATCTCCCGGGCCTGGAAAAAGCCCGGCGCCCGCACGCACAGGCAGAGCGCCCCCTGGACCTCGCCTTGAAAGCGCAGCGGGAAGGCGCCCCAGGAGCCGTATTCCGGCCCGCCGGAGGCAGCGGCAGCGCAGATGCACGGCTCCTGGCTGGGTTCATCGCAGAAATGGGGCCGCCCGGCCAGCAGCGCCGCCAGCAGCGGGCCGGGATTCCCCGGCTCCTCGCCGGGGCAAAGCCGCGCCGCGCACTGCAAGTCGCCATCCGCCCCGAATTGGCCGGCCGGCTCCAGGCAGCCCGTGGCGGGGTCCCGCCAGGCGATCCACGCCACGTCGATCTCCCCCCGCTCCACCATCAACTGGCAAACCGCCGGGAACAGCGCCTCCCGGCTCCGGGTGCGCACGATGGCCTGGTTCACCTGGCTGAGCACGTCGTAGATGCGGGTCAGGCGCCGGATTTCCTCGTCCAGGGTGTGCCGGTGCAGGGCGATCTCCAGGGCGGCCCGCAGTTCGCGATCCTCGAAGGGCTTCAGGAGGTAGCCGTAAGGCTCGGCTTGCTTGGCCCGCTCGAGGGTGGAATCCTCGGAATAGGCGGTAAGGAAAACCGCTGGTATCCGGAATTGCCGGCGCAAGTCCAGCGCCACCGCGATGCCGTCCATCCCCCCCTGGAGGTGGATGTCCATCAACACCAGGTCCGGCCGGGATTGCCGGGCCAGCGCCAGGGCTTGTTCCCCGGAGGCTGCCAGGCCCGCCGGCTGGTAGCCCAGGGCCTCCAGCCGGTCGCCCAGATCCCGGGCCACCAGAGCCTCGTCTTCGACGATCAGAATGCGCCGGCCATTCACGGTTTAGGCTCCATTTCAGTGCCTTTCGGCGGGGGGAAAACCACTTGGAAAACCGTCCCGCCCGGCTGGCCCGGGCCGGACTCCGTGGCCGGCGCTCCGCCCCCTGGGCTGGCCAGGGTCCATTGGCCGTCCAGCTGGCCGGCGAGGTCGGTCACGAGCCGCATTCCCAGCGAGGCGGCCCGCTCGAGTTTGAAATCCGGCGGCAGGCCGGCGCCGTCGTCGCTCACGCGCAGCACCAGCCAGTGGTCCGCGCCGGAATCCAGCTCCACCACCACCCGGCCGGCGCGGCCGCCCGGGAACGCGTGCTTCAGCGCGTTGGAGACCAGCTCGGTGATGATCAGCCCGCAAGGCATCGACTGGTCCAAGGGCAGCCCGATGCGGGCGATCCGCCGCTCCACTTGAACCCGCGCGGCCGCCGGGCCGAAGGAGCGCAGCAGCGTGTTGCACAGCTGCTCCACATAGGCCGGGAAATTGATCCGCGCCAGGTTCTCCGACCGGTAAAGGGCCTCGTGCAGCAGCGCCATCGACGACACCCGGTTCCGCGTGTCCTGCAGCGCCTCGACCGCCTCCCGGTTTTGCAGCCGGCGGCTTTGCAGGCTCAGCAGGCTGTTCACAATCTGCAGGTTGTTTTTCACCCGGTGATGCACCTCCTTGAGCAGGGACACCTTCTCCTCCAGCGAGCTCCGGAGCGACTCCTCCACCCGCTTCCGTTCGGTGATGTCCTGGATCTGGGAGATGAAATGGCGGGGCTGGCCGCGCTCGTCGCGCACCAGCGACACGCTCAACAGCGCCCACACCACCGCGCCGGACCGGTGGAAATACCGTTTCTCCATCTGGTAGGTCTCAAGTTCCCCGGCCAGCACCCGGCGCACCAGGTCCAGATCCGCCCGCAGATCGTCCGGGTGGGTGAGCTCCTGGAAGGTCACGGCCAGCAATTCTTTTTCGGAATAACCCAGCAGCCGGCCTGCCGCGGGGTTGACCTTGAGCCAGCGGCCGTCCGGCGCCACCAGGGCCATGCCGATGGGCGCATGGCGGAAGGCGGTCTGGAAGCGTTCCTCGCTTTCCCGCAGCGCCTCCTCAGACCGCTTGCGCTCGGTGATGTCCATCACCACCCCAAGGTAACGTTCCACCCGGCCGCCGGCTCCCCGTACCGGCTGCCCGCGCGACATGAGCCACCGCTCGGCGCCGGCCACGCGCCATTCGAGGTTGAGCTCGGCGCCCTGCTCCACCGCTTTCCGCATGGTTTCCGTGGTGCGTGGCCGGTCTTCCGGCTGCATGGTCTGCAGCCAGGTATCGTAAGAGGGTGGGACGGCGTCCTGTTTCAAGCCGTAAAGGGGCCAGATTTCATCCGACCAGAAGTTTTCGTTGGTGAGCAGATCCCACTCCCAGGAGCCGGACTTGGCAGCCGCCTGCGCCTGGTGCAGGCGCTCCTCGCTGGCGCGGAGGGCTTTTTCAGTTTGTTTGCGGGCGGTGATGTCGATAAAAGACCCCAGCACGCATAAGGGCTGCTGCCAGTCGTCAACCACCTGGGAACCGCTCAGCTGGACCTCGAAATGGGCGCCGTCCTGCCGGCGGCCGGTCAGCTCCCCTTCCCAGCCGCCCTGGGTCTGCAGCGCCGAAAACACCGCGCCGGCCTGTTCGGGAGCGATCCAAAAATCCAGCACGGAACGGCCGAGCACCTCTTCCCGCCGTTCATAGCCCCACATCCGCAGGAACGCCGTATTGACGTAGGTCAGGCGGCCTTTCAGGTCCGCCATGGCGAGGCCGTTGATGGAAGATTCCACCGCGCGGTCCTTCACCCGCAAGGCCGCCTCCGCCCGCTTGTGCTCGGTCACGTCCCGGTGCGCCACGAGCACCGTGCCCGGCTCGTTGGCCACCGGCGTCACCTGCATGGCGAACCAGCATTCCCCTTTGGGCAGCCGGCACATGTATTCCCAGTGGAAGGCGGGCAGCAGCCCGCGCTGAACCTGGCGGATGCCGGCATAAGCATCGGCGCTGGAAGGGTCCGGCGCCGCGCCGGGATCCGCCAGGAAATATTGCTCGCCCACCCCCCACGCGGTTTCCACGCGCGCCCCATTTTCCTGGCCAAACTGGCGCCAGACCGCGTTCACCTCGACGATTTTGCCCGAGGAGTCCACCACGGCCATGCTGGCCCCGGTGGAGTCGAAAAGGCTGCGCGTGAAGGCCGCCTGGCGGCTTAATTTCGCCTCCGCCGCCTGGCGTTCGATAATTTCGGTGCGCAGCTGGGCATTGGCGGTTTGCAGCTCCGCCGTCCGGTCCGCCACGGCTTGCTCCAGGCCGGCCTGGATCCGGCCCAGCGCCGCATTTTTTTCCGCCAGCTCCCGGGTGCGTTTCCGCACGAGCCGCTGCAGTGCCACCAGCCAGGCGGCCACCACCAGGAGGGCGGCCAGCAGGCCCAGCGCGGCGGGCCGCCAATAATGTTTCCAACGCTCCCACGGCAGCTCCTCATCCAGCCACCGGTCGTAGATTTGCTGATATTGCCCGTTCGCCTTGATGATCAACAGGCCCTGGTTCAGCTGCTCCAGCAGTTCGGCCTCCCCTTTTTTCACGCCGAACGAAAACACCCGCTTGTAATCGGCGATCACCGGGCCGGCCACCAGGCCTTTCACATCGTGCTTCCGGAGGGCCAGGGAACCGATCAGTTTTGAACCGAGAAAGGCGTTGTGCCGGCCGGAGGCGACCAGCTTCAGGGCGTCCGGGATGGTGTCGGCCAGGATGATCCGGCCCGGGAAATTCCGCTCCTCCAGGGCGTGGTGGGCGGCGTCCGAGCGCATCACCACGATCTCCTTGCCGGCGGCCCCGGCCAGGCTGCGGATCGGCGGCGCGCCCCGGCGCACGAAAAAGGCGTCGTAAGTCTCGGTGTGCGGCAGGCTGAAATCCGCGGACTGGAGGCGCCCGGGCAGCTTGGCCACAATGGGCAGGATCTCCAATTGGCCCGCGGCGAGCCGGTTCCACACCGCATCCCAGGTGCCCGTCGAGATCTCGATGGGCAGGCTCATGGCGCCGGCCACCGCCCGGATCAGGTCCACCCCAAAACCAGTTGGTTGCCCATCCTGGCCCACAAAGGAATAAGGAGCAAACTCCAGTTCGCTGCCCACCCGGATGGGGGCCGCGGCGGGCGCCGCCCGGCCCGGGATCCCGGCCAAAAACAGGACGGCCAAGGCCATCCCAGCGAGCCACCGCAGGCCGCCCCGCCCCCATCGGCTGGCGCCCAAAAAACTGACGCTGACGCCGGGGAATCCCGGCGCGGTCCGACTGCCTCCCTGGCCCGTTTTCCGGCGGAGGTGTCGGAGGCGCGGGAGGCGCTGGCTCAGTATCGATGAACCGGACATTATCGCTGATCCTTAAGATACGCCGCTTCCCTTCCATTGTCGCCAGAAATAATGCGCAGAAATAATGGGCATTGGGAAATGGGCACATGGATGATTCACGACCGAGATAACCATGAAGAACTGGGGACGGTTGGGAGCAGGCAGGCTTTTGGGGACGGTTTTGGCATGAATCAACAAAGCCATTCCTGGTGGCCAGGCGTTGGTTGAGGCATTGGCGGATCCAGTGGGTGGCGGCATTGACGGCACGCATAGCCAAAAAGCAGGATCACACCCCGGCTACTGCCACCTTTGCAACGGTCAAATCGCCGATCACGCCGGGCGGACAACTGTCGCCCGGCAACCGCCTCGCTTTCATCCACCTGAAATCGACCTGAACCCGGCGGCCAGCCTGGCAGGCAAAAAAGATCAGTTGCTGGCTTGGATGAACTGTTGAAAGGCCTCGATATCCGGGCAACGGATGGCCAGTTGCAGCTGCCGTGTCAAGCGGCCGGGATCCTTGGTTTGATCAATACCCTGCTGCAAATTGGACGGAAGCTCCCCAAACCGGCCCCG
>CAYPCQ010000115.1:0-30328 GCA_964409245.1 uncultured Verrucomicrobiota bacterium
AAAAACCCGTATTTATGCGAAGTCCGACTATTCAGAATGCGAAGGTAGGGCTAGGTTTAACGCACTTTTTGTCAAACTCTGCCGGATGGCTGCCTCTCTGCCGGTATCCGGCCGCCCAGGCCATGCAGCAGCAGGAATTCAACCAGCGGATCACCGATGCGGGCGGCCTGGCCTCCGGCGCGTGGCAAATCCGCGGCTTGCCTCCCCGCCGAGGTCTGGTTAAATCATCCCATGGCGAAAATATTGCTGGAGATTTGCGCGGCTTCCCTGGAGGACTGCCTGGCCGCCCAGGCGGGCGGGGCGGACCGCATCGAATTGAATTGCGGCCTGATGCTGGGCGGGTTGACGCCTTCGCTGGGCACATTGATCGAGGCGTGCCGCCAGGTCCAGGCGCCCATCATCAGCATGATCCGGCCCCGGCCCGGCGGATTCTGCTACAGCCCGTCCGAGCTCACCGTGATGCAGCGTGACCTGGATCTGATGCTGCAGCACGGCGCCCGGGGCATCGCCTTTGGCATCCTCACCGGGCAGGGGGAGATCGACCTGCCGCGCTGCCGGCAAATCATCGCCCAGGCCGGTGACCGGGAGGTGGTGTTCCACCGGGCGTTTGATGTCACGCCGGACCCGGTGAAAGCCCTGGAACAGCTGATCGAGCTGGGGGTCAAGCGGGTGATGACCTCCGGCCAGGAAGCCAGCGCGTATAACGGGGCCCGGAAGATCGCGGAGTTCATCCGCCAGGCCGCCGGCCGCATCGAGATCCTGCCGGCGGGGGGGATCAACCGGTTCACCCTGGCGGATGTGCTGGAGCGCACCGGATGCAACCAGGTGCACGCCTCGCTGTCCATGGCCAAAACCGATGCCTCCACGCGGAGCCGTCCGCAGGTGGCCTTCGGCGGGTCGCTGACCCCGCCGGAAGACCGTTTCACCACCACTGATCCCCAGGCCGTGACCGCCCTGCGGCAACGCCTTGAAGCCCAGCTATGAACGATCCCATCCCATCCCACGAACCGGCCGCCAACCCGCCGACCGCCGCCGAAACAGCCGTGCCCCTGGAGCGTTTGCGCCAGGAGATCGACCAGATCGACCAGCAGGTGGTGGAGCTCTTGGCCCGCCGCAAGCAAACCGTCCAAAAGGTCATCGACATCAAGCAGCAGCACGACCTGCCAACCCACCATCCGGCGCGCGAGGAGAACCTGATCTCCGCCCGGCGCGCCCAGGCGGTGAAGGCGGGCTTGGACCCGGATTACGTGGAGGAGCTGTTCCGGATGATGCTGCGCAATTCCCGGGCCGGGCAGCTCAACGTGCTGGGCTGCCGCAGCGCCCGCCCCGGCGCCCGCGTGCTGATCCTGGGCGGCCTGGGCAGCATGGGCTGTTTCTTCACCCGGTGGTTCAGCCAGTCCGATTACGAGGTGCGGATCCTGGACCGGGAGGATTGGCCGCGCGCGCGCGAATTGGCGGCGGGCATCGACCTGGCGCTGCTGGCGGTGCCCATCGGGGTCACGCCCGAGGTGGCGCTGCAGATCGGCCCGCACCTGCCGCCGGGGTGTGTCCTGGCGGACATCACGAGCTTGAAACGCCGGCCGCTGGAAGCCATGCTGCGCGGGCACTCCGGCCCGGTGGTGGGCCTGCACCCGCTGTTCGGCCCCGCCACCTCCACAATGGACAAACAGATCGTCGTGTTCAGCCCCGGCCGGGGCGAGGCGGCCTGCCAATGGCTGCTGGACCAATTCGCCATCTGGGGCAACGTGCTCGTGGAGGCGGAGCCCGGGGAGCATGACGACACGATGAGCATCGTGCAGGCGCTGCGGCACTTTGCCACGTTCGCTTTCGGGATGTTTTTGCACCAGCGCCGGGTGCCGATTGCCCGCAGCCTGGAGCTGTCCAGCCCGATCTACCGCCTGGAATTGGGCATGGTGGGCCGGCTGTTCGCCCAGGATCCGGTGCTCTATGCCGAGATCATCATGGCCTCCCCCGAACGCCAGGCCTTGCTGAAGGATTACGTCCGGTTCATGGAGCAAACCCTCACCATGGTGGAGCGTGGGGACAAGGCGGACTTCATCGCGCAGTTTGAAAAGGTCGCGGAATGGTTCGGACCCTTCAGCGAGCAGGCCCTGCGCGAAAGCACCTTCCTCATCGACAAGCTGGTGCACCGGTTTTGACCGCCCGCGCGGCGCGGCCGCCCCAAGGAGGCTGCGGCAACCAGCTATGGTTTGCCCGCGGTGAACTCCACGGGCGCGGACCAATGGCTCCACCGGCCGGTGGCGTCGCGCACCCGCACCCGCACCCGGTAAACGCGGCCCGGCGCCACGGCTGGGGCGGGAATAGTCATTTCCGCCGCCGGCCGGGCCAGCTCGCCGCTTTCCCAGGCGGGGGTGATCTCGTATTTGCCCGGAGCAGAGAACGGCCCGCCGCCCGCCAGGGGAGAGCCCCGGCGCAGGGTGGGTGGCGCCACTTCCGCCAGCCGCCATTGCTCCGCGGCGAAAGCGGTGGCGCCACGGTAAGCGGAGGCGCGGAAGGAGAGTTTGGCCGCTGGATAACCCGGCGGCCCGGCATACGCCAGGGCCGGGGTGGCGGGGATTTGGGGGTCGTTCAGCAAGACGGAGTCGATCCAGGCGCCGCGCGAACGCACATAGTTTTTCATCAGCTGCACCATGCCCCGGAAATCCCGGGACGGAACGGCCTGGTAGAAGAGGCCGGTTCCCGCCTTGCCCCCCATTTCCATGATGGGATGGAAATCCCACTTCGCCCGGTCGGCATCCACGGGCGAAGGCCCGCCTGCCGGGTCGGCGATGATGGCGGCGCATTCGTCGAGCAGCCGGCCGGTTTCTTCAGGATTGTAAAGCAGGTCGCGGATTTCGCGGAGGCGGTTTTGATAGGCCAGGCGCAAGGCCGGCTGGGCCAGCACCCGGCTCTGGAAAGGCTCATCCCCGCCGCCATACATGTTGTCCGCCCAAGTCAGGTCGATGTCCCAGGGGATGACCTGCCAGCGGCCCCCGGGCTGGCGGTAATAATAATAGTTTTTGCCGTCGCTGATGTCGTAGTGGTGGATGCATTCCACGATGGCCCGGTAATTATAGTAAGCGGCGAGGTCGAGGTTGGTGCGCCACCAGGCCTCGGCGGGATTGCGCTCCTGGTAACTCTGCAGGAAATGATCCAGGTCCGAGCGGTTGGTGACCGAGCCGCTGGCCACATGGCCGGCGGCGCCGCTGCCGCCTTCCATCTTATAAACATTGCCATCCCCGAGGCCATGGCGCTTGAGGAAACGTCCGTCCACCTCCTCCATCGCCAGGTATAAGCCCCAGAAATCGCCCTGGTATTGGCTGGCGGGGGCCTCCTCAGCGCCGGTCACGATGCGCAGCTGGATCCAGTGCGTGAGCGGCGCAGCGGCGCCCGCCAGGTTGAAGAGCCGGAAGCCGGCGGCTTCAAACAGCCCCTGCTCGCCGCGGTGGCCGTAATCGCCCTGCTGGATGCAGGCGCGCAGGTTGACCTTGTCCCAAGCCACCGGCGAGGCCTGGCCATAGTCGTTGCGGACCCGCAGCGGCTGGTTTTTATTGAAGGCGAACTTCCACATATTCTTGCCCATGGCGTAGCGCCAGCCGCCCCCGCGGGCGCGGTAGCGGATGTGGTCATAAACCACCCCGTCCGCCACCAGGGTGCCGGTGAATTTGTAGTCGCGGCCCCAGTCCTGCCCGCTCCAGGTGGCATTCTCGATCGACTGCGCCTTGCCCAGCAGGAGGCAGGATTGCACGCGGCGTATGACATCCTCGGAATAAGTCACGGAGGCGCTCCAGCGCGCCTCGCCGCTTTGGGGATTGATGGCCCCCCGCCACGCGGGCGCCCCCGCATAGGTGAAATAGGCGAAATTCGGCACGCTCTCCTCTTTGGCCGGGACGATCCAAGTTTCGCCCGCAGTAGTGCGGGTGGCGATCCGGTAGCGCACCAGCCGGCGGTTGGTTTGCAACGCCCCGGGGAGTTCCACCGTGTAGCAGGTTCCTTCGGGCGAGGGCTTCCCCGGCTGCATCGGCAGGGTGATCCAGTTGGTCCAAAAAGCGGGATCCTTTAATTCGATATACCGGCCCGGATCCACCAGCTGGTAATGCAAAACCAGCGGGCCCGCGCCGGGGGCGGCCAGGGCGCTGACGGTGACCGCCTCACCGGGGCGCGGCGCCGGCGGGTGGTGGGTGATGGAGGAAATAGCGGCTTCCTTTGGAATAGCGCCTGCTGCGCTATTCAATAATAATATTGAAATCAAAAAGAACGAAGTAAAATGCAAGGCCATATCCAAGTTGCTTTATCACCATGCCCGGTGAACCATTAATAAAGTATAGAAACAGAATATCCAATACTTTATTAGTATAATTATATTATTTATATTACCAACTATATTATTAGACTAACCATGTTATTATGAGCAGTCATATACTTGTGTCAGGCAGTTTGATTTGCAATGCAGGATTAGCTTCACATTGTGCCACTATTTCGTTATATCTGCGGAGGAGCGCTGAAAGGGTGGTCTTGCAAATTGCCGCCTGAAAAAGGCTTTTTTCATAAACATTTGCGGTCAGGAACTGAACCGCATCGAGCACATCTACACGGTCGGATAATTGCGAGTTCTTAAGTAAAAACATTGCTGCATTTACTCCATCTTCAATGGTGATGATTATGGGTTTCAAGCCGGAATTCAAATTGGATCCGCATTTTCTTATGAGCGCCTCACCGGGATTGGTTGTAACATGAACAACCACTTCATCCACTTCATAGTCGCCATGCCGTGCGGTTGAGCTGTCAGCCACTGTAAAACCGTGGTGCGCCACTTTCCCCGGGCCGAGAACCAAGTCCAGTTTGGCGCCCACCAGGTGTTGTAGCATGGCTCCTTTGTAATTTGTGCCTCCAGCGCCATTCTGCTGGTCATCGGCTTGACTCAGCAGGTCATCAATATTGGCGCGCAGGGATTTGCCTTGGTCGTAATGCAGGCTGGGACCCTTGGACGAAAAAAACGCAACCACCTTTGAGATCCACCAAGCCATGATCTCATCCCAATTGATCCGCCCCTCCTGATGCATGGCGTTCAGCGTTTCAACATATTCCCGCATCAGCCCAAGGCTGCCACGGCTGGTTCTGCCACCTTCTTCAGCCAAAACTTTAATAATCCCATGCTCTGCCAGTATTTTTTGCACGGCATTCTTTCCCAGACCGGCAACCTGGCCTCCCTCTTCAGTCCGCAGCGAATCCGGATCAATCGGAAGGCCTTTTTCTTGGGCAGCCTTGGTGATGACAAGCCCCACACAAAGCCCTCCCTGTTTCAAGAATTTGGGATTTTTCCGAGCCAGCGCCGCGAGCCACTTGGAGATGATATCCATACGCTTCGGTCAACGGATTTGGATTTTTCGATAGTCAATTGGCCCACCCGGTCTTGGTTTAACGGCCAAGCCCGGATCATACTGCGCCTCCCAAAGAGGATTCAAATAGTTGCGGGCAATCCACTCGATGACTGGCACGCAGACTGCGTCCCCAAATCCGAATAGTGCTTGGTTGAGAGAAGAAATATGAATCTTGAAATCACCCGCTCCCATCAGCCGGGCGCATTCACGGGCGGTCAATAACCGGATGAAATATTGGCCCCCTCCGGCCGCGAATAGAATCTGGCGTCCACTTCCTCCACGAGGGGTTCGCAGGCAGCCGGCAATCCCATCGGTGCGCAGCTCAGCCATGGATTTTCCGTTCCTCACGCGGCGAAAAACAGTGCCATAACTGAATCCTGGGCCCTGGATCATTTTTTGGGCTTCAGCGCGATGTTTTGGGCTCATTTGGCCAAGCAAATATTCGGCTCGCTCGCGGCTCCACCAAATCTGTGAATTGGGAGGCAAATCTTCGATAACGTCGCTCAAATGGGTCTTAAGCTTGGGCAAAGGCGGCAACTTTCTGATCAGCCAATTGATTTCTGGATTCCACAAAACGAAATCAGCGAGATTAGCGGGCCTGCATTCACCCTCGTAAAAGCGAGGGGTATCATTAAGAATGGCTGCCTTGGAGGATTTGCTGCCCACTACGAATAAACGCTGGCGGCTTTGCGGCACGAAATGCGCTGCATCGATAACAAAAGCATCGACAGCATATCCCAGACGATTAAGCGAGAGCAGAGCCTCCCTGAAATCGTTTCCATCATTCGAGGTTAAAAAGCCGGTGACATTTTCAAGCAGAACCAGGGGCGGGCGGCGGCGGGCCATCTTGGAAAGCACTTCTACGAATCCCCAAAAAGCTGAAGACTGAGCCCCAGCCAGCCCTTTTCTGGCGCCAGCCAGGGAAAGATCATTGCATGGGAAGGATGCCGTGGCTAAAGAAACTGAAGGCACGTCATCCGCGTTCAGCTTATGGACATCCCCTAATACAAACTCACCAGCGTCCCCGAAATGGTCGCAGTACATCTGGTGTTTGTCCTCGTCAATATCGTTGGCAAACACGGCTTTCCAACCGGAACGTTCCAACCCCATCCGCATGAGGCCAATGCCGGCGAAAAATTCCGCAAACGCTTGGCGGTTGTCTTTATCCATACTCGTCATGATTATGGGCTCGGGGTTTTTTTCTTCAACGCCGATTCAATTCGTCTGATCACCGCAACCGGTTCCGATAAGGCATGTTCCCAAATTCTGACTACCGACCAGTCCGTATTCCTGAGCAACTGGTTTACGGTTCGGTCTCTTTCCTTATTCCGTTGGATTTTTTTTATCCAATAGCCGCGGTTTTCCATTGGCACCCGGCAATGCCAGCGGCATCCATGCCAGAAGCAACCATCCACGAAGATAATAACGCGCGCTTTTCGGAAAACGAAATCAGGCTTTCCAGGCAGTTTTTGACGACGCCGCCATCCTGAGATGCCATTGGCATTCATGATGGCGATTAATTTTAATTCCGTTGATTTATTGCCTGATGACCTGACGGCAGCCATGACTTGTGAACGCCGCGCTTTGGCAATCGCATCAGCCATCGTCACACAGTGTCCTTCGTCTCGAATGCTCCATGGTCTCGATTTCGGAGAAGACATTATGCAGTTGGCCAGGAGATTCAAATACAATCAGCCTTTCGCCCCCCTTAATCCCCGGCCAAATCCTGCAGTTTTATCCGAATGAGCGGAATGGAGCTGAACGGTGGTGGCGGTTGCATTTTGAAAGAAAAGGGGTGCCAAGAGGGGATTTTGCGGTTTCAATGGCCCGGCCCGATGGAATGGTATGAAAGCATTGATCCTGGCCGCCGGTTACGCCACCCGGTTATATCCCTTGACCCGGGACTTCCCCAAGCCGCTCCTGGAGGTGGGCGGGAAAACCATCCTGGACCATTTGCTCGACCAAATCCTCCCCTGCGCCGCCGTGGAGGAGGTGGTGATCATCACCAACCACCGGTTTGCCGGCCACTTTGAGCGCTGGCGCCAGTCCGCCGCCCGGCCCAAACCGCTGGCCATCCTGGATGACGGCACCGGGACCAATGAAGACCGGCTGGGAGCCATCGGCGATATCCGGTTCGCGATCCGCCAGCTCCACCTGGATGGCGAGCTCTTCGTCTGCGCGGCCGACAACATCCTGCAGTTCCCCCTGGCCGGTTTCCTGGAGGCCGGCACCCCGGCGCCGAGGGTCTGCGTGCGGTGGATCGAGGATCTGGAGGCGCGGCGGCGCACCGGCATTGTGACGCTGGACGCCGCCTTCCGCATCCTCAGTTTTGAGGAAAAGCCGCGCGAGCCCAAATCCCACTGGGGTGTTCCGCCGCTCTACGTTTACCCGCGCGGCATGGCCGCCTGGCTGGAGGAGTATCTGGAGGGCGGCGGCCAGCCCGATGCGCCCGGCAACCTGGTGGCCTGGCTTGTCCACCGGATGCCGGTTTACGGGCACCGGATCGAAGGGGCCGTGCTGGACATCGGCAGCCTGGATTCGCTGGAACGGGCGCGGGCGGCCCTGGCCGCAGCCCACCCACAGAACGCCCAGCCCGGTTGACCCAGGCCAGATCCGTGGAAGTTTCGGCCCGCAACGGCCTCAGCCTTGCACCGGTTCAAGGCAGGCCGAGGTATTTGTTCCGCCCCTGGACCAGCGCCTCCATTTTGCGGTCCGCTACCGGGCGTTTGAGCATCCAGAATCCGCAATCCGGATGGACCCACCGCACCCGGCCCTCGCCCAGGGTTTTTTCGGCTTTTTCGATCCGTTTGGCCACCTGGTCCACGGTTTCGATATGATTGACTTTGACGTCCACCACCCCGATGCCCAAAGCGATCTCCGGCTTGATGTTTTTCAGGGGGTTCAAATCCTCCAGGGGCCGGTGCGCCAGCTCCAGCACCGCATGATGCACATGGAGCGAGTTGATGAAATCGATCAGCAATCCCCAGTGCCCCTTCTGGATGGTTTGCCCGGCATAATTGCCGAAGCAGAGGTGGATGGCCCGCTCGCACTTGATCTGGTCCAGCACCAGGTTGATGGCCCGGGCGCCCAGCGGCCCCGAGAACGGCGTGCCGGTGATGTTGGCCTCATCGATCTGGATGCATTCGCACGGCAGGTCGGCCATCTGCTCGGCCAGAACCACCGCCAGCGCCATGGTCAGCGCCTCGAAGTTTTTGTAGTGGTTGTCCAGCATGGTGCGGGCCAGCATGTAGGGGCTGGTCACCGTGAATTTGAAGGGGCCTTGGGCCACCGACCGGGTGCGCGCGCAATCCCCATATAAATTAAGGCCGCCTTCGCCCAGCGGCCCCACGACCAGCGCCGAGGGTTTCTTGCGGTATTGCAGGCTTTCCTGGCCGGCGAAGGCGATCCAGGCTTTGTGCCCGATGGCGGTGCTGGTGCCCGACATGGCCTGCACAAAATAATCGATCATGCCGTTGGATTCCGGGTGGTTCGGATCGAAGCGGTCCAGTTCCCCGTCCGTGGGCAGATCGATCCCGCACTGGCGCTGCAGATCCAGCACCACCCGGATGGCATCCATTTTGGCCTGCTCGCTGGGCATGGCCAGCAGCCATTCCGGCACCGGGTAGGATCCCACCGTGGTGGTCAGGATCCGGGGTTTGCCGGGGAGAGCAAATGGGCTATTCATGCTTCTAATGTATCATGGCGGGCGCCGGCTTGCCATTAAAAACCGGTTCAGCCGCAAATTTTTGCGCCGCCGGGCCACCACGGCTTTGGGGCCGGTCCCGGAGTTGCCGGGGGGCTTATCCCGCGCCACCGGTGCCTGACCCAGGCCGCTCATTTCCCGGGCGGATCGGGCCACAAGGCATTGAGATGGCGGATGGATTCCTCCACCAGCA
This sequence comes from uncultured Verrucomicrobiota bacterium, assembly GCA_964409245.1. Classification (GTDB taxonomy): domain Bacteria; phylum Verrucomicrobiota; class Verrucomicrobiia; order Limisphaerales; family UBA1319; genus CAIMWS01. The sequence continues at coordinate 9,278 of CAYPCQ010000115.1, forward strand.
CCTGGCCGCCCTCGGGGCCTACGATGAAGGCGTCCGCGCTGTAGCCGCCCCCTTGGACCGCGGTTTCGGTGGGCAAATAACCGCAATTCTGCGCCGTCAGCTGCTGGGTCAAAGTCAGGCCTGCCCGGCTCCGGGCCTGGATGCGCTGGCCGTAGTCGTGGAACAACTCAAAGGGCACCGTGGCCAGGGCCACCTCTCCCAGGCGCAGGTAATGGAACTCGGCGGGGTGCACGGGGTCCGTTTCGTAAAACGGCGTGGCCGGGGGATTCTTCTCCGGCAAATCCAGCGCGGCCGTGGTGTGCTGGAAGACCAGCGAGGTTTTGAGGTCCGCCCGCGCGCACGGCATGATTTCTTCCACGGCCCGCGCGATGCGCCGGGCAATGGACTGGCGGCGGGAAAGCCCCTGGCGCTGGTCCATCAGATCTTCCGCCCGGCGCTGCAGCAGCACATGGGGCGACAAATCCCCGGCCGCCGCGCATTGCGGCAGGATGAACAGGCTGCGGGAGTAACGCTGCCATAACTCCAGCCGGACCTCATGCCAGAAATCGGCGGAGATGACGCTCAGCCCTTCGGTTTCCTGCGAGGGGCACGGCAGATTGATGATCATCCCGCTCAGCTCCTTCGCAGGCGTCCAAAAGCATATTACGCCCAGGTTGTGGTCGTCCCCGCCCTCGAAATTGGCGAAGCCGGGATTGTCCACCGCGCCGTAGAGGACGTTGGTGCCGTTGAAAAAATGCGTCCGGCGGTTCACGCCCACCACGGCCTGGCCCAGCGCCCAGCTCATGGCGGCGGGCTGGCGTTTTTGCCAGGCCTCCGCGATCACCGGCGCCAGGGTGTCGATGAAGTAGTTGCCATACTCGGAGGCGCTCATCACCCCCGGATCTTTGGCGACGTCGTAAAGGCCCTTGAAGGTGCTGTCCAGGAAACCGGGCCCGGTGTGGGTGTGGGTGGCGTTCAAGACCAGCTGGCGCACATCGAAGCCGGCCAGCCGGTTTTGCAGCCGTTCCCGCAGGCGGTCCAGGATCGGTTTTTGGATCATGCACACATCGCAGGAAACCAGGATCGCCTGGCCGCCCCCCTGGCCCGCGGTTTCCAGCGCGAGCACGGTGGCCGTCAGCGGATCCTGCACCCCCTGGGAAATCCGCTTGTGCAATTGCCCCACCAGGGCCACGGGCTTGGGCGGGGTGATATCCACGCGGGCCCAGCCGGCCTTCAAGGGCAGCTCGCGCGCCAGCTCCGCCGCCAATTCATTGGTGGTGCGCTGGAAAAACCCGGCGCAGCGGGCGATGGAGGGGGAGTTGTTGTCCCACTCGGCCTCATACTCGATGCCCCACAAGGCGGGCCGCGCGCCGCACCGCTGCACCGCGCGCAGCACCCCCGCGATATTCCCCTGGCCCGTGCCCCATGGCACATCGTGGCCGTCCCGCCCCGGCTGGTTCAGATCCTTGAGGTGCACCGCCAGCAGCCGGGAGCCCAGCATTTGGATGGCCTCCGCGGGGTCCAGGCCCGAGCGCATCCAGTGCCCGGTATCGGCGCAGGCGCCGATCAGCGGGCTCCGCCCCGCGCAAACTTTCAGGACTTCGCGCGGATGCCAGTAGCGCGAAACCCCCTCGGCGTGGTTGTGGATGGCCAGCTTGATGCCGTATTCCCGGCAGCATTTCTCGATGACATCCAGCGCCCCGGGCTCCGGCTCCGAGACGATGAAGCCCGCGCCGAGCTTGCGCGCGAATTCAAAGGACTGGCGGCAGGCCGCCTCCTCCCCGGGCAGCTGGTGGATGTAAATGCTGGTCAGCTGCACCTTGGCGGCGGCCAGTTTGGCCCGGATTTGGGCCGCCACCTCGTCCGGCAAATCCACCTCCAGCTTGCGCGGGTCATCCGGGCGGATCGCCTGGCCGGCGAAAGCCTCCAGGCAGGTCATGCCCAGGGCGGCGGTTTTGTCGATGGCCTCGAACAAGGTGAAGCGGTTGAAGCTCCAGGCGGTGGGGCCCAGCCGCCAGCCGGAGGATTCCCCAGCTCCCGCAGCGGCAGCCGGCAGCCAGAGCAGCGCGGAACAACTTAGAACAGCGAACCAACCCGTTTTCGTGAGTTTCATGGCTTGTGAATTGTGCGGTGATTAGACACCCGCCGCCGCACCGAAGCAACCGAAAAGGGCGGGCGGGGCCGCGCGCTGCCAAGGCGGTTCCGGCGGGGCGTCAACGGCCCGGTTTTCCGGGCGAAGAGGGCCGCCCGGGATGCAAGGCATGCTGCCCGGCCTCGCGCATGGCGGGCGTGTAATGCGGGCAGGCGGGGCTTTCCCCCACCGGCCGGACCTCATACGGCTGGGCGCCCAGGAAACAAAACGGCTCGAATTTCAGGTAGGCAGGCGCCAGGTTGGTCATGAAACACGGTGTGCCATTGGAGCAGCGGTTATCGGTGGCCCAAAGCTCCTTGGCCCCTTCGATTTGCTTGAGCGCTGCGATGCAATTGGAAGGGGCCGGACGCGCCCGATGCCGCACAAAGTATGGGAACGCCCAGGCGCCCAGGATGATTGCCAGCACCGCCAGGAAAACCTCCAGCTTGGTGAAACCACCGCGATTCTGCGTCTGATCCAGCATGGGCATCCTTCCCGGGTCAGGCTTCCTCCAGGTATTCAATCTCCGCAAGGCGGACAAAGCCCGTCTTGCCCGCGGGGAACTGCACCATCAAGAGGTGCCTGAATTCATAGGGGGTATTGGGGGCGGTACTGCAAAAACCCAGGACTGCGGCCTGGGCCAGAACCGCCTGCGATTTCAGGTGTATGTTCAAGGTTTTGCCCTTCAGCTCCCCCCCTTGAACCGTTTTTCCGAGATAAAACCGGTCCCCGTTGATGAGGCGCTCCACCGGCGCCCACAGGGTGAAAAAGACCCGCAGGCAGGCGATGCCCCCGCAGATCACCAGAGCCGTCACCACCACCGGCAGGTAAGCTTCAAAATCCATCAGTCCGCCCTTTCCAGATGGCGCATGGCCCGCAGGCCTGGTTCCCAAGGCTCAAATTCAAATTTCATGCGTGATGCCCAAGGGTATCCCTTGGTCCTGGCCCAGGCAAACATTTTAACGCCTCCCGAATGGCGCGATGGGTAAACTACAGGCTGTTTTCCGGCGGGTTTGAACGGATGGGAAACCCGAAGTTTGCGGAACCGGTGGCCGGCCATTTGATTGAGAAAAATTCCCGCCGGTCAGGGCCTGAAATTGAGAAAAAAACGGGAATTTTTGAAACGCCGGCCAAAAATTCCGCTCTTTGACCGGATGCCGGAGAAGGGGGTGGTTATTTTTATACACCTTTGCCCAAAGGAAGCAGAAAGCCCCTGCCTGGTTGATATTTCAAAATATATGATGTTGGCATACAGCAGTTTATGCTGATGGCTAACAACCGAAAAAGGGTGGGGCGGCAACCCTGGCGGGCCGGCCCAAGGCAGGCGCCAACACCAATTTTTGCCCTGCTACGCAGCCGGGGGCCATTTCGTTTCACGGGAGGCGCAGATTTTTTCACTTTTATTTTTTGCGTCCGGCCATTTTATGCCCAAAATAGCGTGTCATGAATCGATCCAGACTGGTTCCGGGGTTCATGAACGCTGCGCTCAGCCGCCATTTCCTGGCGGTTTTTCCGGAGTTCCAACCCGGGAGTTCCACGGCCTCAAATCCGCCTGCTGGATCGTTTCCCCCCAACCTTGGTCTGGCTGTGCGGGATCGCCGCGCGCCAACGATTCATCAACCCAAAGGAGGCGAAAAATGACGAATGGAATTCAAGCTGCCCAGCGGCCACCCGCCGATTTGAAAACCGTGGCTGCTTCCGGCCAGGATCGGGCCTCAGGCTCCCCCCAACCGGCAGCTTCCGCGGTGGCGTCCTGCCCCTCCACTGGCGCCCGCAAAACCAGCAAGGTCCATGTGGTCCTGGTGGTGCAGCCGGGCCGGAAATACCAGCTCGAGACCTCCTGCAACCTCGTGAGCTGGGCGCCGGCCGGCAGCCCCTTCGAGGGGCAGGACGAACTCCTGATGCGGGAATTCGACATAGACCTCGAAGGCCGGTATTTCCGCCTCAGCGAAGTGCCTTGAGGAAGCCGGTCGCACCCGTAGAAAATCACGCTGATTTTTGCTGGGAACAGGCCCAGCTTTTTGGAGCCAGCAGCGGAGGAGGGGACTCACAGCGGACGGTACAGAAAAAAAGTAGAGAGCCAGGAGCGCAGAGCGGACCGGAAGGGCGAGGCAGGGGAGTTTGCGCTTTGCTTCCGCGACGAACTTTCACTCCCAATTCGTGTTTGCCTGAGAGTTTCGGAGGAAGCCAGGCTGGTGGTGGCGATTTTCTCCCTGGGTGGCCCACCGGCATTCAAACTGGGTCGCCGTCGAATTGGCAAAACCCAGTAAAATGGTTTTCCATGCTCAAACAAGGTTAAGCGAATGTTCCACCAAGGCCGTCCCTCACGAGTCGATAAACCAACTGGGGCATAGGTATTTGGGCCGGATTGGCACAACCTTGCTTGCTCCTGGCCGATTTTAGCCAACCACCCGGCAGATCGCTCTCTGTCTGCACCGAAAATCGGCCAGTTCCATTTCTCCCCCCCCCCGACAGCGCCGCGTTTGCTTGCTGCATGAACACGGCCCAGGCGGCATTTGCTTTGAGGACGGTTCAATGGGAGTGCCCAAAATCTTTCTTCTGGGACTCCTGGGGATGACCTTGCTCCCGACTCCGCTGCTTCTGGGATAATATTTCTTCCAACTCATCGAGGGCCTGCTGGCGGCGTTCCTTTCTGGATTGAGTTGGCTCCGCTTTATTCGGCTGCCGATGCTCGCCCTCGAACAGTCCAGGGGTATGGACCAGATAGACGGGTGGCAGGTAGATCACCTCGCTGTAGGCTGCCGGGTTAATGCTTCGGGCGATGATATAGTGGGGCGGTTGGGGTTCCCGATCCTCGCGCGCTGACATTTTCAGCACCCCGTCCTGGATTAATTTCGGGAGGATCTCCAGATGCACGTTTTGGCTGGCGAGCGCCTCGCTGGCATTGAGCTCCCGGTGAATCTCAGCGGCGATGGGAGCCAGCATGGATCGACCCTTGAGGTGCAGGAGAAAGTCAACCGGGGAGGCGGGATTTTGCAGGTAACGAGTGACGGTCCCAAAATCAGTCCCATCAATCACCGCCTCATAGTGGTGAATCCTCGCCTCAAGTTCCAAGTCGTTCGGTTGCTTATTCATATGATGCTGGGTTTCGTTTCACCAGAGCCACCCTTTGAAGCCGGGCGGCATCTGGGTTGGGGCCCTCTGCTGGGCAGCCGCCGCTGCGTTCGAAGGCCGGGCAGGGTTGGCCGCGCTGCGCCCTTCCTGGTTTTGCGCCTAAATCCACGAGTGGGTTTGATCCACCACTTTGGCCGGGAGCAACAGGTCATCCCGGCTGAAACGCTCGGTGGATTCCCAATGATCACCTTCCCGATACCGTCGCTGGAAGGTGGCGTGGTAACGCCATCCCGCCTCCCAAACGACGGAGTAAGTTGAAGTCACGTTGACCGTAACCAGGATGGTTTTCGGCACCGCGTGCCAGAAAAAAAATTAGATGCCGACCCTGGAAAATGGCGCAGGACAAACAGCTTCGGGCAATCAAGTTGCGCGACGTAATTCAAAAACGCCGAAGGGATCAAGCGCTGAACGCCAGGGAGTTTGCCGTGCTGCCAGGCATCTCTTATTCGACGGCGCGTGAGGGGTTTCGCCTGCCTGGTTTTCCGGTGCTGCAGGGGGTGGTGTTTTGGGCCGGCTTCGTTCAATGGCGGCGTCTCCAAACCGGACTGTGCAAGTCTGAAGATGATATTGCTGTCAGCGCGCTTGCCCAGCGATAGGAGAGCGAACGCAAAAATTACTTCAGGCTGGCCGGGCTATATCCGAAAGCGGCGGTTTGGCGGATTTGGCGAACAAATGGTTGCGTGCGTGTTCAGTGATGCGTGCAACCGCGGGATGAACCAGGCGGCGCTCGGCGGTGATGGCGTGAAATTGCACGCAGCAGGTGGCTGCCATCCCCAGGATGCGAAAACCATAGCGGTGCACGGCCTCACTGACTACGACCGATGGAAGGGCGATGAATCCCCTGCCTTCTGCCGCCATAGTTTTCATCAGCGCCAGATCCTCAAACTCCGCCACCACGCGTGGCCGTACGCCCTGGTTCTGAAACCACGCTTCCACCGCCCGCCGGAGTGAAGTGTTGTCCGACGGCAGCAGCGCCGGGGCTTCGTGCAACGATTGGGGAAATCCTTTCCGCAACTCGCCGGCCAGTTTCCCGGCGGCACAAAAGGAGGTGGCCGAGGCCCCGAGAGGATGATTGAACGTGCGCACCAACGCGCCGCTGGAGGCAGCTTCGTCCGCGAGTAAGATGTCGAGCCGGTGGGCCGCCAGTTGTTCCAGAAGATCCTCCAATTTGCCCTCGCGGCAGATGACCTGAACGGTTTGCGGCATTTCAAAAACAGGCTTGAGAATCTCATTCGCCACCAGCTTGGGGAAGGAGTCCACCACCCCCGCGTACAGCCGCAAAACCTGCGCGGTCGGGCGCTGTTGGATGGCGCCCACCAGTTCGCGCCCCAGTGAAAAGATCTCGTCGGCGTAACGGAACGCGACCTGGCCGGCGTCCGTCAGTATTTTGGTCCGGCCGCTGCGGCGGAACAGTTTTTCGCCGAGCGCCTCCTCGAGTTCGCTGATTTGGGTCGAGATCGACGGTTGCGAGACGCGCAGTATTTCGGCGGCACTCCGCAAACTCCCTTCCTTTGCCACCGTCCAGAAATAGCGCAGGTGGTGAAAATTCAGCCAATCCATGCCGGGGAGGATGCTTAAGATTAAGCTAAGAGTAAATTCCAAAGTGCGTATTAGTCGATAACACCGATTCCGCCGATCTTTCCTTCAAGGAAAAACGGCGGCGAGGCCGATCCTGGGTGGGAACGGTCAAGGCCGCGAAAAAGTGCAAGGACAGACGAGTATGACAATTTGGATTCTGATTATCGGCACCATGGCCTTGTCGCTCTTCGCAGCGGCGCGGGTGAAGCGGGTCTATAATCGCTGTAACCGTGGTTCGGTATGGTCGGGCGTGACCGGTGGCGAGGCGGCGGCCATGATTCTGCGTCAGGCGGGCATCCGCGACGTGGAGATAGCCGTGCACGATCAAATGCTGGGCGACCATTACGATCCTATTCGCAGGCGGCTGGTGTTGTCGTCCGAAAATTACCACGGATCAAGCCCGGCGGCACTGGGCATCGCCGCGCACGAGTGCGGGCATGCCCTCCAGCACCAAAGCGCCTACGGGCCGCTGCACTGGCGCATGGCGGCCCTGGGCATCACCACCTACGCCAACCAGGTCGTGATGTGGCTGCCGTTGCTGGGCATGTTCACCGGGCTGATTCAGCCGATGGTGGCCTTGTGGATTCTCGCGCTGGCCTGGGGCGTGATCATGCTCTTCAACCTGGTCACCCTGCCGGTGGAGTTCGACGCCTCCCGCCGCGCCAAGCTCGTGCTGCGCCGCTTGAATCTGATTGCGCCCGGCTCCGAAGCGGTGGCCGTGAGCAAAGTGCTCAACGCGGCCGCCTGGACTTACGTGGCGGCGTTCGCCACCTCGCTCGCCTACTTCTTCTGGCATCTGCTGCCGCTGCTCAACGGCCGCCAGCGGGAATGAGGATCTTGCTATTTCGATCCAATTAACGGTTATCGAGCAAATGAACCTGAACAAAGAAAACAAACAAACCATGAAATCCACATTACTCAGCCGCGGTGAAAAGATCCACGTCATGCACCTGCGGCGCTTTGAGAAGGACGTTCGCCGGCACTTTGTCGGCGAGGTCAAAGGTTATGAACAGGGTGTCGCCCGGGCCTCCGGCTACGTTTTCGTGATTGATGATCTGAGCCAGCACCTGTTCGTGAAGCGACCCGATCGGCGGACGAAGTTCGTTCCCATCGGCTCCGGGGACGTGATCGTGAACATCATCCCGGAAACCGTGGATTTGGAGCAGGTGGCCTATGAACTAAAAGATCGCAGTCTCGTCGTCACCGATGGCAGCGCCTGGAGCATGGAAGTGAAGGAATTCGGCTGGGGCTGAGGGCCGCGAGCCAAATCATCAACCGCCCACCCCAACCTGAAACTCACAGTGCAACAACATCACCTGCGATCCCCCCGATGAACTGGACTCGCTCTTCGAAAACCGAATCCTGGCCTTGCAACCGAGCTTGCTGATCGACGAAGCCAACGTGCGCCTCGAATGCCGCCACGAAGAAAGCCCGCCCTTCAGTGTGCGCATCCACTGGGTCACACACGGTCCGGACTTGGTCACCGAGAGCCGCGATCACACCATCCACGCCGCCCTGAACAAAGTCATGGCCGCGCTGGAGGCAAAGCTCGGCAGTCGCGCCTGGAAACAGTTACGGCGCGTGCGCCACAGTCTTCAAGCCCCTGGCTCCATGCGGCTGGGCCGTGTGCGCGCAAGACGCATGCCTCACCCGCCCTTCGGTTACCCTCTCCCATCGGATGGGAAAATGCCGGGGTGAAGGAACCAGAATCTGCAATCACCAACAAAGCGATGCTTGCGGACTTTCGCGCTCTCTTGCGCAAGGACACAGTGGAAGAGGCGGCCCGGCTGCTGCTGGCGGGTTCGCGGCAGGATTTACCGGTGCCGGAAAACGGCCGGGCAGTGGGCGTCCTGACCCAGGCGCGGTTCCTCGAAGCGCTGCGGGATCGCGGTGCGAACGCGCCGGCAGGCGAGGTCATGGAGTGCGATTTTCAAATGGCCTCCGGCGAAGAAGAACTGGGCGCCGCGCTGGGCCGGGTCGAACGGGACCGGGCCACCCTGCCCCCAGTGATCTGGAACCGGCGGTTGGTGGGCTTGGTCACCGCTGAGAACATCAGCGGGTTTTACTGGATCCGGCGCGCGCTGTCCGGCGGGGGTGGCCGCCCTCCCGCTCCTCCGGTATTCCGAATCCCCAGGGTGATCCCGCGCTTCCCCAACCCAGCTCCTGGTTTCGGCTCACAACGACCTGCCCCACGGCCGTGTCCCAACGAACCACGAACGATAGCGTCATGATCTTTTTGAGAAAATGTCTGGTGGCCTTGTGCGGTGGCGCCCTGCTCGCAGCCGGAGTGGCGATGCTCGTGTTGCCGGGGCCCGCGGTCGTGATGATACCAGCCGCGCTGGCGATCCTGGCCGTGGAGTTCTTATGGGCGCGGCGCTGGCTGGCCTGGTTGCGAAAGCGCTGGCAAACAATTTCCCCCGAAAAGCCTGCATCCTGCGCCAATTCTGACACTCATCGACCATGAACAAACTCCATGCGATTCCTGCTGGCACTGACTTCTCGGACTGCCCACGCAGTGAACGGGCAAACGGCGGCGCAACACTGCCTTGCGCTGGAACTGAGATTGCGCGAACTCGTCAGCGGCAACGCAGGCGCACGGCCCGGTTCGCGGTGGCCGAGGTGGCGAACCACGGCCTCGGCCACGCTGAATACTGCCGGAGCGTGGAAGAGAGCCTCGTCATTCCTGCCACCGCGGGGGGCGGACCAGGCCGAAATACATCCTGTTCGGATCCGCGGTCGAGCGGTGGCCGAAGGAAATTCCCGGTTGCGTGCTGGTGGTGCGGCCGCCGGGGCTGCTGCAGAAAACGCCCCCGCCAGCAGCGCTGGACAATGGCGTCCAGTTTTGCCGCCCTGCCCGGAGCCGATGGTAATTGCCTTGATGCTTCAGGTGGGTCTCGCCGCCCTGTGCTGCGGCGACGACTGGCTGTTACGGGGTGGCGCCTCGCTGGCCGGGCGGCACGATTGTGTTTGTCGTCCGCATTAAAATCGTTTATATAAAACTTCTCTATGGCAGGCCTTGATGAATGCAATGATCCGTTGATGAAATTTCTGCGCCAGGGGATACGCCTCGCGGTGCGCGCGCTGGCGGTTTTCATGACGCTGCTCATCCTCGTCGGAACGATCGATGTCGGCTGGACGCTCTATGAAAAGATGACTCAGGCGCGCCCGATATTTGTCCTGAACATCAGCGATATCCTGGCCACCTTCGGCGCGTTCATGGTCGTGCTCATCGCGATCGAGATTTTCATCAACATCACGATGTATCTGCGCGATGACATCATCCATGTGAAGATCGTCATGGCGACCGCGATCATGGCGATGGCGCGGAAAGTCATCATCCTGGACTTCAAGCAGACGGAACCAGGGTTCGTATGGGCCACCGCGGCGGTGATCCTGGCGGCGAGCACCGGTTACTGGCTGCTCAGTAAAAGCGAGTCGGACAAGAAACCGACGCCCGAGAACAAATAACACGTCGTAAAGAAAGCGGGGCCGGCGCGATCCCATTCCGACCTTATGCAGACACTTCTCAGTCATCATTGGCATCACCTGCCGGCGGGGGAGGTGGGCCTTCTTCTGGAAACCGACGCGCAGAAGGGGTTGGACCTCTTCGCGGTCCAACATCGCCGGGATCACTTCGGCCCGAACCGGCTCACCCCTCACCAGGGCCGCAGTTCGTGGATGCGTTTCCTGGTTCAGTTTCACAATCCGCTCATCTACATCCTGCTCGCTGCCGGCGGGATCAAGCTGGCCATGGGTGGTCTCGTGGACGCAGTCGTCATCCTGGCGGTGGTGGTGATCAACGCCTGGATCAGCTATCTGCAAGAGGCCAAAGCGGAGCGCGCCATCGAGGCGCTGGCGAAAAGCCTGGTGACAGAAACCATGGTCATTCGGGCCGGGAAAACCCAGCGCGTGCCATCGTCCGAACTCGTGCCCGGCGACGTGGTGGCGCTCTCCCCGGGCGACAAGGTGCCCGCTGATGTGCGCCTGGTGTCCACGCGCGGCCTGCAAGTGGACGAGGCATCCCTCACCGGCGAATCCGCTTCCGTCGAGAAGACCGCCGACCGGCAACTCGCCCCGGAAACCCTGCTGGCCGACCGTATGAACATGGCCTATGCCTCGACGCTGGTGACCTATGGCCAGGGGCGCGGCATCGTCATCGGTACCGGCGACCACACCGAAATAGGCCGCATCTCCGGGATGATCTCTGCGGCGCCGAACCTGGAGACCCCGCTGACGCGAATGATGACGGCGTTTGGCCACCGGCTGCTGATCCTGATCCTTGGTCTGGCAGCGTTGGTGGTGGCCGCGGGCCTGTGGCGCGGCGAAAGCCTGGACGACATCATCTCGTCCGCCATCGCGCTGGCGGTGGGCGCCATCCCGGAAGGTTTGCCCGCCGCGGTCACCGTCACCCTGGCCATCGGCGTTTCGCGCATGGCCCGGCGCCGCGCCATCATCCGCAAGCTGCCCGCGGTGGAAACGCTCGGCAGCACCACGGTGATCTGCTCGGACAAGACCGGCACGCTGACGCAAAACCAGATGACCGTGCGTCGGATTGTGGCCGGCAACGAGGTCTATGACGTGGGAGGCAATGGCTATGAGCCGGTCGGCGACATCACCCTGAAGGGGCAAGGGCTCACGCCGGACGAAACGCCCGGCGTGTCCGAGTGCCTGCTCGCCGGACTGGTCTGCAACGACAGTGCACTGATCCAGCAGGAGGGGCGCTGGCAGGCCCAAGGCGACCCGACCGAGGTGGCGTTGATCGTTGCCGCGCGCAAGGCCGGTTTGGATGTTGATGCGGTGAAGGCGCGCCTGCCGCGGGTGGACGCAATTCCCTTCGAGTCCCAGCACCAATTCATGGCCACGCTGCATGACGACGCCCATGGCGGACGGAGGTTGGTTTACCTGAAAGGCGCCGTGGAAGTCGTGCTGGGCTGGTGCGATGCGGCCTCCAGCACGCGCGGGCAACCGCTTGACCGTGATCGCATCCAGGCACACGTGGTGAAGCTGGCCGCAACCGGCCTGCGCGTCCTGGCCTTCGCCCGCGTGGAGATGCCCGCGGACACCCAGCGGATCAGCGCCCACACCCTGCCGCGTCAGTTCACCTTCCTCGGCCTGCAAGGGATGATCGATCCGCCGCGATCCGAGGCGGTCCAGGCCGTGGCGGCGTGCCACCGCGCCGGCATCCAGGTCAAGATGATCACGGGCGATCACGCCGGGACGGCGGTGGCGATCGCGCGGCAACTGGGCCTGGTGAAGGAAGTCCCAGCGTCAGCCCAACCCTTGGCGCTGACGGGCCGGGAACTGGCCGCGCTTTCGGACGGGCAGCTGATCGAGGTTGCCGAAAACGTCTCCGTCTTTGCCCGCGTTGCGCCTGAACAGAAGCTGCGGCTCGTCGAGGCGCTGCAAGCCCGCGGTCACGTCGTGGCTATGACCGGGGATGGTGTCAACGATGGCCCGGCGATCAAGCAGGCCGACATCGGCGTGGCGATGGGCATCACCGGCACCGAGGTCGCGAAGGAGGCCTCCGACATGGTGCTGACCGACGACAACTTCGCTTCCATCGCAGCGGCGGTGGAGGAAGGCCGGAACGTGTTCGATAACCTGACGAAGATCCTCGTTTGGGCATTGCCCTGCAACCTCGGGCAGGGCTTGGTCATTCTGGCGGCGGCGCTGGCGGGCGCCACCCTGCCCATCCTGCCCATCCAAGTGCTCTGGATCAACCTGACCACCGGTGGCGTGCTGGGCCTCTTCCTGGCGCTCGAACCCAAAGAGCGGGATCTCATGCAACGCCCGCCGCGCGCGCCCGGCATGCCGATTCTCACCGGCCGGCTGCTCGCCCAGGTGGCGCAAGTGGGAATCATCATCCTCATCGCTGCCTTCGGGCTGTTCCAGTGGGAATTGCTGCGCGGTGCCGGCGTGGATGCCGCCCGCACGGTCGCGCTGAATACCGTGGCCGTGATCCAGGCGCTGTCGGCGGTCAACTGCCGCTCGCTGCGCCATTCGATCCTGTCCATTGGCCTGTTCCGCAACGGCTGGCTTTGGTTGGGCATCGCGGGTGTCCTGCTCCTCCAGGCGGGCATCACTTACCTGCCTTTCTTGAACTACATTTTCCAGACGGCCCCGATTGGCTGGGATGAATGGCTGCGCATCCTGGCGGCAGGCGCCACTGCGATGGTGTTGATCGAGTCGCAGAAGGTAATCCTTTTCCGCAGAACCCAGCCCAACCCTCCGGCTGAGGTTTTGTCATAGCCGTGGATCGTTGGACTGGGGTAACGCGCTGGCAACTCGATCTGCCAAACCCCACAGGAACCAGACCATGAATGAAGACCTGGCGCCCGGTTGAAACAACTGCGCCTGGGCGGGTTGCCCGCCCAATGGGGATGGCGATTTGTCCTGGCCGCCTTCTCTGCTTCCTTGCGATCGGGAAAATATTTCCGGCGTCCCAGGCCGTTCCGCACCCCCATATCCAGCACCCGGCCGGCCGGACGCTGGGAAAAACGCCACCCACTGATCGCCACTAAAGCCAGGGTGGCCAGTGCCAAACCGAAGCGATAGGAAAAACTTTTCATGATCATAATTCCAGGTTCGTTAAACAGGGACGCCATAAACATACAAACTAATCCCAAAGTAACCTCCATCGGAATGTTGGGGGTTCATTACCAGCACAGAATCAAAGGTTTATGTGCGTGACGTCCTGGGATTGAAGGCGGCGACGGTCCTCAGCCAACCGGCTCGTTCGGAGCTGACGTTTGGAGTATTTGGTAGTTCATCCATACATATCCCAGTGCGCCTGATCCCTGGCTGGAACTCGCCAGCGGAGCGGACGGGGAGGCGTTTGGGGAGGGATTTCAAGGCCCGCCACCCGGGCCGGGCCTGGGAACCAGGAGCGGAAGAACCCTGTGGAACCGCCGCTGCCGCTGGGGGCGCGAATATTTCCGGCGTTTTTAGTGGGAAAAATCGGCAAAGAGGGGTAATCCCATGGGTATGAACTATGGGAAAAGCGCATTCATAACGGCCTGGCTGTTTTCAACCTGGCTGCCGACAGCGGCGGACGCCGCCACCGCCGATTGGCTGATCGATGGCAGCTCCTGCAAGGCCAGCGTGGTGACGAACCGCAATGGCCTGGTGCTGGGCAACGGATTGGTCCGCCGGAGTTTCCGGCTGGCGCCCAACGCTGCCACGGTCGCCCTGGACAACCTGGCCACGGGCCATTCGCTGTTGCGCTCGGTGCGGCCCGAGGCGGTGGTGGAACTCAACGGGCGGGCCTATGAAGTGGGCGGGCTGGCGGGCCAGCCGATCCATAATTACCTGCTGCCGGAGTGGCTGGAGCAAATGAGCGCCCGGCCGGGCGCCTTCCGGTTTGCCGGGTATGAAACCGGCCCCACCCAGGCGCGGTTCCCCTGGAAAAAACGGGCGGAATGGCTGAGCCAGGATCAGCCCTGGCCCCCGCCCGGGGTGGCCCTGACCCTGCGGTTCGAGCCGCCGGATGGTTTCGACGCGGTGGATCGGACGCGGCAGGAGCTGTTCGCGGACGAGTTCCAAACGCTCGCCGCGGATTGGCAGGTGCGGCTCAGCGCACGGCACGAGCGGACCTCGTTCCAGAATGAAGGCAAGGCGGGGCAGATCTCGGCTTATGACAACACCCACGCTTACGCCGAGCGTCCGCTGCCGACAGGCGCCCGCGTGGTGCAGTGCCGCATCAATCCCGGCACTGACCGCGGCGCGAGCTGGGGGCCCGGGGTGGGCCTGGTCTATCCGGACCGCGTGGTGAAGCTCCAGCTGCGGCCCGGCCAGGATTGTTTTGGCATTGGGGATGGCGGCGCCGTCCAGCAAGTGGGCAAGCTGGCGGAGGGACAGGCCTATACGCTGCAGCTGCGCATCGAGCCGGGCCTGGTCGTGTGCGAGGCCTCCCTGGATGAGGTAAAGTGGCAGGTGCTGGGGGAGGTCAAGGTGGCCGGCCAGCCCTCCGCGGTGCGGGTGGGCAAAATGAGCCAGGCGGGCGGGGCCGAGGATCACCCTGATAATGGATCGTTCAACCGGTGCAAGGTGCTCAAGGTGCGCATCCTGGGCAAGGTGGAGACGCCCAGGGAAAACCTCGGGGCCGGTGACCGCGTGGTGATCGAGGTGCATTACGAGCTGTATGACGGGCTGCCGTTGCTGGCCAAATGGTTCACACTGAAAAACGCCTCGGGCAAGGCCGTGCGGTTGAATTCGTTCAAGAGCGAGATCCTCGCCGCGGTGGAGCCGGAATCCTCCGTGGAAAACAACCCCCGCTGGGATTGGCCGCTGATCCACGTGGAGACGGACTACGCTTTTGGGGGCATGGATGTCAAGGGGGCCTCGCCGGCGGTGTTTTGGGAGCCTGATCCGCTTTACTTGACGCAGGTGAATTATCTGCGCCAGACCCCCAACCTGCTGGAGTGCCGCCCGCCCCTGGGGCCGGACCAGGTGATCCCGCCGGGCGGCCGGTTCGAGAGTTTCCGCACGTTCGAACTCCTGCTCGACTCCACCGACCGGGAACGGCAGGGATTGAGCCGCCGGCGGATGTACCGCGCCATCGCCCCCTGGTCGGCGGAAAACCCCATCCTCTTCCACGCCGCCCGGTCGGACGACGCCTATGTGCGCGGGGCCATAGACCAATGCGCCGAGGCGGGCTTCGAGATGGTGATCATGACCTTCGGCAGCGGCTTCAATTTCGAGAGCCGGAACCCGGATTACCGGCAGCGGTTCAAAGCGCTGGCCGATTACGGCCGGACACAGGGCGTGGCGCTGGGCGGCTATTCTTTGCTGGCCAGCCGGGGCGCCGCCAAGGCGGAGGATAATTGCGTGGGGAAGAGCCGCTACGGCGTCATGCCCTGCCTGGGCGCCACCTGGGGCCGGGAATACCTGGAGACCTTGAAAAGTTTCATGGCGGAAACCGGGCTGGCCGTGCTGGAGAATGACGGCTCCTATCCCGGGGACACGTGTGCCTCCACCAACCACCCCGGCCACCAAGGGCTTGAGGATTCGCAGTGGGTCCAGTGGCGGGCGATCACCGGGTATTATGAATGGTGCCGGGGCCAGGGCGTGTATCTGAACATCCCGGATTGGTATTACCTCACCGGCGGCAGCAAGTGCGGCATGGGCTACCGGGAAGAGAACTGGTCTTTGCCGCGCGCGCAGCAGGAGATCGTGGAGCGCCAGAACATCTACGACGGCACGTGGAACAAAACGGCCTCGATGGGCTGGATGTTCGTGCCGCTGATGCAATACCACGGCGGCGGGGCCGCCGCCACCATCGAGCCGCTGAAGGATCACCTGGACCATTACGAAACCCGGCTGGCCAACCTCTTTGGCGCGGGGGTCCAGGCCTGCTACCGCGGGCCGCGCATCTTCGATGGCGAGGCCACCAAGGCGGTGGTGACACGCTGGGTGGGTTTTTACAAAAAATACCGGGCCATCCTCGACTCGGACATCATCCATGGCCCCCGGCCCGACGGGCGCAACCTGGATTGGATCCTGCACGTGAACCCGCGGCTGAAGGAAAAAGGGCTGCTGATGGTCCACAACCCGCTGAACCAGCCGGTGCAAACGGTCCTGGAAGTGCCGCTCTACTATACCGGGTTGTCGGCGCTGGCCAGCGTGCGCCAGCAGGAAGACACCCCGGCCACCTACCTGATCGACCGCCAATGGCGCATCCAGCTGCCCGTGCAGGTGCCTGCCCGGAACCGGGTCTGGTTTGTCATCGAATAGCGGCGCCCAAACCGGAAGGGATTTTGGCGTGGCTCCCGCCGGGCGCCACGCGGCTCCGGCTGCATCGTGGGTTCGATCCCCCTTGCCAACCGCAAATTCCGTTTGGATTTGCCTGGGTGAATCCTTATAATCCAGCGCAAAGCGAAACAAAAGGCAGACTATGAAATTATCCGGATACCTTGGGGCCGCCACGGGCCTGGCCTTGAGCCTCCATGCAGTCATGGCGGCGGGCGCGGAGAACCGCATCATCATTGACGCCGACGGCGGCAAAGACACCATCAACCGCAATATTTACGGGCATTTTTCCGAGCACCTGGGCCGCTGTGTTTACGAGGGCTATTGGGTGGGCGAAGACAGCCCGATCCCGAATGTGCGCGGCATCCGGCAGGATGTGGTCGCCGCGCTGAAGGAGATCAGAATCCCGGTGCTGCGCTGGCCGGGCGGTTGTTTCGCCGATGAATACCATTGGCGGCAGGGCATCGGCCCGCGCTCAGCGCGCCCCACCATGATCAACACCCACTGGGGCGGGGTGACGGAGAACAACCATTTCGGCACCCACGAATTCCTGGACCTGTGCGGGCAACTGGGATGCGAGCCTTACATTTGCGGCAACGTCGGCAGCGGCACGGTGCAGGAAATGCAGGAATGGGTGGAATACATGACGTTCGACGGGGTCAGCCCCATGGCGGACCTGCGCCGCGCCAACGGGCGCGAGAAACCGTGGGCGCTCAAGTATTTTGGGATCGGCAATGAAAACTGGGGCTGCGGCGGCAGCATGCGCCCGGAGTATTACGCCGACCAATACCGCCGCTACCAGACCTACGTCCGCAATTTCAGCGGCAACGCCGTGTTCCGGATCGCCTGCGGCGCCAACAGCGCCGATTACCAGTGGACCGAGGTGCTGATGCGCGAGGCCCGGGGCCAGATGGCCGGCCTCTCGCTGCATTATTATTGCGGGTCCGGCCGGAAAAGCCGCTCCGCCACCCAATACGGGGAGGAGGATTGGTTCTCCCTGCTGAAAAGCTCGCTCTTCATGCAGGAGCTGCTCTTCCGGCACAGCACCATCATGAACAAATATGACCCGGAAAAGCGGGTGGCCCTGATCGTGGACGAATGGGGCACCTGGCACCAGGTGGAACCCGGCGCCAACCCCGGCTTCCTGTATCAGCAGAATTCCCTCCGGGACGCGCTGGTGGCGGGGATCACCTTCAACATCTTCCACCGCTTCTGCGACCGGGTGCGCATGGCCAATATCGCGCAGACGGTCAACGTCCTCCAGGCCATGATCCTGACCAAAGGCGAAAAGATGATCCTGACCCCCACTTATCATGTGTTTGAGATGTTCAAGGTTCACCAGGATGCCACCCTGCTGCCCGCGGATGTCCGCGGCGGCGACTATGCCTTCGGGGCGGAAAAAATCCCCGGCCTGAGCGGCTCTGCCTCGCGGGACAAAGCCGGAAAGATCCATGTTTCCCTCTGCAACCTGGATCCCAACCACCCGGCCGAAATCCAAGGGGATCTGCGGGGCGCCAAGGCCACCCGCCTGGCCGGCCGCGTGCTGACAGCGCCCTCCATCACCGCCCACAACACCTTTGAACAACCCAGCCAGGTGAAGCCGGAACCGTTCACCGCGTGCGCGTTGACCGATGCGGGCTTCAAAGCCACGCTGCCCGCGAAATCGGTGGTCGTCCTCGAGCTGGAATAGCCGCAGCCATTGGGGGGATGGCACCCCCCAAGGTTTTCCAGGGCAGGCGGGCTCAAAGGAGCCTGCTTGCCGCGTGGGGCAGGGGCGCTACCGTCCCTGAAGGAGCGGAGAAGGCGTGCTTTTACGGATCACGGTGTCTTTTTGCGCCCAGGCCGGATCCGCCTCCAAATAATCCAGGTTGTAATGCAGGCCGCGGCTTTCGGGGCGGCTTTGCGCGCAGTGGATGATCAGCTCCGCCACCGTGGCCAGGTTGCGCAGCTCCAGCTGGTCGCGCGTGACCAGGAAGTCCCAATAATATTCCTGGATTTCCTCCTGGAGATTGACGATCCGTTTTTTGGCCCGCTGCAGGCGCTTGTTCGTGCGCACGATGCCGACGTAATCCCACATCAGACGCCGGATTTCGTCCCAGTTGTGGGAGACCACCACCAATTCATCCGGGTTGTGGGCCTGCCCCTGCTGCCAGGCGGGTATGCGCCGGGCGTCCACCGGCGGCGCGGGATGCTCCGCCGTGTGCCGCGCGGCCAGGTGGGCGCACACGAGGGCTTCCAGGAGCGAGTTGCTGGCCAGCCGGTTGGCGCCGTGCAGGCCGGTGCAGGCCACCTCGCCAATGGCGTAAAGCCCGGGGATCTCCGTCTGCCCCTCCACATGGGTCACCACTCCGCCGCATTGGTAATGCGCGGCGGGCACCACCGGGATCATTTCCTTGGTGATGTCGATCCCATATTCCAGGCACGTTTTGTAGATGTTCGGGAACCGGTCCATGGTGAACCGGGCGGGCTTGTGGGTGATGTCCAGGAACACGTGGTCCGAGCCGCTGCACTTCATTTCGCTGTCGATGGCGCGGGCCACGATGTCCCTCGGCGCCAGCGATTTGAGCGGGTGGTGCCGGTCCATGAACTCGGCGCCATCGATCGTCCTCAGGACCGCCCCCTCGCCGCGCACCGCCTCGCTGATCAGGAACGACTTGGCCCGCGGATGGAACAGGCAGGTGGGATGGAACTGGATGAATTCCATGTTGGCCACGGAGGCTCCCGCCCGGTAGGCCATGGCCACGCCGTCGCCGCTGGCGATGTCGGGATTGGTGGTGTAGAGGTAAACCTTCCCGCAGCCGCCGGTGGCCAGCACCACGCAGGGCGCGGTGAAGGTATCCACCCGGGCCGCCGGCACATTCAAGGCATAGACCCCCACGCAGCGGTTGGGGCCGTCCTCGCCCAGCTTTTGGGTGGTGATCAGGTCGATCGTGCAATGGTTCTCGAAGATCTGGATGTTCGGCCGCTGGGCGGTGGCGGCCAGCAGGGCTTGCTCGATCTCCCGGCCGGTCACATCCTTGGCGTGCAGGATCCGCCGCTTGGAGTGGCCCCCCTCCCGGCCCAGGTCCAGCTCCTTGCGCCCGTAGGACAACGGGATTTCCCGCTCGGAAAACCGCATGCCCAGGTCGATCAATTCCCGGATCAGCGCCGGCCCCTCCTCCACGATGCGGCGCACCACGGGCTCCCTGCACAAGCCCGCCCCGGCCTGCAGGGTGTCGCTCACGTGCATCTCGAAGGAATCCTCCTTGGAGGTCACCGCGGCGATGCCCCCCTGGGCGTAATTGGTGTTGGATTCCGCGCGGTGCTTCTTGGTGAGGATGGCCACCCGCCCGCGGGCGGAGGCCTTCAACGCGAACACCAGCCCGGCGATGCCGCTGCCGATCACCAGGTAATCATAAGGCTGGACGGGGTTTTCCATAAGTTGATTATCTCAGGCTGCCGTTATCAATCAAGCGGGTTTTCCCCAGGCGCACCGCCAGGGCCAGGTGGTCCCCCAGTTTCACCTGGCTCACGGGCGCCAGCGTGACCGGATCGAAAAACTCCAGGTAATCCACCCGGGCGTCCGCGTTTTTCCCGATCTGGCGCCGGAGCTGCTGCCGCAGGCGTCCCGCGGGCAATGGCCCCGCCGCCTGGCGCACCAGTTCCCGGGCGGTTTCCAAGGCCTGATGCAGGGCCACCGCCTGGAGGCGTTCGGACGCCGAAAGATATTTATTCCGCGAGCTCATCGCCAGCCCATCGGGCTCGCGGAGGGTGGGCGCCACGATGACTTCGACCGGGAAATTCAAGTCCGCCACCATTTTTTGGATCACGGCCGCCTGCTGCCAATCCTTGGCCCCGAAGACCGCCACCTCCGGCAATACCAGGTTGAACAGCTTCGCCACGATCGTCGTGACGCCCCGGAAATGCGCCGGCCGCGACACGCCTTCCATCCCCTGGGAAAGCCGTTCCTCCGCCACGTAGGTGCTGTAAGGGGCGGCCTGCCCGGCGGGATACATGCCTGAGTCGTGCGGCACGAAAACGCAATCGGTCCCCGCCTTGGCGCAGAGTTTGCGGTCCCGGTCCAGATCGCGGGGATACTTGGCCAGATCCTCGTGCGGGGCGAATTGTGTGGGATTCACATAAATGCTCACCACCACCTGGCCACTGGCGCCCACCGCTTTCCGGGCCCGGTGAACCAGGCTCAGGTGCCCTTCGTGCAGGTAGCCCATGGTAGGCACAAAACCGATCCGCGTGCCCTGGCGTTTCCACTGGAGCGCCAGTTTTTGCATGGCGCCTGGCGAGGTAATCATTCGCATGTCCCCAACCTGCTCCGATTGGCCGTTGCGATCAATCCCGGAGTGGCCAGCCGGCTGTTTTCGCGTCGGGAAAAGACGGTTGAAACCAGGGAGCCTGATAAGCGATCACACGCCCACCGCGTGGATCGTGCGGCCTTGTGCGCGGTGGGTTTTCCATTGGATGCGCTCCTTCCAGGACGCCCGTTT
>CAYPCQ010000116.1:0-29306 GCA_964409245.1 uncultured Verrucomicrobiota bacterium
GCCGGAGTGTAAACACCATCTCCCTGGCTGCCGCCAGCGGTTCGCAAAATGGCTACCTCGCCAGCGCGGACTGGACCACCTTCAACAGCAAGGTGGGCGGCAGCGGCACGACAGGTTATCTGCCCAAGTTCACGGCCAGCGGCGCCGTGGGCAATTCCGTCTTATCGGAAAGCAGCGGCAAAATCGGCATCGGCGTCAATCCACCGCTTTACATGCTGGACATCGCTTCCGGAGATGCGGCGGGGATTCGGCTGGGACCTAACGCCTCTTTTGCCAGATCCCTATTGCTGGGGGGATGGAATACGACTGATTTTTCCGAAGCCAGAGTGGTCGCATCGGATGGCAGCCTTCACCTGGATTCGATGAGCAGCCACGCAATCCACCTCAACTATTATCATGCTGGAACAGTCAGTCTTGCCAAGGGAGGCGGCTACGTCGGCATTGGGATCGCCACGCCAATAAACCATCTTGAGGTTTTTTCTACGTTAACAACCTCGCCAACCCAATTGGGAGTTTATAACAGTTTTGGGGGACAAAACAATTCGGGCAGTGATTATGAAATAAGCACGATAAGGCTGGGAACCAGAGGCTATAATGCATGTATCTCCGCAAAAATAAAAAACGGAAGCTGGAGTGATGGCACGCGCCTGGATTTTTCCACCCCTGCTATAAATAATGGCAACGACCAAGCCGTGCGCATGAGCATCCTGCCATGGTCTGGATATGTCGGCATTGGGACCACCACACCCGGCCATTTGCTGGAACTTAACGGCGGCGCCTATTGCGACGGCACCGGCGCCTGGATCAGCGGCTCGGACCGCGCCTACAAGCGCGACATCGCGGACCTGGCCGGCTATGGGCTGGCCCAGGTGCTGGCCCTGCGCCCGGTAACCTACATCCACAAGCAGGATGCCGCCGGCAAACGGCAGCTCGGCTTCATCGCCCAGGAGATCCGGGCGGTCATCCCCGAGGTGGTGGAGGGGGAGGAAGGCTCGCTGGGCCTGGCCTACGACCGCCTCGTGCCGGTGCTGGTCAATGCCGTCAAGGAACTCAAGGCCGAAAATGACACCCTCAAGGCCGGGCAGGAAGCCCTGCGCCAGCGCCTGGAGGCCCTGGAGGCCAGGCTCGGCCAATAGCCGCCAAACCTCAACCCGGATGCCGCCATGAAACCACTCATCTTCCTGCCGCTGCTGCTGCTGTGGCGCCCGCTGGAGGCCTGCGCCATGAAGATCTACGTCCGGACGCCCGCCGGCCAGATCGCCGCCCTGGAAGTGGAAGACGCCGACACCATTGACAGCGTCAAGCAGAAGATCCAGGACCAGATTGGCGTCCTGCCTGCCCGGCAGCAGCTCACCTACGCCGACAAAGCGCTGGAGGATGGGCGGAAGCTCCAGGATTACAGCGTCCCGGGGGATGCCCTGCTGAGCCTGGCGCTGCAGGCGGCCTGGGCGCTCGAAAGCGCCGTGTTCCCGGCCGGCGGCGGAGCCGCCTCCGCCGGGGCCTGCACCCTGGCGGATAATGCAGGCCAGGCCTGCGCGGGGGTGGCCACGGCCGCCAGCAGCTCCCTGGCCGATGGGTTCTGGCCCACGCTCTACGCCGCGCCGGTGGCGCCCGGCCGCGTCTCCACCGCGCGCCCCGGCCAGCCGGTGGAGATCTCCACCGCCAAGCTCCTGGCCCCCGCCAGCGACGAGGATGGCGATACGCTCGCCATCACCGCCGCCAGCGCCGCCAGCACCCGGGGCGGCACGGTGGCCCTGGCCGGCGGGGTGATCCGCTACACCGCCCCCGCCGGATTCTCGGGCCTGGACTCTTTCGCCTACACCGTCACGGACAGCGGCGGCGATGCCGCCACCGGCTGGGTGACCATCTCCGCGCTGGCTCCAGCCAGCGCCAACTTCATCTCCGCCGTTTACGCCTCCGGCGCCCCCCCGTCCATGACCCTGAAATATGCGGGCATCCCCGGGGTGGCATACGCGGTCCAGGTGTCCACGGACCTGGCCAGCTGGGCCACGGTTCAAGGCAGCCGGACGGTGGTCTCCGCCAGCGGCGCTTCGGCCGGGGTGGCCTCCTTTGTGCACGAGAACCCGCCCAACCCCACTGCCTATTACCGCACGGTGCAGTCGCCGTAAGCCCGGGATGCACCCCGCCATGAGCCCCAACCACCCAAGCCACCCCGTTTTCCGCCCGCTGCCGGCCGCCGCGCTGGCCCTGCTCCTGCTGCTGGCGCCGGCGGCACCGGCCGCCATTATCATCCAGAAATTCACCACCGGTTTCGCCAATGATGGCGTGGTCCCGGACATCGACCCCTCCGGCTGGCAGAACACCCAGATGCTCGACGCGGGGGCCGGCCTGCAGGTGGACCACGTAACGGTCACGCTGGGTCTCTCCGGTGGCTGGAACGGGGATCTTTACCTGACGCTCCGGCACGAAACGGCGGGCGGGGTGGGTTTCGCCGTCCTGCTCAACCGCGCCGGCACTGCGGGCGGAACCGGCCTGGGGTATGGCAACCCGGGGTTTGGCCCCGATGCCTCGGGAACGGCGTTCCGGCTGAGCGACTCGGGCGCCTGGGATGTGCACTACTACCAGGACCATGCGCCGGCCTATAACGCCAGCGGCCAGCTCACCGGCGCCTGGAAACCCGATGGTGATTCCTTTGCCTCCTTCCAGGGGTTGGACGCTGGCGGCGCCTGGACGCTCTTTGCGGCTGACCGCAACGGCGGCGATGTGACCACCGTGGTTTCCTGGGGGCTGGAGATCACCACCGTGCCCGAACCCGGCCAATGGCTGGCAATCCCCTTCCTGCTGCTGGGGACAGCCCTGGCGCGGCGCATCCGCAGCAGGCGGGCCTGTCCCGGCAAATCTGGAATCTGAATCCCTTGGGAATCCTGAACCTGCCGGATCGGCAAGGCAGCCGGCCGCCTTTCCGGATGGCTTGCGTCCGGCGCCCGGCGCCGGCGGCTACCCGGCCCGGTTGGGGAGAAACGCCGGGGCAGGAGAATGCCCCCTCACGCTGACCCGCTTCCCGCCAGCGGGGCGAGGGGATCCGCGGCGGGCGAGGCGGAGGTTTGCGCCTGGCTTCCGCGATGGGCTTTCGTCCCAAAGCGTATTCCCTCTCCCCGGAAGGAGTGGGGCGCCGGGCCAGGGGACCCGGCCTGCAGGGGGTTCGTCCCAAAGCAAGCATGGCCGCCAGCAAAAACAGCGTGATTTTCCACGGGCTGGTCTTTAAAACCCCGGCGGTCAATCCCCGGGTTTATCGGCGGGCAGGGAAAAAGCCGCCTGGAGCAGCAGCCAAAGGTTCAGCCCCACCAAGGCGGCCAGAACCAGAACCCCCGCCACGGAAGCCAGGGTGAGCAGGCGGAGCAGCCAGGATCCACCCACCGACGCCGCCAGGGGAGGCAGCCAGGAGCAGAGAACCGCGCCGGAACTTCACCGGGGGCAACGGCCGGGAGGGCAGCCACCGGGCGCCAGGCAGCAGCCAAAGCAGGGAAACCACGCCGCAGCCGAATAATTTCAGGTTTCCAAAGGGGACCGGAATGGCCACAAAAGGGCACAGCAAGGGAGATCACACTGAGTGCGCTCGGATTTCAGATGGAAAGCCGCGAGAAAGCCCTTGGCAATGGCCCGGGGGTGGGTATCATCAGCCGTCAGACAACTAATTGGCATCGATTAACGGAGAAACACTGTATGAAGGTGGCGCTCAAGCATAAGATAATTGGGATCACAGTCCTGGCGGCGGTCTTGCCGATAGCGGTTCTGTCCGGGTTGTTGTTGCTCCAGGAGCGCACCCTTACCAACACCTTGACGGACGATGCCAAGGCCAACGCACGGCAGGAGGCGAGCCAGGTCTCCCAGCTCGTCTATCGCATGTGCGAATTGTGCAACCAGACCAGCGAACAGCGGCTGAAGGGGCACCTGGAGGCAGCGACCGCGGAGTTTCACCGGTTGGGCCCGGTGAGCTTCAGCACCAATCGCATTACCTGGAATGCCCGGAATCAAAATACCACCGCCCCGGCTTTCCCCGTGAGCCTGCCGGTGATGATGATCGGCAGCAAGCCGGTGACGCTGAACCGCGAATTTGAGACCGAGAGCCCGGTGGTGGATATCGTTACCAAATTCACCGGCGGATTGTGCACCATTTTCCAGCGCATGAATCCCGAAGGCGACATGCTGCGGGTCGCGACCACGGTGCCCAACGCCGATGGGAAACGGGGGATTGAAACCTACCTGCCGCGGCGGCTGGCCGATGGCCAGGAAAACCCGGTGCTGGCGTGCGCCCTGCGCGGCCAAACCTATACCGGCCGGGCGAACGCGCTGGGCCAGTGGCATGCGGCCTGCTACCAGCCCATCTGGGATTCGGAGGCCAAAAAAGAGGTCGTCGGCCTGCTCTGCGTGGGCTTCAACCTGGACGAGATGAGCAACCGGCTGCGCGAGACGATCCGGAACATCCGCGTGGGCAAAAGCGGTTATGTCTATGTCTTGTATGGCACCGGGGAACAGCGGGGCCAATACGTGGTGGCCAAAGACCGCGCGGGCGACGGCACCAACATCTGGGAATCCAAGGACGCCTCCGGGAATTACCTGGTTCAGACCGCGGTGCTCAAAGCCCTCCAAACCACCAATGGGGTGCCGGATTTCGAACGCTATCTCTGGCAGAACAAGGATGAAACCGCCCCGCGGATGAAGATCGTGGGGCTGACCTACTTCGCCCCCTGGGACTGGGTCATTGGGGCGGGCATTTATGAGGACGATTACCGCACCATGCTGGTAAAATTGCAGGCGGCGGTGGGGCGCCTGCTCCTGACCGGGCCGATCGGCGGGGGCATCGCGCTGTTGCTGGTGCTGGCGCTGGCGCTGGTTTTGGCCCAGGCCGCTGTCCGGCCCATCACCAAGGTGATTGAAGTGACCCAGATCATTGCGGACGGCAATCTGGCCCAGGCCGGGACGGCCCTCGAAGGGATGAAGACGAGCTTGAAAGGGCGCGGGGCGGACGAGCCGGCGCAATTGTTTGCGGCGGTGTCGCTCATGACCCAGCGGCTCGGCTCGCTGGTGGGGCAGGTGCAGCGTTCCTGTGTGTCGCTGGTCTCCACCGCCACCGAGATTGCCGCCGCGTCCCGCCAGCAGGAAACCACGGTCACGGAGTTCGGCGCTTCCACCAATGAAGTGACCGCGGCGGTCAAGGAAATCTCGGCCACCTCCCAGGAACTGGCCAGGACCATGGACGATGTCAAACATGCCGCCACCGCCACGGAGACGTTCGCGGACAGCGGCCGCGCGGGCCTGGGCGGGATGGAGGCTTCGATGCGCCAACTGGCGGAAGCCACCACCGCCATCTCGGGGCGCCTGGCGGTCATCAATGAAAAGGCCAACAACATCAACAGCATGGTGACCACCATCACCAAGGTGGCCGACCAGACCAACCTGCTTTCCCTCAATGCCTCCATCGAGGCGGAAAAAGCCGGTGAGTACGGGCTGGGCTTCGCCGTGGTGGCCCGCGAGATCCGGCGCCTGGCCGACCAGACCGCGGTGGCCTCGCTGGAGATCGAACAGACGGTGCGGGAGATGCAGTCTTCGGTGAACGCGGGGGTGATGGAGATGGATAAATTCAGCGGCGAGGTGGCCCAGGGGGTCAAATCGGCCAATGAGATCAGCGCCCAGATGGGCCGCATCATCGAGCAGGTGAAGGTGCTGCTGCCGCGGTTCGACACGGTCAACGACGGCATGCGTTCGCAGGCGGAAGGGGCCCGCCAAATCAGCGAGGCCATGTCGCAGCTGAGCGCGGGAGCCCGCGATGCCAGCGAGTCGCTGAAGCAGTTCAAGAGCGCGACCGAGCAGCTCAAGGAATCCGCCCGCACCCTCCAGCAGGAAACCAGCCGGTTTAAAGTCTGAGGATGCTCTTCATCACCTTCCAGGTCGCCGGCAATCGTTACGCCTTGGAGGCGCGGCGGATCATTGAGATCGTCCCCCGCGCGGCCCTGCGCCCGGTGGTGGGCGCCCCCGGCGCCATCGCGGGCCTGCTCAATTACCGGGGCCAGTGCGTGCCGGTGGTCGATTTGTGCCGGCTCCTGGGGGGGGAGACGTGCAACCGCCTGCTGAGCTCACGCCTCATCCTCACCGCCTGCCGCCCCCGCAGCGGATGCGAGCGCATCCTCGCCCTGCTGGCCGAGCGGGTCACGGAAACCATCGCCCGCGACGAGGCCCATTTTGCCCAGGCCGGCCTGCTGGCCGGGACCGCCCAGCGGCACGGGCTGCTGGCGGCGGAGGGGGCCGGGTTCATTCAACGAGTCCAGCCGGAAACCCTGCTGGCCGGCGAGCTGGAAAGCCTGCTGGTGGGATCCACGGAGCCGGGCGCATGAGCAGGTTTCGCCAGGATATCGAGCAGCGGCTCGCCGGGGAAACCGGCCTGGAGGCAGCCAGCCTGGGGGCGAAGGCGCTGGAGGATGCCATCCCCAAACGCCGGGAGCGATGCGGGGTGGCCAGTGATGCGGAATACGTGCAATACCTCGAGTCCCACCCCGGCGAGCTCCAGGCGTTGGTGGAGGCGATCGTGGTGTCCGAAACGTGGTTTTTCCGCGACCGCGAGCCCTTTGATTTCCTCCGGCATTATGTCCAGACGGAATGGATCCCGGCCCACCCCGGGCAGCGGCTCCGTGGCTTAAGCCTCCCCTGCGCCACCGGCGAGGAAGCCTATTCGATCGCCATCACGCTGCGGGAAGCGGGACTGGGCGCGGACCAATACCGGGTCGAAGCCGCCGATATCAGCTCCAGCGTGCTGGAAAAAGCCCGGGCCGGCGCCTATGGCCGCAACTCCTTCCGGGGCTCGCGCTGGGATGGGGATCCCCGGTACTTCTCCCCGGCCTCCGAGGGCCTGCGGGTCAACGCCGAGATCCAACGCAGCCTGCGCTTTTACCAGGCCAATATTTTGAAGGATGAGGAGCCGCCCGATCCCGGCGCCTGCGACTTCATCTTTTGCCGGAACTTGCTGATCTATCTCCACGCCGCCGCCCGCCGGCAGGTGGTGCAGAAGCTCGACCGCTGCCTCGCCGAAGGCGGGTTGCTGTTTGTGGGGCACGCCGAGATGCTGCCGCTCTTCCCGCGGAATTACCAGCCAGTGCGCGTTCCCGGGGTGTTCGCGTATCAAAAAACGCGGCTGAATCAGGATCTGGCGGCCCCCGCCCCGGCGGCGGCGCCTCCCCGAGCCGCGCTGCCGGCCAGGCCGGGGCCGAGCCCTTCCCCTGCGGTGCGCGCGGCGGCGGCGGCCCCGGAGGTCCAGCCGCCCGGCGTGGCGGAGAGCCTCGCGCAGGCCCACCGGCTGGCGGACCAGGGCCGGCTGGCCGAGGCCGCCTCCCTGTGCGAGGCCGCCTTGAAGCAGCCGCTGGCCGAGGCTGGGCTATACTCGCTGCTGGGGATTTTGCGCGAGCGGGAGGGGCAGCTGGATGCCGCCGCCGCTTTGCTCAACCGGGCGCTTTACCTGGACGCCGATCATTATGAAGCCTTGGTTCATCTCTCCTTGTTAAAGGCCCGGCGCGGGGATGCCCAGGCCGCCGAACGACTTCGCCAGCGGGCCGCCCGGGTGCATGAGCGCAGGAGATCCTTGCCATGAGTCCAGGACACATCACGGATTGTTGGAAGCGCACGGGCGTTTGGGGCAACCACACCTGTCCGCAGCTCGCCCAGCATCTCCACTGCCGCAATTGCCCCACCTTTGAACAAGCCGCCCAGGGCTTGCTGGACCGGGAGCCACCCGCGGGCTACGTGGAGGAATGGACCCGCCTGCTGGCCCTGGAGAAAGATTCTGATCGGCGGCTGAGCGAGGTGGCGATTGTGTTCCGGATCCAATCGGAATGGCTGGCGCTGCGGGGCGCCTGCTGCGTGGAAGTGGTCTCCCAGCGCCCGGTCCGCCGGGTGCCGTTGCGCTCCAATTCCACGCTGGCCGGGCTGGTCTGTGTCCGGGGCGAGATCCTGCTCTGCTTCTCCCTGGCCGAACCGCTGGGCTTGGCGGAGGAAGCCGGGCCGCCGGCCGCTCCGTCCCAGGCGGTGCCGCGCTTGATCGTCGCGGGCAAGCCGCGGTTCAAATTCGCGTTCCGGGCCAGCGAAGTGCTCGGCTTGCAGCGTTATGCGGCGGAAATGGTGGAAACCCTCCCCGCCACCAACGCCCACGCGTTGTCCCGCTTCACGCAAGGCGTGCTGACCCTGGAGGAGCGCAAGATCGGTTTGCTCGATGAAGAACGGCTCTTCCACGCCTTGGAAAAGGCCCTTGCATGAGCCAGCCCCACGACCAGGACCTCAGCAACTTTTCCATGCTGGATCTCTTCCGGCAGGAGGTGGAATCCCAGGCTGCGTTGCTCACGAACAACCTGCTCGCGCTGGAACAGGATCCCACCAGCCGCGAACGGCTGGCGGTGTTGATGCGCGCCGCCCATTCCATCAAAGGCGCCGCCCGCATCGTCGGCCTCGACGCCGCGGTGAAGGTGGCCCATGCGCTCGAAGACGTCTTTGTCGCCGCGCAAAAAGCCCAGATTGTCATCCAGCCCGACGCCGCGGATATCTTGTTGAAGGGGGTGGATCTCCTGCAGCAGATTGCCCAGGCTGCGGAGCCTCCTGACGGGGCCGGGAACCCCGCGGCGCCAGCGGACCTCGAGGCGCTGCTAAGCCAGCTCGCCGCCATCCGCTCCGGGGCGGCACCCCCAGCCGCCGCGCCGCCCCAGCCACCGCCGGCAAAACCGCCGGAGGCAGCGGCTCCCGCTCCGCCGCCGCCCGCAGCGGCCGCACCGATTCCGGCCTCGGCCGTGCCAATCCCAACTCCGGCGGCGCCGGTCCCTGCTGCGGCCGCGCCCCCCCAAGTGGCGGCGCCAGCTCCGGCCCGCACCGCTTCCGCCGACACGGAGGCCGGGCGAGCCGTGCGTCTTTCCTCGGAGCGGCTCAGCCATATGCTGGGGATGATGGGGGAGTTGATGGTGCAGACGCACTGGTTTGAACCCTTTGCGGGCCAGCTGCTGCTTTTGAAACGCCGCCAGAACGATCAGCTGCGCCTGCTCGAGGAGCTGCGGTGTGCGCCGAACGGCTGCCAGGCGCAGCTCTTTTCCGAACTCCGCCGCAAGCTGGAGGAAGGCACCCAGTTCACCGCGGCGCGCCTGGAAGAGTTCGACTTTTTTACCCGCCAGGTCACCGACCTGACCGCCCGGCTCTATCGCGAAGGCCTGGCCAGCCGCATGCGGCCTTTTGCCGATGGGGTCCAGGGATTCCCGCGCATGGTGCGCGACCTGGCCCGGCAGTTGGGCAAACAGGTCCGCTTTGAAATCCTGGGCCAGAATATCGGGGTGGACCGGGAAGTGCTGGACAAGCTGGAAGCGCCCTTGACCCACCTCTTGCGCAATGCCCTGGACCACGGTTTGGAAACGCCGCCGGAGCGGCAGGCGGCGGGCAAGCGGCCCGAAGGCTCCCTGACCCTCGAGGCGCGCCATCAATCCGGCCTGCTGCATGTCACCGTCACCGACGATGGCCGCGGGGTTAACCTGGACAAAATCCGGGATAAAATCGTGGCGCGGGGCTTGACCAATGCCGGCACGGCGGCCCGCC
This sequence comes from uncultured Verrucomicrobiota bacterium, assembly GCA_964409245.1. Lineage (GTDB taxonomy): Bacteria > Verrucomicrobiota > Verrucomicrobiia > Limisphaerales > UBA1319 > CAIMWS01. The sequence continues at coordinate 9,577 of CAYPCQ010000116.1, forward strand.
TGACGGAGGCGGAGGTTTTGGATTTCCTGTTCCTGCCCGGATTCTCCACCCGCGAGGCGGTCACGGAAATTTCCGGCCGGGGGGTGGGGCTGGATATCGTGCGCAACCTCGCGCAAGAGGTCGGCGGCAGCGTGCGCGTGGAGAACCGGCCGGGAGCCGGAACCCGGTTTCTCCTGCAGCTGCCCATCACCCTGTCGGTCATCCGGGCTTTGGTGGTGGAGATCGCCGGGGAACCTTATGCCCTGCCTTTGGCCCGCATCCAGCACCTGGTCACCACGCCGCCGGAAGCCATCCGCACCCTGGAAGGCCGCCGCTATCTCACGGTGAATGACCGCAATATCGGTTTGGTGGATGCCCGGGCGCTGCTGGAATTGCCCGGCACACCCCAGCGCCCCGCCGAATGGCCGGTGGTCGTGCTGGGGGATCTTTTGAACACCTACGGCCTGGTCGTGGACCGGCTGCTCACCGAGAGCAAATTGGTGGTGCGCCCGCTCGATCCCCGGCTCGGAAAAGTCCGGAACATCGCCGCCGCCTCGCTGCTGGATGACGGCACCCCCGTGCTCATCCTCGATACCGAGGATCTCGTGCGCTCCATCGAGGTCCACCTGGCCGGAGGCCGCCTCAAACATTTCCAAGCCAACCCGCAAGCGCAGGCTCGTGCGCCGCGCAAACACGTGCTCGTCGTGGACGACTCCATCACCGTCCGCGAGATGGAGCGCAAATTGCTCGAATTCCATGGCTATGCCGTGGATAGCGCGGTGGACGGCATGGAAGCCTGGAACAACGTGCGGGCCGGGCAGTATGATCTGGTGGTCAGCGACGTGGACATGCCCCGCATGGATGGCATTGAGCTGGTCCAGCATCTCCGGCAAGACAGCCGGCTCAAAGAAATCCCGGTGGTGATTGTGTCCTATAAAGACCGCGAAGAAGACCGCCTGCGCGGGCTGGAGGCCGGGGCCAACTATTACCTGACCAAGAGCAGCTTTCATGACGACTCGTTCTTGAAGGCGGTCACGGATCTGATTGGAGAACCTTGAGAATCGCGATTGTTAATGATCTGTCGATGGCGGTCGAAGCCCTCCGGCGCGTGGTGTGCAGCGAGCCGGGCCACACCGTGGCCTGGATTGCGCGGGACGGGGCGGAAGCGGTGCAAAAATGCCAGGAAGCCCCCCCGGATCTGATCCTCATGGACCTGATCATGCCGGTTCTGAACGGCGTGGAGGCCACCCGGCTCATCATGCAGCAGCATCCCTGCCCCATCCTCGTCGTCACCGCCACGGTGGATGGCAACATCGGGCTGGTGTTTGAAGCCATGGGGTTCGGGGCGCTGGACGCCGTGAACACCCCCACCCTGGGGCCGGCGGGCAATTTAACCGGGGCGCAGGAGCTGCTGCGGAAGATCAAGATGATCGGCCACCTCGCCGCCGATCAGGCGCCCACCCCCGCGGCGCCTGGTTCCGGGCCGGCGGCTGCCGACGCCGCCGGCCGGCCGGCCCCGTTGATTGCCTTGGGGGCCTCGACGGGCGGACCGGCGGCCCTGGCCGGCATCCTGCAAAGTTTCCCCGCCGGCCTCCGCTCGCCCGTGGTCATCATCCAGCATGTGGACCGGGAATTTGCCAACGACCTGGCGATCTGGCTGGGCCGCCATTGCCCTTTGCCGGTCACCAGCGCGGCGCACGGGGTCAAACCCGAGCCCGGCCAGGTCTATGTGGCGGCCACCAACGACCACCTGGTGCTGACCCGGTGGGGCGCCCTGGAGTATTGCCAGGCGCCGGTGGATTCCTGCTATCGCCCTTCGGTGGATGTCTTTTTCAAAAGCGCGGCCCAATTCTGGCCGGCGCCCGGCGTGGCTGTCCTGCTCACCGGCATGGGCCGGGATGGCGGGGAAGGATTGCTGGTCTTGCGGCAGCAGGGATGGCGCACCATCGCCCAGGATCAAGCGACTTCCGTGGTGTATGGCATGCCCCGCGCGGCCGCTGAAATAGGGGCGGCCGAGCTCGTCCTCCCCCTGCCCAACATTGGCTCCGCCATCTTGCGCGCGCTCGAAACCCAACGCTCCACTCCCAAAACCCTAAAGCCATGAGCCTCAGTGAATCCAAACCACCGCCGTTAGCGGCGGCTTTAACCCAGCACGAGATCAAGGTGCTGTTGATCGATGACCAAGCCATGATCGGCGAAGCCGTCCGGCGCATGCTGGCCCCCGAGCAGGACATCCGTTTCCGCTACTGCGGCGATCCCGCCCAAGCCTTGGAGGTGGCCCGTTCCTGGGGGCCCACGGTCATCCTGCAGGACTTGGTGATGCCCGAAATGGATGGGCTGACGCTGGTGAAATTTTACCGGGCGGATCCCGCCTTGCGCGATACGCCGCTCATCGTGCTCTCCACCAAGGAGGAGCCGGCCACCAAAGCGGAAGCCTTCGCCCTGGGCGCCAACGATTACCTGGTCAAACTCCCTGACCGCATCGAGCTGGTCGCGCGGCTGCGCTACCATTCCCGCGCCCATATCAACCTGCTCGAGCGCAACGAGGCCTACACCGCCCTCCTCGCCAGCCAGCAAACCCTCATGGCCGAGCTGGCCGAGGCATCCGCCTACGTGCAGTCCCTGTTGCCGCCCCCGCTCGAACAAGGCCCCGTGCGTTCCTGCTGGCGCTTCATCCCTTCCACCCAGCTGGGAGGCGATGCCTTTGGCTATCATTGGCTCGATCCGGACCATTTCTGCCTGTACCTGCTCGATGTGTGCGGCCACGGCGTGGGGGCGGCCTTGCTCTCCATTTCCGCCATGAACGTGCTGCGCTCGCAGTCCCTGCCCAATACCGACTTCCGTGACCCGGCGGCCGCGCTGACCGCGCTGAACGAGGCTTTCCTGATGGAAAAGCATAATAACCTCTACTTTACCATCTGGTATGGGGTCTATTCGCCTTCGCAGCGCCGGCTGCGTTATGGCGGGGCGGGGCACCCGCCGGCCTTGTTTATCGCGCCCGATTCACCCGGCGCCACCGACCAGCTCGCTTCCACCGGCCCGGTGCTGGGCGGTTTCCCGGAGATGGTCTATCAGGCCCGGGAAAAAGTGTTGCCTCCTGGCAGCACCCTCTTTCTCCTGAGCGATGGGGTGTACGAAATTACCCAGCCCGATGGGACTATCTGGTCCTACGATGACTTTGCCAGCCTGGTGGCCAGCGCCCTGGTGGCCGGCCAGCCCCCGATCGAGGAGCTCCTCGGCCGCATCCACACCCTGCGCGGGGAGGGGCCCCTGGAGGACGATTTCTCCCTGGTCCAATTCCAATTCCCCCCTTGATTCCCGCACCAGGACGCGGCTTTCCCACCATCCGCCCCGCCCCGCTGGCAGGGAAAGGGCTTGGATGTTTTGACATTTTGGCATTTTGGCATCCTGGGCGGCTAATCATTTTGACACGCTCCGACCATTCAATATAAGATCCCACGCACAGAAGGCAGCCACATATCCAGCGATGCTGGGCCTGATTTGACGCCGGCGGCCATCGTTCCGGGCCGGCCGGGGAAGCAATGCAGGGGAGCGTAAATCCGGTTCCTGGCCGGCCTTTAGGACACGGCTGACGCCGTGGAAAATGGCCATGGTGGGTGAGTTTTTGGCGGATCGGGGTTCCCTTTGAGCTGGTTAAAACCAAGCACTGATATTGGAAACAGCCCACCATTGCTGAGCGGAGTAATTGCCATGAATGGGTCCATCTGCAACCGACAAGCTTGCAGCACTGAAAAGTTGAAACCTTTCCCAGTGAAGGGATGGGCTGGCTTTGCCTCGTTCACGGCCACCAGCATGCTCTTACTTGGGGGTGCTTTTCCCCGGCAAGCCGCGGCCGCCTCCTTGCTGCCTCGGACCAGGCCTTTCCCAAACCTGGCATTTTTCGGCCTGGGGGGAGGCTGGCTGGTTCTGTGCCTGGCCTGGGCGTTCGTGGCCTTGCTTTTATGCCTGGCTTTGGCCTTGGCGGCCAAACGGGAGATTCCACCAGAAAATTGAAATACCATGAAACCTGAAAACCTTGATTCCTGCCCATCCGGATGCGCCTGCCGTTCCAGCGGTGTTGCCCGGCGTGATTTTCTCAAATTCGCCGGCTTGGGCGCCACCGCCATTTCCCTGTCGCCGTGGGAAGCCATGGCGGGGCCATTCACCCGTGAGGATTTTGAAAAGTTGGTGCCCGCGGACAAGAAATTGCGGCCCGAATGGGTCCAATCCCTTTTTGAGCGCGGCACGCGGACGGTTTATTCCGGCAACGATTTGGACCCGATCGGCATGCCCATCGGGGGGCTGTGCTCGGGCCAGGTTTACCTCGGGGGGGACGGCAAGCTGTGGCACTGGGATATCTTCAACCGGCACGTGGGCACTGGCTCGGAGCATTATGCCAAGCCGATGAAAGCCGTCTCGCCGGTGGAACAAGGTTTCGCGATACGGGTGACGGCTGGCGGACAGACCCAGGAGCGCGCCCTGGACCGGAAGCATTGGCGGGAGGTGTCCTTCATTGGAGAATACCCCATAGGTTATGTGAAATACCAGGATCCGGCCTGCCCGGTCAGCTTGGCGCTCGAAGCCTTTTCGCCATTCATTCCGCTGAATACTGACGATTCATCGCTGCCGGCCACCATCCTGAATTATACGATCACCAATAACGGGCAGGACGCGGCGGAGGTGGAACTGGCCGGCTGGCTCGAAAACGCGGTGTGCCATTTCAGCGGCCAGGCGCGCCGCGGGCTGCGCCGCAACCAAATCCGCCGCCGCCCGGATTTTTCATTCCTCGCGGGCAGCGCGGAGGAGGCGGCCCCGGGGGAGGCCCCGCAGCGCGCGGATGTGGTGTTCGATGATTTTGAGCGGGACAATTATGGCAGTTGGACTGCCACCGGCACCGCATTCGGCTCCGGCCCGGTGGAAATGGCCAAAATACCCGATTACCAGGGGGATGTGGGCGGGCATGGGAAACGCGTGGTGAACTCCCACGCCTCCGCTCCGGGGGCGGATGTGGGCGGCAAGGATGCCGCGAAAGGCGCCCTCACCAGCCGATCCTTCACTATTGAACGGAATTATATCACGTTCCTGATTGGTGGCGGGGGGCACCAGGGCAAGACCTGCATGAATTTGCTGGTGGATGGCAAGCCGGTGCAATCGGCCGTGGGGCCCAGCAACAACCAGATGCGCCCGATGAGCTGGGAGGTTCGCAGCTGGGCGGGCAAATCCGCGCAGTTGCAGATTGTGGATGACGAAAGCGGGGGTTGGGGGAACATCGGCATCGATGACATCGTCTTCAGCGATCACCCCCGGGTGGAACCGGGGCCGCTGGCCAACGAGAGCGATTTTGGAACCATGGGGCTGGCCTTGCTCAGCCCCCAAGCCGGGGATTCGGGCACGGCCTCCCTGCCGGACGATTCGCTCCCCCGGGGGATTTTTGCCAGCCCCTCCCCCGCCCAGCCATCCGCCAAAAAACCGTTTGCCCAGAAGCTGGTGGGAGCCTTATCCCGGCGGGTGAAACTGGCGCCCGGCCAGTCCGCCCAGGTGGTTTTTGCGGTGGTGTGGCATTTCCCCAAGCTGAAGATCAACCGCCTGCCTCCCGGCCGCCACTACGGCGTTCGTTTTGATTCCGCCGAAAGTGTGGCGGCGTTTGTAGCCGGGAATTATGCGCGGCTGTCCACCCAGACCCGGCTTTGGCATGATACGTGGTATGATTCCACCCTGCCTTACTGGTTCCTGGACCGCACCTTCCTCAATGTGTCCATCCTGGCCACTTCCACCTGTTACCGTTTTACAACCGGCCGTTTTTACGCCTGGGAAGGGGTGGGCTGTTGCGAGGGCACCTGCGGCCATGTCTGGCAATATGCCCACGCCATGGCGCGGCTGTTCCCCGACCTGGAGCGCACCACCCGGGAAGAGGTGGACTTCGGCCTGGCGCTCAAGCCGGACGGCGCCATTTTCTTCCGTGGTGAGTTCAACGACATCCCGGCCATCGACGCCCAGGCGGGCACCATTTTACGCGCCTTGCGCGAACACCAGATGACCACCACCAACGCGTTCCTCAAGCGTAATTGGGACCGGATCAAGAGGGCCGTGGAGTGGCTGATCGCCAAGGATGGCGATGGCGATGGGTTGATTGAATCCAACCAGCACAACACCCTGGATACCGATTGGTTTGGGCCGGTGGCCTGGCTCAGCGGATTATACGTCGCGGCGCTGATGGCCGCGGTGGAAATGGCCCGGGAAATGGGGGACGAGGCCTTCGCCAAACGCTGCCAGGGGATCATCGAAGCCGGCCGGAAAAACCTGGTCGCCAAATTATATGCGGATGGGTATTTCATCAACCGCCCGGATCCCAAGCATTTGAACGCCATCAATTCCGGCTCCGGATGCCACATCGATCAAGTCATGGGCCAAAGCTGGGCCTGGCAGGTTGGGTTGGGGCGGGTGTTTCCGGAGGCGGAAACCCACTCCGCGCTGGAATCGTTGTGGCGCTTCAATTTCACACCGGATGTCGGGCCTTACCGGCAAAAATACAAGCCGGGGCGTTGGTATGCCATGCCGGGTGAGGCTGGATTGCTCATGTGCAGCTTCCCGAGGGGGGATTGGGATTACGACCAGGCCAAGGGCAAAGGGCCGGATTGGGCGGCGGGCTACTTCAACGAGTGCATGAACGGCTTCGAATACCAGGCGGCCAGCCACATGATCTGGGAAGGCATGGTGCAGGAAGGCCTGGCGGTCACCCGTGCGGTGCATGATCGCTACCATGCTTCACGCCGGAATCCGTGGAACGAAATCGAATGCGGCGACCACTACGCACGTTCCATGGCCAGCCATGGCATTTTCCTGGCGGCTTGCGGCTTTCAGTATTACGGCCCGCATGCCCAGCTGGGATTTGCCCCGCGGTTGAGTCCTGGCAATTTCCGGGCGCCGTTCACGGCCGCAGAAGGTTGGGGAACGTTTTCGCAAAAGTGGGCGGATAATGGCGGCCGCGCTCAACTGGCCATCAAATGGGGCCGCCTGCAGCTTAAATCCTTGTCGCTGGCTGGCCAGGATCGCCGCCCGCTATCCACCGTTACCGTCAAATTGGAAGGCCGCAGCCTGCCGGCCAGGCTGGAGCAGGCTGGCGCCAAACTCTCCATCCAACTGGATGCGCCAGCTGAAATCCAAGCTGGACAAACGCTCGAAATTGAAATTTTGTAAACCAAACGGTATTGATTCATTAACCATGATGAAAACGACTATGAAATCCATCGGCACGGGACTCCTGCTTTCGGCGCTGACGCCGGGCGGGCCAGCCACCCAATCCTGCGCAGCCGCCAGCTTTGGCGACGATGTCGCATTCTTGAGCAAACACACCAAGGTGATTATCCTGACTGACCGCGGCGGCGAATCCAAAGTGGCTCTGGTTCCCGCCTGGCAGGGGCGCATCATGACCAGCACAGCCGCTGGCGATGCCGGACCCAGCTTTGGCTGGATCAACCGCGAACTGGTTTCCTCCGGCAAATTCCAGCAGCATATCAATGTGTTCGGCGGTGAAGACCGCTTCTGGCTCGGGCCGGAAGGCGGGCAATACTCCATCTTTTTCTCCAAAAACGTGGCCTTCGATCTCGAACATTGGTTCACGCCGGCCCCCATCGACACGCTGCCTTTCGAGGTGGTCAGCCAGGCCGCCAACAAGGCTAAATTCCAGTCCGCGTTCTCAGTCACTAATTATTCCGGCACCCGGTTTGAGCTCAAGGTGGACCGGGAAGTGGAATTGCTGCCTCCCGGGGCGGCCTGGAAAACGTTCCAAATCAAGCCGGCCAAGGGGGCGCGCATGGTGGCGTTCGAATCCGTCAACAAAATCACCAACACCGGCAAGGAAGCTTGGAAAAAAGAGGCCGGCCTGCTGTCCATCTGGATTCTCGGCATGTTCAATCCCTCCGATGCCACGACCATTGTGGTGCCGATCAATGCCGGCGCCGAGGCCCAGCTGGGAACCAAAGTGACCTCTGATTACTTTGGCGCCATCCCGCCGGATCGCCTGGTGGTGAAGGACGAAGTGATGTTTTTCAGCGGCGACGGCAAATTCCGCAGCAAGATCGGCATCAATCCCAAACGCAGCAAAAGCATCCTGGGCAGCTATGACGCCGCCAATAAGGTGCTGACCCTGGTGCGTTTCAACCAGCCGGCGGGTGTGTCCGATTACGTGAATTCCCTCTGGAAGCTGCAGGATAAACCTTTCGGCGGCGATGCCATCAACAGCTACAACGATGGGCCGTCCGCTCCCGGCGCCAAGCCGCTCGGGCCGTTCTACGAATTGGAAACCTCCTCCCCCGCCGCCGCTTTGGCGCCGGGCAAGAGCCTGCAGCATACGCATTCCACCATCCATTTGACCGGGTCCGAGCCTGCTTTGGATGCCGTGGCCCGCGCCAAGCTGGGCGTGTCGCTGGAGCAGATCAAAAACGCGCTGCCCAAGAAGGCCAAGTAAGCGGCCGCGCCAAAGAATTCCGATGACGAGACGGCCGCACCCCCTGGGTGCGGCCGTTGGCTTTGCCTGGAAACGCTCAGCCCCGGGCTGATTTCAGCAGCTCTAAAAACTGGTTTTCGTCCAGGATGGCGAGGCCCAGAGACTGGGCTTTGGCCAGCTTGGAACCCGCCTCCTCCCCGGCGACAACATAGTCGGTTTTCTTGCTCACGCTGCCGCTGACTTTTCCGCCCAAGGCCTCGATTCTGGCGCTGGCCTCCTCCCGTTTCAAGGTGGGAAGGGTGCCGGTCAGAACAAAGGTTTTTCCCGCCAGGCCGCCTTGCGCAGCTTCGGGCTTGTAAAGCGAAGATTGGAAATTCAGGCTGGCTTGCCGCAAGCGTTGGATCAGCTCCAGGTTCCGGGATTCCGCAAACCACCGGGCCACGCTGCTGGCGATGATCGGCCCGACGTCGGGCACGTTTTCCAAACCTGTCCGGCTGGCAGCCACCAGGTCGTCCAAAGAGGCAAACCGTTTGGCCAGCGCCTTGGCCACACCAGCGCCCACGTGGAGAATGCCCAATCCGAACAGCAAGCGCCACAGATCGCGGCCTTTGCTGGCGGCCACCGCGTCGATAAAGTTCTGGGCGGATTTGCCGCCCATCCGCTCCAGGTTCGCCACGTCGTTCACGTTCAGCTGGTATAAGCCTGAGGCATCCTTGACGAGGCCCTGCTTGACGAGTTGGGCGGCCAGCACCTCACCGCCCCCTTCAATGTCCATGGCCCCCCGGGAACACCAATGCTCCAATCGGCCGCGGATCTGGGCCGGGCAATCTGGATTGGAACAGCGCCACACCACGCCTTCCGCATCCTCGCCCGCCACTGAGGTCCGCGAAATGGGCGATTGGCACTCGGGGCATTGTTTGGGGAATTCAAAGCACCGTTCGCAGCCGGTGCGCGCCTTCAATACCACGCCCACCACGGCGGGAATCACCTCGCCCGCTTTCTCAATAATGACCAGGTCGCCCAGGCGGATATCCTTCCGGCGCAGCTCATCCTCGTTGTGGAGGGTGGCCCGGCTGATGGTGCTGCCAGCCAGGGCTACAGGCTCCAACTCCGCCACCGGCGTGAGTGCCCCCGTCCGTCCAACCTGGATGGTGATTTGCCGCAGGCGGGTGCGGGCCTGCTCCGGGGCATATTTATAGGCGATGGCCCAGCGCGGCGCCTTGGCGGTGGCGCCCGCCTGCTGGCGCAGGGCGAAAGCATCCAGCTTCACCACGGCGCCGTCCGTTTCATAGCCAAACGATCCTCGCAATTGATCCAGTTCCGCGATGGCCGCCACCAGTTCTTCCGGGGTGTGGCACAACCAGGTGCGCTCCGGGGTTTTGAATCCCAATTTTTTCAGCCAGGCCAGCAGTTCCGATTGGGAGGCCGGCTGGAAGGCATCCCGGACGCCCTCGGCGTAACGGATGCCACCCAGGCCGTAGAGCACAATGTCCAGGGGGCGGGTGGCGACAATCCTCGGGTCCAGTTGCTTGAGCGAGCCGGCGGCGGCGTTGCGTGGATTGGCAAAAACCTCATCCCCGTTTTCCTGCCGGTCGCAGTTGAGTTTTTCAAATCCGGCGCGGGTCATGTAAACCTCGCCGCGCACCTCCAATAATTGAGGAGGGCTGGCGGCAGGGGACGCTTTTTCGAGGCTGGCCAGGCGCAGCGGCAGGCTGCGGATGGTCTTGAGGTTGGCGGTGATATCGTCCCCCGTGGCACCGTCCCCGCGGGTGGCGCCGGCCATGAAAAACCCATTTTCATAGCGCAGGTTGATCGCCAGGCCATCCACCTTGGGCTCCACCACCCAGCGCAGGGATTGATCCGGCAGCAAACGCTGGGTGCGGTTGACAAACTCCCGCAATTCCGCCTGGGAATAGGTATTGTCCAGGCTCATCATGGGCACCGCATGGGTAAAGGGCTTGAATTCGCTCACGGGCTGGCCGCCGACACGCTGGGTGGGCGAGTCCGGCCTAATGAGCGAAGGATGTTCCCGCTCCAGATCGCTCAACTCCCGGTACAGACGGTCGTAATCGCGATCGGCAATCCGGGGTTGCGCCAGCACGTAATAGGCATGGTCATGGCCGCGGATTTCCGCCGCCAGCACAGCATGCCGCCTCTGAGCATCAGCCAAAGTCATGCGGCTTTTTAAGCCACCGGCAAGGGTATTGTCAACTGGCTACTGAGTCTGGGGCAGCGGCATGTTGCACCGCGCCGATCAATGCAAGAAGAAGGGCTGCTGGATTTCGGGCTGGCCGCTGCTCAAAAGGAGCCGGTAGGCATCGTTCAGGCAGACGAAACGGTGGTGAAAGGCCCAATTGATCTGGCTGGTGTTGACCAGGCAGGGAAAGCTTTCCGGTGCCGATGGCTCGTGGTGATACCAGGAGCGCAGCTCATGGTTCCCACATTTCCGGGCATAGGCTTTCCATTCGGATTGATCATGAAGCAGGGTCCAGGCTTGGTTTTCCCGGGTTTGAGATTCCTTTTCCTGGCCGTTATTTGTTTTTTCGTTTACCGCACGCATACGCAGATCACTTTCTGCTTATGATATCGGCATAATCCGGGCGGACTTGAGCAAAAAACCAAGGGTGCCTGAAGGACACCCCTGGTTGCGAATTGACGGAGCCAGCCATGGTTACTTGATTTCCAGCAGATCCCGCTCCGGCAGGGCCGGGAATTTTTGGTGCGGCTCGGTTTGATACCAATAAGCCACGGAGGCGATGTCGTCCTGCAACGGCAGGTAACGGCCGTCACCGCGCCAGCCAAGGGCTTGGATGGTGACTTTCAAATCCTTCTCAAACCGGACGGGATCGGGGATGTGCCACCGGTAAAGGCCGAAGCGCTGCTGGGAATTGTAGGTGCCATCGGGGCGGATCACCTGGGGCAAACCGGCATAAGGGGTGCAAAATTCCGTGTATTTGCCACCGCGGTCAAAATTATAGGAACCGCAGAAATAGTCCTCGGTGCCGGTGCCGCAGATGGTGGGGAATTGCTGGTCGCCATCGAGGAAGAACTTGATTTCGCCTTCGCCCCACCACCCGGAGTTGTGGACGCCCCAAGCCAGGTAAGTGCCCACGTATTGGCCCTGGCCAGCCACGCTGTCGAGGATGGTGTAAACGCTTTTATACGGGAGCGGATTCACCCGGCGGAATTGGGCATGGAAATAAGCCGCGTCCGAAGGCAGCTCGGTAAGGGTGTAGTTGATTTGGTAATAGAGCACCATGTCTTTGTCGTCGGTGTTTTGCATGGTGATTTTGGCCTTTTTGCGGAAAGGCATCTGCCAGTAGCAGTTAAAGGCGCTTCCGGGGTTGACGCACACCGCCTGGGAGTTCACGGGAGCATAAGCTCCCCAGCCATTGGCGAAGAAGTCACCTACGGGGCATTCCACCGAAGGTTCGGTTTCGTCGTCCCAATAGAAGCGGAGGAGGGAATACCGCCAGTTGCCGGTGGGGGTCATCCAGATGCTTTGAATGGCGCCCGGACCTTCGATTTCACCGAGCTTGAAGGTGGATTTGGCTTTGATCACGACCGAAGGGGAGACTTTCCAGCCCTGGCCCAAGCCGCGCGCGGCATTGGCGCCAGTGCCTTCCACCGCCAGGCCGCCCTGGCCCTTTTCCCCGGTGAAATTTTCCGGGCTGATCGAGCGTGATTTGGCGGGCGAAACGCGGTATAAATTGCCCAGGTTCAAGTTCAGGCCGTTGAAAACACGTTCGGCGGCGTTGGCGGCTTGGCTGGAGGCCCACGCGAGGGCCAGGCCGATGATCAGACAAGTTTTGTTGTTCATAATTTAAGGGTTGTTATTGCGTCCACCCCGGTTGACGCCCAAGGCGCCCGGTGAGGATGGCAGAATTTTACTGGGTTTTTCCAGAATGGGAATTAAATTCAAACCTTGGCGGCTGCCAGCAATGGAAAGGACTGAATTATGCGAGTTTTTTATGATCAGGATGCGGACCTGAAACATTTGTCGGGCCAAAAAGTGGCCATCATCGGCTACGGGAACCAGGGCCGGGCCCAAGGCATGAACCTGCGGGATAGCGGAGTGCAGGTAGTGGTGGGCAGCATTCCTGGCGCCGGTGCTGACCAAGCCAAAGCGGATGGTTTTCCGGTGTTGCCGATCGCCGAAGCGGCGAAAACGGGCGATGTTTTGTGCTTGTTCCTGCCGGATGAAGTAATGCAGGGGGTTTACCAGCAGGAGATCGCCCCCTGCTTGCGGGCAGGGCGGACCTTGAACTTCGCCCACGGGTATAATATCCGCTACGGCTTCATAAAGCCTCCCGCCGAAGTCAATTTGATCATGGTGGCGCCGCGGATGATCGGCGTGGGAGTGCGCGAGCGGTTCGTGGCTGGCAGCGGGGCGCCGGCCTTTGTGGCGGTGGAGCGCGATGCCAATGGCCAGGCCTGGGGTGTGGCGCTGGCCATCGCCAAGGGCATTGGCGCCACCCGGGTGGGCGCCTTGGAGGTGAGTTTCGCGGTCGAGACCGAACTGGATCACTATATGGAACAGGCGTTTTGGCCGGTGATCATGCGCCTGATGGCTCTCTCTTACGATCTGTTGGTCAAAAAGGGGTTCCCGCCCGAAGCGGTATTGCTGGAATTTTACGGGTCCGGTGAGGCTGCGGAGATTTTCCGGGAGATGGCCTCGGAAGGCATGTTCAAGCAAATGAGCTTCCACTCGCACACCAGCCAATATGGGACTTTATCCAGAGGCAGCCGCATGCTGCCGGATGGTTTCCGCGTGGCCCTCCTCCATGCTCTGGATGAGATCCAGAACGGGACTTTTGCCCGGGAGTGGGAAGCGGAACAACGCGCCGGCTATCCCAAGTTCGGGAAGTTAAAGGCCGAGGCGCTGGCCCACGAGATCAACCAGGTGGAGGAACGGCTCCGCCAGCTCCAGCGCCCGCCGCCGCCCAGGGAGCGGTAATTGGCAGGCGCCTGGTTTTGGCTGGAGGTTCCACAATGCCGCGCGGGATCAACACAAACAAAAGCTCGAGCGATGCACCCGCATCGCCCGAGTTGATTACCAGCTAAGAGCAATTGCCGAGACAGTTGTTACGATAACAACCGCAAGGCGGATTGCGAACTGGCATTCGCCTGCGCCAACATCGCTGTGCCTGCCTGAACCAGGATGTTGTACCGGGCAAATTCGGTGCTTTCCTCAGCCACGTTGACGTCCTTGATGCGGCTGTTGGCCGCGCTCATGTTGTCCTTCACAACCGCCAGTTGGGTGTTGGTGTGATTCAAACGGGCGATATTGGCGCCCACTTGCGAGCGGTCGGTGGCCAGTTGGTTGATGGCCGTGGAGACCAGGTTCAACGCGCTCTTGGCCGCCGCCGCAGTGCTCACGCTGACCGAGGCATCGATGGCGGCGGTATAAGAGGTGGAGCCCAGGCTCACCCCAGCCATGGACCAGCTTTGACCCGTAGCGGTGCTGACCCCATTGTCGGAATCGATGGTGACTTCCCGGGTGTTGCCGTCGAACAAGGAAACCCCATTGAAGTTTTTCGAGGCAATATTGCCGATGTAATCTTTGAGGGTGGAGAATTCCGTGTTGTATTTTGAACGATCCGAGTCGGATTTGGTGATGTCCTGGGAGAGGGTGGACAATTCGCTCATACGATCCAAGGCGCTGGCGACTCTGCCCAGGAATCCATCTTGGGTCTGGCTGTAAGCGACTGCGTTGCTCACGTTCGAGCTGGCCGCCTTGATGCGGTTGATTTGAGCGTCGAAACGGATGGACACAGCCATACCGCCGGCATCGTCTTCCGGGGAGATGATGCGGGAACCAGAGGAGAGTCTGCTGAGAGACTTGCTTAATTTAACCGAAGAATCGTTGAGCAACCGAGCTGCGTTAGAGGCCGATATATTAGTATTGATTACCATAAGACTCCTTCCATGAGTCACCCCTTGCGGGGTTTTATTTCACGGCATCCCTGCCGTGTTGGTGAACCTTTTTCAGAGGCGCCCACCTTCTTCCCCGCTGGCTCTTTGGGGTTGCCAGCCACCCGTATTACACAAGTATTATCGGCACGATCTGAAAATACTTTAACCGCTTTTTAAAGGAGGTGTAAGGAAGGGGCGCGGGCGGCATGGATTGGGACTCCAATCCATCGCTTGAAGGGGAATTCAAAAGGATGGATAGCGGCCGTTTGCGAGGTGCGCTTAAACGGGAATTTCCGGCTGGTTTTCACCATGCAAGCCGTGCCAGATCACATCCAGCAGCTTTTCGGCCGAAAACGGCTTGGGCAGGAAAGCGCAGACGCGTTGTCCGAGCGCTTCGGCGTCGGTTTTATCGGTCAAGGTGCCGCTGGTGGCCACGATGAGAACTGAGGCATTGATTTTGTTCAAGGCGCGGATGGTGGCCACCCCGCCCATGATCGGCATCACCATGTCGGTCAAAACCAGTTTGATTTCGCTCTGATTTTGCACGTAAAGGGCGATCGCCTCGGTGCCATCCGGAGCGGTCAGCACGCGGTAGCCGTTTTTCTCCAGCGCCCGGCGCATGATCTGGCGCACCGGTTCCTCGTCTTCCACCACCAGGATCAATTCACCTTGCCCGCGGTAAAGAGGCCTGGCCTTGGGTGGTTCTGATGGTTGGGCAGGGCCAGCCTGTGATTCGGAAGCCGGCAGGTAAATCTGGAACTGGGTGCCCCGGCCCACCTGACTGCTCAGGCGAATGAAGCCGTTGTGGCTTTTGACGATGCCCATGACCGTGGATAGGCCCAGGCCCGTGCCTTGTTTCTTCGTGGTGAAAAAGGGATCGAAAATCTTATCCATGATTTTCGGGTCAATTCCGTCGCCGGTATCCGCCACCGTAATCATCACGTAGTTGCCTTCTTTGGATTCGGGGAACATCCGGGCGAAGGTGTCGTCCAGCTGGATGTTTTCCGCCTTCAAAATCAAAGTGCCGCCCTGGGGCATGGCATCCCGGGCATTGATGCACAGATTCAGCAGCACCTGGTGCAACTGGGTGGTGTCGCCCAATACGGTCCACAAATCCCGGGGCAGTTCTTTTTCGATATGGATGGCTTTGGAGAAGGTCTCCTCGGCAATGCGCATCATTTCCCGGATCAGGTGCTTGGGCTGCAAAATCCCCCGTTCGCCTTCCAGGCCCCGGCCGAAAGTGAGCAATTGCTTGACGATATTGGCCGCCCGCTGGCCGCTGGTTTCCAGAATGGAAAGGATCGGCCGGCTGGCCTCGTTCTGCAGGGTTTCCCGCAGCAACTGAACCGCCATGAGGATGGGGGCCAGCACGTTATTCAAATCGTGGGCAATGCCCGCCGCCAGCGTGCCCAGGCTTTCCATGCGCTGGGCCCGGAGCAATTGCTTTTCCAGTTCCTTCACCTTTTTAAGGTCCGTGTTCCAAGCGATGATCCGGCGCAGGTTGCCATCATCGTCCCGGACCACCGTCCAACGGCTATGAACCGTGATGGGATCCGTGCCCTTGGTGATTTGTTCCAACTCGCCTGTCCACTCGCCATCGGCCAGGATTTTAGCGCGGATTTCCGGGATTTTGGGGGAATCCTTCTTGATCAGGAGGTGAATGGGATCCTTGCCCATGGCCTCTTTGGCGGTCCAGCCATAGAGGAGTTCGGCGCTGCGGTTCCAATAAACCACCCGGAAGTTCAGGTCCATGACCATGATGGCATCCCGGGCCTTGTCCAGGAGCGTGGCCTGTTCGCGGATTTTGGCCTCGGATTGCTTCCGTTCCGTGATATCGCGGCCGAAGGCACAGCAAAATTCTTTGCCGTTGTATTGGAAATAATTGAAGGCCATTTCCACCGGCAGGGTTTTGCCGGTGCTCGTCCGGTAGGCCGTTTCGATCGTCAGGGAAGTGCGCAGCTTGATCTCACCCCAGAATTGCTGCCAGTTTGTCTCATTGAAGCTGGGATCAATATCCATGATCCCCATGCTCAACAGTTCCTCGCAGGAATATTCAACAAGCCGGCAAACGGCGTCATTCACATAGAGAAACTGGCCTGCCGGATTGATGCGGAACACGGAATCCGCCGCACAATCCATGGAAAACTGGGTGATCCCGAGGATTTCCTCCACCCGCTTGCGCTGGGTGACTTCGCGCCCAACGGCCTGGTATTCAACCACATCACCCAGGGAATCCAGGATGCCGTTATACACCCATTGGTGCCATTGAATTTCCCCGGTGGCAGCTTTGGCACTGAGGTCGCAAGCCCCGATCGGGTTTTTCCTGTTGATGCCTTCCAGGTGGTGCGACAGCAATTCCCGGTCGGTTACGCTGAATAATTCCGGGAATTTGCATTGCTGAAGGGAATCCCGGGTCAGGCCGAAGTAACGCATGAAGGCTTCATTGGCCAAGGCCATGGTGCCATCTGATCGGAAACGGCAAATGAGATCCGCCTGTTCCTCCACAATCCCGCGGTAATCGTATTCCAATTCGATGCCAGACAACGGCCCTTTGGCGGCTTTGGCCATCGCTCCAGTTGACGAATTAGAATCCATATTTGCAGTCTCTCAGACTTGTATCAACAACTTGCTGCACCAAAAGCAGAACGCGCCCCAAAGGGTTTTCCCCCTCAGATTGCGTCCTTGCGATCCAATGCTTTCCGGCATCTGAACCCTCAACCACCAAGCGAGAATCCTTATTCCGGGACGGCCACTTTCTGGTTTTCCAGGCCAGACGGCTTTCGCTCATCCCTGAACTACCGCCGTTACCATGTTCCGTCACCGTCAGTATCGGCATTTCGGGACGGCGGCTTAAGTTATATTTTCGCCGGCCGGGAAATGCAATTTTAGAAACCAGCCTCCACCAGCGCCGGAGAAGCAAGGGGGCCGCCCGCCATCTCGTATAACAATCTGCAGCGCAGTCCTTTCATTCACACTCCCCGGGGCGCTCAAGCTTTTGCGGAGTGGGTTTCATAGTGGTCCACGCCGATGAACCGCAAAGTGGCCACAAATTCTTCCACTGCCTGTTCGAATTCGCCGGTATTGTTTTGGATGATGCGCAGCAGGCTGCCGCTGCGGGCTGAGAAAGCGGCGGCGTAAGCGCGGTTGATCACTTTATGTTCCAAAATATCCTCGCCCGATTCAATCGAGCGCAGGGGGCGGTCTTTGTCCAGCTTGCGGCGGCCGCGGATCTCCGCTTCGTGGGCATCCACCAAAATAATGGCCCGCGGCGACAGGCGCTCCAGCATCCTGGGAGTCATGCCTGGCAAATAGCTGCCAGAGCCGGTCTTGATGGCGCAGTGGGTGTCCAGCAGGATGTTTTCGGGCCGTTCCGCAATGCGCTTGGTGGCCCGCCATTGCATCTCCTCCTGGATGTCCGGGCTTAAATTGCGCATGGCATCCCGGTCGCTGACCAGCTTGGATTCATTGCACAAATTCAGCATTTCGGTGCCAAAGGAAACGATGGCATAGTTCAGATCCTTTTGCACCCGTTTCCAGGCCTCCAAAAGCAGGGTTGATTTGCCCGCGCCGGGCACCCCGGCGACGATGATGATTTTGCCCATAGTTCCTCCAGTTCATTGGTTGATTCGGCGCACCCCCACCTGGCTCAATACCTGGCCGACCGCTTCCATGACCTGATCCTCAACATGTTCGGAGAACGGCCCTGGCTGGCCATAATAAATCATGCTGTCCACCGGTTCGTAGCCGCCCTCACGCAAGACCCGCTGGGAGGGGATATAGCACATGACCTCATGGCTGTAGCCGAGCACAGCCAGGTTTTCCTGGCCGTATTCCCGCTTGATGCGCAAGGCGTAATCAACGACCACCTCGCCGGCCAGGGCCAGCAAAGTGAATTCACCGCCCAACCGGATGGCCTGCACCGGGTAGGCGAGCTGGCGTGGAGGATGGCCGGCGGCGTAAGCTTGCAGCATTAATTTGGCCCGCCGCGCCAGGTATTTGTTGTCACTGGCGGCCTCCCGCTCGAAACGGGCCCGGTCATGCGCGGCGAAATCGAGCTGCGCCCAGCCAAAACTGGTCCGCAAACGAGGCTCCAACGGGGCCAGGGATCCATTCAGCGCCGTTTCCACGCCTTGGGCCAGCTCCCGTCCATATTGGGTGGCATGTTCCACCGTGCCGCGGGGATTGGGATTCTGGTCTGCGGCACACAGGATCACAAACTGGGCCATGGCCCCCGGATGCAACCGCTCCAGTTCCGCCTGCGCGAATCCGGCATAATCCCCGCAGATGCGGTAGGAGTTGCCGCCCAGGGTGGTGTTGTGGCAGGCATAGCCAAAAAGCACGGCCCGCAAAGCCCCTCCGGGAGAGGCGATCTTCAAGACCGGCACCGAATGATCCATCGGCCCTTCCGGGTTTTGCCCAATGCGCACACCCCCCGGATTCGGCTGGCGCCGATTGATCGCAAAACCGGCTTTCCCCACGCCGCGGGAGATGTCCGCCGGGCTCAGATCTTTGAGAGCTTCCCCGATCAAGCCGGTCAGCTGATCCTGCAAACGGTCGCGGTATTGGGTGAGGTGCTGAAGATCCCCGGCGTTCAGGTCGAACAATACCTCCAGATTATTGCGGATCATGGGGCCGCTGTGCGTGTGGGAGCAATTCAATAAAAGCTGCTGCCGGGCAAGGTGATAGCGCTTTTCCACCAGGCCCGCCACCGTTTCCGAAAAGTCATGCGGCAGGCCGATCAAGTCCATGGTCACCACCACGGCCCGCTGGCCTTGGGCATCCTCCAGCGCCAAGGCTTTGGCCCAGAGATCCTGCAGCACCTCAGCGGCTTGGTTGGTTCTGGCCGCGTAGCCCGAGAGCCAGAATGGCGTGGGAGGAGTGATTTTTACCCGCGCCACACCGGCCTTGAAGCTGGCGCCCCAAACCGTGGTACTCAGAAACAAAAAGACCAGCCACTGGCATCGCGAAAAAAGATCCATAGTGTAATTTACCTGAAACTTATCACCTTTGAAGCTGTGATGCAATGCCAATGGCGGCCAATGGCGGGAGGCGCGGGAGGCTCACCGGAAAGCCACGGCGTGCCAATCCCGGTCAGACCTCCGCCCTCTTTGCCTTGGCGCTCCCTGCTCTCCGCTCTCCGCTCCAAGCTACCCCCCGCCCTCGGACCTCCGCCCTCGGACCTCCGCCCTCGGACCTCCGACTTCGGACCTCCGACTTCGGACCTCCGACTTGGACCTCCGCTCTCCGCTCTCCGCTCGGTGCTGGATAGGAGCCGCCACAGCATAATTCGTGCCAACCAGCGTGTTTTTACCCCCCCCTAAATAGGGGGATTGTTGGGAAACAGATTTCTGATAATATCGGCCCCATATGCATCAATGCTACTCAGCAA
>CAYPCQ010000117.1:0-28923 GCA_964409245.1 uncultured Verrucomicrobiota bacterium
CTGGGATCATAACTATTTATCGCATTTATTGGGCTTTTAAATGCGTTTGCCCTGGGATAAACTTGTTCTTCCAAGCCTGCGAAGTATGCGTCAGGAGATACTGGGCGTACAGCGGCCCGTTGGAGTGGCCCACCAAATGCACGGGAGTGTTCCCGTTGTCCGCGTAAGTCTGCTCGATCAGGTTAACCGTCCGCTCCAGGAAGCCGCCCATGTCGGGCGTCAAGCGGGCGTCGTAACCCGCCACCCGAATATTCTTGTTGCGCGTGTAGCCGCCCGCTTCGAGACTCTTGTAGAACACCTCGTAATAGGGCGCGCTCTCCGTCTGACCGTATTCCTTCAACGTGACGGTAACACCTGGTTGCTCGGAAAACCTCAAGGCCATCGGCAAATTGGTCTGAGGATTATAAACCAGCGTCAACAGCTTGTCGCGACCGGTTTGGTTGAAGTCACTTGACCCTGGGCCAAACAGCCAGTCTTCAAAAGTGCCATTTGCGGGACACCCGGGAGCCACGGTCTGATTCACCACGGTCACCAGCAGCTTGTTCATGTGCCAGCCCGTAAAAAGCACGACTGGGGCACCGGGTTGCGCACAGAGGCTCGTGGCGCCGGGCAATGCAACCAGCGCGAGGCCCAGACACACGCTCAAGCCGCGCGGCCCAGCGAGTAATCCATTGATGAGTTTGGTTTTCATATTGAACATTTTTCCACGGTTTTTGTTTCAGGCGCCCGGAGCCTGAGGATCGATGCCATTTGCGTGCCAGTATGCCAAAGGCACCTGCACACATTGGGTTCGCAATTCTCATGGCGTAGCCGGGGTCAGACCACCTCAGGCATGGTTCTGCCAGCCTGCTTTAGTATTTCGAGCCATCCCCTCCATCGGGGCATGGTCAACCAGGGCGGCCCCAAATTGCTCAAACCAAAGCTCACGATCTGGCACAGGCTGCCTGAATTCCTGGTTTAACACTGCCGCCCTCAAGAACCCCCTGGGCCATTTGGGCGTTACTCGTGTAAAAGGGAAAACTGCAGAAAGGTTACAAAAAAAATCCAAAGCAGCGCAGCCGCGCCGCACTCCAAAAGCTCGCGCACCCTCCTTGGCTCGCTACGCATCCGGAGCACTGGGGCCTGCGCCAGGTTTTTTAAGTGCGCCGGCCAGCAGCGCTTTCCAGGTTGGAATTGCCTGCGGCCGTTGATGTTTCGCAAAAGGGAGTATTATTCTGATGAGAATCAGGGGGATTCTTTACAGGCCAGCCCCTGTCTCATCCAGATCAACGCCGGAACGCCGCGCAGCGGACGGAATTCGCTACGACGGAATTCGCTTCACAACCGCCCAATTCGCGGGTAAGTTCATGGAGGATATTAATATGGGTAATCAGCCAGATCAAGCGGATGAATCCCGGCGTCTTTTCCCGCCCACCCGTTGGACCTCGATTTTCCCTTCCGGCACCGCGGGCGGCGCCAATCTGGCTGCGGTTTACGAGGCCTACCGCGAGCCGCTGCTGCTTTACCTGCTCTGCTTGCGCAACAAACCTGAGGATGCGTCCGATCTGGTGCAGGGGTTCTTCGCCGAGCTGTTGCGCCGGGATGGACTGATGGGCGTCAGCCCCAAGATGGGCCGGTTCCGCACTTTTTTGATCACCTCGCTCAAGCACTATCTGAGCGATCAGCGGGATCGGGCCACGGCGATCAAACGCGGAGGCGGTCAATCCCTGCTTTCGGTCGAAGAGTTGCTGGCCCAGCAAGGCATCGACCGCGCCCTGGTTGACCGCAAAGGCCCGGATTGGGCCTATGACAGGGCTTGGGCTAATACGGTCATGCACGAAGCCTCAAAACAATTGGAATGGGAGATGACCCAGGCGGGGAAGCGCGCGCTGTTCACCGCCCTCACGCCCATCATGTACCGCGATGCCAATGCCGCATCTTACAAAGAGATCGCGGCCGAGTTGAGCATGAGCGAAGTCGCGGTCAAGGTGGCGGCCAAGCGTTTGCGTGATCGGTTGCGCGATCTGATCCGGCAGCAGATCCGAGCCACAGTCACCAACTCCACGGAAGTGGACGCCGAACTGCAGTACCTGATTGAGCTGCTGGCCGAGACCTGAGCAGCCACGGCCGGTGAGTTTGAATCGAGCCGCTTCGGGCAGCGGCCGCGCGCGCGCGATGGGGCGGGCAAGCGCAAAAATATTTTGTAACTATTAGCGGGATTCTCCTTTTACATAGCCGATGAGCAATCAGTCACACCCGGTCCGGTTTTGTTCGCGCTGCGGCAAGGAACTGCCACCACGGGCCACCATTGCCATCTGCCTCCTTTGCGCCTTTAAGGAGGCTGCGGCCGGGACGGAACCGGCAACGGAACAGCCTCTCCTGGAGAATGATCCGCAGAAACCCAAGCCTGAGCCTGGCCCAGCCATAGAATCCGAGTCCCAGCTTGGGCGCTACAAAATCCTGGAAAAGATCGGCGAAGGCGGCTGGGGCGTCGTTTATGTGGCCGAACAACAGGAACCGATCCGGCGGCGGGTCGCGCTCAAGGTAATCAAGCTGGGCATGGACACCCGGGCCGTGGTGGCGCGCTTCGAGGCGGAGCGGCAAGCGCTGGCCCTGATGGATCATCCCAACATCGCCAAAGTGCTGGATGCCGGCGCCACGGACAAAGGACGGCCCTTCTTTGTGATGGAACTGGTGCGGGGGATCAGGATCACCGACTATTGCGACCAGGCCAAAGTGCGCACCCAGGAGCGGTTGCGCCTGTTTATCCAGGTCTGCCAGGCCATTCAACATGCCCACCAGAAAGGGATCATTCACCGGGATATCAAACCCTCGAACGTACTCGTGACGCTGCACGATGGAGTGCCGGTGCCCAAGGTCATCGACTTTGGCATTGCCAAGGCCACGGAAGGCCGGTTGACCGACAAGACAGTATACACCCAAATCCACCAATTCATCGGCACGCCGGCCTACATGAGCCCGGAGCAGGCGGAGATGAGCGGCTGGGACATCGACACGCGCAGCGACCTCTACAGCCTCGGGGTGCTGTTGTATGAGTTGCTGACGGGGCGGCCCCCCTTCGACCCCAAGGAGTTATTGGCCGCCGGGCTGGAAGTGATCCGGAGGACCATCCGGGAAAAAGAACCCCTGCGGCCGAGCACACGGCTGGCGAACCTGCCGGGGGAGGAGCTGACCACCGCGGCCAAACGGCGCTCGGAGGTGGCCGATGGATTGATTCACCAGGTAAAAGGGGATTTGGACTGGATCGTGATGAAGTGCCTGGAAAAGGACCGGAACCGGCGTTATGAGACGGCCAACGGCTTGGCCCGGGACATCCAGCGCCACCTGGAGAACGAACCCGTCACGGCCTGCCCACCGAGCATGGGTTATCGTTTTCAAAAAATGGTCCAACGCAACCGGAAGGCGTTTGCGGGAACCGTGACGGTGGCCTTGGCTTTGATTATCGGATTCAGTGCCGCCATGGTTGGACTCATACAAGCGGTTCGAGCCAAAGCCAAGGAAACCCTATTACGCCAGCAAGCTCAAACCCTGGAACTGGCCAGCCGCCGTCGCGCCTACGCCGCCGAGATCAACTCAGCCTCCCAGGCATTAACAGAGAACAATCTCTCCCGTGCCAGGGAACTCGTGGATAAACAGCGGCCGAAACCGGGTGAGCCAGATTTACGTGGCTGGGAATGGCGCTATCTCTGGCAGCAGTGCCAACCCAACGAATTTGCAGCCTTCAAGGACGGCGAAGGCTGGAGCGTCGCTTTCTCACCCGGTGGCAAGTTGCTTCTATATAGCGCACCCGGTCCCAACCGGACAATCGTGCGCGAAGTTAAATCAAGTCTCGTGGTCACCAATCTGCAGCCGTATGCTGCAACTTTGTCTTTTTCCCCACCTGCAGGATTGCTGGCTATTGGGGGCCTGACCAACGTGGGGATCTGGAACCTGGAGACCTGGCAAATTGTTAAATCTCTTCCAGGCGTCACCTTTCCAGCCAAGTTTTCGCCGGATGGCCGTTGGCTGGTTACCTGGGGGACGAACCAATTCCAACTTTGGGATACCGAGACTTGGCGCATTCTACAAGTATGTCCCGGCGAGGTAAGAGAACTTTTGTTGGAGAGGAATAGTGTTGCGTTTTCTCCAAACAGCGGCCTGCTCGCCACTCCCGACAATTTGGGGTCGTTTAAACTATGGAAAGTGCCCAGCCTGGAACCGGTGCCCGGCTTTACGGAAGCAAAACATCGCCTTACGGATGGAACCGACATGGTTGTCTCCACCGCGTTTTCCGCCAACAACAAGGACCTCCTGGTGGGATGGAAAGATGGGACCTTACAGGTTTGGAATCTTGACCAAAGCAAACTGGTGCGGAGTGAGAAGGCTCACACGTCTTTCATCTCCGCCATCGCGGTGGCCACCGATGGCAGCATTCTTGTCACCGCCAGCAACGACAGCACGCTGCGTCTTTGGGACGCGGCCACTTACAAACCGCTGGCCCGTTTGCGGGGAGAACTTGGGCTGATTTGGTCAACGGATCTCTCAGCTGACCGAAAGACGATCGCTTCCACGGGTTTATTCGGAACGAAGCTGTGGAAGGCTGATTTACACCAGAGCGTGGACTTGATGACCAACGCCATGGTTATTAATGGTTTTTTGCCCACGAGCGATACTTTGGTGGCTACGGTAAAGGATGGCGTTAAACTCTGGAATTATGCTTCAAATTCCATAACTGAGATCCGGATTCCTGGCATTGAGTTGGATCCTTATTATTTTTTCAGCCGCAGCGTGGCCCTCAAACGAAACGAAGCCAGTGCGGCGGTCGGCAAAACCAACGGCATGGTTGAGATCTGGGATCTCAGCACTCGCACCCCCCAAGCCCATTGGCAGGCCCATTCCAATCGAATTTTCAGCGTCGCTTTCGGGGCCAACGATACCCAACTGGCGACTGGCTCCGAAAGCGGAGAGGTCAAGGTGTGGAATGTGGCCACACACCAACTGGCCGGTGAATTCAGGCCTTTTGAGCAACGCATTTTCTGCGTTACATTTTCTCCGGATGGGCAGAGGCTGGCAGCCAGTGGGCGAACAAACAAGGTTTGGATTGCGAACCTTGCGGACAAGCGTGAACCGATGCGATTGCATGTGGGCGGATGGATTACGGGTGTGGTTTTCTCGCCTAACGGAGAACTCCTCGCCGCGCATACGTTTGCTGAGCACGCCATATATTTATGGGAGGTTCATACCGGCACCCTTCGCACGATACTCCGGGGTAGTGACCATGCATTTGACCTGGGCTTCACCCCGGATGGGGAGACCCTCGCCGTGGGGGCAAACGACGGGCTGGTAACCCTTTGGCATACTGCCACCCAGCAACAATTGATTCGAATACCCGTTGATGGCTGGTTCAACAAACTCTGTTTTTCTCCTGATGGGCAGATCCTGGCCGTCGGGTCTGGAAAGGGAATCCGGCTGTGGCGCATGCCCTCCTTGAAATGGATTGATTCGCAAGTGAACAAGCAGGTGGTTGGGAAATGAACCCACTCGGTTTCATATTATCGATCAGGCGCGAAGCTCATTCAATTCCCCCTGCTGAAGCATGCGGGTGAGCACGGTTCGGGAAGTGAGGCCGTCTTCCACCAACAGGGTCATCGGGATTGGGTTTATGGATTGAGTTTTTGGCTTCCCGAGACAGCCGGCGAGCACTTGGTCTGCGTGGCAGCCGATCCGTGAATTATCTTTTGGCGCAGTTGATGCCTGATCCACCCACAAGGCGAAAAAAAATGCTTACCCCGGTCAAAAACCAGGATAAGCATGGTGCACGCCTTGTTTTGCAAGGCGGTGCTGGAGGTTCGTCTCCGGCTACCGCGGAGCAGCCCACGCCACCGCGTTGCGGAAAATAAGCTGGACCTCCGGCCGGAATAAATCCGGGAAGGTTTCGTGGCCCGGCTGGAAATAGAAGACTTTGCCTTTGCCCACGGTCCAGCAAAGCCCCTGGCGCGAAGGCTCATGGGTGCCATCGGGCCGGTGGTAGATGCCGTCAAAGACGACCGCCTCCGGGGTGGGCACCTTGTAGGGTTCGCCATAGCGCTCGGTTTGGGGCAGGTTGAAATCCTTGACGCCTTTGGCGATCGGATGATTCGGTTCTTTGACGACCACCTGGACACTGCTGCCATCGACCTTGTATTCGCTCCAACTGCAAGCCGTGCCCATCAATTTCTTGTAGGGTTTGGCGAAGTGGGAGGAATGAACGGAAATAAAGCCCATGCCACCCTCTTTGACCCGTTTGACGATGCGCTCGACGAGCGCGTCCTTCACCTCGCCATGCCGTTTGTGGCCCCACCAAATCAAAACATCGGTCTGGCTCAACAGTTCATCCGAAACCCCTTGCTCGGGATCGTCGAGGTTCTTTTTGATGACCTCCCAGTTTTCCAGGCCTTCCAACCCTTTGGCGATGGCGCCGTTGATGTCGTCCGGATAAACGTCCTTGGGGGCGGTGCGCTCGGACCACACCACCACGCGCCGTTTGGCGGGCGCCCCCGCCAGGTCGAATCCCGCCACCAGGCTGCCGGTGAGGACGGCGCCGATTTTCAGGGCGTAACGCCGGGAGAACAACGATCCGGCAGGAGTATTGCATTTCATGATTCGCATGGATTTTGCAGGGTTGTTAAACGTCGCAGATTTGGATGGATTGGCGGAGGGAGGTCAGCGGATCGCGTTTGGGCATGAATTCCTGGCCCACAAAACCCTGGTAGCCCGTGCCGACAATGGCCTTCATAACCGCCGGGTAGTTGATTTCCTGGGTTTCATCAATTTCGTTGCGGCCGGGATTGCCGCCCGTGTGATAATGGGCGATGCACTGGTGGAAGGTTTTGATGTTGCGGATCAGATCCCCTTCCATGATCTGCATGTGGTAAATATCATACAGCAATTTGCAGTATTCGGAGCCAACCTGCTTGCACAATTCGGCGCCCCAGGCCACGTGGTCCGCCATGTAATCCTTGTGGTCCACTTTGCTGTTGAGCAATTCCACCACCACGGTGACTTTGTGTTTTTCGGCGACGGGCATCAGCCGTTTCAATCCCTGGACGCAATTCTTCAAGCCTTCCTCGTCGCTCATGCCTCGGCGATTGCCTGAGAAGCAAATGATATTGGGATACCCGTATTCGGCCACCTGGGGGATCGCCTTGGTAAACCCATCCACCAGTTTGTCATGATGCTCCACCCGGTTGAAACCGTAGCCGATGCTGTCCGGCCCATTGCACATGGCACAGACCAGGCCGTGTTTTTTCAGCGTGGGCCAATCCTTGGGCCCGAGCAGTTCCACGGAAAGCAAGCCCATCTTTTTGACCGCCTGGCAAAAATCATCCAGTGGAATGCCTCCGTAACACCACTGGGAAACGGAGTGCTTGACCCGGCCCTTCAACTGTAGCGGCTCCACTTCGGCGGCCAGGGCGCTGCCGGGAATCACCGTCGCCGCCGTGGCGGCCAAGGCGCCGCCGGCCATCGATTTAATGGCGCTTCGTCTTGAAATTGATTTGTTCATAGTTTTTGTCGTCTTGGGTTGCTTTTTGCACCGCCTCCAACAAAACGTAAAAGAGCGGGCGCGTCAAACCGTTAATTCGCTTGGCACTGGCGGCAGTTTGCCTGAAACTGCGCCGTTATGTTCGTCTTTGTCCTGACCATTTTTACCAGTGCTTTGCTGCTGTTCCAAGTGCAGCCTTTGATTGCAAAGTACATCCTGCCGTGGTTTGGCGGGACGCCGGCGGTTTGGACCACGTGCATGCTATTCTTCCAGACCGCGCTGCTGGGAGGCTACGGATATGCCCACTGGAGTTCCCGCAAACTGACCAGCCGGAAACAAGCCATCGTCCATCTCGGTTTGTTGGGTTGCGCGGTACTGATGCTGCCCATCATCCCCTCGGAGGCATGGAAACCGGCGGACAGCAATCACCCCACCGGGCGGATCATGGCCTTGCTGATGGCCTCCGTGGGGCTGCCCTACCTGGCTCTTTCATCCACGGGCCCGTTGTTGCAGTCCTGGTTCGGCCAGGTTTTTCCCGGGCGTTCGCCTTACCGGCTTTATTCCCTGTCCAATATTGGGTCCCTGCTGGGATTACTCGGCTACCCATTCTGGTTTGAACTCTCTTTTACCCGGTGGCAACAGGCCGAGATCTGGTCGATCGGATTTGTGTTTTTTGCGGTGGTGTCGGGGATTTGTGCCTGGCGGATTTGGCGCCAGGGCCAGGGACCGGCGCTACCTCCGTCTCCCCTCCCCGAGGAAGCCCCCGCTCCGCCTACTGCCGGGCGTTACTTGCTTTGGATGGCCCTGCCGGCTTGCGCCTCAGTGCTGCTGCTGGCGGTGACCAACAAGTTGTGCCAGGACATGGCGGTGATGCCCTTTTTTTGGGTTCTGCCCCTGAGCCTGTACCTGGCGTCCTTCATTGTCAGCTTTGACAGCCCGCGCTGGTATTCCCGGCTGGTTTTTGGCATCATCCTGGGGCCTTGCCTGGCAGCGGCGGTTTACGCGCTTTACGAAGGGGTCAACCTGGACATCGTCAAACAGTCGATCCTGTATTCGGCCCTGTTATTCGTCTGCTGCATGGTGTGCCACGGAGAATTGTATCGCCTGAAGCCGCATCCCAAATACCTGACGGCTTACTACCTGGTGATCGCCCTGGGCGGGGCTTGCGGCGGCTTGTTGGTGGCCGTCCTGATTCCGTTGACCTGCCAAAGCAGCGTGGAATTGCCGCTCGGGCTGGGGCTCTGCCTGATGCTGTTTTTCCTGGTTTGCCTGTTGGACAACAACGCGCTGCGCACCAGGGCCTGGAAAGTTTTCGCGCTGGGCTACCTGGCGCTGGCGCTGGCCGGTTTTGACCGCAGCCTGGCCTGGCTCGCCCATTGGGCCAAATCCAACCATCATACCTGGCGCTGGGATCCGCTGACCTCAGTAAATTGGTCGTGGGCGGGCTATTGGCATTGGATTTTCAGCGCGCTGGCCCTGGCGCTGCTGGCCCTGGTGGTATTGCGCCGGCGGCGTTTGGGCCAGCCCTCGCACTGGCACGGTTGGTCCTGCACCCTCCTGGGCCTGGCGCTGGCCTCCCTCACCGTGGCTTTGGTCATTCAAGGCTGGCCGGACCGCCAGATCGTGGCCTCCTCGAGGAATTTTTATGGCTTGCTCAGCGTATGGGAATACAACCGGGACGATCCCCAAAACCATTACCTCCTGCTGCAGCACGGCGGGATCACCCATGGCCTGCAACTGTGCAATCCGGATCTGGCCACCCGCCCGACCTCCTATTACACCGAAACCAGCGGCGTGGGATTGGCGGTGAAAAACCTCCCCCGCAAGCGAAACCGGGTGATCGGCATGGTGGGCCTGGGCACCGGCACCCTGGCCGCTTATGGCCAGGTGGGGGATTTATTGTGCTTTTACGAAATCAATCCGGCGGTGCCCCGGCTGGCCCGGGTGCCCTTCTCCTACCTTTCAAACTGTGCCGCCCAGGTGGAAATCGTGATGGGGGATGCCCGCCTTTCCCTGGAACGGGAGCCATCCCGCCGCTTCGACCTCCTGGCCCTGGATGCCTTCAGCAGCGACGCCATCCCGGTCCACCTGCTCACCCGGGAAGCGTTTGAGATATATTTGCGGCATATGCGGCCCGAAGGCGTTATTGCCGTGCATATCTCGAACCATTTCCTGGACCTGGCCCCGGTGGTGGCCAACCTGGCCGCGCACTTCAACCTGAAACAGGCCACCATCGATGACAACCGCGACGAGCAAGATCCTAACTGGTGGCACTATGATTCAACCTGGATTTTGCTGACCCGCAGCCAGATATTCCTGAATGCGCCCGATATTTTGTCGGCCCACCAAAAAACCGGGGTGTCAACGGCACGCAAGGTTGCGCTGTGGACCGACGATTTTTCCAGTTTGGTGCCGATTTTGAAATAACAGGCCAAATGCCGGTTTGACGCCATCATCCAGAGCGGATTGAATAAACCCAGCTCAACGGTGAGAGAGAGATGACGCATAAACAGCAGGGAACGATTGAATCCCGAAAAATCATGAACACAAACAAAACCGACTGGACCTGGATATGGCGGATGCTCGCCTTGCTGATGACCAGTGGGCTGGCTATGGCTGCTCCACGCAAGGAAGACAACGGAAACCAGATCCCCCTGGCGGGAACCTGGTCCATCAAACTGGATCGGGAGGATCGGGGAATCAAGGACGCCTGGTTCAAAAAGGAATTGGCCAAAAACAAAATTGAGCTTCCGGCTTCATTACAGGCCCAGGGGTACGGAGATGCGGTGGGCACCAACACGGCCTGGACCGGCCAGATCGTGGATCGCTCCTTTTTCACCGATCCGAAATATGCGGCTTACCGGCAAACCGGCAACGTCAAGGTTCCGTTCTGGCTGACACCGGAGCGCCATTATGTGGGTGCCGCCTGGTACCAGCGGGAGGTGAAGATCCCGGGAAACTGGAAGGGGAAGCGGATTTTGCTGCAACTGGAGCGGGCCCATTGGGAGACCACGGTCTGGGTGGATGACCAGCGGGCCGGTTCCAGCGATAGCCTGTCCACGCCCCACGAATATGACTTGAGCGCATTGCTGGGTTCCGGCACCCACCGCCTGACCATCCGGGTTGATAACCGCTTGAAAGTGGATGTAGGCTCCAATGCGCACAGCGTATCGGACCACACGCAAAGCAATTGGAACGGCTTGACGGGCCAATTAAGGCTGATTGCCATGGAGCCGGTGGCCTTTGACGATATTCAAGTATTTCCGGATTTGGCCAATAAGATCGCCCGCCTGCGTGTGGTGATCAGGAACATCACCAGCAACCTGGTGTCCGCGGAAGTGGTGATCAAAAGCCGGGCTTTCAACACCCAGGAAGCCGTGGAGCCGCCCAGCAAGTTTGTGCCCCTGAACCTCTCACCTGGATGGTCAACCAATGAATTTGAATGGCCGCTGGGTGACAAAGTCCTTGCGTGGGATGAATTTTCCCCGGCCTTATACCGGCTGAACGCCACCCTGGAAGCCCGGATGGGGAAAACCACCCTGAGGGATGTGCGAACCGTGGTTTTTGGGGTGCGGGATTTCCATGCGGAAGGCAATCAGCTGATCCTCAACGGGCGCAAGGTCTTTTTGCGGGGCACCCTGGAATGCGCCATTTTCCCCCGGACGGGATATCCCCCCACCGACATCGAGGCGTGGAAAAAGGTGCTGCGCGCCTGCCGGGCTCACGGATTGAACCATATCCGTTTCCACTCCTGGTGCCCGCCTGAAGCGGCTTTTGTGGCGGCGGATGAAATGGGCTTTTACCTGTATGCGGAGTGCGCCAGCTGGACCGCGGTGGGCGACGGCAAACCGGTGGATCGCTGGATCGAGGCCGAAGGCGACCGCATCTTGAAAGCCTACGGCAATCATCCCTCCCTGGTCATGATGTCTTACGGGAACGAACCCGGCGGCTCCAGCCAGAACACTTACCTGGGCCGCCTCGTGAATTCGTGGAAGCAAAAAGACCCCCGCCGGCTTTACACCAGCGCCTCCGGCTGGCCCATGCTGCCGGAGAATGATTTCCACGTGACGCCCGCCCCGCGCCTGCAGCAATGGGGCCAGGGGCTGGGCAGCCGGATCAATGCGCGCCCCCCCGAAACCTTCACCGACTACCGCGATTTTGTGGCGGGCAGCAAGGCGCCGGTCATCAGCCACGAGATTGGCCAATGGTGTGTTTACCCGAACCTTGAGGAGACCAACAAATACACCGGCGTGCTGAAGGCGAAGAATTTTGAAATCTTCCGGGATGGGCTCAAAGCCAATCATCTCCTGGACCAGGCCCGCAACCTGTTGATGGCTTCAGGCAAACTGCAGGTGCTTTGCTATAAGGAGGAGATCGAATCCGCTTTGCGCACCCCGGGGTTTGGGGGATTTGAGCTGCTGGATCTGCACGACTTTCCCGGGCAAGGGACTGCTTTGGTGGGCATCCTGGACCCGTTTTGGGAGTCGAAAGGATACGTTTCGGCGGGCGAGTTCAGCCGCTTTGCCTGTGAGACCGTCCCCCTGGCTCGCATGCGCAAACGCATCCTGACTCAGGAGGAAAATTTCGCCGCCCAAGTGGAGCTGGCTCACTACGGCCCCACGAAACTCGAAAACCTGCGGCCCGTGTGGCGGATCAAGGACACCGCCGGCCAGGTGGTGGCCTCCGGCCAATTTCCCCAGCCAACCGCAGCGACCGGCGAACTGACCTTGCTGGGGCGCGTGAATTTCCCGTTAAACGGCATCCGCAAGGCGGGCAAATTCAACCTGGAAGTGGCGCTGGAAGGAACCCCCTTTGCCAATGACTGGGATTTCTGGGTCTATCCCAGCGCGGGCACCCCCCCATCCCAAGCCCCCGAAATTGTGGTAACCGGCAAGCTGGACGAAGCGGCCCTGGCAGCCTTGAACGCGGGCAAAAAGGTGTTGCTGCTGCCCCCGGTCGCCAGCATCAAGGGCGATGCTTCCGGCCGCATCCCCGCCGGCTTCTCCAGCATCTTTTGGAACACCGCCTGGACCCGCCGGCAAGCCCCGCATACCTTGGGGATCCTGTGCGATCCCAAACACGCGGCACTGGCGGATTTCCCGACCGAGGCCCACAGCAACTGGCAATGGTGGGAATTGGTGACGCAAGCCCACCCGTTCATCCTGAATGGCCTGCCAGCCGACCTGCGGCCCATCGTGCAGGTGATTGATGATTGGTTCACCAACCGGCGGCTGGGCTTGGTTTTTGAAGCCCAAGTGAATGGAGGACGCCTCCTGGCCTGTGGGATCGATCTGGAAACCAATCTCGGGGAGAGACCGGTGGCGCGGCAAATGCGGGCCAGCCTGCTGAAATATATGAGCAGCCCGGGATTTAAACCGGCCTGCAAGCTGGCGCCCAAACAGGTGCAGGAATTGCTTGGCGAACCGGCCGCAAAGGCCAGTCCGAAAGGAAAATAGAACCGGGGATCAGGCCGCGGAATCCTCGCGCAGATGGCGCAACGCCTCGAGGATGGCGGGCAGAAGAATTTCAAGGCATTCGCTGATGGCTTTGGGATTGCCGGGAAGATTGATGATCAGCGAATGGCCGCGGATGCCCGCCGTGGCCCGGGATAGGATGGAAGTTTTGACTTTGGCGAAGGATTGCATCCGCATCGCCTCACCAAAGCCGGGAAGCTCCTTCGCGATGACTTCCCGCGTGGCTTCGGGGGTGACATCGCGCCGCATCGGCCCAGTGCCGCCGGTGGTCACCACCAATTCGCAACCGCGCTCATCGACGAATTCGGTGAGCTTCCGCACAATCAATTCGCGATCATCCGGGATCAGGGCGGTTTCAAAAACAAGATCGCCTGCGAAATGGGCGCGCAGAATCCGCTCGATCTCCGGCCCGCTGCGGTCTTCATAAATGCCGGCGGAGGCGCGGTCGCTTAGGGTGATGCGCCCGATGATCATTTCTTGAGTTTTTGCAGAACCCGAAGGCCATCGACTCGCATGGATTTGTCAATGGCCTTGCACATATCGTAGAGGGTCAAGGCCGCGATCCCGGCGCCTGTGAGGGCTTCCATTTCAACCCCGGTTTTGGCTTCGATTTCAACCGTGCAGCGGATTTTGACGCACCGGGATTGAACGGCGAATTCCACGCCAATGAAATGCGGCGCCAAAGGGTGGCAAAGCGGGATCAGGTCAGCCGTCTTTTTTGCCGCCTGGATGCCGGCCACCCGGGCCACGGCCAAAGCATCGCCCTTGGGCAGCGCCTGCTCCCGC
The DNA here is from genome assembly GCA_964409245.1 of uncultured Verrucomicrobiota bacterium. GTDB lineage: Bacteria > Verrucomicrobiota > Verrucomicrobiia > Limisphaerales > UBA1319 > CAIMWS01. The sequence continues at coordinate 13,762 of CAYPCQ010000117.1, forward strand.
AAAGCAGAGATCGTGGCGGGCGCGCAGTTCAGGACCGCCTCGGCCACGGCCCGGCGGAATTGAACCGGCTTTGCCCCCACCTTGACCATCGAAGCCTCACCCCTGGCATCCAAGTGGCTGAATCGCGGGCGGTTTGGCGTTGAGCCGCCTGCTTTATCCCCGGGCATGTGTTTAATGGGCAACCGGCAGGTAGCTGACCGCGGCCCAGGCGGCCAGATCCGGAGTTCCAGCCGGTATTTGCAGCAAGGCGTTCACATCGATCAGCGATACTACATCACCCGAACTGCGCCAGGCCAGCGGAGTCAAATGCTGCATTCCGCCCCGGGTGGAAATCCGGGCGGGAGCATAAGTTTCACGTTCGTTCAGGCAGCCGGACAGGCCGCCCTCCAGAAAGGCTGCCGGCAAACCTTGCCTGGGCGGCAATCCCTGCAAACATCGGATGGCCTCCGCCACAAAAAGGTGGAAACACACAAAATGAGACAGCGGATTGCCCGGCAAGCCAAAAGCCACCCGGCTGCCGCTGGCGCCGAACAGAAGCGGTTTTCCGGGCCGGACGCGCACCTTGGAAATATGGATCTGGAATCCCAAACACTCCAGGAGCGGACGGGTGAAATCCATTTTCCCCACACTGGTCCCGCCGGAGATCAGCAAGAGATCAGCCTGGTCCACCGCCTCGGCCTGCAATTGCTGAAGGGCAGCTTCCACATCATCGCGGAGCCAGCCTTGCCGGGGCGCCAAATCCATATCGCGCAGCAAACCTTGCAGGAGGGATGAATTGCTGTTGCGGATTTGCCCGGCCTGGGGTGTGGCCCCCGGCGGCACCAACTCATCACCCATCACAAAATGGCTCACCCGGAGCGCACGAGTCACTCGCGGCCGGGTCTGCCCCAGGGAGGCAAGCACCGCCATTTCGCCACCGCCCAGCCTGGTTCCCTGGGAAAACAAACGGGTTCCCCGGCGGGCGTCTTCCCCCCGAAAACGAATGTTCAGTTCCGCGCTCCGGCGGCGCAGCTTGATCTTTCCCCCCTGTGCCTCCACATCCTCCTGCATCACCACCCGCAAGCCACCCGGGGGCAGAGCGGCGCCGGTGAATATGCGCAGCGCCTGGCCCTTCTCGATGGCGCCTGCCCAGGTTCCACCCGCCTGGAGTTCGCCCACAACACCCAACTCTTCAGCGGGATCATCCCGCCCGATGGCATACCCATCCATGGTGGCCCGATCGAACGCGGGCAAATCTTCGGTGGCGTGGATCTCCTCACGCAACACCCGATGCCAGCCTTGGCCCAAATCGACCGGCTCCGCCGGGAGCGGAACACACTGGGACCGGATGATTTCCAACGCTTCTGAAACCGGGATCATAATGAGCGCGGGTTATTCAACGGGGAATTGACCGGACCTTCCAAATTGGCACGTCCCGCTTGAGGCAATCCATAAAAGATGCCAATACCGTGTAACCTTCGCCTCGATGCACCGAGGCGATACCCACGTAAATGGCGTTCTCACCCGCGGGTATGGAGCCTATCCGATGGATGATCCGGGCTTTTAAGAAGGGGTTTTCGGAGTTCAACTGTTCCAGGATGGAGCGCATTTCACGGATGGCCATCTCCTTATATGCCTGGTATTCCAGAGCCTGAATTGGCCGCCCATCTTCCATCCCCCGCACCACCCCCCAAAACTCCACCCACGAACCCATCTCAGGCAGATCACGCGGCGCATCCAACTGGCTGCGCTCAATCGGCTCGGTGGTAATCTGGATTAATGCTTCCAAGCGGTCACCCCCCGGAAACCGGAGGTATCAAGGCCACTTCGTGGTGGTTTTCCAGGAGGGAATCCCAGGGAACATACTCGCAGTCGCGCGCAAGCCGGGTATGGGATTTAAAGGGACCCAACGCCGGGTAATCCCGCGATAATCGCCGCCAAAGCTCATCCCCGGAGATGGGTTGATCAATGGCCAGCTCCAGCTCCGCCTTCCCGGTTGCCTGGGCCAGTTGGGCAAAAAAGAGGATCTTCATGATCCAGCGTCCGGACCCGGCGCCAGGGGCTGCGGTTCGGTGGATTGGGTGCGGATCTGCCGCAACATTTTTTCAAGGTGGCCCAAAGCCCACGAACCCAAAGCCACTCCCACCACGGTAAACACCAGGATGGTCCACCCCGCCTGGTCATGCACGGATTTGATCGCTTCAACACCATGATTGTGGGCGGTGACGCTCAAATACAGGGAACGGATCAGGTTGCCCACGATGGCCAGGCAAACACCCCCGGCGAGGAGCACCAGGCGCAATGAATTTTTCTTCAAGGTTAGATAACCGATAAACAAGGTCGCCATGACGGTGGACTGAAGACTGCGGATTCCGCTGCAAGCCTCATCAATGCCCACCACGCAATTGGCCAATTGGACGAGGCTGCCCATTTTTTGCGCCGGGATGCCTGCCAGGTTGAGAATTTCAACGTTGGCCGCGGCTATCCCGTGCTGCAGGTTGGAGATCACCAAATTCAAGACGGCCGAGGGCAGCGGCAGCGCCAGCCAGATAAAGAAAAAAGCGAAGGCGTAATGGCGCAAGCCCGGCCAGCCGAAGGCCAGCATCAAGTTGGCGGCCACTAACGCAAAAACCCCCATCGCCAAGCCCTGCGCGCTGGCGGCGTTGCTGCCGTAAGCGGCCTGGTATAGCTGGACAAAAAACAACCAGCCCAAACCGAGCGCGCCGGGCAAAATACCCAGCAGCCGCCAGCGGAAATCAAAGGGTGGCCGGGTTTCGCTGGCGTCCCAGAAAAGGAATCCGCAAAGCATGACCACCACCCAGCCGAAGCTGAGTTCCGGGTTGTGATTCCAAAACCATTGGGCCTTGGACACCAGCCAGGCAAACGCCAATCCCGCGGGCAACAAAAGCCAATACTGGCCACGATCCTTCATGACTTGACAGTTTTCCATCGGTTCAATTCGTCCTGATAATCCACCGGTTGCAGCCAGCGGCCCATGAATTCCTGCAGCAGGCGGTCAGCCGCCTCCAGGTTGCCATCTTTGACGGGAATGGAAACGCGGATGAACTCTTTGGGTCCCAGCAAAGGCCGCCGCGATTTGAAAGCATCCCACACGCGGGTCCAAAGGCGTTTGTCTCCAGCCCTGAGGCTGCTGCCGGTTTTATCCAAATTTTGGCGCAGTTGGTGTTTCATTCCCACGGACAAATTATGATCCAGCCGGTAAGGCAGCGGCTGCCCTCCCACCAGACCGCCGAAATAAACCAATTCCCGCTGGCTGGCAGTGGTGAAAACGCGACGTTCCATGGGCATTTGCAGACCAGCCACCGGAACTTCCGCGAATTCCGCCGATGCTGGTTCGATATGCCATCCGGCCTCCGTCCAGCAACGATCAGGTGTATGAACGAAAAGGCCGATTTCATCGTTATTTTCCACGTAGCGTTTCGCCAGGAAAACGCGGATCATGGCGCCTTGCGGATTCTTATATTCCCCATTGGTCAGGGCGTCGGCCACCAAAACCTTTTCAGCGGATTTGTCGATGGGAATGGGCGTATACTGCCAGCCTGCAATATTCGTTTGGGCGGTCAGCCAAAAACGATTGGCACGTGCATCATACTGGTTATACCAATTTTTTGGGAAAAACCAAACGGTCAAAATAGCCAGGCTGATGATCAACACTCCCACACCAGCCGACTTGGGAGTGGCTGAGATCTGTCTGGTTGGTCCAACCGATGGCATTACTGGGTCATTGGGCATGAAAACCTCCTGTTATTCCCGACCAGCACCGGGTTTGAAACCACCCTCACTGGCCGCCAATTCGGCCGCCAGTTGGCGGATTTTTTCGGCGGGGCGAACTCCGATTTGCACCAGGGGGCTGCCCGCATAAATCCCCCATGGTTTCAGCGAATGGTGAACAATCGCGCCGGCGGCCACCACCGCTCCCTCGCCAACCGTCACATTAGGCAGGATGGTGGCATTGGCGAATATCAACGCATGGGCTTGGATCTCCACCAGGCCGCGGGTCACCGCCCGGATCGAAGCCGGGATCGTGGGGCCAATCAGGCCGCTGCCATCCGGATTATCGGTGCCGGTGATCAACCGCGCCCCGGGGCTGATCCCGGCGTAATCATGGATCAGGCATTTGCCACCACCCAAAATGGCCGAACCATATGCCAGGTGAACATGGTTGCCGATGGTCACCCCTTCCCCGGCGTGAATAAAAGCCCCTTCGTCGATTTGGGAGGAGTGCCCCAGGTGCAGGCGTTCGGGGAATAAAATGCGGCATCCCTGATACACCTTCACTCCGGAACCGCAGGAGCCAAGCCATTGCCTGAGCAGCGTCTCCTCAATCAAACGTCCGGGCCGGAATTCCACCGGACAATCTGTTCCCATCGGATTTTTCAAATGCTGAATCCTCCATCCACCACTATTTCCGCGCCGGTAATGAACCGCGCATCGGGGGACAGGAGAAAGGAAACCACCCCGCAAATATCGTCCCCCTCACCCAGGCGCCGCAGCGCGGTGCGCCGGATGATCTGCTGGCGCTGGCTGTCGTTCAGGCCGTGGCTCATTTCGGTGTCCAAATACCCCGGCAAAATGCAATTGGCCCGGATGCCTCGTTCCCCGTATTCTTTGGCGATCGTGCGGCAAAACGCCATCAGGCCGGCTTTGGTGGCGCTATAAACTGAGAGGCCTTTAAGGGCCGTCTTGGCAGCTATGGAGGATATAAAAACCAGGTTCCCCCCGCGTTGCAGCATGCCCTTAAGGATTGTCTTGGTCAAAACCACAGTCGAGGTCAGGTTCACCTCGATGCACTTCCGAACGGCCTCGTCGGGAGTCAGCAGCAACAAGCCATCGGTGCCCAAAGCCGCATTGGCCACCAAACCATCCAGATCCTTCAGCCAGGGGTGCTGTTTTACATAACCATCCACCGCTTCCTGGTCAGCGAGATCCACCGGGTGGAAATGGAGTCTGCCAGGAAAGGAGGCCGCCAGTTTTTGGACCTCGGCGGAAATCGAACGGGCCAGGGTAAACACCTCATGCCCCTCCGTCAGCAACCGGGCGCAAATAGCCAGGCCCAAGCCACGGGAGCCGCCAGTAACCAGGATGCGTGAACTCGGGGTTTGGCTCATATATCACCAGCGGGCAGGCGCCGGTTTAAGCGCTTGGCGTTCGCGCCCAATCCGAGGTCGGTGAGATTCCAGCGCCGGGGCCAGGCTTCCTTGCTGAGGCTGGCGCGCAAGCGGTTTTGAAGTTCTGAAGTGACGGCGTGGGGATCAAATCCCTTCGCCACTTCGTAATGGAGGGACACGATTTGGCCGGTGATGGAGTTGGCCTCAGCGGTGGCCAAGGCCTGCCGGACGCCCGCCACCTGCTCGGCCTTTTCTTCGATCAGATCAAGACTGACCTTGGCGCCACCGACGTTTGCCACCCGGTCAGCACGGCCAACGATGCGCAACAAATCCCCACTGATCTCCACCAAATCTCCGGTCGGTTTCCAGATCTCCCCCACCCGCAACTCCAATCCCTGCTCCAGGATGCGCCACCGGGCAAACCGCTCCGCCAGGCGCGAGGTTTCATACCAGCCATCCAAGCGGTTGGTTTTAAGGATAACCCCAAACTCAGCCGTGGCGTATATCACGCTGGCGCGGGTGGCGGGGAACCGCCGCCGGAACCTATCCCCCACTCCAGCGCGCAAAGGTTCACCGCCCAAGGTGATTTGCCGGGGGGACCACAACTGGCTGCCACGCTCGTTTTGCACCAGCAAATCCAGGAAGGTGGGTGTGCAAGACAACGCTTCCGGCCGGGATTGGTTCAACCGATCCCAATTTTGAGGCCAATCCGATCCCAATAACAACACGTGGCCGCGATTCATCCAGGCGTGCAGAGCCACCTGAACGCCGGCGAAACTGTATGGGTAAAATGGTGAGGCCCAAGTCCAACCAGAAATGCGGCCGGACCGAAGAATATCGGAGCAAAGGCTGGCCCAATGTTTCCAAATCAATTTTGGGCGGCCAGTGGATCCTGAGGAACAAACTCCCAACCAGCCCAAGCCCGGACCTTCGGGGCAGGACAATTCGGAAAATCCAACCTGATCCGGTGGCATCAACGCGGCCACCGATCCCTGCTCCAACCGCCTAAAAACGGCGAACAGATCGTCAAAGGAAGTGGGGAATACCAAATCCATGCCGTTGGCTAACTGGCTCGCTGGCATATGCCTGCCAAATCCTGCCAGGTTTTTGGCGGTGTGGCCGATTCAAACGGGCTGATCCCATATTTTTGCTCCACCGCCACCATGATTTCCGCCAGATCCAACGAATCCAATAACAGCGAGGGATCCATCAGCGGCAGGGCCAAATCAAGCAGGGCCAAATTGCCGCCATTGCGGTGATTGATTGACAACACCCATTTGGAAAGTTGGGTGGCTATGGAGTCAGAGTGCATCCTGGTTTCTAATACTTCAAAGCGATATCACTGGCTTGTCCGCCTTGGATGACTTTGCCTTATTCAACAAAGGCTTTTGAAGACACTTCGTGCCTGTCAATTCGCCGATTTGGAAGTGAGGGGCGGATTGCTTTATGCATGGTTGTAATAATTCCCAATCCCGCCATCAGAATTTAAAAGCCCATTGGAATCAAGCGTAAAGCCGCAAACCCATAGGGCCGTTGGGATTGCAGCCCGCCATCCAGGCTGGAACCGGAGCGGCTTTGGATCAGGCCACCGGACAATGCACCAAGCCAGCGTCGAAAAGCGGGCCTTTTTAACCATGCCTATCGTTGTCTTTCGAGGGTGGTTGCGCGTTTTTCATTGGCCTGGCGAGAACCACCTGCTAGGTTTCCGGTGTTCAAGAAAACCATAAGAAAATTTTTATGCCCATGATCCCTTCAAAAGCGGACGGGCCAGTGGTGGGAGCAGTTCCCAACTACAATCTGGCCTATATCTGGTCCATTTCCTTGGTAGCGGCCCTCGGCGGCCTGCTCTTTGGCTATGATTGGGTCGTCATCAGCGGGGCGGACTTGTTTTATGAGAAATACTTCCAGCTAACCTCACCATCGGCCATCGGCTGGGCCAAAAGCTGCGCTCTGGTGGGCTGCCTCCTGGGCGCTTTGCTGTCGGGGGCATTGAGCGATAAATTCGGGCGCAAACGGCTGTTGATTCTTTCCGCCTTCCTATTCGCCATATCCTCCCTGGGCACCGGTTATGCGCACACCTACACCACTTTCGTGAGTTGGCGCATTGTGGGCGGGGCAGCCATCGGCATGGCTTCCAACCTTTCGCCGATGTATATCGCCGAGGTCGCCCCCGCTGGAATCCGCGGCAAGCTGGTTTCCATCAACCAGCTCACGATTGTGATCGGCATATTATTGGCCCAATTCATTAATTGGCGCATCGCTGAGCCGGTGCCGGCCAATGCCACCGTCCAGCAGATATTGGAATCGTGGAATGGCCAAACTGGCTGGAGAGTAATGTTCGCCGCCACCGCGGTGCCCGCCGTGTGTTTTCTCCTGGGCATGTTTTTCGTCCCTGAAAGCCCCCGCTGGCTGGCCAAAAACGGGCAGACCAAGGCAGCCCGGGCGATTTTGGCGCGCATCGGCGGTGAAAACTACGCCAGCCAGGCCATCACTGCCATTGAAGCCACCCTCATCAACGCCCAGGAGAAGGTCAATTTCCGCGCCTTGCTCGAGCCGAAAATGCGCTACATCCTCCTGCTCGGGGTTGCCCTGGCGGTGATGCAGCAATGGTGCGGCATCAATGTCATCTTCTATTACACCAAGGATATTTTCGCCGCCGCCGGTTACCCGGTATCCGACATCCTGCTCAAAATCGTCATTGTCGGGCTGGCCAATTTGAGTTTCACCTTTGTGGCGATATTCTCGGTGGACAAGCTGGGCCGGCGCCCGTTGTTCCTGGCGGGTTGGGCAGGCCTGGCCTTGATCTACCTGCTCATGGGGGCAACCTACGCGCAGGGGATCAAAGGCGTGGTGGTGGTGGCGTTGGTGGTCGCGGCCATCGGTTGCTATGCCTGCACCCTGGCCCCGGTCACCTGGGTCATCCTTTCCGAAATCTTCCCCAACCGCATCCGCGGGGCGGCCATGTCGATCGCCGTATTCGCCCTTTGGACCGGATGTTTTACCGTCACCCAAAGTTTTCCTGAACTGAATGCCAGGCTGGGGCCAGCAGGGACATTCTGGATTTACGCCATCATCTGCGTGGCTGGCTTCTTCCTCTTCAAGGCCACCCTGCCCGAAACCAAGGGCAAGACCTTGGAGGAAATTGAAAAGGAGCTGGTGAATTGATGGCCTCTCATCCGGAAATCGACTCATGAAAGCTCCCAAAGCGGCTAAGGCCCTCAACCTGGGGATGTTGGCTTTTGCCCTTGGGCTGGGCAGCGGCTTGGCCGCTGAAGCGGACCTGAAATCAATTCCCCTGGGTGAGTTGGAGCCATGGGCGGCCAGCCAGGACTGGGGAGACTTGGCGGTGGATCAAAGTGTCTGGGGCAAGCCGATCCGCATCGGCGACCGCCAGTTTGCCACCGGCCTGGGAACTCATGCCAGCAGCCTGGTGACTTACCGGCTGGAGGGACGGGCCGAGCGGTTCGAGGCCTGGGTGGGAGTGGATGCCGCGATGCGTTCTTACACCAACGGAAGCGTGGTTTTCAAGGTGGTGGCCGATGGGCGGGAATTGTTCGACAGCGGCGTGATGCGGCCGGAAACCCCGGCCAGGCGAATCAGCATCCCCCTTGCGGGGGTGCAGGAGCTGCGTTTGGCGGTCACCGACGCCGGGGATGGGATCACCTGCGATCATGCCGATTGGGCCGAGGCGATGCTGACGGGCCGTTTTGAAAAGCCTGCTCTCGCGGAACTGCCGCCGCCCGGACTCCCCCGCTATCACGTGGAAACAGCCGGCCTGAAGCTGGATCTCTCCGCGGAGGGGAGCCTGGTGGGAGCGCTGGTGAGTGGCCAGGAACTGCGCCCCTTCCAGGGGGGAACCCGGCTGGCGCAATGCACGAACGCGGGTCCGGTTCAGGTGCGGGAGCTGGGTGCCGGCAAAATCGAATTCCGGCGACCGATCGTGCATGCTGTTTCGGGGAAACGGGCGAACCTGGCCGAGTGTTTTTATCCCGCCGGAGACAGCGTGCGCTGGGAAATCGAAATCTCCAGCGAGGATGATCCCTAGAGCACCAGCATTGAAACCTGGCTGGCCTGGCCGGCCTCCGAAAAGTCCCGCTGGTGGACCGCCTGGGACGATCCCCGGCAAAAGGGCGGCGACTGGCAGGATCCGCTGGTGATGCAGCCGCTGGATAACGCCAAGCTTTGGTATGGCGCGCCGCGCTGGGACGAAGGGCAAGCCTCCTCCGGATATCAGCCCGGATACGGCAAACGGTTCGCCATCCCGATGTTCACAGTGGCGGAGCAACCCTCTGATCGCGGCCTGAGCCTGGTGCTATCCCCCGAGGACACCCTGCTGGAGATGGCCTTGAGCATCCGGAAACCGGGCCTGTTCACGTTCATCCGCAATGACCACCGGCTGGGGAAATCCAAGCCGGTCCGCTTCGCCATGAACCTCGTGGCCCATGAGGCGGACTGGCGGAGCGGCTTGGGCTGGATGGTGCGGAGATACGGGGAATATTTCAATCCGCCGAATCCCAAGGCCCACGAGGTGGCCGGGCTGGGGGGATACTCGGATTGGGAGGGCGGCCTGGACGCTGCCCGGCTCCGGAAAATGGGCTTCCGCTTCAATTGGAAAGCCAGCTACGACTTCCCATACATGGGCATGTTCCTGCCGCCCATCCCGGATGCCACGCCCTACACCCGGCTGGCCAAAGGCAACCAGACTTCCATCGGGCAGCTGCGGGATTATTCGGAGCGGATGCGCCAATCGGGGTTTCATGTGCTGAATTATTTCAACGTCACGGAATTCGGCGGCAAAACGGGGGAAGCCAAAGATGCCGACCCCAAGCTGCAGCCGCCGGATTACTGGAAAAACGTCAATAATTTCCTCCATCTGAAGATTCCCGATGGCATCCTGCTCAGCCTCCAGGGGCGCGTGTTCGGATCCTGGGAGGGAAGCATCGCCATGGACTGCGGCGGCCCCGCCTACCGCGCCTTCCTGCTCGGCCAGGCGCAGCGGCATGTCGACCTCCTGCCCGCCTCCTCCGGCATCTGCATCGACCGCCTGGATTGGCTGCGCTTTTATAATTTCCGGGCCGATGATGAAGTGACATGGAGGCACGGCCAGGCTTGCCGCTCGCTTTATTCCTCCTGGCGGAACCTGATGTCCGACCTGGGCCCGATCTTCCACCGGGCGGACAAGGTGATCTTTGTCAACGCCATGATCAACCGCACCGAACTGCTGCGCCAGGTCGATGGCATATATCACGAATTCGGCCATGTGGGCGCGGACCTCAACAACTCGGCCCTGCAGTGCGTGCGCAAACCGTGCGTGGCGTGGACCCCGAACGAGGATGTGCTGCGGCCCGATCCCGATGCCTATTTCCAGCGGCACCTTTACCTGGGGGTTTATCCCACGGCGCCGCTGCCCGCCAATGACCACACCATCAACGCCAGTGCCTGGGCGGAAAAATGGTATCTCGATTACGGCCCGCTGTTCACGCAACTGCGCGGCCGCACCTGGGTTTTGCAGCCCCACGCGATCGTATCGGAAAATCCCCAGGTGAAGGCCAATGTATTTGAAGTTCCCGGAGGCTGGGTGATCCCGGTGACCTTTGGAGGCCAGGCCGCGAGCGCCAGAATCCAGCTAAAGAACCTGGATGCCCGTCTGGAGTCGGCGCCAGCCGCGTGCGAGGCCTGGCACCCCGGTTCGGAAAGCGCCGTTCCGGTTTCCTTCCGCATCCGCGACGGGCAATGGCTGCTGGAGGTCCCGCTGCGGCGCGGGTGCGCCCTGTTACGGATTCAAGCATCCCATTAAAACGCGGCCAAAAACAACAGCGGTAATGCCAGGTAACTGAAGGAGGATTTGCCATGAATTCCACCGCCATTCCCAGGCCGCCCAGACCACCCAAGTGGCCGCTGAATTTGTCCACCAAACCCGATGCGGACCACTGCATGGACCGCATCGAGGCCTGGCTGGAGCAGCAGATCATCGACCGGCCGCCAGTCCGTTTTTACAAACACAACATCCAATTCGAGGAAGGCGAGGCTCTGGATACCAGGCGCTGGCCCAGCCTGGAGGCCCGCTGGCTCGATGTGGACTACCAGTTGGAATCCTACGAACGTTCAATCGCCGGCAAGGTTTTCCACGGCGAAACCTTTCCCGTTTTCTTCCCGAACCTGGGCCCCAATGTGTATTCCGCTTTCTATGCCGGCCACCTGCAGTTCGCCGAAACCACCTCCTGGTATGAGCCGGTCCTCCCCAGTCTGGATGACTCAGCCGTGCTGCAATCCGATCCATTCGCCAGCCGTTACTTCAAAAAGCTGGAGGATTTGACCCGGGCAGCCCTCGAACGCTGCGGGGACCGTTACCTGGTGGGCTACACCGATTACCATCCGGGCCTGGATTGCGTGGCTGCCTGGCGGGGAATCCCCGGCTTATGCATGGACCTGGCGGATATTCCGGACCGGCTGCAGCCAGTGGTGGAATTATCGATCCGGGATTTCGAGCGGATCTTCGACCATTTTGACGCCCTGCTCAAGGCCGGGCGGCAACCCTCGGTCACCTGGCTGGGCATTCCTTCGTTCGGCAAGCTGCATATTCCCAGCTGTGATTTCGCAAGCATGATTTCGACCCGCCATTTCCGGGCGTTCTCCCTGCCTTGCCTGCAACGGGAGGTGAAAAACATGACGCACAACCTTTACCATGTGGATGGCAAGGGAGTAGCGCAACATTTGGAGGTGATCCTGGAATTACCGGAAATCCACGCCATCCAGTGGGTGCAAGGGCTCGGCAAGGATATGCCCATCCTGCAATGGGAACCGTTGATCCGGCGGATTCAGGCGGCTGGCAAATCGGTCATTATCGACCTCCAGCTGGATGAATTGGAGGCGCTCACCGGCCAGCTGCGGCCGGAAGGATTGTTCCTGTGCATAGGGGTGGAGGAAGGCCAGGAACCGGCGGTTTTGGAGCGGATCTCGCGGTGGTGATCCAATCACGCGGCCGCCATGCGCCTCTCGTGGCGCCAATACGCCATCCGCATCAGAATCCAGAGCAGTCGCACTTTGAAATCGAACCACCGGCCGGGAGCCAGGGTGCGCTGGCAAAGCGTCCAGGCCATCCAGGAGGTCAGCCGCAACCCCAGCCAATCCCCGCCGCGGAACAGCGGCAGATTCTGCACCTCGGCCTGGTGCAAACCACGGTAATAACGGGCCAGCTTTTCCCGGTCGGGCACTTTGAAAAAATTGGCGGAATGGCGGCGGTACCCGGAAACCGGAGCATCGACAAATCCCACGGCGCTCCTGGCCAGCAGCTTTAAAAAATAATCCCGGTCCTCAAAAGGGAGGCTTTCGTCATAAAAACCGATCCCCTCCCTGCCATGGAAGGAGTTGCGGCGGATCATGATGGCCCCGCCAGGCACCCCCCAGCGCAGGATCATTTCCCGGGTGATGAATCGGCGATCCAGCAAAGCGCGTTTGTTGACCTTGAAGAAATCAGCCAGGGCGCTGGGAGCGGTCACCTGGCCATCCTGATCCACCAGGATGGCATCCCCTATCGCCGCCATCCACTCCGGATGTTTTTGCAGCCCATCCAGGAGCATCCCCAATCCGTCGGGCTGCAGAAAATCGTCGCTGGCAAGCAAAGCGAAAAACTCCCCCCGGGCCAGCCGGACCTGCCGGTTCAAGGTTTTGACCAAGCCCTGGTTTTCCTGCCGCAACAGCTGCATGGTGACCTGGGGATCCGCCAGAGAAGCCTGCCACGCTTCAGCGATGGCAAAGGATTGGTCTGTCGATCCGTCATCGATGGCCACAATCTCCACGGGGCGGTGCCGGCTTTGCACCACGCTGTCCAAACCGATGCGCACAAAGGCCTCGTGGTTATAAATAGGCATCAGCACGCTGATCAGCGGCGGATGGGCGGTGGCAGTGGTCATTTTATGCAGAGGTATGGGTGGTTATGGCGCCTGCAATCCGCATTAGTGACCGGGCCGTTGCCCGGAAAACCGGCCGGTTGAGGCCTGGCTTGCCCCAGCCAGCGCGGCCATTGCTCACGCGCTGGCTGATGGCTGCATCCCGATTATTGCTCAATTCCAAAATCGACATCCGGTTTCTTTGTAGAAAGTGCCGGCCACGCTGTCAAAAGGATACCGTCTGAGCCCGCTCATTCGGGCTATTCAGGCCGGATAGCCTGGCCTATGATCCGGGGATTGATATGAACCAGCGCACCATGCCAAGGGAAATGGCCCGCCCCAGCCAGCGGGAATCTTTTTGCTCTCCGCGAGTGGATTTCGAGCGGTTGGTGGAAGCACCCCAAAGATCCACGAATTGGCCGGCACGGGCCTTCAGGCTGGCAGTGGCGGCTTTGCTTTGGGGTGCCTCAGCCCACGCTGCCACCTATCAGGTTGGCCCAGGCGGCGCCTGCCCCACCGTAGCCAGCCTGCCCGCCCTGAAGGCCGGGGACATTGTGGAGATCGCCCCCGGGGTTTACCACGAAGTCAAACGCTGGACCAATCCCGGCACCGCGGCCCATCCCATCACCATCCGTGGAGTGGGCGATTCCCGTCCCGTCTTTGATGCCAGTGGCTTGACGGTGGATGGAAGGATGCCAAATCCGCGGGCCGTTTTCCAGGTGGAAGCGGATTACCTCGTCCTGGAAAACCTGGAATTCAAAAACGCCCGCAATGGCGACAACGGAAGCGGGCTCCGCGTTACCGGCGGCAACTTCGTCACCGTGCGCGGCTGCAAAATCACCCAGTGCGACATGGGCATCATGAGCGATAGCTGCCGGGGATTGTTGATCGAGTCCTCGGAAATCGCCGCCAACGGCACGGCCTCCTACGACGGATACAGCCACAATCTTTATCTGGGCGGCAAAAGCGCCACGATCCGGTTCTGCTACATCCACGACGCACTCTTTGGCCAGAATTTCAAAACCCGCGCCCATTATACCGAGCTGCTTTATAACCTGATCACCGATTCGCAGGACGGAGAGATCGGCCTGGTGGATTCGGCGGAGACCGCCGCCACCAACAGCCACGCGGTGCTGATCGGCAACATCGTCATCAGCAAACCACGGGCGGCGGGCTATAATTCCGGCCGGTTCATCCAGTTCGGCCAGGATTCCGGCGGCCAGCACAACGGAACCTTGTTCGCTTTCAACAACACCTGGGTGGCGGGGGATGGGCGCATCCAATTCCTGGGCGCCAACGCCGCCGGGGCCAGGATCACTGCCGTGAACAATATATTTTACGGCAGCAACAAAATTCCGGGCACGGTGGGCGGCGGGATTACCGGCTCCAACAATTGGGCCGCGTCCAGCGCCGCCATCCCCGCCACTTTCCTGGAAACCATCAAGGGAACCGATCCCGGATTCGCCAAACGAGCCGCCCGGGATTTCCGCCTCACCGCGTCCTCTCCGTGCCGGAACCGGGGTTTGAATGGACTGGCCTTCCTGGACGGCGAGGGCAATCCCCACCCGGGGCAGCCTGCGTTGGAATACCAGGCTCCGCTGCGGTCCCGCACCCGGCCGCAGGATGGCCAACTGGACCTGGGCGCTTACGAATACTGCCCGCCCGCCTTCTCCGGCCTCAAGCCCGGCAGCCGTAGCTGTCTCATCGGCTTCACCTCGCAAGGTGGCGATCTTTACGAGTTGCAGGCCACCCAGGAACTGCCGGCCGGCACCTGGCTGACCGTGGCGGCTGGCATTGCGGGCAGCGATGGCCCGATCGAACTCACTGATCCGGATGCCGTCCGCGAACCGAAGCGGTTTTATCGCCTCAGAGTAATGTATTAACCAATAACAGGAAGGCTATCCACTCCGCGGCGGCTACCCGCGTTGGGCAGGCGATCCATCCCGTTGCATAGGCAAACCGGGGGCACTGACCCGGAACCGGAGCCTGTTGGATCGCGGTAATTGGCTGTGAAGATCGGCAGCACCTTGAACACCAGATCGCCACTTGGGCGTTTTCTCCTTTACCAAAGGAGAATTTACCATGTTATTCTCCTGCGGTTGTGGAGAACTTTGGAAGCCCGATGACCAATAGCCTGACTGCCCAATACCAATAACGGTTGGCAG
>CAYPCQ010000118.1:0-28512 GCA_964409245.1 uncultured Verrucomicrobiota bacterium
ACACCACCAAAAAACGGGGCCTCAAAGCCAGACAGCTCAACGCTGCCTGGGATCAAAACTATTTATCGCATTTATTGGGCTTTTAAATGCGTTTGCCCTGTGTCAGTTGGCCGCGCACATTGACGCGCAAGTCCACGTTCAGCGAATTAGGAACGGATGGGGGGCAGGCCCGCAAAGGAGGCAAAGCGCACAAAATGAGGAGGAGATAAAACACGGATCGGATAGGGGAACCGGGATTAACAGTTTGAGATTTCTGAGGTAAAGAAGGCGCATCAAGCCGGGATGGGTAATGGAGGCCGGGCCAAAGCGGCGCAGCGGCGCTTTCACCTCACGGCGGCGGCTACCCGTGTTGGACGGGCGAACTCGGCCGCTGCCTGCGCAAACCTGAAACTGGTAGCCGCCGAGGTAACGAGGCGGATCTTGGGCTGGCGAATTTCAAACCAGGCACCATTAGCCCTAAGCCGTAACAAATCAGAACCTCATCAGTTGAAGTTGTTTTTTAGGCAAAATTCACCCCCCTGGTTCAACCACAGGCTGAAGCGCGACTCGCATCCGGCATGTTAGTGGCTACCGCCCAGGCCCCGAACACCCCGGCCTGACCGGTTTCCCAAGGTGGCTAACGTCTGAAATGAATCTTCACATCCCCTGACCGCGTCCGGCTTTTTCAGGGGTTAACCCAACTGCCCACCTGCTCGATCAACGCCCGCCACCACGCCCGTTCCGCCTGCCCCTGCACGGCCAACCGAATCGTCGTTACCCCCGCCGTGTTGCTGATAATGCCCCCCGGTCGTGACAGTCCGGACAATCCACCAGCAGCCTGCCGCCGGCCCTTTGGCCCGTCACTCCCTTCTCCTCCGTGCGATGCCGGATCAAGATCATTCGGGGCGGCTGCGCCCAGTGGATTTCCCGATGCCACACCCCGGCCACATCCGTGCCCGTCACCTCACTGGCCGCCCAAATCAAATCCTGGCGGCGCCGCGGCGTTTACCGGTGCAGGGGATTCCCGGATTCATCCAGCACCCGGGCCAGGCGCCCGCCACCATTGGGTGAATGATAGAGGCCATCGGTATGCAGGAACCACCATTGCTCACCCTGGTAGGGATCGCCGCACACGGCAATCATCCCGCCCTGGGGCGCCTCGCCTTGCGGGGCGAGCCAGGACCATTCAAAGGCCCAGCGTTCGCTGCGCGACAGGCGTCCCGGCACTGCAGGATCGAGCGCTTGCGCGAAAAAGCGGCCGAACTTCTGATCCCCCAAGGCCGACGCCCCCAGCGCCGTCATGGGCCGGAGCCACTCGAGGTTCTTTTGCGGGGCATAGAGCGCCATATGGGTTCCGGAAAAAACCTGGGCCAGAAAACCGTGGGCCGTCCCGTAGCGCATCTCCCCAGTAGACTGCATCGCCTTGTCGAAAGCCACGCTGTAGAATCCGGTGTCGCTGCGCTCGTCAGCCAGGGACAAGGTTTGGACATGGTCATGGGAAACGTAGCTGCGGGCCGTGGCCGCCGCCGTGGTGACGCCCGGATTCCCGCGGCCGAGGTATTCCAGCCAGCGGTCGGGGCAAGTGGTGACGCAGAGGTGGGTCCGGCCTTGGGCGGGTGCGGGATAGTGCCGCTCCCACGGCCAGACGGTCACCGCCGTGATGCGCTCCCCCGCAAGCCCCAGGCGGTTCCAGGCGCCGCCCCCATCGGTGCTCTTGAAAAACCCCTGGGATTCGCAACCCACATAAACGGTCTGGGGGGCCCGCAGATCGAATGCCAGGACTTCCCCGCACAGCGCTGAAGGGCCGCGGCCGTCGAAATCGCCAGGGAAATCGAGTTTCGCCCACGTGCCGCCCCCATCGGCCGTTTTCCACAGGCGCCCGCTGGAGCCGGTTCCGCACGCCCGCAGCATGACCAGGGGATTCTCCGGGTGGATCGCGACGCTGCGCACCGCGAGGTCGCCGCCGGCCAGATTGCCGTTGGCAGGCGCCCACGTTTTGCCTCCGTTGGCCGTCCGGAGCAACCCCCGTGCGGAGGACCGCACCACCACTACTTGCGCATCGGATCGGGCCAGGGCCAGGCCCGTCAAGCGTTCGCCCGCGGTATGCCGCGCGACGGCGGGAAGCGGCAGTGCCGCATCCGGCGCCACCCCGGCCTGGATGGTCACTTCTGAAACCCGGGCATGGTAATGCGCCCGCGCGTCCTGCGGCAGGGCGCTGAAGAACAAGCCCACATCCATTTGCGGCTGGGCCTTTTTGTATTGATACGCGCCCAACTCCCATTGCGTGCCCCCGGCCGAGGTCCACGCGGTCCAAACCTGGCCCTGCCGCACGATCCGCAGCCACGGGCGCCGGGGCGCCAGCGCATACGAACTGATGCGCGTCGCGCCAAAATCGGTGAAATCGGCGGAGGTGCGCACGCCCTCGGCCGCCGTTTGGACCAGGTGGAATTGCTGTCCCCATTCCCAGTTCAGCCGCCCGCCCTGCTCGAGGGCCGTGAGCCCCACCCAGGCGTGCGGGTTCACCGGCTCTCCGCGGGATCCACTGTAGCCGTCAATCCGGCAAGTGGCGGTGAAGTCCCCGGTTATTCTCCGGGTGATGGTGTGCATCCCATGGCCGAAGAACTGGAAGGCTTGCGGGCCGGTTTGCCAGAGTCCCGCCGACGCCTTGGCGTCGCTGACATTGCGCACGGTCCAATCCGCAGCCACCGGTTTCCCCGTCACGTTGAGGAGGAAGGGATCGGAGTCTGCAGTTTGGCATCCATCGAATAGAATCCGGGCCCACAGGGTGTTGGCGCCGCGTGGCAGGGGGCCTTCGTATTGCAGGGCCTGGCCGTTGGTTTCGGCGAGCTGGAGCTGCCCGAGGAAAAGCACCGTTTTTTCCACGGCATGGCCGCGCCCGTCCACCTGCACCGTGAGGTGTCCGGCCCCATCGCCAGGGGCCTCCCCGCGCACCGCCAGCCAAGGGTGGGAGCCATCATCCACAACGCGCAGCGCTTCCAGCGGGATGGGCTGCCTGGGCAGGCGCGGGCCTTCCCATTCGATGCTGAAGTTCGCGGCTGGCAGATCATCATACAGGCAGGTCACGACGAGGGAATGGCCGCCCTGGGCCAAGCTCCGGACGGCGGCCTTTTCCGTGGTCCCGTGCTGGCCATCCCACACCAGCATCTCTTCGCCATCGATCTGGATGCGATAGCCGCCATCGATCTGCGCCCGGAGGATATAAAGCCCGTCCTCCGGCACGCGCAGCAGCCCCCGGAAAACGAGCGCGTATCCCGCCCGGCGCTGCTCCCGCACGCTGAGGTCGAAGCCTCGCGCCAGCCCCCGCCGCACCAATTTCCCCTGCGCCAGTTCAGCCAGCGCCAGCCAATGGTGCGCTTCATCGGGCTTCTGGAGCGGCGGATTGAAATAGTTGGTCCGCCGCTGGGAATCCTGGTGATACAATTCGTAGGCCAGGCGGGGGATCGTGCTGGCTGGATCCAGCGCGGGCGCGGGCGGGCGGCTCCGGGTGGCAGTGGCGGTGATTGGCGCCGCCGATTGGTCAAAGACATCGGTCACTGTGAGCCTGATCGTCGGCGATGGCGCCACAGCCTCCAGCAGCGTGCAGCGGGCAGTGGGCAGGCGCTCCTCTTTCACCGCCAGCGCGCCGCCCCGGCACTCGGGATTGCTAAAGACCTCGACCTTGTAGCTGAAGGCCGGGGAGGAGGTTTCGGGGATCTCCCATGACACCGCCACCTGGCGGCCGGTCGATTCGGCGCGCACCCTGGCCACCGCTGGCTGGTCCAGCAGGGGCAACCCGGGCTGCTTCACGGTGAAGCTATGCTTGCGGTCGCCCGCGAGCGGCTTGCCCGACAATCGCAGGGGCAGCCAATCGGGCCGTTGCGCATATTCGATGGCCGCAAACTCGTGATCGCCTTCGGCCGCCACGTTCACCACCACATACTCCGTTTTATCGATGGCGATGGTGTCGGACTTCTGCCAGCGCCCATCCTTGCGGAAGTATCCGAACCGCCGATGCAGCGACCGGACGGATTTCTCGCTCGCGAGCGGCTCAATGAATCCGCTGTTGCCCGTAAAGGAGGTGGCCGGGATCGGCAGCCGGGCGATGCCGATGAGGTGCCATTGACCGCCGGCCTGATCTTTGATCCAGCGGCCGGCATACGCCTCGTTTTCTTTCCCCAAGGGCTGCCAGACCCGGCCCAGCATCGTGTACCACCGCTGGCATTGCACGAAGGGCCAGACTTCCGCCCCCATCGTGCCGCTGCTGCCCTCCCCGCCGTAATCGTTCTTGATGAAGAGGTTGGGGGCCACATCCGTGAAGCGCACCGGGGTGCCATCCCGGTCACTCCCCCAGAAAGTCCAGACCGATCCGGGCCGGAACGTGGCCTGGGCTTGGTCATCCGGATTGGGGCGGGGATCCGAACCTTCCGGCACATAGGCTACGAAGCCCGCATAAAAGCTCAGGTTGTTGGGTTTCGGGTTGAAGCCGGAGTTCCAGTTGGCGTAATACGTCGCCGGCGGCCACCAAGGCCAGCGCAGGTCCATCATGATGATGTCCGCGCCATTTTCGACGTTTTCGCTGTACCACGTCGCGCGGACGGAGCCGGAATCAACGAGGAGGAGCGCGGCCATCAGCAGTACGGTTCGGCAGTCGGTCTTCATGGAAACGATAATAAGGGTGATTTTTCAGGCATTAACGACCTTCCGGGCCAGGCTCCCCGCTGGGAACACTCCCAGGGAAACCAGTCCAAGCGAACCGGGCCGCGGTGATCGTGCCGTTCTTCCAGTCTCCAATCCGCGGCCGTCCGCGGCCGTTTAATTGATGTCGAAAATGGGATTATCTGCAATGGGATGAATTTTGAGGCAACAGTTTGAGCGGTCAACCCTTTTGCATTTATACCGCTTAATCAAGATAGGGTTCGAACCTGCGCCCTATACCGTGCAGGGAGTTTCGGCCCATTCACCTTTTGCCCAGGAACGAACTGGAACAGATTTTTGCTGAGCAGCAAATTTTTTTCGCGGAAAAAATCCGGCTGGAGCGCCAGCTTGCCGCTACGACTGAAGGGCAGACAGATCTGTTACCTGTTCGCAAAATGCAACAAACCCGAAACATCGTTCGCCGCATTTGGCACTGGCATGCAGTGGTCGCAATGACCTGCACGCCGTTGTGATTTCGAGCATTAATTAGATCCGATTTGACTGGTGCCTACTGTGTGGTGTAAATTCTACCACAATATTTTAATACGACCACAGTATGAATTTTGGACAACTGATCAAAGATCTGCGGATTGCCAAGCGGCTGACGCTGCGGCAATGCTGCATGGAACTGGGAACCGATCCCAGCAACTGGAGCAAGATGGAACGGGGGGTTTCACCACCGCCAAAAGACCTGGCAACCCTTGATCGATGGGCCGGTTTTTTTGCCGTTGGATCTGAACGGCGCCAGGAATTCAACGATTTGGCGTCCCTTGCCCGCCAGGAAATCCCCAATGATATGGCGAATGATGAAAAGGTGATATCGCTGTTACCAGCGTTTTTCCGTGCCGTGAGGGGCAAGGAACTTGATGGCGAGCGGCTGGGGCAGTTCATTGAGGATCTGAGAGGTGTCCACAGCCCTAATCCATGAACTACAAACGGGACGTTTGGGAAGCCGTTGAAGAATTCCGGATGCAGCACCCAAAAGAACTCTGCAGCCTGCCGGTTGACGTGTTGACGGTGATTGAATTGAACCTCAGATTGGACGTCATTCCATTTGCAGATCTTTTGGAAAAATATTCAGTGGATGCGGCGGTCATTTCTGATTTTTCCGGCATTTACGTCGATGAGCGGTCCTATAAGTTTTTGGCTGGAGAACCGGCCTGGCGGTTCAATCGATTGCGCTTTTCACTGGCGCATGAACTCGGCCACATCGTGCTACACCGCGAAATGACTGGCGGGCTGAAGTTCGCCAATATTCAGGAATTCTTTAATTGGACAAGGCGATATGAAGTTTCGCGTTTCACCTTGGAACAGGAGGCCAATGAATTTGGCGGCAGGTTGCTGGTGCCTGTTGACCGGCTCCGGGCTGATTTTGATGCCTTCGTGGCCGTGATCCAAGGGCAGTTCCCGTCATGGTGGATAAATGAGGATTTACGCAACGCCCTGGCCGGGAAACTGGCGGGGAATTACGGGGTTCATCGGGATGTCATCCTGTGCCGGCTGGATCGCGAGGAGGTGTGGCCCACTCCGTAGTGATTTCATTTAATAATGAATCAAGGGGACAGCTTCCAAAACCGTTCGTCCAGGCCTTCAGCGCCCCATTTAACCCTGGCCACCGCCTCCATCGGATTTGACACCGCGCTTCCATGCCTCCTGTACCGTGATAAAAACCCGGTTTTGCGCGTTCTAGCATTTTGAGGCGGCAAGGGGCGGGAACTTACCAAATCCATGTGCTTTTGCATCTGGCTGGTAATTTAGCGAAAACACTGGCGGGCTTGGCGATTTGGATGGTGCGCGCTGCAGGACTCGAACCTGCGACCCCTACCGTGTGAAGGTAATGCTCTGCCAACTGGGCTAAGCGCGCAATCTCCCCGGCAGTGATTGAAGCTCAATCACCCCGATTGATTTGAACCTAAAGGATGCACCACCGGCTGGCAAGCAGAAATCTCATTTTTTGCCGGTGAATCTCCCGGCCCTGCCCCCGGCGGCCGGCCGGCGGCCTAGCCACCCGCAGCCACATATTTGCGGATGCCTTGGCGCCAGACCAGCCGGGCCACTCCGTAAAGGGCCACCACCCACAACACCTGCATCATCAAGCCATTGAACAGGGCGGTTCCGGTGGCCCGCTCCAGGTAAATGCTCACCGGGAAAAACGTGAGGTAGGGGAACGGCGTCAGCATGATCGCCTTGGCCAGCAACGGCGGGAGGATATCCAGAGGGAACAAGTGCCCCCCGGCCAGGTTTTCAAAAGCAAACACGATAAAGATGAAGGTGGACACTTCCAGCACCCAAAAGGCCAGCAAGGCCATGGAATAGGATAATAGGAATTGGATCAGGGCCGTCAGGATCAGGGATAATCCGAACCAGGCCAGCGTGAGCGGTTGCGCCGGCAGGTAAAACTCCCGGTAATGGTAGGCCACAAAAAAAACGGTCGGGATCATCGCCACCGCGGAGTAAACCAGGCGGCCCGAAAAAAACAGGCAGACCCGGTAAAACAGGTAATCGATCGGCTTGGTCAGGAAATGGTTGATGTTGCCATCGCGGATATCGGTGGCGATTTGCCAGTCGTCGTCGGTGACGGCGGTCAGCGAATCAACGATCATCACCAGCACATAATAAGAGAGCATCTGCGCCAGCGAATAACCGCACACCTCGGCTCCCTTATGGTCGTAAATCGCCTGCCAGATAAACATGGTCGCGGTCAGTGGCACCAGGGTCAGGCAGCTGCGCACCAGGAAATTAAAGCGGTAAACCAGGGTGTTTTGGATCCCCAGATTGATGACGTGCCAGTATTTCCGCATGCGCAGCAGATTAGCTGTATGATACCGCCCGCGGGCGGATCACTTGAGGCCGCTGAAAGGCCCTTTCACGCACACCAGGTCGGTGCGTGTGCGCCCCTGCTCCGTGATCCGGGAGAGGAAATATACCGAGCCATCCTTGCCCACGGCGATCGAGTTCACATACAAGGGGCGGTCCCCATTCTCGAAAAAGATGGCTCCCTGGTCGCAATACTGGCCCGTGGGGATGTCATAGGTCACCAGGTGCAGGTTTTCCAATCCCTTGGCTTCCCCCATCGCGGTGCTGCTTTTGCCGGCCACCCGCCGGCCGTTGACATATATGGGGCCGCCGGTGAGATAATGGAGCGTCCGGCCATCGGGCCCCAAGGTGAAGCCCAGGTAGCCGTAGCTGAATTGGTCGAACATCCCGCTTGATTTGGACGGCCCGGAGGTCAGGCGTTCGAGCACTTCCAACCGGGGCGCCGCCGGATCGAAGCGGAACAGGTACCCGGAGTTGCCATGCACGCCGTAAATGCGCTTATCCGGGGCATGCCACACGACCTGCCGCCAATTATAACCCATGTGGCCCGGCGAATGCGGATCATAGATGCCGAAGTAGTCCTTCACCATGTCCTCGCCGGCGATTTTTTCCACTTCGTCGGTTCCCGGCGAATACCGCAGGATGGCGCCGGTGGAAATCGTGAAATAAGCCGAGCCATCCTCGGGATTCACCGCGATGGACCGGCAGATCGTATGGTATTGCTTGTCTTTGCCCCCTTCTCCCAATCCAGCCATGGCCCCGAATTCCTTCAAGTTGCGGGTGCCCAGGTCATAACGGAAAAAAATGCCCGAGGGCCAGGTCAGCCCGAAGATCCGGCCATGGCGGCCGTCCATGTTCATGGCCAGAACCCCTTCCCGCTTGGGAGCGATCACCAGATCCTCAAACCGGCGGGCCGCGAGGTCGTAGGCCAGCAGGTGCCCGCCTGGATAAGCCTGGTAACCCGCCGGAGGGATGCCCATGGTTTCCATCCCATCCACGATGCTATAATACCCGATATGGCTGGCGAAATAGAGTTTGCCGTTGCTTTCCACGAAGCTTACATGGCTTTTGCCCTGCGGTATCGATTTCGCCTTTTCCCCGCAGGCTTCCGTGAGGCCGCCCAACGGATCGACCACGCCCGTTTTCGGCTCGCAGCTGAACATTTTAGCCCCCACATCGATCGATTCGGAACTCAGCACATAATAGATCCGGCCATCGCTGGCGCAGGATATGCCGTTATAGGTGTCGTGGGCCTGGGGAAAGCCCGAATTGAAAGTGCGGGCAGCCAGCCGCTTCTCCGCCGCCGGAGCCCCGGCCGCGAAGCCGGTCAAACCGGTGATGGAGATCAGCGCCAATGATGCCATGACGATCACTTTGGAAATTGTTTTCATATCATTCGCCTGGGAACATTATCTAAGCCTGCTCCGGAAAAAAGCGAACTTAATTTCGCGGCCCCGGCAGGTGGCGCCGCGCCAGCCCAACCCCCTGGGTGGTGGTGGAGTATTTGGCCAGCATGCAGTCCCTTTCCCAAGCCGGCAGCCGCGAGGGATCATCCACATAATCCAGGAAGCGCTGCACCAGCAATCCGAAATGCGCTTCGTGGGCCACCCGCAGCGCGGGCGGGATGACCAGCCGGATGGCCTCCGCTTCCACCGCCCAAGCCAAGCCGGGATAAATCCCCCGCAAAGCTTCCAATTTGCTTCGGACGCCAGCCAGGATCAGCTCCTGGCTGGCCGGATTATTGGGCACCACATAAACTTCCGCCTGATAGTTCTGCTCCCGCCCCTGCCGGACTTCCACCGCAGCGCGGGTTCCCCGGAAGGCCGCAAACTCCGAGTCCCTGGCCCCCGGCCCGGCCTGGAAATCCCACCGCACCACCAGCCTGACAGGCACCCCTTTCAGGCGGTAATCCACACTTTGATTCGCATAATAGTCCAATCCCCCATCCCGGATGGCGGACGATAAACAGGCCGGGAAGGCGGCATCCCCGGTGACTTTTTGGAACTGCGCCAGGCTCAGCCGGGTGGGCCAATGCTCGCTGCCCGTCACCTGCAGGTCGCGGGCGGGGTCGATGGCCTGCCCGGGAAACAGCGTCCACTGGACCAAATCGACCAGGTGAGTGCCCACATCGGCCAGCCCTTCGCCCTGCTGGCCGACATCGAAAAACCACGGCGGCCGCAAGGATGGCACCCCGGCCACTTCCTTCAGCAAATAATGCACGCTCTCCATGGTGACCGCCGGACCGATACCGGGCTGCAAACTGCCAAAAACCTCCGGGGTTTGCACCAGTTCCCGCTGCAGCAGGCAGGTGATTTCAAAGCGCTGCGTCATGGCATCATAGGCCACCACACGCTGGTGCGCCGCCAAATCCAGCACCGCCCGCAATTCCGGCAGATCATCCGGCTCGATGATCCACGGCTTGTCTGCCAGCACGTGATACCCCATCTCCACCAATTCGTGGATGCGCCGGATTTTCCCCCGGTTGTTGCCCGATAAAACGGCGATCTGCCCCTGGGGGCTGGCCTTGAATTCCTCCCAAAAATCGCCACCCGCGTGCACTTCCGCAGTCCAGCAGGTGGGATTCAGGCTGCGCGAATTGAACTGCGCGATGCGCTGGATATGAGCGGCCAAATCCCGCCCGTAAGGAGCATAAATGAAAGTCCGGGCAGCGATGCCAGGCAGCATCTCCCGCTGGAACAAGGCGGCGTGAAAATGCCCGGGGTCGATGGTGGCCAATTGGCGCATTTTGCCTTTTCCCGGGGGCGATGGTTGATTCATTGGCTGGCTGGCTGATTCCATGGCGTTTCCCAAATCAGGATAATGGCAGAGGGCGGCCGCCAAACCCGCCGCGGCCTGCAGCAGTTTGCGCCGGCTGATTGCAAAGCCCCGGATGCCTGGTGGCCGGGATTTCCTGCCTTCACCCATGCCTCAACGATGCGAATCCACCCTGCCCGTGTCGAGGAAATATCCCGGGCTGGATCGACCGCACGCCGTGGGCATTAACTCCGCGGTGGGCGGCGGAGTGCCCGCCCGGCCACGGTGGCGTGAGCCGGAGGCTGGCCTTACGCCGCGTGAGGGCACGCGGCCTGCAAGGCGCAGGGGGGAATCGGGGCGGAGGGATTGGCCAGCACGGGGTGGTGGGCTGGTGGCACGGCTGCAAAGAAAGATTGACCTGGCCAAATCCGGCAGGCCTTATTAACCCGCTGTGCCGGAAATCGTTGTGCGTTACCAGGCAGGAGGGATTCATCTTCCCGAGTTGGGATTATGGCTGGATTCCCATGCCCGCCAGGGCGGCGGTGAATGGGTGTTCATCAGCCATGCCCATGCGGACCACATCCGCGCCCACCAGAAAAGCATGGCCACCGAGCCGACCTTCTTTTTCATGCACCAGCGGCTCAAGTGCCAGGGCCAGGAAAAGGTGATGGCCTGCGAAACCCCGGAGGATTTCAACCATGGCGCGGCGCCGTACCGGCTGACCTGCCTGTCCGCCGGCCACATCCTGGGCAGCGCCATGGCCTTTGTTGAGAGCCGGGGCAGCAGCCTGCTTTACACCGGGGATTTCAAGCTGGAGCCGGGCTTTACGGGCGAGGTCTGCAAACCACGTGCGGCGGACATCTTGATCATGGAAACCACGTTTGGCCGGCCGCATTATGCCTTCCCCCCCCGGGCGGCCATCCGGGAGCAGGCCCTGAATTTTTGCCGCGCTACTTTGGCGGATGGCAAAACACCGGTCCTGCTCGCCTATTCCCTTGGCAAAGCGCAGGAACTGATCCGCGCGCTGGAGGGCCTCGAACATCCCATCATGCTGCATGACCAGGTATTCGAGACCACCCGGGTTTACACCCGGTTTGGCCAGCCTTTCCCGCCCTTCACCAAATGGGACCACGCCACCTGCCGGAAGTCGGTGGTGATCTGCCCGCCGCATGGCTTTTCCGGCAAGCTTCGCCAGGCGGTGCAGCCCTGCCGCACCGCCATGTTCACGGGCTGGGCCATCGACTCGAATTGCCGGTATCGCTGCGCGACCGACGCCGCTTTCCCACTCAGCGACCACTCGGATTTCAAAAGCCTTTTGGACTTGGTGAAACAGGTGGCGCCCCGCAAAATCTACACCGTCCACGGCTTTGCCGCCGAATTTGCGGCCACCCTGCGGGAGCTGGGCCATGACGCGCGGGCCTTGAGCGAGCCGGACCAATTGACGCTCCCCATGGGCATCCTCACGCGCAGCTTGGCGGCCACCGCGCGCAAAGAATAAAAAACGCCCTGATTTTTTCCCAAGTTACGTTCCAACGAGGCCGGAACGCCCCGGGGCATTAATCCGCGACCATGACGCGCAGGCCCACATCGTAAACTGGCTGCCAGGGCTGGTATGCCAAGGTGGAATCCACGGTGGCGCGCTGCGGCCGGACATACCAGGAACCACCCCTGGCCAGGCGGCAAAAGCCGTCCGCGGCTGTATCAGTGGTCCATTCCCAGACGTTGCCCTGCATGTCATAAAGCCCCCAGGCGTTGGGCGTGTAACTTCCCGCTGGGGCGGAAACCCAATAGCCATCGTTGATGGAGGTCACCGCCGGGCGCCACTCCGGAATCACCCCGCTGCGGTATCCCCGCGGATTGCGCAGGTTCACGTCGGCCAGGTTGGCCAGCCGGGAAAAGTCACTGTCGATGGACCCGTAAGCCATGGGGGTGGCGGAACCGGCGCGGCAGGCGTATTCCCAGGCGTCCCCGGAGGGCAGGCTTACGTGGCGGCCCGTGCGTTCGGAGAGCCACTTGCAGAACGCCAGGGCTTCCTCAAAGGACACGTGGCAAACCGGCTGCCTGGGTTCGCTGAGCGGCTTGCCCCGGCCTTCCACGCTGAACTGGAGGAAATCCCCGTGCTCAATCCGGCTGTCGTGGTCCGGGCGGAAGCGGGCGAATTGCTCGTTGGTCACTTCAAATACGCTCATCCAATAATCACGCGGCAGTTCCACCACCCGCGGCGGGGCGGCAACCCCACCCGCCACAAAGCGTCCGGCCGGGATTCGTGCGAAGGCCATTTGCACGCCACCGCCCAGATCCATAACCAATTTCTCGTTTTTCGCCTGCTGCCGCCGGCCGGCTTCCGCACGGTCGAAGGGCCATCCCTCGCAGGCGGGGGTGGATGCCGGGGCGGCAACGGTTTGGGCTGCCACAGCCTTCACCGGTTCAGGCTTCTGATCCGGGCTGGGATAGACCGCTTCCATGTCGTCATCCATCCCGGCGTAGCGTTTGGTCAGATCCCGCCGGCGGTTTTGCT
Organism: uncultured Verrucomicrobiota bacterium; assembly: GCA_964409245.1. Taxonomy (GTDB): domain Bacteria; phylum Verrucomicrobiota; class Verrucomicrobiia; order Limisphaerales; family UBA1319; genus CAIMWS01. Next base: position 12,764 of record CAYPCQ010000118.1, read on the forward strand.
GGTTGTTCATGCGGGCCTGGCCCACCATTTCCAGCCAGGTGCCGTGCGCGGGGGTGTTGAGATCGATCCACGTGTTCAGGCGATCCCAGGATTCCGTGTCCAGGCGCACCCCGTGGTGGCCCGCTTCGAGCAATTGCACCAGCTCGGTGGTGGAGGCGTGGAATTCATACGGCAGCAGCAGGTGCATGTCGTTTTCCGCCGTGGGATTCCGCACGTAGGCCTTGAGGGCCACGTAAGCGGGCGGGAATTTGACTTCCTTTTCCCCGGCGAAAACATGCGGGCCGCGGCGGAAATCCGGCAGGGTGCGCCCACCCGTGTCCGGCTGGCCATTGTGGCAGGAAACGCAATGACGATCCAATACGGGCTGCACCTCGTGGTCGAAAGCAAAGCCCCGCAGGGGGCCGTAAAAAGGTTCGATTTTGGAGGCGGGGCGGCGCATGGCCAGCCGGGCGGGGCCAGGTGTGAAACCGCTGTTTTGTTTTTCGTGGCAGCCCTGGCAGGATTGGACCTCGCCCGGCATGGCGGTGGTCCAGCTGCGCATGAGGGCGATCGCCCGGCCCTTTTCATCCAGCGGCTGCATGGAAATCGGGAGATTGGCGGGCACCTCGAAATTGGCCGAGCCGTCCGCTTCCACCGGCACGGTGCCGATGATCCGCTTGATGTCCCACGGGCCGTCGATGCCCACCCGATCCACCTGCCCGCCGATGTTCTGATAGGAAAAATTATAGGTGAGCAGGCGCAGCTTTTTAACAGCGCCGCGCGGCACGCCTTTGAGGCCGGGCCCCTGGTAGATATCCACGATCTGCATGAGCGCCGTCTGCTGGCCTTCCTTGACGGTATCCACGATGACCGGCGGGCGCGGCGAAGGTTGCAGCGGCACTGGTTCCAACAGCGCATAGCCCGGCTCCTCGCGGATCAGCGTGAGGTTATCGAACACATCAGCCAGGTAGATGCCCCAAGGCGCGGTCCGGGTCGGTTTGCACGACACGACGATGTATTTATCGTTCAACGGAGCCGGGTGCAGGAATTTGGGCCAGGAATCGTCCACCAGGTTGTCCTTGATGACCGGCTGGACTTTCTGGCCATAGCCGGGAATGCGCTGGACCACACCATCCGCCTCGTACCGCCCCAGGGCCGGGTCCATGATCACCAGCTCACCCATGCGCGGCACCCCGTGGTGCCCGCCCACAATGCCCACCACCTTGCGCGGGTGCCCGGGCATCGGCTTGGCGTAGAAGAAGGCGTTGGGCCAATAGGATCCGCTGCCATAATACTCGCGCTGGTTCGTGCCATCCGGATTCATGGTGAACAGGATGCGGGCCACGTAGTGCGGCAGGTCCGAGTATTCCCAGCGCAGGTAAAGCACGCGGCCATCCGGCAGCACGGTGGGGCACCAGTTGTGCTCCTGGTCGAAGGTCAGCCTCCGGATCTTCCCCGTGCCGGGCCAATACCGGTAAAGATGCGCCACGTGGGACGAACCGCGCACGCACGGCACACCGATGAAGGGCGCCGTGGAGGTGAAGAGGATGCTCTCATCGGGCAGGTAACAGGCGGTGTAATTATCCACATCGGCATCCGGGATCAGATCCAGCTGCCGTGGCGTTCCGCCCTGCACGGCCATCTCAAACACCCCCCACCGGCCGCCCCGGCCAATGCTGGAGTACATGAATTTACGGCCTTCGAAGTGCAGCGCCAGATCCCCCACGAAACGCCCCCCCTCCGGCTGCTGGAGCACGGCCAACTCCCCGTCCTCGCGCAAATCGCTCAATACCGCGATGGCGTTGTCGATGCCGTTGCGCCGGATGGAGCTGTTGCTCTCCCAGTTTTGCGGCAGCGCCAGGCGGTCCGTCTTGACGCTCCGCTTGACCACCAGCAGGCGGTCGAAATCCAGCAATGGATTGGCCAGCAGGGCCGTGCGCACGTCATTGACTAATTTCCCGGCGTCGGCTTCCGCGTCCGCCTGGCCCGCCTGGAGCCCGCGCAGCACCGCGGCCCGGCGTTCGGCCAGGCCTTTCAGAAGGCCGTTCTGGCCCGCGGCTCCCCGCCCGGGCCAGGTTGTTTCCATATCCGCCAGCGCCCGGGCCACTGCTTCCGGGCTGATCATTTCCACCTGTTCTTTAAGGGTCAAAGGCCGATCCGCCCCCCCGTCGCTCGGCCAGGTGCGGACCGTTGAGACCCGGCCGGATTTCTTGGGAGCGGCTTTGGTGGCGGCACGGCTTGGCGCCGGTTGGGCAAGCACCAGCCCCACCATGGCGATGACCAGGGTGATTCCGATCCGCCGGCGGGAGCCGGCGGCTTGACTTGGACGATGGCTTTGGTTTTTCATGATTTCACTTCCAGCTTACAGATTGTTGCCGATCCGGCAAGCCCGGCCTGGGCCGTTACGGTTTTTCCTCCAGGCAATAAAAATCGGTCAACGACCGCAGGTAAATCCGGCCGCCCAGAATGACTGGCGTGGCGAAAACTCCCTGCGGCAGGCGGTTGGTGGCGACTGATTCAAACTTCAAACCCGTTTTCACAATGTGGCCCAGGCCCAGGCGGTCAAATACGTAGAGCCGGTCACCCACCAGCACCGGGGAGGAATAGAAGGGGGCTTTGAAGGCATGCTCCCAGGCGATTTTGCCGGTCCCGGCCTCATACGCCCGCATCAGCCCGTTGTCGCTGACGGCATAGACGAGGCCCGCGTGAAACAGGGGCGATGGCACATAGCCCGCCTTGGTGTCGCTTTTCCAGGCCACGTGGGTGCGGGTGATGTCGCCGCTGCCGTCCGCCCGGATGGCCAGGAGGCCTTTCTCCGGGTAGCCGCCGGTGGCAAAAACCGTGCTGGCGTCGAACGCCATGGTGGCGGCGCAGAATTCCGCCGGCCCATCGCATTCCCACAGCCGCCGGCCGGTATTCGGATCGTAGCTGGACGTCTTGAAACCGCCGATGATCACTATTTGATCCCGGCCGGCCACCCGCGCCACCAGCGGCGAGGCATAGCTTTCCCGGACCTTGCTCAAGGTGGTGTGCCAGATCACCTCCCCGGTTTGCCGGTGAAGCGCCGTCATCGTGTTGGCCAGGGTGCCATCCGTGGGGATGATCACCGCGGATTTGTAGAGAACCGGCGAAGCGGAATAACCCTGGATCGATTTGAACGGGGCCACCTGCTTGTTCCAAATCACCTTGCCGCTTAAATCCACCGCGGCCAGGCAGACCGCATTTTCCGCCTGGTAAGGGAAAAAGATGCGTTCCCCGTCGCAGGCAGGGGTGGCGGAGGCGTAGGAGTTGTCCTCGTGGATCTTGGGCAACGGGCCGTGGTAAACCTCAGCCTGCCAGATCTTTTGACCCGTGGCCCGGTCATAACATAACAGCCAGATGGCCTGCTGGGCGGGATCTCCGGCTGGCAGGTAAATGCGATCGCCCCGGACGCAGGGCGTGGCGTGGCCCCGCCCCGGCGGGGTGATCCGCCACCGGATGTTTTCCTGCTCGCTCCATTTCACCGGCGGTTTTTGATCGGCCGGAGCATGGTTGTTCACGAACGGCCCGCGCCACCACGGCCAGTCATTCGCATCGCCCGTGGCAGGCTGGAGGTTATCCCAGCCCGGGGATGGCGCGATATAGCCGGCCTCGGCGGCCCGCAGATAATCCCCGGCCAGCCAGGTGAGGGCAAGGATCAGCCACATCGCCAGGATTCCCGGAAGATGGTGAAACTCTAATTCGCGGGCCAAACCGTCGCGTTTGGCCCGATCCGCAAGATCAGTTGTGTTGCACATGTCGTTCAGCCATTTATTAAGAGTCCACCTTGCGCACCCCGGGCAAAAGAGTCAATCACCGGTTCTGGCCAGTGGGATGCCCGGTCCTTTAGCCAAACCGTGTTCTTTCCTCGCTGGCTGCCGGCGGGAAACCCGCCCCTTGGCGGGGGCCAAAACAGTGCCCCAACTGCATGGACACCGCCTGGCTTTTATGCTCAAAATTGCGCGTCATGAATGCTTGGCGCAAATTCCTTGGGGTGGCAACCTCACTATGGCTCGGGGGCGTTTGGCCCCGGGCGGCGGTGGAGATCCCCCCGCTGCCGCCCCACCCGCGGCTGCTGCTCACCGCGCGGGATCTCCCCGTGATCCGGGAACGCATCGCGCGCCAGCCATGGGCGGCGGAACACTTTGAGCGTCTGCGCGGCCAGGCCCGGGCCTGGCTGGGCCGGGAAATCGTCCTGCCCAGCCGCGGCGGGCAATGGTATCATTATTATTCCTGCCCGAAACATGGGGCACGCCTGCGCACGGAGGGGCCCACCCGGCACGTCTGCCCGGTGGACCAGGAGGTCTTCTCCGGTTATCCCTACGATGATGTATATCTCAGCACCCTGCACAACCAACTGGCGGCCGGGGTCCGCCTCCTGGGCCTGGTTTACCAGTTGACCGGCGAGGAGCCGCTGGCGGGGAAAGCCCGGGAAATCCTGCTGGCCTACGCCGGCCGCTACGAGAGCTATCCCCTGCACAATACCAAGGGTGAAGCCAAAATTGGTGGCGGCAAAGTAGGCCCCCAAACCCTGGACGAAGCCACCTGGCTGATCACGCTGGTGGAAGGGGCGGATTGCATTTGGCCCACGTTGTCCGGCGCTGAACGCGACACGGTGCGGGACCGTTTATTGCTGCCCGCCACCGCGGTTATCCGCCAGCACCAGCTGCCCATCCATAACATCCAGTGCTGGAAAAACTCCGCGGTGGGGCTCACCGGCTTGTTGCTGGACAACCGGGAACTGATCACGGAAGCCATCGATGGCGCCTATGGATTCCAGCAACAAATGGCCCGGGGGATCAGCCCCGATGGCTTATGGTATGAGGGCGCCTGGGGATACCATTTCTACACCGTTTCGGCCCTGCTCCATCTCACGGAAGGCGCTTTCCACTGCGGGATCGACCTCTATGGCAAAGCCGTGAAAAGCCTGTTTGACGCCCCCCTGGACTTCGCCCAGCCCGATCTGCATCTGCCGCCCTTCAACGATTCCGGCACGATCAACCTGCCGGGCCAGGCCGGAGCCTATGAAATCGCCTGGGCGCGCTACCGGGATCCACGCCAGGCCGCTTTGCTGCAGCGCAGCCAGCGCAACACCGATGCGGCCCTTTTGGTGGGCGCCGACCTGCCGGGGGAGCCGGCGCCGTGGAAATGCCAAAGCCGCAATTTCCCCGCCTCCGGCTACGCCATCCTCGCCCAAGGCACCGGCCGATCGGCCACCTGGCTGTGCCTCGATTACGGCCCGCACGGCGGCGGCCATGGACATCCCGACAAGCTGGGCTTCGTGCTGTATGGCCTGGGCCAGGTGCTGGCGCCTGATCCCGGCACCGCCAATTACGGGGTGCCCATCCAGGCCGGCTGGTATCGCACCTCCCTTGCCCACAATACGCTCACCATCGCCGAGACTTCGCAGAAACCTGCTGAAGGAACCTGCGTGGCCTTCCTGGCAGACCCCACCTTGGGCGCCTTGATGGCCACCGCCGGGCCGATTGCCCAGGGGCTTGCGTTCCGCCGCACCGTGGCCCTGGTGGACGGCTGCCGGCTGGTGTTCATCGACCAGGTGCGCGCGGAAACGGAACATACGCTTGATTTGGCGGTGCACCTGGCGGGCAAGCTGGACACTTTAAAGGGGGAGCCTCTGGCCCTGCCGAACCAGCCGGGCTATGCCTATTTACGCGAAGCTGCCGCGCAAGATCCTGCATTTACAAAGCCCATCACCATCACCCTGGCCTCCGGGGAACGTTTGCGCTGCCAGATGGCCGCTGACGGCCCGGCCACTTGGATCACCGCTACGGGCGCAGGCGCGCATACGGAGGATCGGGTGCCGGTCATCATCGCCCGGCGGCGGGCCAAAACCGCCACCTTGGTGTGGACCCTGGATTGGCGGCCAGACCCGGGAGAAGTTCAGGTGGAAGTCCTGCCCCTGCATATTTCAGGCGGGACCACCGGCCCCAACGAGGCGGTCGCCGCCAAAATCACCGACGCCGGCGGGGGGGCGCATTACCTGGTGGCCAATCCGGCGCGGTCGGCGGTGCAAAACCGCCAGCTCCAGGGGGATTATTCGCTGGCTTATTTCCATTACGCCAGGACTGGCCGGCTGCTCAAAAAAGCAACCGCCCGCTGACCCGCCATGACCGACGCTCAAGCCGCCTTGCCCCTGCCCCTGGAGACACCCCTGCACCAAGTGCGCGGAGTGGGGGCGGAGCGCGCCAGCCAGCTGGCCCGGCTGAAATGCCAGACCGTGGAGGATCTGCTGTGGCTGGAGCCGCGGCGCTACGAAGACCGCCGGCGGTGCTGCACCATCGCGGATTTGCGCCTGGAGCAGCCGGCCGTGATCCGCGGAAAGGTTGTGGCCATGGGGGTCAAAACCTTCCGCCAGCGCTCCAAATCGGTGTTTGAGCTTGTCCTGGACGACGGCACCGGCCGGCTGCACTGCCGGTGGTGGAACCAGCCCTACCTGGAGCGATATTACCAGGAGGGCTCGGAATTGCTGGTCTATGGCCGGCTCATCCAACTCAAGCCCCGCACCATGGACCGGCCGGAGGTGGAAACGGTGGAGGACAACGACGAGGCGGCCATCCACCTGCACCGGATCGTGCCGGTTTATCCCCTCACGGAAGGCCTGTCCCAGCGCTGGCTGCGCACGTTCCTGTGGCGGTTCATCATGGAGCAGCCCTGGCGCCTGCCGGAGCCTTATCCGGGCCTCCCCTTGGGCGGCCTGCCGTCCCGGGCGGACGCCCTCCGGTGGCTGCATTTCCCCGAGACCAACACCGCCGCCAGGCTGGCCCGCAACCGGCTCGCCTTCGACGAGTTTTTCGCCCTGCAGCTCACCATTCAAGGCCGCCGCAAAAAAATGCAGGCGGCCGCCCGCGGCCTGCCCTGCGCGGGGGATAATCGCTGGATCAAACCGTGGCTCGCAGCCCTGGGCTTCAAGCTCACCGAGGCCCAGGCCCGGGTGCTGCGGGAGATCCGCCGCGACCTGGGCGGGGCGCTGCCCATGCGCCGCCTGCTGCAGGGGGATGTGGGTTCCGGCAAAACGGTGGTCGCCGGGGCGGCCGCCTTGATGGCCTTGGAAAGCGGCCGCAGCGTGGCCTTGATGGCCCCCACGGAAATCCTGGCTGAACAGCATTACCAGACCTTCCAGCGCTGGTTTGGCCCCTTGGGCATCCCCGTGCAATTGCACACCGGCAGCCGCAAAACCACCGAGCGCAACCAAATGGAACTTGCTCCGGCTTCCCCAGCCGGGCCGGCGGCTGCCAGCTCCGCTCCCACCGCGGCCCCCCCCCCGCCCGGGGAGCTGTATGTCGGCACGCATGCGCTGATCACCGAGGATTTTGCCATCGGCCGCCTCGGTTTGGTGGTGATCGACGAACAGCACAAATTTGGCGTGGTCCAGCGCGAAAAGCTCGTGCGCAAGGGCAGCTATCCGCATGTGCTGGTCATGACCGCCACGCCCATTCCCCGCACCTTGGGGCTGACCTTGTATGGCGACCTGGATGTGTCGGTCATCGACCAGTCACCGGCCGGCCGCGGCCGCATCCAAACCCATGTGCGGGAGGACTCCGCGCTGCCCAAGGTATGGGAGTTCATCCGCCAAAAACTGGCCGAGGGCCGGCAGGCCTACGTGGTTTATCCCCTGGTGGAGGAGTCCGAAAAAGTGGAGCTGAAAGCCGTCACCGCCGAGCTGCAGCAGCTAGAGCAAAACCTGGCCCCCTGGCGTGTCGGCCTGTTGCATGGCCGTTTGAAAGCCCCCGAAAAGGATCTGCTCATGCGCCAGTTCCGCGAGAACCAGGTGCAGATCCTGCTGGCCACCACGGTCATCGAGGTGGGGGTGGATGTGCCCAACGCCACAATCCTGCTGGTGGAGAACGCGGAGCGCTTCGGCCTCGCCCAGCTGCACCAGCTGCGCGGCCGCATCGGCCGCGGCGCCCACGATGCCCATTGCATCCTCGTGGCCAGCGCCCGCACGCCCGAGTCGCGCGAGCGCCTGCAGATCCTCGCTGAAAGCGCCGATGGCTTCCGGATCGCCGAAGCCGACCTGGCCCTGCGCGGACCCGGCGATTTCCTCGGCCTGCAGCAAAGCGGGCTGCCGCCATTCCGTTTTGGCGACCTGGCCCGCGACTTGAAATTGATCGAGTTCGCCCGCCAAACCGCCCAGGATTGGCTGGCCAGGCCGGCACCGGTTGCCCCGCTGAACCCACCTGGCACTGACTGACCATTGACTATGAAAAACGACCTGCTTCAATCCGGCTGCCGCTGGTTCTGGCTGGCGGCCGCCTCCCTGTGGGGGGCTGTCCAGCTCCCGGCCGCCGATTCCACCAAGGCCGGCCCGGCGGACGATTTCGCCTGGATCCGGGGGGCCAATTATGTGCCCTCCTATGCCCGCAACGATGTGCAGACCTGGATGGATTTCGATCCCGAGGTAATCGGCCGCGAGCTGGGCTATGCCCAAAGGCTGCGCCTCAATTGTGTGCGGGTGTTCCTGCAATACGCCGTTTACGAGCAGGATCCACCGCGATTCCTGGAGCGCTTCGAGCGGCTCCTGCAGCTGTGCGAGCAACACCAGATCCGCCTCCTGCCAGTGGTTTTTGATTCCTGCTTCGGCGAGTTCCCGGATTTGCAGAAATACCGCGACCAGGATTGGATGGCCTCGCCCGGACAAAACCGCCTGGCGGAGATCTACTGGCCCGCGCTGGAGGGCTACGTGCGCGCCGTCGTGGGCACCCATGGCTCTGACCGGCGCATTGTGATGTGGGACATGATGAACGAGCCCACCTGCACCTCCTTCAACCAGCCCGAGGACCAGCAGCTGATCTGGGCCTTCCTCCGGCATTTCCTCGCTTTCACCCGCCGCCAGACCACCCTGCCGCTCACGGTGGGCGTGGAAAGCAGCAGCCTGCTCGGCCAGCTTGCCAGCCAGGTGGATGTGCTCGCTTTCCATAATTACCAGCCCGGCCTCCGGGACGATATCCGCCAGGTCCGGGAACTGGGCCGCAAGTCCGGCCAGGCCATCCTGATCAACGAAGTGGTCATGCGGCCCCAGCAGCCCTACTCCCTGGCCCTGCCCATCCTGCGCGAGGAACGCATCGGATGGGTCTTCTGGGAGCTGATGTTTGGGAAAACGCAATTCACCCGTGGCTCCAGCCCCATCCAGGGCCTGGTTTACCCGGACGGCACCTGCCGCGATGTCCGCGAGGTGGCGCTGGTCGCCGGGGCCAGCCCGGAGGAAGCCGCCGCCCTGTTCCCGCCGCGCCCGGCGCCCAAGCAAACCGAGGATGGCATTGTTTTCACCGGCTTTTGGACCCGCTGGACCGGCCAGGGGCCACGCCGGGAACGTTTGTTTTACAGCACCTCGGATGCCGATTCCGCCACGTGGGACGGCGCCGGTGGCTCCGCCTTTCTCATCCACAAAACCGGGCCGGATTGCGGAATCGCTTCGGTCTGGATTGATGGCCGCCCGGCGCCCAGGCCGGAAGTGGACACCTATTCCGCGGAGGTGGATTGGAACCATCGCACCCTGGTGGCCGGGGGCTTGGCACCCGGCCGCCACATCCTCACCGTGAAACCTGCGGGCCGGAAAAACGCCCAATCCTCCAACTGCTATCTCCAGGTGGTCGATTTCGAATCAGCGCCGTGATCCCGCTCCTGCTGCTTAACCCACCGGATGGCGGCGATCAGGCTTTCCGCCACGGCTTTGCCCAGGCCAGCCCATGAAGGAAATCATCCTCTCCGGCCTGGTTTTGGGATTGTCCGCCGGGTTCGCTCCGGGGCCGCTTATGGCGCTGGTGCTGGCCCAAACCCTGCGGCATGGCACCCGGGAGGGCTGCAAAACCGCCCTCGCCCCCCTGCTCACGGACCTGCCGGTGATCCTGCTCTCGCTGTTCTTCACCACCCAGGTGGCACGGCTGCGCCCCCTGCTGGCGTTGATTTCGCTGGCCGGGGCCGCGTTCATCCTCCACCTGGCTTGGGAAAGCTTCCGGCCTCCCCGGCTGGAGCTGGACGACCGGGAGGCCCCGGCCCAATCCTGGCGCAAAGGCTTCCTCACCAACCTGCTCAGCCCCAATCCCTGGCTCTTCTGGTTCACGGTGGGCGCCGCCACCCTGGCCAAAGCCACTGCCCTCAGCGGGCTGGCGGCCGTCGTTTTTCTGTGCCTCTTCTATGTTTGCCTCTGTGGCACCAAACTGGTGCTAGCCCTGGTGGCCGGACGCTCCCGCGCTTTTCTCACCGGACGGACCTACCGCCTCATCCTCCAAGCGCTGGGACTTGTTCTTGCCCTTTTCGCCGCTCTCCTGATCCGCGATGGCATCGGCTACCTGGCCGCTGGAAAATGAGGCGCCTTGGCTTCCCCAATTCCACCCTCCCAGCCCGTTTGCTCCGCTTGGTCCGATCTTCTCCGCCGCTCTTGGTTCCAAAGGACCGGCAAAACCGAAATCCATGCGCGACCGGGCACCGGAAGCCAGCGAACGGAACCTTGCCATAACCGGGAACATGACTTATTCCTATAGCAGGGGACTGTAGCAACGGGAGTCAACCATCGGCGCTGTACTTGCTGAGTGGCCACCCCTTCCCGGCAGATGAAACCATGGAACCGACGGTACGCATACGCAAGCTGACGAAAGTTTATCGTCAGGGCGACATCAACGTGGTCGCCTTGAGCGATATCACGCTGGATATTGCCCAGGGCGAGTTCCTGACCTTGATGGGTCCCTCGGGTTCGGGGAAATCAACGCTGCTGCACATTATTGCAGGCATTGACCGGCCAACCGAGGGCGAGTGTTTTGTGCAGGGGGTCGATGTGGCCCGGTTGAACGAATCGGAGCTGGCCGATTGGCGGAACCACAATGTGGGTTTCATTTTCCAGACGTTCAACCTGATCCCGGTCCTGACGGCGGCCGAGAACGTGGAACTGCCGTTGCTGCTGACACGCCTGGGCACCCGCCAGCGCCGGCAACAGGTGAAAACCGCCCTGGAACTCGTGGGATTGGGCGACCGCACGCACCACCTGCCGCGCCAGCTCTCCGGCGGCCAGGAACAGCGCGTGGCCATCGCCCGCGCCCTGGTGACTGACCCGCAGCTGGTGGTGGCCGACGAACCCACAGGCAACCTGGATTCCCACTCCGCTCACGATGTGCTGGAGATCCTGAAGTCGCTCCACCGCGATTCCGGCCGCACGGTCATCATGGTCACCCACGACCCCAAGGCGGCGGCCTACGGCTCGCGCGCCATTCACCTGGAGAAGGGGGAACTCACCAACTAGCGGCCACCGGCACACCATGACCGTCTCCACGTTCATCATCCGTAACGCGATGCGCAACAAACGGCGCGCCATGCTTTCCATTCTCAGCATGGCGGTCAGCCTGTTTTTGCTGGTCACCTTGCTCGTGGCGCTGCGGGAAATCACCCAGCCCCCGGAGGACATCGGGGCCACCCAGCGCGTTGCGGTGCGCCACAAGGTGTCCCTCGGCAGTCCCCTGCCCTACCGCCAGCGGGAAATCATCGCCCGCATCCCCGGCGTGGCGGCCGTGACGCCCTTCACCTTCTTTGGCGGGAAGTTCCGGGGTGAATCCGGTTTTTCCTTCGCTCAATTCGCCCTGGATGCCGAACAGCTGACCAATGTGTTCGGGGAGGCCAAAACGCCCCCGGACCAGCTGGCGGCCTGGCAGGCGGACCGGAACTCCTGCATCGTGGGCAAGCTCACGATGGAACGCTACCATTTGCGGGTTGGGGAGCGGATGCAGCTGGCCGGGACGATCTGGCCCTGCGACCTGGACCTGAAGATCGCCGGGATTTACGAGGGCACCCCGGATGACCGGAACGTGTTTTTCCACCACAAGCTGCTGGATGAATCCACCGGCAACACCGGCCGCGTGGGCACCTGGTGGGTGCGCGCCCAATCCCTGGAGGAAGCGCCCTTGGTGATCGAGCGGATCAACCAGCGTTTCGCCAACACTTCGGCGGAGGTGAAAGCGGAAACCGAGCGGGCCTTCCAGCTCAGTTTTGTGGCCATGTGGGCGAACATCAAAACCTTGATCGGTTCGATCTGCTCGGTGGTGGTCTTCACCCTCCTGCTGGTGACCTCCAGCACCATGAGCATGGCCGTGCGGGAACGCTTCCGCGAATTGGCCGTCCTCAAGGCGCTGGGCTTCCAGCGCCGGGAACTCTTCGCCTTCATCCTGGCGGAAAGCTTCGGGCTGGCGATGGCCGGAGCTGTGGTGGGCGCCGGAGGCGCCTGGCTGGCCTTCAGCCGGCTCAGCATCTCCAAGCTCACCGGAGGCATGTTTGTGGCGTTTGAAGTCACCCCCCGGATTTTGGGCCTGGCCTTCCTCGTGGCCGCCGTGCTGGGGATTGTCGCCAGCCTTGCCCCCGCCATCTCGGTGGCCCGGATGAGTGTGGTAAGCGGCTTGAAAACCCTCGATTAATGACTGGCCTCACCCCTGCCAAAATGACCGGTCTTGCCCTCCAAATCCTGATCCCCGCTGGCGCGCTCGCCCTGTTGCTGGCGGGTTTGCGCAGCGCGTCGCTGCCCGTCACCTACCATATCCGCAATGTTTTCGTGCGGTGGCGCGCAACCCTCGCCACCGTTTCCGGCATTGCCCTGGTGGTGGCGGTTTTCATGCTGTTGCAGGCCCTCGCCATCGGCCTGGAAAAAGCCAGCGGCAATACGGGCGACCCGCATAATTTGCTCATCGCCCGCAAAGGCTCCACCGCCGAATCCAACAGCCAGGTGTCCCGCGACCATTTGCGGAAAATAATTTACCGGCCGGAGATTCAGCGCAATCCCCAAGGCGAGCCGCTCGTCAGCGCGGATATCATCACCCTGGCCACCCTGCCCCGAAAACAGGGCAACGGCCAGGCCAACGTGGTCATCCGGGGCGTTTCCCCCCGTGCCTTCGAGCTGCGGCCCCAGGTTTCCCTGGTAGCGGGCCGCTGGGTGAACCCCGGCCTGCGGGAGGTGGTGGTCAGCCAGCGGCTGGCGGCGCGTTTTGCCAATTTCAACGTCGGCGAATCCTTCAAAGTGGGGCCCAGCCAGCTGACCGTGGTGGGCTGGACCGATGGCCGCAAAAGCGCCTTCGATTCCGAGGTGTGGATGGACGCCGACGAGGCCCGCTCCCTCTTCGACCGCGAGGATTACTCCAGCGTGCTGGTGCGGCCGGTGGATGCCGCCGCCATGGCCAGCCTCACCCGTTTTCTCGACCAGGACAAACAGCTGCTGTTGAAGTCGGTTCCCGAATCCGAGTATTACGCCGCTCAAAGCTCGACCGCCGGACCCATCCGCTGGCTGGGCAATTTCCTCGCCACCATGATGTCCATCGGGGCCGTCTTCGCCGCCATGAACACCATGTATGCCAGCGTCGGGGCGCGCACCCGGGAAATCGGCACCCTCCGGGTGCTGGGCTACCGCCGGCGGGCCATCATCGCCGGTTTCCTCATCGAGGGCGCCATCCTGGCGCTGGTAGGGGGCATCCTCGGCTGCCTGCTGTCCCTCCCCATGAACGGCTACGCCACCGGCACCATCGGTTTTGAAACTTTCAGCGAAGTCGTTTTCGAATTCCGGATCACCCCCTGGCTGGCCGCCAAGGGGGTGGGCTTCGCGGTAATCGTCGGCTTGATCGGCAGCCTCCTGCCCGCCCTGCGGGCGGCGCGGCTGCCGGTAATCTCAGCATTGAAATCCGTATGAACCAGGATCTGCTCCAATCGTTGCGCATCGACCCCGGCCACAAACGGCGGCCCCGCCGCACGGTGTGGATCATCTTCACCGGCATCGCCCTGGCCGCGGGCGCCTCCGCGTATTTCGCCACCCCATCCCCAAATGATGAGCGCCGGGTCCAGGCCGGCCCGGCCAAAGCCGCCCCCGTCCCGGCGGCAACCACTAACAGCCCGGCCGCCCGGCCGCCTGCCGTCCGACCCGCAGCCCCGCCCGGCGGCGTGCTGCTGACCGTGAGCGGCTATATCGTGAACCACGAGCGCATTGAAATCAGCCCGCGCTTCATGGGGCTGGTCAAGTGGATCGGGGTGAGCAAAGGGGACTCGGTCACCAATGGCCAGGTGGTGGTGCGCCTCGATGACGCCGAGCAAAGGGCCCGCGTTTTGGAGTCCGAGGGCCGCGTGGCCAACGCCCGGGCCGCCCTTTCCAAAGCGCAGCTGGATTTCGAGCGCATTTCCAACCTCGCCACCAGCAAGGTCGAATCCAAACAGGCTTTGGATGATGCGGGCATCCGCCTGGAAGTGGCCCGGGCCACCGTCCAGGAAGCCCAGGGCCAGCTGGATTTGGTGAAAACCTACCTGGACTGGACGGTCATCCGGTCCCCCATCAGCGGCGTGGTGCTGGAAAAACTGGCCAAGGCGGGCGAGTTGGTGATGCCCCAGAGCTTTGGTGGCGGCCGTGGCCCCAGCACGGCTCTCATGGCGCTCGCGGATCCATCCGATCTCCAGGTTGAAGTCGATATCAACGAAGCTGACCTGCCCAAGATTTCCCTGCGCCAGAAGTGCCGCGTCAGCCCCGAAGCGTACCCGGACAAATTTTTTGAAGGTTTTGTGGCGGAAATGGCGCCGGAGGCAAACCGGCAAAAAGGCACCCTCCAGATCAAAGTGCAAATAATCAATCCGAACCGCTACCTTACGCCTGAACTCAGTGCCCGCGTCGATTTCCTGGCCCCGGCCGCCGAGGCCCGGCCGGGGCAATGAAATCCGGTTCGGTTTTCAAGGCCTGAATTTCAGGCCCTCCAAAACGGATGCCTGAGCCAGCCGGGTGTCGAAATCCTTGGGCGCCTGGTAAAAGTAGGCGATCCGGTCGCTGGTCCAACCACCGCCCCAATTGTGCAGGTAATACATGCCGGCCGCCTTGATCCAGGCCACTGATCCATCGACGAGCAACTCGTTGCCTCCTGATGGCAAGGCGGTGCTGCCGGCTTTGTGCGGCGGCAGGTTGTTCCAATTCTTCCGCCCCAGCGCCGCCTCGGTGCGGCCCCAGGCGCCGTTGATCTTCATCACCATGTCCGCCGCCAGCACCCAGTGCGGCTGCGAGGTGCTCAGCTTGACCGGGCTGCGCGAGGGGAATGTGCCCGCCGGATTGTTCCAGGTGGCGATCCCGCCAAAATATTGGTAGCCGATCGCCCACTGGTCGTAATTATTGTAGTTATCGTAGAAAGGCAGGTCCGGGAGGCTTGGGCAGGCCCAAACCGAGGGGCTGTTCGAGCTGATGAGCAGCCCAAGCGTCTTGGACTGCGCTCGCGTGACGGGCGTGAGCGCCACCTGCACCGAATCTGACAAGGCGTGAAGCACCTGCTCCTGGTTGTCCATGGCGTAAACCGTGGACGCGATCCCCAACTGCCGCAGGTTGCTGGCGCACCGGGCGCGCCGGGCCTGGTCCTTGGCCCGGGACAGCGCTGGCAGCAGCATGGCGGCCAGGATGGCGATGATGGCGATGACCACCAAAAGCTCGATCAGCGTGAAGCCGCCCCGCCGGGCCATAACCGTGCGGGGACCGTTCCTGGAAGACCTGGAAAAACCGGCCATCAGCAAATCCGCAAACCACGGGGTTTGGCCGCCGTCCGGCCCCCGTTTGGCCAAGGCCTGGCTGGAAAGAGGTGTCATTATCCGGCAGTATGCCATCGCCCAGCCTGAGGCGCCAGTATTTTCCTTTGCAGCCGCGCCAACTGGGCACATTCGCGGGAGCTTGGCAGTTTAGTATCGAAGTTGAGCTAATTCTAATTCGCTTTCAAGATGAGACTAACAGTGGTAAAGTATCGGCATGG
>CAYPCQ010000119.1:0-28293 GCA_964409245.1 uncultured Verrucomicrobiota bacterium
TCATTTTCTCCAAGTCGCCGGGTTCCGGGCGCTTCGCCAAATGAAAAGTCGCGTCATACGCCCCAACTCCTCCACATCAAAACCGGACACACATCAAAACCGGACTTGGCAAGCAGTAAAGGAGACGATAATATCAGGGGGTGACAGGCATCATAAGGATCGTGGGCTTAGTCGTCGCGGCCGTTTGGTTCGGAGGAACGGTATTCTTCACCTTTTTTGCCGGACCTTCGATGTTCTCACCTCCCATGCTGGAATTATTTGGAGCACCGGCGCCAACCGCCAAATATTGGGCGGGGGCGGCAGCTCAAATCCAACTTCAAACCTACTTCTTTTTTCATTATACGTTTGGTGGATTGGCTGTGGGATTGTTGGTTTTTGAATGGTTTGCGTTTGGCAAAGCATTTTCAAAGTGCGCCTGGAGCACGGGTGGGGGAGCCTTTGTGGTCATCCTGATTGGCGGCCTGCTGGTCCAACCGCGCTTGCGCAGCCTGCATGCAACCATGTATGCCCAAGTCCGCCAGGTGACGCAAAAAGAGGCGGACCAAGCCCGGGATTCTTTTCGCAGATGGCACGCGGTGTCCCAACTGCTAAATTTGGCGGTGCTGGCCAGCTTGGGTGGGTTTGCATATTGCCTGTACCGGCCACCGGTAGAAACCAGGTTTTTCAGCCGAACAAAATATTCTGTGGATTGAGAATCCCAATTTGACAAAAGCTTGAATCTGGCGAAGTAGTTAGATATTGTTAATCGAACACTGAGTTGTCCAGTCCGACAACTCCTAACACTGGGTATGAAACTATGATTTCAAATGAACGTCCGTCACCATATGGACCACGCGAATACGGTGGACCTTCAGGAAAACCAAACATAGTCGAGGAAACTCTGCAGACCGAAAAGGTTCAGATCGAACGCAAAACGTTTATCTTTACGTTGAGAGAAAATCCCCGGGGGCGCTTTTTGCGGATAACCGAGGACGTCAATGGACGACGGGACGCCATCATAGTTCCCGCCACCGGTTTGGAAGACTTCAAGAAAGTCATCGAAGAGATGCTCAAAACCTCAGACGCAACGCCGCCCAAGGTCGCCAGTTAACCCAGTGTAATCCCACCAACGGCCCAGGTTTATCCGGTTCTTCTGGAGACCTGGGCGAAGCTTTCCGGTTTAGCCGTTTCTATGTAATTGTTGCTGGATTTGTTGGAGCAAGTCCTTTGTATTTAGCGACTTATCCCGATCAGATCGGGATTCGTGGTGACATTACTTTTAATCTTGCGCAAAAATCCACGAAGCGATCACTTCCCTGCCAAGTCCATGAACACAGTTTAGCAGGAAGAATTACCATTACCGCCGGGCAATAGTCAGGCTTTAGGTTCCTTGGGTTTCTTTTTAACTGCAGACGGCGCAGCGGAGGATTTGCGCCGTCGAACCTTCGGGGCATCGCCCCAAAGGCTTTCCAGATCGTATTTCTTGCGAACCTCTTCGCGCATGAGATGGATTATCACTGAGTCATAGTCGATGACCACCCAGGACGTCTGGAGAGAGCCATCTGTAGCGCGGGGTCTCAAGGAAAATTCGGAACGCAGATGATCAGTGATTTGATCCGAAATGGCCCGCAAATGGGGCTCGCTGGTGCCCGTGACAATCACGAAATAGTCCGCCACCGAGGTCAGTTTGCGGACATCCAAGACCACGCCATTTTCCGCTTTTTTCTGATCGGCGAACTCCAAACACAAGCGTGCTAATTTTCTTGAATCCATGCTGGTTTTAACTGGTTTCGGCAACTCAAATACCTAATATATTCCAGTTGCAGACTTAATTTCTAACTATACATACTATCCCGCCGGATGGCTTCCGCCACCCCTGGAGGAACTAAATTATCGATCGATAATCCCCCGCGTATGCGCTCCCTAATCAAGGATGAGGATATGCCAACGGAGAAACCATGCAACCATTTACTGCGAAATGGGGCGGGGAGCGGGGTGGGGGTTGCGCCCGGGCGGGGCACGATCACAAAGGTAAGCAAGCGCGCCAGATCGCTGGCAGACCGCCATTTAGGCAGCAGCTGAACATGGTCGGCGCCAATGAGATAGAACAAATCGGCCGAGGGGAACCGCCGCTCGTAGTCCTGCGCGGTATCAATGGTGAACGACAAGCCTCCGCGATGGATTTCCTGATCGTCGATTTGCAAAGCGGACTGCCCCGCCAAAGCCATGCGGAGCAGGCGCAGGCGGTTGGCGGAGGGGCTTGGCTGGCGGTCCGGCTTGAAAGGAGATTGCGCCGCCGGAAGGAAATAAAGACGGTCCAGCGACAGTTCCTCGTATGCCGTTTGGGCCAATATCAAGTGGCCCGCATGCACGGGATCAAACGAACCCCCAAATAATCCAATGCGTCTGGCGGTCATGATTTTTCTTGAGCAACTCAGTGGGTTGAATTGGGTGCGAGCGGATTCATCACGGGGCTGGGAGCTGGTTTCATAAAGAAACGCCATTGGCAATAAAGCTCCCGGGGATGCGGGTCGGGAGGAGCGAATTTGCATTCCACGCAAATGCGATCATCAACCGCCTGGCTGAACTGGGTGAATTCTGCCCGGTGCATTTCCTTGCACACGTATTCCCCCAACCCCCGCTTTAAGCGAGCCTCCTGCGCCGGGCAGACGGGCACAGAGAGGGTGATTTCATCATCGGCTTCATGAATCTGGTAATCGACCAGGATACACCAGGGAAAGAATTTCAACGCTTGGACAAATCCGCTCAGACCTTTATCCCTGATGTCAAAGCGGCGCAATAAATCCCTGGCTGCCAAGCCTGCGGCCTTGCCCCATACGCGCTCATTTAGTTTTTCCGCCTCAGATTGGCCGAATTTTTCCGCCGAATACAGGAACCAAAATGCATCCACCACACGATAATGCCACAGGAGAAACTCCAAGTATGAACGGGTTTGGGATTCACTCAAGGTGTCGAATATGGATAGATTCATAGGCAATCAGATCCGGAACAACACGGGCGCTGTCCGCTGTAAAACCAGGGCTCCAAAAAAACACAAAAAGAAGACCCAGGCCTGGTCGATGCTTGCCGCTACTGCCAGCAGGTCCACCAGGACTATGCCGGTGGTGAGATGCGCCCAGGCCAGCTGAACTTCGGCATGGGGCTTCCCAAATGCATCGTGAATGCACCAATAGATCCAAAGGCCCAGCAGAAGAGCATAGGAAACAGCAGCGAGGTGATAGCCATTCCCGTTTATCAGGCAGGCAAACAGCAGGGGCATTACCAGCCATGATGTGGGGGCAAAACGCTTCAGCCCGGAGACGGTCGGCGATTGCTGTTCATAGAGTTGGATTCCCTGGACGTAAAGCGTCATCGCCAGCGAACTCCATACTGTGGTCCCGTTAATCCCGTAATCGGTCGCTGCGCCGGCCGTCAAATAGATCAAGAACCGCCACAACCTGGCTGAAATCCGTGCCAAGGTGAATTGCCCGGGAAGCAAAACATTCAACAGGGTCAAGGCGAGCAGAACGATTGCTAAAACAGCCGTGGTTCGACCAAGCAAGACCAGCAACAAGGATCCGAGGAAAAACCACCCCAAACAGCTTAAGGCGAGGGTTTGCCGATTGATCACACTAAGGGAGAATCCGGGGACCAGGCGAGCCAGCCCGGCGTGCGGAGGGTCCCAGGCAAATCGGAGGAACATGCCCCCTAAATAAAGGCTGGAAAGCCCAAGCAGCAGGGCACAGAAACTGGCCGTATTTCCCCCCCCGCACAAAAGCCAGCCGGCCAAGGTATTGGACCAAAGGGTGGGAAGTTGGGCCACGTTTCCCACCATGAGGAAAGTCCTGGTCCACTGCGTCCACGCTGGCCAATTGAATTTCACGGTCGCCTAGGGATTCAGTTTAAAGTGCCCCTGCGGGCTATCCAGCTTAAACTGAGAAGCCGGGATGTGAATCTTTACCGTCTGGGCCAAAACCAATTCCGGTTTTGACGGGAGCCCCCCGGGGTTGGATGCGCGGCGCGCGGGCAGGAGTTTATCCTGGGCTACGCTCAACTTGCTGCGCAACCAAGCCGATCGTCCGGCCCCACCCCGCCCGTTTTGGCGTTGTCCAGGCAATTGGCTCAGTCGTGATTGCTGGATTTGTTGTGGCACGACCTTCTTCATTCGCCCCTTGCAGATCTGTTTAAGAAATGTTCCTGGCTCATTTCTCGTCTTGCGAAAGAGTCTGCGGCGCAATCACTTCCGGCCCAACTGGAGGAACAAGACTGGGTTGGATGAGCATCTGCCAGGCCCAGAGGAGGAAATGGTGGTTTGGATTTTTCAGCGCACGCCAGAGGATGGTTTTCCTCGACAACCAGGGGGAAATGAGGCATTCTTCTACGTTGAATACGGCACAAGAAACCATGAGCAAGATCCTTCTGATTGAGGATGATGAAACCCTTCAGGCGCTTTGCATCCATTTTTTTAAAGCGGCTGGATTCGAGATTTGGGTGGCTCGCGATGGCATGGAGGCGTTGAGCCTTTTGGACACGCAAATTCCGGACCTGGTGGTTCTGGATCTTATGCTCCCCAAGATCAACGGAATGGATTTGCTGAAGCAAATCCGCATGCGGGCGGCAACCGCCACCCTCCAGGTGATTGTGTATTCGAACGTGCTGCTGGCGGCCCAATTGGAGGAGGCCTGGCGCAGTGGGGCTAACAAATGCCTGACCAAGTTGGATTGCCCGCCAAAAAAGCTGGTGGAAGTGATCGTGAAAACGCTGGCGAATCCCAACCCTCCGCCCATCCACTATGTGCCGGTTGTTTCAGATGAGAGAACCGCCTCCTCTGAATGTTATCTGTTTGATGACCTCACCCCGAATTCCCGCAAGGACGGGTCCACCCCCTCCTCCAACACCAAGGTGCCTGCCATAAATCATCATGCAAATACTCCGGCGCCCACTAAGACGCTTTCTGGAAAACCGGCCAATACCCCGATTGCCATCAACGCAAATTTTGAATACAACGCCGGCGGAACCCGTGGCGGAATACTCGCCAGCGGAATGGAAAAAGGTGCAAAGCCCCGCGATCCCCTGGCCGACACCAGAAACAGGTTTTTCACGGAAGCTCCCAAAACCACGCAACACCTTGCGCAGTTGCTTCGAACAGCGGCCATGGCCACGGAAATGGGTGATCGACAAAATGCTCTTTACGAGTTGTATTGGAAAGCCCAAGCACTGCGCAGCAACGCCGAACTGGCAACTCTAAACTCCATCGCTAATCTGGCTGGAATTATCGCCGCCTTTTGCCATTCCCTGCAGTCAAAGCTGGGATACTTCAACAACAGTAGTGCCGCCACCTTGGAGCAAGGATTGGATTTGCTATCCAGGCTCTGTGCGTCCAATTCCCCTCTGGATCCGGGGAATCGGCCCACCCCCAAGGTTTTGCTGGTGGATGATGACCCCCTGGAAAGGGATGAAATTCTCGCGGCTTTGAACGGAAGCGGATTCCGAACTGAATTTACTGGCAATCCGGCTTTGGCGGATAATTGGTTGCGCGGCAATCCGTATCACTTGGTGATTATGAATTCAAACCTGCCGTTTATTCCGGCCCTCGAACTTGCTCGCCGGATGCGACAGCTGCCACACCACGCAGCCACGCCTTTGGTATTGATTGTTCAGCAAGAAGATTGGGGGAATGCCCATGAGTTCCGTGGTTTGGGGGAGGTTGATGTCATTTTGCGCCCTTTTATAGGAATTGAATTCGCAGCCAAGGCCATCGTAAAAACCCTCGGGAAACACTCCCTGAAAGGCCTCTCACTTTCGAACAGTTCATAAGCGGTAGGGACGGCGGTAAGCATACGAGAGTTTTTGATTGGCTGCCGCATGGTTGCTGAATTTTTCAGCTTGGGCATCCCATTCCAGGAAGGACCGGGTTTGTTGAGCAATATTGGCAATCAAGGTGGCGGCGGTGCTACGGTGTCCAGTCAAGATATCGCAGTGACATTTCTGGCGTGATCGGACGCAATCCAGGAAATTCCGTACGTGTGGAGCTGTATCGGCGCTGTTGGCGGCGGAGGCTTTTTGGGGTTCAATCAATGCCTTGGCGCCAACTGAGTATTGGCGCTCAAGAGCGCGATCAACGGGGGTTCGCGCGGGGAATTCGTTTGGGGTTATTGTTTCTGGAACTATTTCATAACCGTTGCCCCTTAAATAAAAAGTGCCATGGGTGCCCCGGATTTCTATTTCAGCGGGGCGTGCGCTTGCGGCCGCCGCTGAGGCGTTGTATTGGGAAAAGGTGACCAAAACATCCTTGGGGTATTGCCACAATACCTCCAGCGTGTCTGGAATTTCGCGATTATCAGCAATGGCGTATTTGCCGCCCATGGCGGTAACGGCCAGCGGCGAATCCACTCCCAAAGCCCAGTGGATAAAATCCAGGTAATGGACCCCAAAATTGGTGACCTGGCCTCCGGAATAACCGTAAAACCAGCGGAATCGATAAAAGCCGTGGTTTCTATTGTAGGGTGTCTCTGGAGCGGGCCCCAACCATTCATTCCAATCCAATCCGGCAGGTGGATCGCCATCCGGTGGATTACCGATGCCCTTGGGCCACTCATTTTGGATGTGAAAAGCGCGGGCAACGGTGATTTTTCCCAAGACTCCGCTGCGAACCAAGTCAGCGGCTTCCTTGCAGATGGGAATTGAACGGCGATGAATGCCCACTTGGACCACCCGATTGCAGAGTTGCGCCATTTCCACCATCTTGCGCCCCTCAGCCACGCACAAGGAAAGCGGCTTTTCCACATACACATCTTTGCCGGCCTGGCAGGCGGCAATAGTTTGCAATGCGTGCCAGTGATCGGGAGTGGCGATTACCACGGCATCCAGATCCTTCAGTTCCAGGAGCTTTCGATAATCCTTAAACTGGCGCGGTGAACCGCCGATTTTGGCGGCGGCAAAATCCAGGTAGGGTTGATAAAGATCGCAAATGGCGGTCACCTGGCAGTCGGGATGTGTCAGGAAGGCGTCCAAAACCTGGTCTCCCCGGTTGCCCAAGCCGATAAAGCCCAGCCGAATCCGGTCGTTGGCCCCGGCGATATTCAAATTGCCAAAAGCCACCGCAGTTCCCGCGACGGAAATGGTTTTGGTAAACGAACGGCGATTCATAGGTTCAACTCCTTTCGATTTGGACAGCCACGTATTCTGCTTCGGGCAGGATGAATTTCTTTATGGTTACCAGGACTGATAAAGGGTGATGTTCCCTCAGAATCATGCTGCCGATGTCGGCAGCCAGCTTCTCGATCAATTTCCAGCTGCGGTTGGCGCCGAAATTAGCGATTTTTTGCGACACAGCATGGTAATCAATGGTGCGCGATAAATCATCAGATTCCGCTGCCGCGGTCAAATCAAGACGCATTTCAACGCTCACCAAAAGGCGCTGGGGAAAAGACCTTTCCTCATCCGTTACCCCCACGCGGAAGGAGGCTGACAAATCATGAATGAGTATTTTGCCCATGGCTTCGGGGATTCCAGGAAAACTGATTGCGCTCCAACTCGGTTTTCAGTTCGGCCAGGTGCCGGAGAATCAAATCCGGCTGGCTGGCCTCCAATTGTTCGCGGCGATTGTAACCGGTCAGCACCGCGCAGGAATGAACTCCGCCGTGGTGGGCTGATTCAACATCATGCTGCATATCGCCAATAAAGAGGGTTTCGCTGGTTTTTAATCCGTGGGTGCCGAGCAACTCCAGTATGACCTTTCTTTTATCAAAGATCTGAACGTAAATTCCTTCAAAGTATCGGAGGAAACCAGTCTGTTCCGCTTGCAGTTTGAAGTGATCTTTCCGAACCGTGCTTAAAATGAACATGCGAGCGCCATTGAACTGGCAGAATTCGAGGAATTCGCGCGCATGAGGCAGTTCCCGCACGCTGTCCTGAACCTGGAAAAAATGGTTGTGGAACCAGACCTCCAATTCGGGCAGCGGCACATGTGGAACAAAGCGGTCATAAAACCGGTCAAATGGCAGACAGAATTCCGCCCGGAATTCATCCAAGGTCAGTTCTGGCACCCCGGCTTTGTGAAATACGAAGTTGGAGGCTTTCCAGACCGCCGGCAGATCGTCCACCAGAGTTCCCGACCAGTCGAAGATCAGATTGCGAATAACCATCTTCCACGGAGTCTATTAGGGGATCAACCTGGCTGACAATTCTTTAGTTGGCAGGCACGGCGGATAAAAGGGAATCCACCTGCCGGTTGAGCATGGCCGCCGGGCAGGGTAGTGATGCAGACCGCGTTCTTCAGGTGCAGAAGCGCTCAAAGGCGGGGCTTGATAAATGGGTATTGCGGCTCCATGTTGGAGGCCATGGGAGACGGAAATTAATGGCGCGGCCCGCAAAAACCTTATGGGATTTTGGCGGCCAGGGGGCCAAACCCGAACGGAAAATCTGGTCCGTAACTGAATTGACGGTCACGGTGCGCAGGTTGTTGGAGAAGGAATTGGGACTCGTGTGGGTGACGGGTGAGGTCACCAACCTGAGGATCCAAAGTTCCGGCCATATGTATTTCACCATCAAGGATGCAGGGGCTCAGCTGAGTTGCGTGTTATTCCGGGGGGAAGCGCTGGCCCACCGGGACCTGCTGAAGGATGGCCAGAAAGTGGTGCTGAACGGAGGTCTGACCGTTTACGAGCCTCGCGGCCAATACCAATTGCGGGTTTTGGAGGTGGAATTGCAAGGGATAGGGGCGCTGCAGGCGGCTTTTGAACGGCTGAAGCAAAAATTATTGGCCGAAGGTTTGTTTGCCGCAGAAATCAAAAGGCCCTTGCCCCGGTTTCCCGCCCGGATTGGCTTGGTAACTTCCTCCACCGGGGCTGCCATCCGTGACATTCTCCACGTCGCGGGCAGGCGCAATCCCGGCTTGGAGTTCCTGCTGGCGCCTTGCCGTGTTCAAGGCCAGGAAGCCGCCGGAGAGATTGCCGCCGCCGTCGAGCGCCTCAATTATTGGGCAACCGGCCTTGCCTCCCGCTGGAGTGACGCCACCAAACGGACCGGAGTGGTGCTGGCAGCCCCACCAAAGCTGGACTTGATCCTGGTTTCCCGGGGGGGGGGGAGTTTGGAAGATTTATGGGCCTTCAACGAGGAAATCGTGGCCCGGGCTATTTTTAATTCAGTGTTGCCGGTGGTTTCCGCGGTGGGGCACGAGATTGATTTTACGATCAGCGATTTTGTGGCGGATCTGCGGGCCGCCACCCCCAGCGCGGCCGCGGAAATCCTGACCGAAGGGGTGTTTTCAAGCCGCGCCTGGGTGCAGCAAGCCCCGGCCCAGCTGGTGCAAATGGCCACGCGCAAGCTGGCCCAGGCCCGGGAAAGACAGGAGGCTCTCCAGGGCCGGTTATTGCGCACCCATCCCCGCCGCCGTTTGCAGGAGAAATGGCAGCGGTTGGATGACATGAACGCGGCCCTGGGGAAGGCAACCCGTCAGGGAATGCGCACCCAAATGAGCCGCTGGCAGGCCGCGCGTCAGCGCCTGGGCCTGTTGAACCCAACGCGAATTCTGCAGCGGGCCTGCGAGAAATTATTATCGCTGCGGAAACGGCTCGCTGAACGCACGGCAGTGAACCTGAACCGCCGTCAAATGCGCCTGCATCACGCGGAATCCCGCTTGCAATTGCTATCGCCCTTGCAGGTGCTGGCGCGCGGGTATTCCATCACCATGGACGAGCATACGCGCCAGGTGATACGGGAGGCCAGCGAAATCAAGCCCGGCCGGGTAATCCGGACCAGGCTGGCCAGCGGAGAGTTCCGCAGCGTGGCGGTCAAGGACATGGCGGGCACTCCTCCAGCGGCTGCCAAGGCAAACAAGCTGGACGAACCTGAGCTTTTCTCATAGATTGGAAAACATGTCGAAGGCAGCCAAGAATTCCGGCACGGCAAGCCCAGCGGCAATGACCTTTGAAGAGGCTTTGACCCGCTTGGAAACCGTCGTGCAAGCGATGGAAAGCGAAGAGTTGCCACTGGAATCGATGCTGGCCCGGTTTGAAGAAGGGATGAATTTGTCGAAGGCATGCCAGTCCAAGCTGGCCGAAGCAGAATTGAAAATTAAGCAATTAGAACAAACCCAGGATGGAACGTTGGCGGTGAAACCGGCCAGCCTGCCCGAGCTTGTTTCTGAGGCTTAGGAGATATGAGCCGATACGTGGACATGGTAGACCATCCTTCCCATTTAAAAAAGCTGACCATTCCCCAGTTGCAGGAACTGGCCGATGAAATCCGCGGTGAACTCATCACCAAACTGAGCAAAACAGGCGGGCATTTGGGACCCAACTTGGGCGTGGTGGAGTTGACCATTGCGCTGCACTACGTTTTTTCAACCCCGGAAGACAAATTCATCTGGGATGTCAGCCATCAAACTTACGTTCATAAGCTTTTGACCGGCCGCAAGAACCGTTTTCACACCATCCGCACCACGGGCGGTTTGAACGGTTTTGCCTTGCGCACCGAGAGCGAGCACGATTGCTACGGAGCCGGCCACGCCGGCACGGCGTTATCCGCCGCGCTGGGCATGGCGGTGGCCCGCGACCGATTGGGCGACAAGGAAAACGTGGTGGCCATCTTCGGTGACGCCGCGCTGACCAACGGCATTTCCTACGAGGGGCTCAACAACATTTCTCATTGCACGAAAAAGTTCATCGGCGTGCTCAACGACAACGAATGGAGCATCGCCAAGAACGTGGGGGCCATCGCCTCCTATCTGAACAAGCTGATCACGCATCCTTCCTACAATCGGTTGCAACGGGATTTTGAGAAGTGGCTGCGCCGGTTCCCGGCTGGGGAAGTGGCCCTCCGGCTGGGCCACAAGGCGGAAGTGGCCCTGAAGGGAGCGGTTGCCGAGGTGTCGCTGGCCCATGTCGCCACCGATGCCGAATCAGACGGGCGCGGCGGCTACGGCAGCAGTGTGATTTTTGAGGAAATGGGACTGAGATACCTCGGGCCGTTGGATGGCCATAACCTGCCCTTGTTGATCAGTTCCCTGACCTTTGCCAAAAACTGCGATCAGCCCGTGGTGCTGCATGTGCTCACCCAGAAAGGCAAAGGCTACGAAGCGGCTCAGAAATATCCCGAAAAATTCCACGGAGTAGGCCCCTATGATGTGGCAACAGGGGCTTCCCCGACACCGCCGCCCGGCACACCACCCACTTACCAGGATGTTTTCGGGGAAGCCATGGTTCGCTTATGCCAGCGAGACTCCCGGCTTTTGGGAATCACGGCGGCCATGCCTTCCGGCACCGGCTTAAAAACGCTGGAGAAAGCCATGCCCGACCGGTATTACGATGTGGGCATAGCCGAGGAACATGCTGCTCTTTTCGCGGCTGGCCTGGCGGCCAAAGGATTCCACCCGGTTTGCGCCATTTACTCCACGTTTTTGCAGCGGGCTTTTGACTGCATCGTCCATGACATCGCGCTCCAAAAGCTGCCGGTGATATTCTGCATGGACCGCTCGGGATTATCCGCCAATGATGGGCCAACCCATCACGGGCTTTTTGACATCTCCTTCCTGCGGAGCGTGCCGGACATCATTACCATGTCGCCGACCAATGAAGATGAATTGGTCGATATGATGTTTACCGCGACGCAGCAGCAATTGCCGGTTTTCATCCGGTATCCACGTGGCAACGCGGAAGGTGTGGCCATTAAAAGCCAGCCCAAGCTGCTGGAAATCGGCAAGGCGGAACTGGTGCGGCATTTCCAAAACAACGGACGGCCGAAAGTGGCGCTGTTCGGTCTGGGAAACCTGTTGCGCATGGCCCGGCAAGCGGCGGTCCGCCTGGAAGCGGACGGCTTTGATGTGGCCGTGGTAAATCCCCGCTTCACCAAGCCGTTGGATGTGCCCATCACCGAATTTTTTGGCCGTTCAGCCAGCGTCGTCGTGACTCTTGAGGATCACGTCCTGGCCGGCGGATATGGCAGCAGCGTGCTCGAGTTGTATAGCGATAGAGGCATTGCGACACCGGTCGTGCGCATCGGTTGGCCGGACCAATTCATCGAGCACGCCTCGACAGTGGAATATTTGCGCGAGAAATACGGTTTGACGGTTGAAAACACAGTTCAATTGGTCAAGGCGGCTTTCGACCGCTCCAACACCAAATCCCAGGCACCGGTTCTGGTTGCCGCGAACTCATAAATACCCAGTTCAGATTAATTATGGCCAACAACACAACCCCTCCCCAAGGCGGTAAGATTTCCATCCAAAACGGAAAACTCCAAGTTCCAGAAAATCCAGTAGTGCCGTTCATCCGAGGCGATGGCACCGGGCCGGATATCTGGGCCGCCAGCCAGCGGGTTTTCGATGCCGCCGTGCAGAAGGCCTATGCCGGCAAGCGCCAGGTGGCTTGGTTTGAAGTTTTTGCGGGCCAGGCAGCCAAGGATCGATTCGACAACTGGCTGCCGGATGAAACCGTCACGGCTTTCAAGGATTTCCTGGTGGGGATCAAAGGACCTCTGACCACCCCGGTGGGGGGGGGCATCCGTTCCTTAAATGTTGCGCTTCGCCAAATGCTGGATCTGTATGTCTGCCTGCGGCCCGTGCAATATTTTTCCGGGGTTCCTTCTCCAGTCAAACGTCCCGAGAAAGTGGACATGGTAATTTTCCGGGAAAACACGGAGGATATCTATGCTGGTATTGAATATGCGGGTGGCAGCCCTGAGGCCCAGAAAATCCTCGACTTTATAGCGCGCGAGTTTCCCAAGGATTTCACCAAAATCCGGTTTGGCACCCGTGCGGCCGTGGACAGCTACCTGAAACTGGCTGACGCCACCTTGGGAGCGGCTGGTGGGGAAATCCAGGTGGGCGTGGGCATCAAGTCCGTCTCCCGCCTGGGAACGGCCCGCTTGGTTAAAGCAGCCATCGATTACGCTTTGCGGCACAAACGCCGTAGCGTCACCCTCGTGCATAAGGGGAACATCATGAAGTTCACCGAAGGTGCCTTCCGTGATTGGGGTTACTCGGAGGCGGAGCGGATTTACGGTGCGCGCGTCTATACCTGGGCGCAGTGGGAGCGGACCAAGAAGGCCAAAGGCGAAGAGGCCGCCAACCAGGAGCAGAAACAGGCGCTGAAAGGCGGCGCGCTGCTGATCAAGGATGCCATCGCCGACATCACGCTCCAGCAGGTTTTAACCCGGCCAGAGGATTTCGATGTCATCGCCACCCTGAATCTCAACGGGGATTATCTCTCCGACGCCCTGGCGGCGCAGGTGGGTGGCATCGGCATCGCCCCCGGAGGAAATATCAACTACGACAGCGGGCACGCCATCTTCGAGGCCACCCATGGCACGGCTCCCAAATATGCCAACCTGGACAAAGTAAATCCGGGCAGCGTGGTGCTCAGCGGAGAAATGATGTTCCGCTACCTCGGTTGGGCTGAAGCGGCCGATTTGATCGTCAAGGGCCTGAATGGCGCCATCGGCTCCAAGCGCGTCACCTATGATTTCGCCCGCCTGATGGACGGCGCCACCGAAATCAAATGCTCCGAATTCGGCGACAACGTGATTGCCCACATGTCCTAGGCCTATCGCCGCATGAGCCGCGAATTTGTAGCGCAGGAATTCATCGCCAGCCATGTGCGAGGCATCCCTCGTTCGGGCATACGGGACTTTTTCGATCTCGTCCAAGGGCGGCCGGAAGTGATCTCGCTCGGGGTGGGTGAACCCGATTTCGTCACTCCCTGGCATATCCGCGAGGCCGCCATTTATGCGCTGGAACGTGGCAAAACCAGTTACACCTCCAACCTGGGCTTGCTGAAACTTCGCGAAGCCATCAGCGAACATCTCCGGGCATATTACCGGGTACAATACGATCCCGTGAAACAGGTTTTGATCACCGTGGGCGTCAGCGAGGCACTGGACATTGCCTTGCGCGCCCTGATCAATCCCGGGGACGAGATCATTTATCACGAGCCTTGCTACGTGAGTTACAGCCCCAGCATCGCCCTGGCTCATGGGGTGGCCAAGGCGGTTTCCTGCCGTGCCGAGGATGGTTTTGCGGTGCGCGCGGAGGCCATTGAAAGCGCCATCACTTCGCGCAGCAAAGTGTTGGTCATGAATTTCCCCACCAATCCCACCGGCGGCACCTTGACGAGGGGGGAATTGGAGAGAATTGCGGAGGTGGTGCTGCGCCACAACCTGCTGGTCATCAGCGATGAAGTCTATGCGGATCTGACCTTTGAAGGGGAGCATGTCAGCATTGCGTCCCTCCCCGGAATGCTGGAACGAACCGTTTTCCTGCACGGATTTTCCAAGGCCTATGCCATGACTGGTTTCCGGATTGGTTATGCCTGCGGCCCGGCGGAGATCATCGAAGCGATGATGCGCATCCACCAATACTCGATGCTGTGCGCCAGCATTATCAGCCAGGAGGCCGCCATCGAAGCCATGCGCCATGGGCGCCCTGACGCCGTGGAAATGTGCGAGCAATACCGGATGCGGCGCAATTTCATCGTTCGGGCCTTTAATGACATGGGCTTGCCCTGCCATTCACCTCGCGGATCCTTCTATGCGTTCCCGTCCATCCAACACACCGGCCTGACCTCCAAGGAATTCGCCATCCGCCTGCTGGAGCAACAGCAGGTTGCCTGTGTCCCGGGGAGCGCCTTTGGCTCCTGCGGCGAAGGTTTCCTGCGCTGTTGTTTCGCCACTTCCCTGGAGCGCATCGAAATTGCCACCGAGCGCATGAAACGGTTTGTGGGCGATCTCTGATAAATAAACCGGTGTCTCCAATCGGGCAATTCCAAGCCAGCTCTTGCGTGGCACGTGGCGCAGCCGGAATTTTCAGAAAGATCTGCTGCGCACGGTTTTTCAGTATTTGGCCACGATGACCTCCTGGATGAAGATGCAGCCAGCGGAGCGCATGGCGCAATAACTGGCGGGTGCGGTTGGCTGCATCAGGGAAACCGGCGAAGATCAGATATCAACCGTTCCTTTTGCGCCCTTTGGGCATTTTTGCGGCTAAAAAGAGCGGTTGGCGGAGAATGGCGCCGCAAAGACGCCGGATCGGAACGGTTTTCAATAGGTGGCGATTTATCCCCCCTCGTTTTACAAGCCCTTTGGAAGATTGCAGGTGTTGAGGGTGCGATTGACAGGGGGGAGGCGAATACTGTATATTTTTACAGTATCAAAAATGAATGCATTGACCCGACGACAACAGCAGGTGCTGGAGTTCATCCAGACCCGCCAGCAGCGGGAGGAGCTGACGCCCACTTTGCGCGAGATCGCCGATCACTTCGGCTTCCGGAGCCTGACCGCGGCGGCGGACCATGTGCGGGCTCTGCAAAAGAAAGGGGTGCTGGAGAACCAGCCCAGCCGGGCGCGGTCCTTGCGGGTGGTTTCGCCCTGGCAGGGGTTGCGCCAGCCGGTGGCGGATATCCCTATTTTCGGTTCCATTCCCGCAGGGATCCCGGAGAGCCGCGTCCAGGATGCGAAGGGGTGCCTGTCCATCGATGTGGCCAGCCTGGGCATCAAGCCCACGCCCCGGACCTTCGCGCTGGAGGTGCGCGGGGATTCCATGATCGGCCGGCATATCCTGGACGGGGATCTGGTGATCCTGGAGCACGGGGTGGCCCCGCGCAATGGCGATGTGGTGGCGGCACTGATCGACAACGAGAGCACGTTGAAAACCCTGGTGCTGGAGCGGGGCCGGGTCTGGCTGCGCTCGGAGAACCCGCGCTACCCGCAGCTAATCCCCGCCAGCGAACTGGTGGTCCAGGGCGTGATGATGGCCCTGGTGCGCCGGCGGAAAGGCTGACCGGGCCGCGGGCCGGGCCGGAAGGCAAACCATGCGCGCCATTGTCCACCTGGATGCCGACGCTTTTTTCGCCTCCGTGGAGCAGGCGGCGGATCCCCGTTTGCGGAGCCGGCCGGTGGCGGTGGGCGGGGAGAAGCGGGGCATCATAGCCTCCGCTTCGTATGAGGCGCGCCAGTTCGGCATATACACGCCCATGCCCACGGTGCTGGCCCGGCGGTTGTGCCCCAAGCTGATCGTTTTGCCGGGCGATTTCGAGAAGTATGAGCGATTTTCCCGCTGGATGTTCAGCTATGCCTATGATTTCACCCCGGAGGTGGAGATCAGCTCGATCGACGAGGGGTATTTTGACCTGACCGGAGCGCGGCGGCGGCCGATGGACATCGCGGGGGCCATCCGCCGGGCCATCCGGGAATCGCTTAAAATATCGGTGAGCGAAGGCTTGGGGAGCAACAAGCTGGTGAGCCAGATCGCTTCCAAGCTGCACAAGCCGGCGGCGTTCATCGAGGTGCCGGGGGGGGGCGAGAAAGGGTTCCTGCAGCCGCTGCCCAATGAGTGGCTGCCCGGGGTGGGGCCCAAATGCGCGGCCCGGCTCAACGCGGCGGGGCTGGCGCTCATCGGGCAGGTGGCGGAGACGCCGGTGGACCTGCTGGAACTGCTGGTGGGCGGCCAGGCGATGGGATTGCGCCGCTTCGCCAACGGGGTTGACGACCGCCCCCTGGTCCCCGCGCGCGAGCCGGCCAAGTCGTACAGCCACCAGGAGACGTTCGCGGCGGACACCACCGATGAGAATTACCTGGAGGCGGTATTGCGGCGCATGGCCGACCGCCTCATGGCCGCAGTGCGCGCGGACCACAAAAGCATCCGTACGGTGACGGTCAAGGTCCGCTATAACGACCTGGCCGAAGAGCAGGCCGGCGAAAGCCTTGATGAGCCGACCGACCTGGAAACCGATCTCTATGGCCGGCTGCGGCCGCTGCTCCGCCGGGCCTGGCAGCGGCGGGTGAGCCTGCGCCTGGTGGCGCTGAAATTCTCCAGCCTCTATGAGGGGGTTTTCCGGCTGGAATTGCCGCTGGAAACCGCGTCTGGCCAGCCGGAAGCGCGGCGCCGCCTGGCGCGGGTGGTTGATCAGCTGCGGGCGGCGCACGGGCCGCGGATCATCCTGCGCGGCCACGATTTCATCCTTTCCGCCGTGGAGCCGGGAGCAGCGCCGCCGCCTGCGGTTTCAGCCCGGCGCCCGGCGCCCGGCAGCGCCCCCCAGGCGGAGCGGACGGAGCGGTTCGCGATCCGGCCGCCGCCGCCCCGCCGCCCCGCCATGTACGCGCCGCTGCATGTGCACAGTTATTATTCCTTCCTGGATTCCACCCTTTCGATCGAGAGCCTGGTCCAGCTGGCGGCCCGCTTCGAAGTGCCGGCCCTGGCGCTGACCGATGCCGGCAACCTGCACGGGGCGGTGGAGTTTTACCAGGCCGCCCGCAAAGCCGGCCTCAAACCCATCATCGGAGCGGAAATCCAGGCGCCGGGCGGCCCGGTCCGGCTGCTCGTCCAGGAAAAAGCCGGCTACGCCAATTTGTGCCGGATCCTGTCCCGGCTGGATTCCGCCCGCCCGGAAGGCGAGCCGGAGGCGGCTGGCGGGGAAACCGGGAAGCCGACCGCCCGCACCGGGGGCGGCGGCCCGGCACCCGGCGACCGCACGGAAGCCGTGCTGGAATCGGGGTTGACCGGAGGGTTGATCGCCATCAGCCCCAGCCCCCGGCTGGCGCGGCTGTTCCCGGGCCGCTTTTACCTGGAGGCGGGCGCGCCGGATGATCTGCGCCGCCGTCCAACGGCTGCGCCCTGGCCGCTCGCGGCCTGTCCGCCCATCCATTACGGGCTGCCCGGCGACCGTGAGAAATTCCTCATGGTCCAGAGCATCCGCACGCGCACCCTGCTGCGCCAGGAACATCCCGGCAAACAATTGGCGGGTGAATTCCATTTCCCCGCCCCGGCGGAACTGGGCGCCAGCTTCAAAGAGCATCCGCAATGGCTGGCCAGCACGCTCGAGATCGCCGGCCGGTGCGATTTTGAAATGCCCCTCGGCCCGCCGCAATTCCCCGCCTGCCGACCGCCGGACGGATCGCCGCCGCGCGCGTTCCTGCGCCGGCTGGTGCTGGATGGGCTGCGCCGGCGGTATCCCCGCGGCCAGGCCGGAATCCTGCCGCAGATCGAGGAGGAGCTGGCGATCATCGGCGCCGTGGGTTACGAGGAATATTTCCTGGTGGTTTGGGAAATCCTCCAGGAATGCCGGCGCCGCGGGATCGAGTGGATCACCCGCGGCAGCGCCGCGGATTCGCTGGTCTGCTACTGCCTGGGCATCAGCGGGGTGTGCCCCATCCGGTTCGACCTCTATTTCCGCCGCTTCCTGAACCCGGAGCGGATGCAGCTGAACAAGCTGCCCGACATCGACGTGGACTTCCCCCACGACCGCAAAGACGAGGTGATCGATCTGATTTTCGGGAAGTACGGAACCCGGAATGCCGCGGTGGTGGGCGGTTTCTCCACCTACCAGGCGCGCAGCGCCGTGGCGGATGTGGCCAAGGTGCTGGGGGTTTCCGAGCACCAGATCCGGCGGTTCACCGGGCAATTCCCGCATTTCGCTTCCGCCCGGGGCATCGGGCAGACGGTGGCGCGGAACCAGGAATGCCAGGAGCTGCCGCTGGCGGAGGAGCCGTACCGTACCGCCCTGGAAATGGCGGAGTTCCTCGACGGGTTTCCACGCCACCCCAAAATGCACCCGTGTGGCGTGGTGCTGTCCCGCCAGCCCATGGACGAACTGACCCCCACGTTTGTGGCGCACAAGGGCTATCCCACCACGCATTTCGACATGGACGCCGTCGAGGCCATTGGCCTGGTCAAAATGGACATCCTGGCGCAGGGCGGGCTGGCCGTGATGCGTGATGTGAAGCAGATGCTGGCGGATCGGCGGATCGAGCTGGACCTGGGCCGGCTTGCCACCGGGCCGCCCGCCGCCCGCCGGGAGGAAGCGGGGGAGGAATTCTTCCCAGCCGCTTCCGGCGGCGGCGAGCCGTGGCTGGATCCGCGCGTGTGGGAACTGATCGCCGGCGGCGGCGCGCGCGCGGTGCACCACATCGAGAGCCCGGCGATGATCGGTTTGTGCCGCCAATGCAACGTGCGGGAAATCGACGGGCTGGTGGCGATCGTCAGCGTCATCCGGCCCGGGGCCGCCAACGAGCAGAAAAAGCTCCGTTTCACCCGCCGCTACCAGGGGCTGGAACCGGTCACCTATCCGGATCCGTTGCTGGAGCCGTGCCTGAAAAGCACCTTCGGCCTGGTGGTTTATGAGGAGCATGTGCTGCAGATGTGCGAGGTCTTCGCCGGGCTTTCCGCCGGGCGCGCGGATGTGCTGCGCCGGGCCTTGAGCAAGCGCAGGCAGCCGGTCATTGACGGGATCCGGGATGAGTTTTACGCCGCCGCCCGCCAGCGCGGCCGGCCGGAGGAAAGGATCGGGGAAGTGTGGGACCTGGTCAGCGGCTTCGCCGGCTACGCTTTCTGCAAGGCGCACAGCACCGCCTACGCCGTGGAGGCCTATCAATCCGCCTGGCTGAAGTATTATTTCCCGGCGGAGTTCATGGCGGCCGTGCTCACCAATGGCAAAGGGTTCTACCATCCGCTGGTTTATGTGCTGGAGTGCCAGCGCCTGGGCATCCCCCTCCGGCCCCCTTGCGTGAACCAGCCCGGGCCCGGTTTCAGGGTTGTGCCCGGCGGCGGCCAGCCCGTTCCCCGGCCGGAAGGGATTCCGCCGCCTGTGCCCCCGCTGCCCACGGTGCCGGCTGGCGCCGGCATCCGGGTGCCAGCCACGCGGGTGAAAGGCTTGACTGCCCGCACGACCGGACGTCTCCTGGCGGCCCGCGCGCGCGGTGAGTTCCAGTCGCTCACGGATTTCTACCGGCGGGTGGGGCCGCTGCCGGAGGAGATGGAAGCGCTTTTGCGGGTGGGCGCCCTGGACTGTTTTGCCGCCTCCCGCACGGCCCTGTTCTGGGAGTTCCAATTCCTCCAGCGCGCCTACGGGCACGGCCTGGAGCCGGACCAGGGCTGGCTGCTGCCGCCGCCGTGCCTGGACCGCTTGCCGGAGGTTCCCCGGCAGGAGCCCACCCGCCGCCAACGCCTGGAGTGGGAATCCGAGCTGCTGGACTTTCCCGCCAGCGGCCACCCCTTGGAACTGTATGGCCAGGTGGCCTGGGACACCTATTGCCCGGTCGCCCGCCTGGGTCAGTTCATCGGCCAGACGGTGGTCACCTGCGGGCTGGTGATCGAGCAACGGCTCCACCAGCAGATCACCGGCGAACCGATGAAATTCCTGACCTTGGCGGATTGGACCGGCATCGTGGAAACCGAACTCTTCGCCGACACCTACCGCAGCTATGGCCTGGCCACCGTGCGCTACCCCGTGCTGGAAGTGACCGCCTCCATTGAGCCGTATGAAAACGGGCGGGGATTTTCCCTGAGGGTCTTGCGGGCCGGCAAGCCGCGAACCCGGGAAAGGAGCGGATGAATGCGGCATGATTACACTCCTCTGCAGGCGCCCGTTTCACAAACAAAAATGGCAGCCTGAAATAAACCTTGATTATTCCCGCCGCAGCTCGCCATATGGTGCGAACCATATCGATATGAATTGCATTAAACCGATTCGGCATGGCCGGAGGGCGGCGGTGTTGTTTTCACGCCCGGCGGGCCTGGCATTGACCTGGTGGCTGCTGGGCTGCGCGGGCTTGGGGATTGCGCCAGCGGTGCGGGCCGCCGAGGCGGCTGGAACTGCCCGCCCGGTCCTGATATTTGAGAATCAGCAGTTCGCCGCCACCCTGGGCAAGGCTTACCAAGCCGCCCTGGACAACCTGCTCAACTTGAATTGCATCCCCGCCGACTTGAAGAAATACAACCGCACGGGGCTCCTCACCGGAAATCCGCCCCGGCTCATCCGGGCCGGAGGGGATTACCAGGATCCCTGGACGCGCGATGCCTCGGTCAACTCCTGGAATGCGGCCAGCCTGTTGTGCCCTGAACATGCGCGGAACACGCTGTGGGCGGTGTGCGAACGCCTGCCTGATGGCCGGTTCATCATCCAGCGGGACAACCAGTGGTGGGACAAGCTCATTTGGGTCACGGCCGCCTGGAATCATTACCTTGCCACCGGCGACCGGGGATTTCTGGCCGCCGCTTCCGCCACGGCCGGGGAAAGCCTGGCGGAGATGCAGGGCACGCGGTTCGACACGGAATTCGGCCTGTTCCAGGGGCCCTCGCACCTGGCGGACGGCATCGCCGGTTACCCCGCCCCCTTTGACGATCCCAAAGGCTCTTCCAGTTTCATCCTGGATCATCCCGGCGCGGATCGGATGATGACTTTGAGCGCCAACGTGATCGCTTATCACGCCCTGCGTTGCGCCGGCCGGATGGCTGCCGCTTTGAACCAGGCCGCGCCAGTTGGCGCGGCCTGGAACCGCCAGGCGGATGCGCTCAAAGCCGCCATCAACCGGCATTTCTGGCTGCCCGAAAAAGGCTCTTATGCCTACTTGATCCACGGTGCTGGCGCGCTCCGGGGCAAACCGGCGGAATTCCAGGAAGCCACCGGGATTTCCCTGGCGATCCTCTTCGGAATCCCGGATGTGGAGCAGGAACGGCGGTTGATCAGAAATACGAAGCTCACCCCGTTTGGCATCCCCCTGGTGGAGCCTGATTTTCCCCGTTACCGGGCGGACCAACCCAGCCGCCATGGGCGGATCATCTGGCCCATGGCTCAAGGTTACTGGGCCACCGCCTTGGCCAGGACCGGGAATCTTGTGCCCTTCCAGATGGAGGTTGAGGCGCTGGCGGGCATGGTGCGGAACTCCGGCTGGAATTTTCGCGAGATCTACCATCCCGCCACCGGTCAGCCTGATGGGGGCTGGCAATGCGGAATTCATTGGGGCTCCTGCTCGCACCAGACCTGGTCGGCCACCGCCTTCATCCGGATGATCCATTATGGGCTGCTGGGCATGACCTTCGAACCGGATGGCATCCGTTTCTCGCCAGCGCTGCCCGGCGGTTGGGGGCCGGTGGAACTGGCCGGCATTCCCTACCGGGCGATGGAATTGCAGGTGAGGCTTGCCGGCCAGGGGCGGCGCATCGTAAAGGCTGTCCTGGACGGCGCTCCAGATGGTCCTCCGTTCGTGCCGGCGGGACTGACTGGCCCGCATCGCATGGTGATCACGCTGGGCGAATAAATGCGTTGGCCTTCGTCCGCCGCGCGCCCTTTGTTTGCTGGCAATTTTTGCCGCCCTTCGCTAGCTTGAGGTAAAGGTTATGGAAAAGCCCAAAGTCCTGGTGATCGAAGACGACGATCTCCAATATGAGATTTATGAGGAAGCTCTGGCTGAATATGAGCTGATCCAGGCGCGCACGGTGACGGAGGCTTTCCATCTGATCAAGCGGAGTTTGCCCAACGTCATCATATTGGATCACATCCTGGCCGATGGGGAGCTGGGATTGGAATATTTGCCGCAGTTGCGGGAGCTCATGCCGTTTGTGCCGGTGATCATCGTTTCCGGGGCCCTGGAGGTGCAACAGCAGATTCAGGCCTTGCAGGGACCGCGGCGGGCTCATTATTGCATCGCCAAACCGGTGGATGTGAACGAATTGGGCCGGACCATCCGAACCGCGCTGACGGAGTGTGGCGAAACGGAGGTGATCCGGCGTTTTGAGGCGCTGGAACGTTCCAAGCGGGTGGACGTGGAGGCGCTCTTGAGCCGGTCCACCGATCGCCTGAGCCGGCAGACTGAGATTCTGGCCATGGTCAAGGACGCCAAAGGCCGGCCGAATGTCTCTGCCCTGGCCCGGCGATTCCGGGTGGCCCGGCGGACCATCATCCGGGATCTCCAGGAATTGATCCGCCGGGGACAGCTGGCCTCGGATGTGTTCCCCAAATGGGATCCGGAATTGGATGAAGGAGAGGAATGAAAGTATTATTTATCCACGCTCATTACGACGACTACGAGTTCGCCGCCGCCGGGACGTTGGAAATGTGGCGGCGGAAATGTGGCGCGGAATTGCAGAACCGGGTGGTCATCTGTACCGATGGCGCCGCCGGGCACCAGTTCCGGACGCGCGAGGAGACCGCCCGGATGCGTTGCCAGGAACAATTGGATTCGGCGCGGATCGGCGGATTTGAATTCGCGCCACTGCGGCTGCCCAATGGCGCCATTCCCCGGGAATCGAGCCTCCAGATCAGCGTCCCACTATTGGCGGCGTTCTGGAAAGCCATCCGCGACTTCGAGCCGCATTATCTCCTGTGCCCCCCGGTGGCGGCTGATCCGCTGGCGGGCGTGCATATTGACCACATTGGCGTGGCTGAGGCAGTCCGCCAGGTGGCCTACATGATCAATGTGCCGCACTGTTTCACGCCGGAGTTTCCGGCGGATGAAACCCAGCCGCAGCCCTGCCAGGTGCCGGTGATACTGAATGTTTACGACGACTACTTCAGCAGCGCGGGGAATTTCGATTTCGCCGTCGATATCGAGCCCGCGATGGATTTGATCGCCGGGATGTCCTGGTGCCATCAGTCCCAGATCATGGAATGGCTGCCCTGGGTGGGCCGGCATAAGCTGGAGCCGCCGAAGGATTTTGCCGAATGGAAGAACATGCTTGGCCAGCGCTTTGAACGGCGAAACCTGGAATTGGGTTTGCCCGCCCGGCCGCTCTGCGAGGTGTTTTCAGTAACCGCCTGGGGGGAGATTCCCACTGTGGACCGGATCCTGGCGGACTTTCCGAACCTGGTCCCCGGCCTTTCGCATTTGGACCGGCTCAAAGCGCGCCTGGATCGGTGGCTCGCTAAATGACCACCTGCTGAAATGGATTTATGAACACTGAACCTGAGCGTATTGCCCTGGCGGCTGAAAAGCCGAAAGTTGAAGGACCGGTAGCCGATGAATTGACGCGGGTGAAACTCTTTCTGGGCATCCAGGCATTTTTTCTGGTGGTTTCAGTGTTCACTGGCGGCTTTAACTTCAAGCTATGGTCGATGCTCGATACGGCGTTGATGATCCAATCCATTGGGGTCACCGCCTTGGTGGTCGTGCTGGAAGAAGCACCGCACCGGCGGCTCGCCTTCAAAACGGCCATCATCCTTTACCTGCTGGCGGTTTTGGACATGGGAATAAATGTATTACTCTCAGGAATTGTGGGTTGGAGAACCTGACCATCCTCGGCTCGTTTACCCGCAGGGAGTCCGCCCATTTCCATCTCCCTGCCAATACGCTGCATGGCGCTACACCGCGCTTCCGGAAGCGGGATCGAAAAAGTGCGCCTGGGCAAGGTTCAAGGTTAAACGCCAGTCCGTTCCGGGACAGAGCGGGCCGGTATCGGGCAGATGGGCGATCCAGAATTGCTGGCCCACCGAAAAATGCCCGTAGAGGCTGGCCCCGTGCAATTCGGTCCGCTGCAGGCGGGCGCAAATCGCGATAGTCGCAGGTGGGTCAATTTCCATCGGAGCGGCCAGCACCTGTTCCGGGCGGATGCCCAGCACCATATCCTGATTGTGCCAGGAGGCCAGCCGTTCAGCTTGTTGCGCGGGGAGTTCCAACTCGCAGGCCGGGGTGGCCATAGTGATAACCGCACGGTTTCCAAGCCGGATGCGTCCGGCAGCAAAATTCATGGACGGGGTGCCAAAAAAACGGGCCACGCAGAGGTTGGCCGGCTGGCGATAAATCGCCAACGGTTCGGCGATTTGCTGGAGATTGCCCTGGCTCAAAACGCCGAGGCGGTGGCCCATCGACAAGGCTTCCTGCTGATCATGGGTCACATAGATCAGGGTGGTTCGGAATTGTTGGTGGAGCCGCAGGATTTCGGCGCGCAACTGCTGGCGCAAGGGCAAATCCAGGCTGGATAGCGGTTCGTCCAGCAGCAAGACCTTGGGGCGCCGTATCAGGGCGCGGCCCAGGGCCACCCGCTGCCGTTCTCCGCCCGAGAGCGCTTTGGGGGTCCGGCCCAATAACGGCTCGATGCCCAATAGAGTAGCCATCTCGCTTACTCGTGCCTGGATTTCCCGCCGGGCAACTCCGCGCAAACTCAAGGGGAAAGCCAGGTTTTCAAAAACGGTCAGGTGCGGATACAGAACTGGATTCTGAAAAACCATGGCTGCGTCCCGGTCCCTGGGTGGCAGCGAATTAACGATCTGGCCGTCCATTTGGATGGTGCCAGAGGTCGGCTCTTCCAGACCGGCCACCAAACGCAGGAAGGTGGTTTTGCCACAACCTGAAGGCCCTGCCAGGACCAGCAAACCGCCATCTTCAATCTCCAGATTAATGCCGGCCAAAGCGGGGGCTTTGTCATTCGCCTTCCCGCCGTAATGTTTTCCCAATCGCTCGAGAACAAGCCGTGCCATGGGTGGGAAGTTTTCCCGTTTCCGCAGTGGCTGTCGAGCGCTTACCGAAGAGGGCACGCGGCGCGGGGTGCTGGCTGGGGCACACCCCGGCGCGGAAGGAAGATCGAGATCGCGATGCATTTTTGACTGTTCCGAATCCGGGCAATCGGGATAATCGGGGCATGCGAATCACGGGTGGAACCGCGGCGGGAATCATACTGAAGGTGCCGAAAGGCTACGATGTGCGTCCCACCCCGGACTTGGTCAAACAGGCGGTCTTCAACAGCCTGGGTGAGCGGGTCTTGGGGGCGCGGGTGCTGGAACTTTTTTCGGGCACGGGAGCCATGGGATTCGAGTGCCTCAGCCGGGGAGCCGTCCACTTGGTGGCGGTGGAAAAAAGCCCCCGCCATGCGGATTTCATCAGAAAAAACCTGGCGGCCGCGCATTTCCCGGAGGAGATGCTGGAACTGCGGGTGCAGGATGTTTACACCGTTTTGCAGCAATTCGCCGTTGCGGAACGCCGCTTCGATCTGATCCTGGCCGATCCGCCCTACGGCGAGAAAAACGTGGGCCGGCGATCCACCTCCCATGCCCAGCAATTATTGGATCTGCCGGGTTTGCCGGGGCTTTTGAATGAAGATGGCTTGCTGATCCTGGGGCATTCCAAAAGGGACACTTTGGCCCTGCCCGGGCACTGGTTGGAGCATAAGGTACTCAAACATGGGGATTCCATGATGCGCTTTCTCAAAAAACCTCGGGTGCCCGAGCCGGATGTGCCGAATCCGAGTTGAACGGAAAATCAATTGCGCGAACATTTTGATTATAGGGTCAAATCATGAACAGGATAAAAATTATGTCCGGCAAAGGAAAATGGCTGTCCGCCATAATCACCATCTTTTGGTGGCTTGGAGGTTCCATTAACCGGGCCGGGGCAGCGGACCCAGTCGCGCCCGGTTCGAATGCTGGTTTCCGGGTTATGACTTACAACATCCATCACGGGGAGGGGATGGATAAGCGCGTGGATCTGCCGCGCATCGCCCACCTGATCCTGCGGGAAAAAGCCGATTTGGTAGCCTTGCAGGAGATCGACCAAGGAGTGCAACGGACGCAGAAGCAAGATTTTCCAGCGGAGTTGGCGAAGCTCACGGGCATGACCTGTGTTTTCAGCAATAATTTTCATTTCCAGGGGGGCGATTACGGGAATGCTATTTTGACCCGCCACCCAGTGCGGCAATGGACCAATACCCACATCCGCATGTTGCGGCCGGGCGAACAACGGGGAATCCTCCAAGCGGTGGTGGAAATCGACCAAAAGCCGCTGTTGTTCATCTCAACCCACTTGGATTTCCGAGCCGACGACGCTGAACGGCTGACGCATGTGGAGCAACTGAAAGCCTGTGTGAAGAAATTTGCGGGAATCCCGGTCCTGATCGCCGGCGATTTCAACGACCGCCCCGGCAGCCACACCTGCCAGGCCATGGGTAAAGAGTTCGACGATGCCTGGCTTCTGGCTGGATCGGGCGAGGGATTCACGATCCCCTCCGGACACCCCAACCAGCGCATCGATTATGTCTGGATTCTGAAACAGTCGCCGGTGAAACCGGTGCGGGCCTCGATTCCCACTTCCGACGCCTCGGACCATTTGCCGGTGGTGGTGGAAATGGCATGGCCGTCCCTCACTCCGAAACCTTGATCCCAACCCATGTTCAACCACCTTCGATCCATTCATTTTGTCGGCATCTGTGGCACCGCCATGGCCTCCACCGCCGTGGCCCTGAAAGAAAGAGGCTTCCAGGTGACCGGGTCCGACCAGAACATGTATCCGCCGATGTCCACCTTCCTAGCTGAGCGCCAGGTTGATATCCGGGCCGGATTTTCCGAAGCGAATCTGGCGCACCGTCCTGACCTGGTGGTCATCGGCAACGCGATTTCCCGGGGCAATCCTGAAGCCGAATGGGTGTTGGAAAACAAAGTGCGGTATTGTTCGCTGGCCGAACTGCTCAAGGAATTTTTCATCCGTGGCAAACGCTCCCTGGTGGTGACGGGAACGCACGGCAAAACGACGACGACTTCTTTGCTGGCCTGGGTTTTTGTGCACAGCGGTTTGAATCCTGGCTACATGATTGGCGGCATTCCCTCCAATCTTTCCCAAGGCGCGCGGTTCACCGACAGCGAGTGGTTCATCATTGAGGGGGATGAATACGACACCGCCTTTTTCGACAAGCGGAGCAAGTTTGTCCATTACCTGCCTGAGGTGGCCGTTGTGAACAACCTGGAATTCGACCATGCCGACATTTTTGAAAACCTGGGCGCCATCCAGACCGCCTTCAAGCGTTTCATCAACTTGATCCCCCGCAATGGGCTGTTGCTGGCCAATGGGGATGATCCACAACTGGCCCCCTTGCTGGGCATCAAACATGCCCCCGTTCAACGGTTCGGTTTGGGCACCGCCAACCAGGTGCGGGCCACAGATTGCCATTATGCCGCTGATCACACCGAATTCCAGGCGGGCGGGACGACTTTCAGCATTGGTTTGTCCGGGGAATTCAACGTGCGCAACGCGCTGGCAGTGGTGGCGTGTGCCCGCCATTGCGGCCTGTCGGACCGCCAAATCCAGGCGGCATTTTCTGAATTCCGAGGCGTCAAACGGCGGTTGGAAATCCGGGGCGTGGCCGGAGGGATCACGG
Organism: uncultured Verrucomicrobiota bacterium; assembly: GCA_964409245.1. Classification (GTDB taxonomy): domain Bacteria; phylum Verrucomicrobiota; class Verrucomicrobiia; order Limisphaerales; family UBA1319; genus CAIMWS01. The sequence goes on from CAYPCQ010000119.1 coordinate 27,830, forward strand.
TGGTGGATGACTTTGGGCACCATCCAACGGCCATCCGCGAAACCTTGAAAGCCTTGCGTTTCAAATTCCCCAGCCAGCCGCTCTGGGCGGTGTTTGAACCGCGCTCCAACACCACCCGGCGCAACGTTTTTCAAGTTGAACTGGCGGAAGCGTTAGCTGAGGCGGATGGCGTGGTGGTGGCGGAAGTGGCCCGCTTGGATCAGTTGGATCCCAGCGAGCGCCTGGACCCCGCCAGGTTGATGAAGGATCTGGCCGGCCAGGGCCGGCCGGCTGCTTATTTGCCTACCGTGGAAGCCATCGTGAATCACCTTGCCCGGTCTGCCAAACCGGGGGAGGTTGTGTGCGTGTTCAGCAATGGCGGCTTTGGCGGAATTCATGATTTACTGTTGAAAAGGTTGGGAGCATAGTCAGGCCTTATCCGAAAAGTATAAATATTGATAAAAAAGCATATATTATTATAAATA